>NZ_ANBB01000034.1 GCF_000341105.1 Nocardiopsis potens DSM 45234
AGCCGCTGCTGCCGGTACCGGCGGGTGACCACCACGTCGGCCCCGGAGAACGCGGCGTCCACGTCGCCCGAGGAGAACGGCCACACGTAGCAGGTGTTGGTGCCCTTGTCCGCGTGCACCAGGTCGGCGCCGGGGGCGATGGCCCGCTCCATGTCCAGCACCGCCGGGAGCGGCTCGTAGTCGACGTCGATCTCCTCCAGGGCGTCGACGGCGCTCGCCGCGTCCCGGGCGACCACGCAGGCCACCGCCTCGCCGACGTAGCGGACCTCGTCCACCGCCATCGGCGGGTGCTCGGGCAGCACGATGTCGTCGGTGACCGGCCAGGCGCACGGCAGCGAGCCCTGCTCGCCGGCGAGGTCCGCGCCGGTGAGCACCGCGACCACCCCGGGCATCTCCGCGGCCCGGGAGGCGTCGATCCCGGTGATCCGGGCGTGCGCCATCGGGCTGCGCAGGAACACCACCTGCAGGGTGCCGCTGTGCGCGATGTTGTCGGTCCACTCGGTGCGGCCGGTCAGCAGGTGCGCGTCCTCCTTGCGGGGCAGCGCCAGCCCGGTCTGCCGGGCCGGGGCCTCCGGGGCGCTCGTCATGCCGCACCTCCCCGCGTTGCGCCGGCCGCCGTCGGCGCCTCCTCGCGCGCGCTCTGCCGGGGCACCCCGGCCTCGCCGCGCATCTCCGCCGCGGCGTCCAGCACGGCCGCGACGATGTTGGCGTAGCCGGTGCACCGGCACAGGTTGCCCTCCAGGCCCTCGCGGACCTCGTCCTCGCTCGGGTCGGGGTTGTCCCGGAGCAGGTCGATGGAGGCCATCAGCATGCCCGGCGTGCAGTAGCCGCACTGCAGGGCGTGCCTGCGGTGGAACGCCCGCTGCAGGGGGTGCCACCGCCCGTCGCGGGCCAGGCCCTCGACGGTGCGGATCTCGCTGCCGTCGGCCTGGGCGGCCAGGACCGAGCAGCTCTTCACGGACAGCCCGTCCACGAGGACGGTGCACGCACCGCAGCTGCTGGTGTCGCAGCCGATCGGGGTGCCGGTCTTGCCGATGTCCTCACGCAGGTAGTGGACGAGGAGGCGGCGCGCCTCGACCTGGTCGTGGTAGCGCACGCCGTCGACGGATACGCGGATGTCGGGCATGGGACCGAGACCTCCCGGGTCGTGGATCTGGAGATCAACCGGGGGAGCGCTGATGCGCGGGTAGCCGCGGAACAGTACCGACCAACCTAGAACAAAGTGACCTGGACCACTACCCCCCGCGCCGGGCGTCCCGGTCGCGCGACTTCACCAGGGCCCGCGCGATCCCCGCCAGCCCCAGCCCGATCGCCAGCACCGGCAGCACCCAGACCAGGTCGAACCCCCAGTCCCCGGTGCCGCGCACCACGAACGCGGCCCCCAGGCCGATGAAGAGCAGGCCGGCGATCAGCGACCCCCAGTCGGTGCTACGGCGCGACACGGTGCACCTCCAGATCGCCCGCGTACGAGGTGAGGTTGACGACCAGGGTGGGCGGCTCCGCGCCGCCCCCCTTCCCGCCGCCCGCGGGGGCCTCCGGCTCGAAGGTGTTGGCCACCTGCAGCCGGGTCCCCGAGCGCATCCACCCGCCCACCCGGATCTCGCCCACCGCCGCGCTGCCGTTCACCACCACTCGGGCCTGGGGCGGGACGAACACGTCCAGCGCCCCGAAGCGCACGTCGGCGTCGACGTCCACCCGCTCCCCGGGATCCAGCTCCATCCCGGTCAGGTCCAGATCAGCGGTTCCCACGGTCAACCGGTACTCCTCTCCAGCCAGGTCCGCGGCGGTCCGCGGATGCCATTCGGCCCTGCCGAACCGCAGCCCGGTCAGGTCGGTGGCGGAGGAGGCGGCGGTCAGCGCCACCGCCAGCACGCCCGCGGCGACCAGGCCGCGCGGGTCGCCCGCCCACGCTCCGACGAGCAGGGCCGCACCGATGATCACCGCGACGCTCCCCAGGTAGACCGGCCCGGTCTCCGGGCCGAACAGCGTGTCCGCCGAATAGCGGCCGGTGGCGATCATCGCGACCCCGGCCGCCGCGACGGCCGCCCAGAACGCGAAGGCGAGCAGCCGCACGCCCCGGTCGCGCCGGGCCCGCCGCTCGGCCCGGTCGCGCCGCCGGGCCCACCGGCCGGCCCGCGGGCGCGGCACCCCGCACCCGCCGTGCCCGGTCCGCTCGCCGTCCCCGTCCGACCGGTCCCCGCCCGGCTCGTCCTCTCCGTCCTCTTCTCCGCCCCGCTCCGGGGCGCCTCCGCCGCCCGCGTCCGCGCCGCCCCGCCCGGCCACCACCGCCAGGTCGATCGGCCCCGAGGGCGGCTGCGCCCACGGCTGGGCCGGGTTGTAGTAGGCCGGCTTCGGCTCCGGGGCCGGCGCGGCCGGCGGCGGCCGGTGCGCCTTGAGCAGCGACGGCAGCTCGCGGAAGAGCCGCTGCAGGTTGACGCCGCGGTTGCGGGCCGAGAGCAGCCCCAGGATCAGCGGGGTGGCCAGCACCAGCGTCCCCCAGCCGAACCCGCCCACCAGGCTCAGCGCGGTCAGCGCGGCCAGCGCCACGGCCAGCAGCGCCGGCACCGCCCGCGGCGGGATGCTCCGGTTCAGCAGCTGCTCGAACATGGCCGGACCGCCGTCGGCGTCCCGCATGGTCAGCCAGGCGCCCACATAGAGCAGCACCCCCGCGCCGCCGGCCAGTCCGGTCAGCGCGAAGGCGACCCGCCACACCACCGGATCGGTGCCGGTGTAGCGGCCCAGGCCGGTGCAGACACCGGTCAGCACCCCCGCGTCGCGGTCGCGGCGCAGCGTGCCCTCACCGGCCTCCGGCTCCTCGGCCTCCGGCTCCTCGTCCACGGTCCTCACCACGTCTCCTCCACGCCACCATGGTCGCGCCCACCAGCACCGTTTCCCATCCGGGACGACCCTGACCCCACCCTGAGCCGGGCGCGCCCCGCTCCGGGCCCGCTCCGGGCGAGCCCCTGATGCCGCCCCGTCCCACCGCGCGGCATCCTGGTAGTCGAGCACCGGCCACGGAACGGAGAGCGCGACGCGATGGCGGCGGAGACCACGGCGGCCGAGGAGGAGCCCCGGCTGCACCGGGCGCGCGAGGGCCGCCTGCTGGGCGGCGTCGGCGCCGGCCTCGCCCGCCACCTGGGCATCGACCCGGTGGTGGCGCGGCTCGCCCTGCTCGCCCTCGCCTTCGGCGGCATCGGCATCGCCGTCTACGCCACCCTGTTCTTCCTCGTCCCGGCCGAGAACGAGGCGGAGAGCGGGGAGGACGAGCAGGACGCCTCCCGCCGCCGCGGCCGCGACATCAGCCAGCTCCTCGGCTACCTCGCCCTCGCCGCCGGCCTCGGCGTCCTCTTCCTGATCTTCGGCGGCCTGTTCGACCCGCTGCTGTGGTTCCTGGTCTTCGGCGCCATCGGCGCCGCCATCCTGTGGCAGCAGGCCAACCCGGCCCAGCGCGACGAATGGGTCTCGGTCACCGGGATCCGCAGCCGGAAGAGCTGGATGCGCGCGGGCGCCGGCATCATGCTCATCGTCATCGGGGTCTTCGGCTTCCTCGCCTTCCAGCAGCAGCTGCACGAGGCCCGGGCCGGGCTCACCTTCGCGCTGGCCATGCTCGCCGGGATCAGCCTCATCGCCGCCCCCTGGATCGTCGGCCTGGTCCGCGAGCGCGACCGGGAGCGCCGCGAGCGCATCCGCAGCCAGGAGCGCGCCGAACTCGCCGCGCACATCCACGACTCGGTGCTGCACACCCTCACCCTCATCCAGCGCCGCGCCTCCGACCCGCGCGAGGTGCAGCGCCTGGCCCGGGTGCAGGAGCGCGCCCTGCGCAGCTGGCTCTACCAGCGCCCGGCCGACGCGGAGAGCACCGTCAAGGCGGCCCTGGAGCGGGTCGCCGCCGAGGTGGAGGAGGAGCACGGGGTGCCGATCGAGGTGGTCTGCGTCGGCGACGGCGAGATGGACGACGCGGTCCACGCCGAGCTGCGCGCCGCCCGCGAGGCCATGGTCAACGCCTCCAAGTACGCCGGCACCGACACCGTCTCGGTGTTCGGCGAGGTCGAACCGGACGAGGTGCTCGTCTTCGTCCGGGACCGCGGCGACGGCTTCGACCTGGACGCCGTCCCCGAGGACCGGATGGGCGTGCGCGGCTCCATCATCGGCCGGATGGAGCGGCACGGCGGCAGCGCCCGGATCCGCACCGCCCCGGGCGAGGGCACCGAGGTGCAGCTGCGGATGCCGCGGATCGCCGCGGCCGAATGAGGGCACCGCTCCCGGCCGGGCCGCGCGGATGGGTACAGTCCACAGTGTGGGAGACACTGTGGGAGACGGTAAGAGCACCTTCGCCGACGGCGCGGAGGTCCCCCGCGTCGTGATCGTGGACGACCACCGGCTGTTCCGCAGCGGTGTCCGCGGCGAACTGGGCGACGCGGTCGAGGTGGTGGGCGAGGCCGGCGACGTCGACGCGGCGGTCCGGGTCATCACCGAGCACCACCCCGACCTGGTCCTGCTCGACGTGCACCTGCCCGGCGGCGGCGGAGTGGAGGTGCTCCGCAGGGTGCTGGCCAAGCACCCCGACATCCGCTTCCTGGCCCTGTCGGTGTCGGACGCCGCCGAGGACGTCATCGGCGTGGTCCGCGGCGGCGCCCGCGGCTACGTCACCAAGACCATCTCCGGCAAGGAGCTCGCCGACGCCATCGTCCGGGTGGCCGACGGCGACGCGGTCTTCTCCCCGCGCCTGGCCGGCTTCGTACTGGACGCGTTCTCCGCCACCGACGCCCCGCCGATGGACCCCGAGCTGGACCGGCTGACCCAGCGCGAGCGCGAGGTGCTCCGGCTGATCGCCCGCGGCTACGCCTACAAGGAGGTCGCCAAGGAGCTCTTCATCTCGGTGAAGACGGTGGAGACGCACGTCTCCTCGGTGCTCCGCAAGCTCCAGCTCTCCAACCGGCACGAGCTCAGCCGCTGGGCCACCGCCCGCAAACTCGTCTGAGCGCCCCGCCCCGATGCACCGCGGCCCCTCCCCGGAACCGGGAAGGGGCCGCGATCGGGTCCGGCGCCGCCGCTAGCGCAGCGCGTCCATCATCCGCTTGAGGAACGCGTCGCCGTCGACCTCCTGCACCAGGGTGACCAGCGGCCGCTCCGCCCCCTCGGCGGTGGAGAACGGGCGCAGGTCGGCGATGGTCAGGCCGCGGGTGTACTCGCCCTTGAGCTCCACCATGACCGGGCGGTCCACCGACCGGGTGACCAGCGACCGGTCCAGCAGGATCCCGGCGGCCAGCGGGTCGTGCATGGCGCTCTGCCGCACCCCGAACACGCTGCTGTACCAGCCGTAGTAGAAGTCCAGGAACGCGGCGGTCTTCCCGGCGCGCTCACCGGCCAGGGTCTTCAGCTCGTCCAGCCACTCCCCGGGCGCCACCGTCTTCATGGTGACGTCCAGCGCCACCAGGTCCAGGTCGAACCCGGCGGCGAACACCCGCTCGGCCGCCTCCGGGTCGTTGGAGGTGTTCGCCTCGGCCCACGGCGTCACGTTGCCCGGCTCCTGCACCGCGCCGCCCATCACCACGACCTTGCGCAGCAGCGACGGCAGCCGCGGCTCCAGCGCCAGGGCCAGGGCGATGTTGGTGAGCGGGCCGACCGCGAGCAGGTCGATCCCGCCCGGGTTCTCCCGGGCCAGCCGGACCAGCAGCTCGGCGGCGGACTCCTCGACCGGGGAGCCGGCCGGGGCGGGCAGCTCGACGTCGCCCAGGCCGTTGGCGCCGTGCACCGACTCGGCCAGGCTGGGCTCCTGCACCAGCGGCCGCTCGGCCCCGCGCGCGACCGGGACCTCCGGGCGCCCGTACAGCTCCAGCAGCCGGAGCGCGTTGTCGGTGGTGATGTCGACGCTGTTGTTGCCGAACACGGTGCCGACGCCGACCAGCTCGACGTCGGAGTCGGCGGTGAGGTAGGCGAGCGCCAAGGCGTCGTCGATCCCCGGGTCGCAGTCGATGAAGACGCGCACGGGAGCCCCCCAATCGTTTCTCGGGACGGCGGGCGCTCCGGACGGAGCGCGGCCGTTCGCAGGTGGAACGTGGCTGTCGGGGCGAAATGCCCGATCGACCACCCTATTCGACGGCCGGGCGGGCGACGGTATTCCGCCGGGCCTCCCGGAGCGGGGAGGAAGCAGCCCGGGAACCCTCGTAGGCTGGACGGGTGTCCTCTGCAGAGTCGCTCCTCGAAGGCCTGAACGCCCCCCAGCGGGAAGCCGTGACGCACTCCGGCTCCCCGCTGCTCATCGTGGCGGGGGCGGG
Organism: Nocardiopsis potens DSM 45234; assembly: GCF_000341105.1. GTDB lineage: Bacteria > Actinomycetota > Actinomycetes > Streptosporangiales > Streptosporangiaceae > Nocardiopsis_A > Nocardiopsis_A potens. Next base: position 6,279 of record NZ_ANBB01000034.1, read on the forward strand.
GTCGGGCAAGACCCGGGTCCTCACCCACCGCATCGCCCACCTGCTCGCCGAGCGCGGCGTGCGCCCCGGCGAGGTCCTCGCGATCACCTTCACCAACAAGGCCGCGGCCGAGATGAAGGAGCGGATCGAGGGCCTGCTCGGCTCCCGGGTCGCCAACACCATGTGGGTGATGACCTTCCACTCGGCCTGCGTGCGGATCCTCCGCCGCGAGGCCACCAGGCTGGGCTACCCGAGCAACTTCACCATCTACGACTCCGCCGACTCCAAGCGGCTGATGCAGCTGGTCTGCAAGGAGCTCGACCTCGACCCCAAGCGCTTCCCGCCCAAGTCGTTCTCGGCCCAGGTCTCCAACCTCAAGAACGAGCTGGTCGACTACGACACCCACGCCGACCAGGCGCAGACCGAGCAGGAGAAGCGGCTCGCCGAGGCCTACGCGCTCTACCAGCGGCGGCTGCACGAGGCCGGCGCGATGGACTTCGACGACCTCATCATGGTCACCGTCAACCTGCTGCAGATGTTCCCCGACGTCGCCGAGCACTACCGGCGCCGGTTCCGGCACCTGCTGGTCGACGAGTACCAGGACACCAACCACGCCCAGTACGCGCTGATCCGCGAACTCGTCGGGGACGCCGGCGCGGAGGGGGCCGCCCCGCCGCCCGAGCTGTGCGTGGTGGGCGACGCCGACCAGTCCATCTACGCGTTCCGCGGCGCCAGCATCCGCAACATCCTGGAGTTCGAGCGGGACTACCCGCAGGCCCGCACCATCCTGCTGGAGCAGAACTACCGCTCCACCCAGACCATCCTGAACGCCGCGAACGCGGTGATCGAGCGGAACGACGGCCGCCGGGAGAAGAACCTCTGGTCCGACCAGGGCACCGGCCCCCGGATCACCGGCTACGTGGCCGACAACGAGCACGACGAGGCGGCGTTCGTCGTCGGCGAGATCGACACCCTCAACGACGAGGGCGCCGCCAAGCCCTCCGACGTCGCCGTCTTCTACCGGACCAACGCGCAGTCCCGGGTCTTCGAGGACGTCTTCATCCGCACCGGGCTGCCCTACAAGATCGTCGGCGGGCTCCGCTTCTACGAGCGCAAGGAGATCCGCGACATCCTGGCCTACCTGCGGGTGCTGGCCAACCCCGAGGACACGGTCAGCCTCCGCCGCATCCTCAACGTGCCCAAGCGCGGCATCGGCGACCGGGCCGAGGAGACCATCGAGCTGTTCGCCGCTCGGGAGCGCACCTCCTTCGCCCGCGCACTGGCCCGCGCGGACGAGGCGCCCGGGCTGGCCACCCGCTCGCTGAAGGCGATCCGCGAGTTCAACGCCCTGCTGGACGAGCTCCGCGGGATGGTGGAGACCTCCTCCCCGGCGGAGCTGGTGGAGGCGGTGCTGCAGCGCACCGGCTACCTCTCCGAACTCACCGCGTCCAAGGACATCCAGGACGAGAGCCGGGTGGAGAACCTGGAGGAGTTCGTCGACGTCGCCCGGGAGTTCGAGAACACCTTCTCCGGCCCGCTCTACCCGGAGGACGCCGAGGAGACCGGGGAGGGGGAGACCGGGGACGGCGCGGAGCCGGACACCGGGCCCGGGGAGCCGACCCTGGTCGACTTCCTGGAGCAGATCTCCCTGGTCGCCGACACCGACCAGATCCCGGACGCGGACGAGGGCGGCGGCGTCGTCACCCTGATGACCCTGCACGCCGCCAAGGGGCTGGAATTCCCGGTCGTCTTCCTCACCGGCATGGAGGACGGGGTCTTCCCGCACATGCGGACCCTCGGCGACAAGCGCGAGCTGGAGGAGGAGCGCCGGCTCGCCTACGTCGGCATCACCCGGGCCCAGGAGCGGCTGTACGTGAGCCGGGCCGCGGTGCGCAGTGCCTGGGGCTCCCCGTCCTACAACCCGCCGTCGCGCTTCCTGGACGAGGTCCCGGGCGACCTCGTCGACTGGCGCCGGGCGGAGTCCTCGATGTCGAGCCTGTCCTCCCCGCGCCCGCGCCGCGAACCGCCGGCGCGCCGCCCGGCCAAGGACGTCCCGCTGCTCAGCCCGGGGGACAAGGTCACCCACGACTCCTTCGGCATGGGCACGGTGATGCTGGTCGACGGCGCCGGCGACAAGACCAAGGCCCGGATCGACTTCGGCGCGGACATCGGGGAGAAGGACTTCCTGGTCAAGTTCGCCCCGATCGAGAAGCTCTGATCGGGAAGCTCTGATCGGGAAGCTCTGAAGACCCGCGGACCTGCGGACCTGCGGACCCGCGGAACAGGCTCGGCGGAGCAGCCCCGCAGGGGACCCGTCTGACGGTCCACCGGGCCGGCGCCCGTGCGGCGCCGGCCCGGTGAGTCCCACTGAGGCCCTCTGGGCCTTCTGGCATCGGGTGGGACATCCACCGGACGACCGGTGGACACGGGGCCGCAACCCGCAGGACGCCTGGGAGACACACCGGGGTTTCCGAGAAAGCGTCCGAAGCACTGCGGGGAGCCTGTAGAGTTGAGTCATCGGCAGGCGGAAGCGGGTCACACCGCGGAGCGGCCGACCTCCACTCCAACGGATGGCGCGAGCACTCGCGGCGGCCTTGTAGGGTGGGAACCACTCCGGAAAACCTCACCGGTCCTTGACGGGTAGGAATTCCTGAGTAAACTGGGAGAGTTGGTCTCGAGCCAGAGCTTCTGATAAGCTCAACGGCGAGGGGCTGGCCCCGAAAAAGCGGAAAGCGCCGCCTCTAGCGGAAGAGCGACCGGCCAGGGAATCTGGCGGGACGGCTCG
>NZ_ANBB01000035.1 GCF_000341105.1 Nocardiopsis potens DSM 45234
CTGCCGTCGCTGCCTGCTTGAACCTGTACTTCGCGGGGCGCCGCACCGGACCGACCGGCCGGTGCCTCTCCCCACCTTCGCCGCCCGCTTGAACCCTCGCCCCGTGGGGCGCCGCGCTCGGGTGAGGCCTTCGCCTCGGTCCTGCCTGCGCCGTCGCCGCCTGTTCGAACCTTCACTCTGTGGGGCGCTGTACCCGGGCAGGAGCTGCGGGGACCGGCGCGGGGCGGGCCCTACAGCCGTCCCTGGGCCTTGAGGTCGATGTAGGCGTCGGCGAGGGCCGGGGCGATGTGCTCCGGGTCGGCGTCGACCACCTCCACGCCGTGCCGGCGCAGTTCGGCGGTGACGCGGCGGCGCTCGCCCAGGGTCCGGGCGGCCGCGGCGGCGCGGTGCACGGCGGGGGCGTCGCCGCGCTCCGCGGCCATCGCGGTGACCGCGGGGTCCCCGACCGCGGCGACCATCACCAGGTGCCGGGAGGTCAGCGCCGGCAGCACCGGGAGCAGCCCCTCCTCCACCGCGGAGGCGTTCAGGTCGGTCAGCAGCACCACCAGCCGGCGGGCGCGGCCCTGGCCGGACAGGATCGAGGCGACCAGGCCGGCCTGGTCCGACTCGACCAGCTCCGCCTCCAGCGGCGCCATCGCCTGCACGATCGCGGGCACCGCCGAGCCCCGCCCGGTGCTGCGCACCTGGGTGCGCACCCGGCGGTCGAAGGCGAGCAGGTCCACCCGGTCGCCCGCCTTCGCGGCCAGTGCGGCCAGCAGCAGCGCGGCGTCCATGGCGTGGTCCAGCCGGGGCGTGTCGCCGACCCGCCCCGCCGAGGTGCGGCCGGTGTCCAGCACGATGAGGATGCGCCGGTCCCGCTCCGGGCGCCAGGTGCGCACCACCACCCCGTCCCGGCGGGCCGTCGCCCGCCAGTCGATGGAGCGGACGTCGTCCCCGGGCACGTACTCGCGCAGCGAGTCGAACTCGCTGCCCTGGCCGCGCACCAGCGCGCTGTGCCGGCCGTCCAGCTCGCGCAGCCGGGCCAGCTTCCCCGGCAGGTGGCGGCGGCTGTGGAACGGCGGCAGCACCCGCACGGTCCACGGCACCGAGTGCGTGGCCTGCCGGGCGGCCAGGCCCAGCGGTCCGACGCTGCGCACCGTCACCCCGGCCGCACGGTGGTCGCCGCGGCGCACCGGGGTGAGCACGGTGCTCAGCCTGCGGCGCTCCCCGGCCGGCACCTCCAGCGGCCGCCGCTCCGGGCGGGCACCGGAGCTCGGTGCCCAGGCGTCCCGGAGCACGCCGCGCAGCCTGCGGCCGGACGGGTTGGCCACCACCAGCTCCACCCGGGCGGACTCGCCCAGCCGGATGCCGGTCTCCCCGGACCGCTCGAAGGAGACCCGGCGGGCGCTCGGCGCCAGCGCCAGGTCCACCGCCATCAGCAGCACCAGGACGCCCACCACCGCCCAGGCCGTCCAGGTGCCCAGGGAGCCGATCGCCAGTACTACGAGCGTCCCGGCGAACGCCGCCAGGACCGCCCGTCCCGTGATCGCCATCCGTGCCTCCCCCGAATCCCGTCGGTCCTGTGGCCGGTTCCGGTCAGCGCGGGACCGTGACGGAGGCGAGCACGCCGTCCAGCACGCCGTCGGAGGTGGCGCCCTCCAGCTCGGCCTCGGGGCGCAGCGCCACCCGGTGCCGGAGCGTCCCCTTGGCCAGCGCCTTCACGTCGTCAGGGGTGACGTAGTCGCGGCCGGACAGCCACGCCCAGGCGCGGCTGGTGCGGAGCAGCGCGGTGGCGCCGCGCGGCGACGCGCCCAGCTGCAGCGAGGGGGACTGCCGGGTGGCCCGGCACAGGTCGACGATGTAGCCCAGCACCTCCGGGGCGACCCGCACTTCGGCGGCGGCCGCCCGGGCGGCGCGCAGGTCCGCGGGCCCGGCGACCGGCCGGATCCCGGCGGCCTCCAGGTCGCCCGGGTCGAACCCGGCGGCGTGCCGGCCCAGCACGTCGATCTCGGCGTCCCGCGGCGGCAGCGGCACGATGAGCTTGAGCAGGAACCGGTCCAGCTGGGCCTCGGGCAGCGGGTAGGTGCCCTCGTACTCGACCGGGTTCTGCGTCGCGGCGACCAGGAACGGGTCGGGCAGCCGCATCGGGGAGCCCTCGACGCTGACCTGGTGCTCCTCCATCGCCTCCAGCAGCGCCGCCTGCGTCTTGGGCGGGGTCCGGTTGATCTCGTCGGCGAGGAACAGGTTGGTGAAGACCGGCCCCTCGTGGAACTCGAACTTCGCGGTGCGCGCGTCGTAGACCAGCGACCCGGTGACGTCGCCCGGCATCAGGTCGGGGGTGAACTGGGTGCGCTTGTGGTCCAGGTCGAGCGCGGCCGCCAGGGAGCGCACCAGCAGCGTCTTGGCGACGCCGGGCACCCCCTCCAGCAGCACGTGCCCCCGGCACAGCAGCGCCACGACCAGCCCGGTCACCGTCTCGTCCTGGCCCACCACGGCCTTGGCGACCTCGGTGCGCACTGCGGCCAGCGCCTCCCGCGCCTGATCGGCGGAGGGCGTCTGGTCGGGGCTGAAGGCGGTCACCGGGGAACCTCCGTGAATCGGGCGGGCATGGTCGGGGCGTGCGGGGAGGCGGGAGGGAGGGGCGCGGTCACCGTATCCGCTCCTCCAGCCGGTCCAGCTCGGCGGCGAGCCGGACCAGGGCGGTGTCGTCGGTGATGTCGGAGCCGTCCCCGGCCACACCGTACAGCAGGGTCCGCAGCTGGCCCGGGTCGTCTCCGGTGCGCACGGCGGCGGCGTCGGCCACCTCGGTCGGAGGCGCGTCGGCGGCCAGCCCCAGCCGGGTCCGGAGCCGCTCCGCGGCCCCGGTGCGCAGCGCCAGCGCGGCCCGGTCCCGCGCCCTGCGGGAGGCGTAGAGCCGGGCCCGGCCCTCGGTGGTCTCCGCGGCGCGCACCACCACCGGCAGCCGCTCGGTGACCAGCGGCCCGAGCCGCCTGCCCTGCCAGAAGGCGAGCAGCAGCAGCGCGGCGGCCAGCGGCACCGCGGACAGCCGCACCGCCGGGGGCACCAGGTCCACCAGGTCCTTGGAGCCCTGCTCGACCGGCACGTCGGGCAGGAACCACACCACGTCGCGGTCGCCGATCAGGTTGAGCAGCAGCGCGGCGTTGCCCTCCCGGCCCAGCCGCTCGTTGGTGAACGGGGCCGGGGTGCCGATCACGGTGCTCACCGCATCTCCGGGGCGCTCGGTGCGGACCAGCGCGGACCCGCCGTCGGCCGGGTAGCAGCCCGGATCACCGCCGGTGTAGGTCTCCCCGCCGAGGTCGGCGGCGCCGGCGGCGCGGGCGCCGGGCAGCGCGCACCCGGGTTCGAGCGCGCCCGGCTCGGCGCGCCCGGCCACCCGCACGCCCGGGGCCAGGGACTCCAGCGCGGGCCCGGTGGGCTGCACCAGCAGCAGGTCGGCGGGGGTGGCGGCGAGCCGGTCCAGTTCGGCGCGGCCGAGCCGGTGCGAGGCGGGCAGCACCACCAGCGCGCCCGCCTCGGCGGCCTGCACGGCGGCGCCGCTGCCGCGCACCACGGTGACCTCGCCGCCCCGGTCGCGGACCACGTTGACCAGGGCGCGGGACCCCTCGGGGGCGGTGCTCTCCGGTTCCAGCCGGCCGCTGCGCTCCGACCGCTGGCCCAGCGAGGCCAGGACCGCCAGCAGTACCAGCACGGCGATGAAGGCGATCGTCCCCCGGTGCCGGCGGAGCAGCGCGGCGGGGCCGGGCGGGGCGGTCGGCGGTGCGGCGGGCGGCGGCGCGACGGCGGCGCTCATCGGGCGGCCTCCGCGGGCCGGGCCGCGCGCAGCGCCGCCTCCAGGCCGCGCAGGGCGGCGGTGTCCTCGGCGCCGGGCCGCACGCCGCCGTAGGCGGAGGCGTTGAAGACGGCGGCGGCGCGCTCCAGGGCGGCGCCGTGCTCGGGCAGCACCGCGCCGGCGTCCGCGGCGAGCTCGGTGGCGGTGCGGCCGGGCCGCGCGGTGATCACCGCGCGCTCCTCCAGGTCGCGGCTGATGGCGCGGAGGAACTCGCGGACCGCCTCGGCGTCCTCGCCGCGGGCGGCGTGCCGCTCCGCGGCGGCCCGGTGGTCCGCGGCGGTCATCGGGGCGTCGGCGTCGAACAGGGCGCCGCGCATCCGGGCGGCGCGGGCGGGCCGGGCGCGCAGCACCAGCAGCACCGCGGCCGCGGCGAGCACCAGCAGCAGCGGCCCCAGCGTCCACCAGCCGCCGGGGACCCCGGCGGAGACGCCGTCCAGCAGCTCCGCGAGCAGATCCTGCACCGCGTCCAGGATCCGCTGGATCAGGCTCGGTTCGGCCTCGGCGTAGGCCGGGTCGGACAGCTCCTCGCCGGCGATGCGGGCGCCCTCCTCCCGGGTGACCTCGGCGGCCGAGGCGATGAGCGGGAGGATCACGCCGGCCCTCCCGGCGCCGCGGCCCCCGGGGCGGGTTCGGCCAGGTAGACCTCGGGGCCGATCTCCCGGCCCTCCTGCGCGGCGGCCTGCAGCCGCAGGTCCAGTCCCTCGCGGCGCATCCGCAGGTCGACGTAGAGCAGCCCGGTGACGCCGCTGGCGAAGGGGGCGGTGATCGCGCCGCCCAGCACGGAGCCGAGGAAGATCGAGGCCCCGTAGAGGATCGCGGCCAGGGCCGTGCCCTCCAGCAGGACCATGGCGACCGCCCCGACCACCGAGAACGGGACGGTGACCACCTGCGCCACCATCGAGGTGATCAGCGTGGTCAGCAGCAGGATGAGGAACACCCGCCACCAGGAGCCCCGGGTGAGCCGCCAGGACCGGGCCAGTGCCCGGCCGGGGCCGATCCGCTCCAGCACGGTGACCGGCATGGCCAGGGAGGTCCGCACGTAGATCCAGGCGGCGAGGAGGCCCAGGACGGTCCAGCCGAGGAGGATCGCGCCGACGCCGAGCGGCGCGGAGTCCGGGGAGGCCGCGATGATCAGGATCCCGCCGAAGAGCGCGCCGACGGCGAGCGCCATCCAGGCCGCGCCGAGCAGCGCGAGCAGGCCGGCCACCCCGAGCACGGCGCCGATCCGCGGGGCGACCGCGGCGAACGCCTCCCGGATGCCCAGCCGGCGGCCCAGTACCGCCATGCCGATGACCGTGGCGAGCACGCCGGACAGCACCGCCGCACCGACGAACTGCACCAGCATTCCGGCGGCCAGCAGCCCCAGGGTCCCCCCGGAGAAGGGGAACGCGTCGCCGGGCGAGGCGCCCGACGCCACCTGGGCGTCGAACCGGTCGATGTCGTTGAGCAGGCTGCCCATGCCGAACGAGGGCAGCAGCGCGATCACCGCGCTGAGCATCGCGGCCAGGCCGAGCACCGTCTTGGGGTTGCCGCGGATGTAGCCGAAGGCGCCGTTGAGGATGTCGCCGAGGAGCAGCGGCCGCAGCGAGACGATGCCGGGCCGGGGCGGGGGCGGCGGCCCCCATGCCTGCTGCTGCCACTGCGGTGCGGCCTGCCACTGCGGCGCGCCCTCCTGGCGCGGTGCCCCGCCCGGTGCGCCGCCGGGGGCGGCCCAGCCGGGAGCGCCGGAAGCGGGGTCCTGCGCGGCGGGGGGCTCCTGGGGCGCCTCCTGGCCGGGAGGCGCGAAGGAGGGGCGGGGGGCACCGGGTCCCGGTGCGCCGCCGCCGGGGGCGGCCCAGCCGCCCGCGGCCGGCCGCTCCTCCTCAGGGCGGTCGCCGCCCTCGGGGCGGCCTGCGCCGCGGCCGTCCTCATGCGTCATTGATCCTCCGTTGTCCCGCGGGCCGGTGCCGTACGCCAGGCGTGGGGATACCCACGCTATGCCAGATCGGCGCAGCGGCGGCCGTTCCCTCCGCCCCCTGGGGGTTTAGTCCGATTTGAGGCGGCGAATCCGTTCGTTCGTTTTGTATGCTTTCGGTTGTCTACCGACCAAGTCGCGCGTACCTGAGGGCGCGGGCCGGGCGCGGCGGCCGCGGTAACGACGGGGGCCGGGCGGCGCCCGCCGCGGGCGACCGGGAGAACCGCAGCCGGAAACGGCGAGGAGATGGCAAGGTGGGGTGGGAGCACGGCTCCCGCCAGGGACCCCGGCAGAAGTGACCGCAGTTCGCCGCTTGAGTGTCCAGAAAGGAGAAGGCGCCGGGTGCCGCACCCCGGATCGGGGGAGGGACCGGGCGCCGGATGCATTGATGAAGGGACGCGTACTGGTCGTCGACGACGACCCCGCACTCGCCGAGATGCTGGGCATCGTGCTCAGGGGCGAAGGCTTCGAGCCGACGTTCGTGCACGACGGCGACAAGGCACTGGAGGCCTTCCGCGAGGCCAAGCCCGACCTCGTCCTGCTGGACCTGATGCTCCCCGGCACCGACGGCATCGACGTCTGCCGCCAGATCAGGGCCGAGTCGGGCGTGCCCATCGTGATGCTCACCGCCAAGGGCGACACCATCGACGTGGTGCTGGGCCTGGAGTCCGGCGCCGACGACTATGTGGTCAAGCCGTTCAAGCCCAAGGAGCTGGTGGCCCGGCTCCGGGTCCGGCTGCGCCGCACCGAGGAGCCCGCCCCCGAGGTCCTGCAGATCGGCGACATCACCATCGACGTGGCCGGCCACTCGGTGCGCCGGGACGGCGAGCAGATCAGCCTCACCCCGCTGGAGTTCGACCTGCTGGTCGCCCTGGCCCGCAAGCCCCGCCAGGTGTTCACCCGCGAGGTCCTGCTGGAGCAGGTCTGGGGCTACCGGCACGCCGCCGACACCCGCCTGGTCAACGTGCACGTCCAGCGGCTCCGCGCCAAGATCGAGAAGGACCCCGAGCACCCCGAGGTCGTGGTGACCGTCCGCGGCGTCGGTTACAAGGCCGGCACGGTCTGAGGAAACCGGGACCCTCCCGTGCCGAACGCAGAGTCCGCGGCAGTACCGCCCGAGACGGCTTCCCCGAGAGAGACCGGGGAAGCCGCTCGGACGCGCTGGCAGCGGCTCAGCGGCGGCCTGCTCGTCGGCTACCAGTTCGCCCAGCGCGCGGCGCGCGCCCTGGTCCGCGGGGTGAACCAGCGCTGGCGGGGCTCCCTGCAGCTCCGGGTGGTCAGCACCACCCTGCTCATCTCGGTCGCGGTCGCCGCGGTGCTCGGCTTCTTCCTGGTCCAGCAGATCCGCAGCGGGCTCCTGGAGGCCCAGCGCGAGTCCGCCCTGCGCGAGCACGCGGCCGGGCTGAGCACCGCGCTCAGCGAGCTGCAGGACGGTGAGCAGGCGGTCGACCGGGACAAGCAGCTCTACGACATCGTCGAGGAGCTGAGCGGCGGCAGCGGCACCTCCTCCAGCGGGCACGACGCGATGATCCTGCCCAGCGTGGACGGCTCGTCCGGCTGGGTGGCCGGGGGCGTGCTCGAGACCACCGTGCCGGAGCGGCTGCGCGAGCGGGTGCAGTCCGCCGACGGCATCGACTCCTCCTACTGGACCTACACCACCATCCAGCGCGAGCGCGGCACGGACGAGCCCGGCCTGGTGGTCGGGGCGCCGCTGTCGCACGCCTACGAGCTGTACTACGTCTTCCCGCTCACCCACGAGCAGGGCATCCTCGACCTGGTGCAGAACACCCTGGTGTTCGTCGCGACCCTGCTCTGCCTGGTGCTCGGCGTCATCGCCTACATGGTCACCCGGCAGGTGGTCAGCCCGGTGCGCGCGGCGGCGGGCTCCGCCGAGCGGCTCGCCGAGGGCGAGCTCAACGAGCGGATGGAGGTCCGCGGCGCCGACGACCTCGCCCGGCTCGCGGTCTCCTTCAACGAGATGGCCGGCAACCTGCAGGAGAAGATCCAGGAGCTGGAGGAGCTCTCCCGGGCGCAGCGCCAGTTCGTCTCGGACGTCTCTCACGAGCTGCGCACCCCGCTCACCACCATCCGGATGGCCGGCGACCTGCTGTACGAGGAGCGCGACGACCTCGACCCCACCATGGCCCGCTCGGTGGAGCTGCTCCAGGGGCAGCTGGAGCGGTTCGAGGAGCTCCTGGCGGACCTGCTGGAGATCAGCAGGCACGACGCCGGCGCCGCGACCCTCGCGGTGGAGCCCGCAGACGTCCGCGACGCGGTGCTCAAGGCGGTCGGCGACTCCGAGCAGATCGCCGAGAAGCGCGGCATCAAGGTGGTGCTCCGGCTGCCCGCCGAGCCGTGCGTCGCGGAGTTCGACACCCGCCGGATCAACCGCATCCTGAACAACCTCGTGGTGAACGCGATCGAGCACAGCGAGGGCAAGGACGTGATCGTCACGGTCGCCGGGGACCGGGACGCGGTCGCGGTGGCCGTCCGCGACTTCGGCGTCGGCCTCAAGGAGGGAGAGGAGCACCTGTGCTTCGACCGCTTCTGGCGGGCCGACCCGGCGCGGGCCCGGACCACCGGCGGCACCGGCCTCGGGCTCTCCATCGCCAAGGAGGACGCCCAGCTGCACGGCGGCTGGCTGCAGGCCTGGGGCGAGCCGGGCGCCGGATCGCAGTTCCGGCTCTCCCTGCCGCGCAAGTCCGGGCAGGAGCTGCGCGGTTCGCCGCTGCCGCTGGTCCCGCCGGAGAAGCCGATGGGCCGGGCGCGCCCGGCCGGCGCGCCGGCGGCCGACGCGGAGCAGGGGCGGCCCGCGGTGACGGGGGAGGGCCGATGAGCCTCAGAGGCGGACGGGCCGCGGCCGCGGGCGGGATCGCGGCCGTCCTGCTGGCGGCGGGGTGCGCCACCGTGCCCACCGGCGGCCCCATCGTGGAGGCCGACCGGGTCGGCGAGTCGCCCGACCCCTACGAGGGGTACGTGCGCATGCTGCCGGTCGGCCCGCAGCCCGGCGTCGGCGAGGAGGGCCTGATCAAGGGCTTCCTCAAGGACATGGCCAGCTTCGAGGAGAACCACGCGGCGGCCCGCCGGTTCCTGCTCCCGGAGACCCGGGCGGAGTGGTCCCCCGACGACTCGGCACTGGTCTACGAGAACATGGACGCCGTCTCGCTGGACGTGGAGACCTCCGCCGACGACACCGCGGCCACGGTCCGGATGCGCACCCCCGAGGCGGCGATGATCCGGGCCGACGGGCAGTACGTCCCGGCGGACGGCTCCGAGATCATCGACGTCACCTTCGAGCTGCGGCGGGACGCCGACGGGGAGTGGCGGATCACCGAGCTGCCCGACCGGCTGCTGCTCTCCCGGGCCGACGTGGACCGGGTCTACCGGCCGCTCAACCTGTACTACTTCAACGCCGACTCCAGCACGCTCGTGCCGGACCCGGTGTTCCTCCCGGTCACCTCGGACGAGGTCGCCACCAGGCTGGCCAAGAAGCTGGTCGCCGGGCCGACCGAGTGGCTGGAGCCGGCCGTGCGCTCCTCCTTCCCGGCCGACTCCACCGCCGACGTGGCCTTCGACGCGGGCCGGGTGGTGGTCAGCCTGGACGGCGAGACCCCGGGCAACCAGGCCCGGTTCGGCATGGAGGCGCAGCTCGGCTGGACCCTCAAGCAGCTGCCCGAGGTCCAGGAGGTGGTGCTCCGCTTCGGCGACGACGAGGTGCGCATCCCCCGGGACGAGGACGAGAACCTGCAGACCGACACCGACTACTGGAAGGCGGTCAACCCCTCCGGGGTCACCGGCGAGCTCAACGCCTACTTCGTCCGGGACGGGCGGCTGTGGAGCCTGAGCGGCGGCGGGGACGAGGACGTCGACCAGGTCGAGCAGGCCGACGTCTCGTTCGGCGCCGGCGGCCCGGCGCACTACGCGGTCTCGCTGAACGAGGAGCGCTTCGCCGCGGTCTCCGCCGACGGCGGCGAGGTGCTGCTGACCGAGGACGGCTCCGACGAGGTGCGCACCGTGCTGGAGGGCGGCGAGTACACCGCGCTCTCCTGGGACGGCTACGGCAACCTGTGGGTCGCCGAGGACACCTCCGACGGCGACGACCCCGGGTCCCGGCTGTGGATGCTGCGCGGCGGCGCCGATCCGGTCCGGGTGGACGCCCCCGCGCTGAAGAAGCGGGAGGTGGTGCAGTTGCGGCTGTCCCGGGACGGCACCCGGGCCGCGGTGGTCACCGCCGACGGCGACCCCGAGGGCCGGCTCTGGGTCGGCCGGGTGGTGGCCGAGGACGCCGGCGGCGTCGCGCTGGGCGGGTTCATGGAGCTCGCCTCCGACGTCGGCTCGGTCTCCGACGCGGCCTGGCGCGGCGGCGACCAGCTCGCCGTGCTCGGCGAGAAGAACGGCGCGATGCGCGGCTACCTGGTGCCGCTGGACGGGGCCACCGACCCGACCAGCGTCGGCACCATCACCTCGGCGGAGACCATCGCCGCCGCGCCGGAGCGCCCGCTGATCGCCGGCGGCGACGACGACCAGCTCTGGCTCACCAGCGACCGGGTGCTCTGGCAGCGCGCCACCGACGGCACCGACCCGGTCTTCCCGGGCTGACCGGGGCCGCAGCCGGAGGCGGCACGGCCCGGACAGGGCGTTCCGGAGGAGACCGCGGAGCACGGAGCGGAGCGGCGGGACGGGGGAGAACGGGAAGAAGAGCATGCCCCCAGGCTGCTCGGCGGCCCGCCCGGCCGGCCACCCCGATTCCGCGGCCTGTGGACGAGCCGGGCTGTGGACGACCGTCCTGTGGAAGACCGTTCTGCGGCCGGGCGCGGCCGGCCTGTCCGCCCCGGGGCGATGGGGCCTCCGCCCGGTCCGCCGACCCAGTGGGGACGGCGGGCCCTGGGCGAACGGGCCCGACCGCGCCGGCTCCGCGGACGCGATCGCACCCGCGCCCGGCCCCGGCCGAGGGCGCTCCGGCCGGCGCGGTGCGCTCCGTCCACAGCCGGGGAGACCGCCCTTCTCCGCCCGGTCCGAACCGGGCAGCCTGGGGACATGGCACCGTTCGCCCCGCTTCCCCCACCGTCCCCAGGGCCGACTCCGGCCCCTTCCTTCACCGCGGCGCTCACCGCGCTGCTGCTCGGCGAGTGCTGCGCCGGCTGCGGTGCGCCCGGCGGCCGGGTGTGCGCCGAGTGCGCCGACGCCCTGGCCCCGCGGCCGCACCGGTGCGCCGCCCGGGAGGGCTGCCCGCCCGCCTGGGCCGCGGGCCGCTACACCGGGGCGGACCGCGCGCTGCTGCTCGCCTACAAGCACCGGCGGATCCGCTCGCTGGCCGGGCCGCTGGCCGCCCGGCTGGCCGGCGCGGCCCGGGCGGCCGCACCGCGCGCGGGGCCGCTGCTGCTGGTCCCGGTCCCGGCCCGGCCGGGCGGGGTGCGGCGCCGCGGCTACGACCCGGTCGCCCTGCTGGCGCGGCGCGCCGCCGGGCTGCTCGACGCCCCGGCGCGGCCGGTGCGGGCGGTGCCCGCGCTGCGCCAGGTGCGCGCCGTCGCCGACCAGGTCGGCCTGGGGCGCGCCGAGCGGTACGGCAACCTGCGCGGGGCGCTGGCCGCGCGGCCGGGCCGGCTCGCCCGCGCCGGGGCCCGCCGGGTGCTCCTCGTCGACGACGTGCTGACCACCGGTGCCACCCTGGCCGAGGCCGCCCGGGCGCTGCGCGCGGCGGGGGCGTCCGTGCACGGCGCCGCCGTGCTGGTCGAGCGCGGGCGCCGCGCGGCGTCAAGAAGCCTTTACTCGCAGGGCGGAAAAGACCCGCCGATACCGCTCCACCGGCCCTTGAGCGCCCGGATCGGGTAGGTGGGGAGCGGCCCGCACCTGACAAGCGAGGGATAAGGGGTTAGCGTTTCGGACATGGCACCCGCCCGGGTCCGTGGTTGCGCCGGAGTCGCCGCCCCGCCGCCAGGTGAGGCGGAGTTCCGGCAAGCCGATGCCAGGCGCAGGCGAAACGGCCCACGTAAGGCGACTTTTCGTCGACCGATCACGGTGCGCCTTAGAGGTAAGTCCTGCCCCGCACAGGGTCCCGATGTCCCTCGTGAGCGGGAGAAGGGCAGTAGTCGCATACGAAGCGGCGAACCCCTCGGCAGGCGGATGTGGGGACGAAGACCAGGTCGGCCGGGCGGGTGGCATGCCAATTGCGTTCAGTGCGCCCCGCCGCGGGCGCCCATGCGCCGCACCGGGCCGCCGAGAGTGTCCGGTTTCACCCTCTGAACTGGTCGAACGTCACCTGGAGAGCGGGTGATCAGGCGGCGTCTCATGGGTATACGGTTGGCGAAACGAGCCGCCCGGGGCGCGGGCGGCCGAGAGGAGGACCCGGTAGCGAGGCCCTCCGCACCCGCGGGGGGCGGCACGTACGGCCTGGCCGCCGCGGGGCGGCGGCTGAGCGATGAAGGGGGTCTTGTGGACATCATCGTCAAGGGGCGGCGCACCGACATCAGCGAGAAGTTCCGGCAGCACGTCGAGAACAAGCTGAACAAGCTCTCCAAGTGGGAGAAAAAGGGCATGACCATCGACGTGGAGGTGTCCCGGGAGCGCAACCCGCGCCAGGCTTCGCAGAGCGAGCGCATCGAGCTCACGATCCACTCCACCGGGCCGGTCATCCGGAGCGAGGCCTCCGGCGACGACCGCTACGGAGCCCTCGACCAGGCCATCGACCGCATCGAGTCGCGGCTGCGCAAGCTCGCCGACCGGCGCAAGGTGAGCAAGAGCGGCCGCACCCCCGTCTCGGTGGCCGACGCGACGGCCGGACTGAACGGGAACGACGTCGCGCTCGGCGAAGTGCAGGTCCCGCAGCCCGCGGAGGAGGAGCCGTTCGACGGCGGCGAGGTCGACGGCCGGTTCTCCGACGAGTTCGTCGAGCTGGACACCCAGGGCGACGCCCCGGTGGTCGTGCGGGAGAAGTTCCACTCGGCCAAGCCGATGAGCATCGACCAGGCCCTCATGGAGATGGAACTCGTCGGACACGACTTCTACCTCTTCCACGACGAGGAGAAGGACCTGCCGAGCGTCGTCTACCGCCGCAAGGGCTTCAACTACGGCGTCCTCCGCCTGGTCGACTAGGCGCACCCGCCGTCCCCGGCCGACGCGCGGCGGCGCCGGAGGCCCCTCCGGCGCCGCCGCACCCCGTCCCCCGGTGCGGGTCAGGGCAGTCGCGCCTCGGCGATCTCCCGGTCGCGCTTCTTGATCCGGTGCAGCGGGGTGGTGTGCGGCTCCTCCGACTCCCGGCGCGGGTCGTCGAGGACCACGTCGGTGAAGATGTCGTCGACCGCGCAGAGCACCGCCCCGGCGATCGCCAGCACGCCGCCGGCGATGATCATCCACCAGGCGGCCAGCACGATGCCCAGCCCCGCGGCGGCGGCCCCGACCAGGATCAGGCCCACCGCGATCCAGGAGAGCAGCCTCCCCCGGTGGTCGTTGGTCGGCGCCCAGCGTCCGCCCTCGTGCTGGTAGCCGCGGATGTAGTATTCGATTCCTCCGGACGAGCCGGTCCCGTGGACCTCGCTCATGGCGGCGCTCCTCCCCCCGACGGCCCGCAGAAGTGCGGACCTGCACATATTCGGGATTTCCGGACCGAGCGCCACTAAACGGGCGCTCCGCGGGGGTGCCGCGGCCAAGGGGCGCGGGCAGCACAAGGGGGCAATAGGCTCGCCTAGGATGGAATGCTGGGGGTCAAGGACTCCGTCCCGCCTCCGGACGCGGGCCCCGAATCGCGAGGAGCGCATAGCAAGTGCCAGGCATACTCGACAAGGTCCTCCGCGCGGGGGAAGGCAAGATCCTGCGCAGGCTCAAGAAGCTGACGGATCAGATCAACTCGATCGAGGAGGACTTCGCGAAGCTCGAAGAGGCCGAGCTGCGCGAGCTGACCGACGAGTACCGCGAGCGGATCAAAGACGGCGAGTCGCTGGACGACCTCCTGCCCGAGGCCTTCGCGACCGTGCGCCGGGCCGCTCAGCTGACCCTCGGCCAGCGCCACTTCGACGTCCAGCTGATGGGCGGTGCGGCCCTGCACCTCGGCAACATCGCCGAGATGAAGACCGGTGAGGGCAAGACCCTGACCTCCACGCTCCCGGTCTACCTGAACGCGCTGGCCGGCAAGGGCGTGCACGTCGTCACCACCAACGACTACCTGGCCCGGCGCGACGCCGAGAGCATGGGGCGGATCCACCGCCTGCTCGGCCTGGAGGTCGGGGTGATCAGCCCGGACATGCGCCCGGAGGCGCGCCGGGCCGCCTACGCCGCGGACGTCACCTACGGCACCAACAACGAGTTCGGCTTCGACTACCTGCGCGACAACATGGCGCTGTCGATGGACGCCCTGGTGCAGCGCGGCCACAACTTCGCCATCGTCGACGAGGTGGACTCCATCCTCATCGACGAGGCCCGGACCCCGCTGATCATCAGCGGCCCGGCGCAGCAGAACTCGCGCTGGTACGAGGTGTTCGCCAAGATCGCCCCCCGGCTCCGCCGCGAGGTCGACTACGAGGTCGACGAGAAGAAGCGGACCATCGGCGTCAACGAGTCCGGTGTCGCCAAGGTCGAGGACGAGCTGGGCATCGAGAACCTCTACGAGCCCGCGAACACCCCGCTGGTCTCCTTCCTGAACAACTCGATCAAGGCCAAGGAGCTGTACCGGAAGGACAAGGAGTACATCGTCAAGGACGGCGAGGTGCTCATCGTCGACGAGTTCACCGGGCGCGTGCTGCGGGGCCGCCGCTACAACGAGGGCATGCACCAGGCCATCGAGGCCAAGGAGCGCGTCAAGATCAAGGACGAGAACCAGACTCTCGCCAAGGTCACCCTGCAGAACTACTTCCGGCTCTACGACAAGCTCGCCGGCATGACCGGTACCGCCACCACCGAGGCGGCCGAGTTCAACCAGACCTACGGCATCGGCGTGGTCCCCATCCCGACCAACCGCCCGATGGTCCGCAAGGACGACCGCGACCTCGTCTACAAGAACGAGGAAGGCAAGTTCGACGCGATCGTCGAGGACATCGCCGAGCGGCACGAGGAAGGCCAGCCGGTGCTGGTCGGCACCACCAGCGTGGAGAAGTCCGAGCTGCTCTCCAAGATGCTCAAGCGCCAGGGCATCCCGCACGAGGTGCTGAACGCGAAGAACCACGCCCGGGAGGCCGCGATCATCGCGCGGGCCGGCCGGCTCGGCGCGGTCACCGTGGCCACCAACATGGCCGGCCGCGGCACCGACATCATGCTCGGCGGCAACGCCGAGTTCATGGCCGACGAGGAGCTCCAGGCCCGCGGGCTGAACCCGCTGGACACCCCGGAGGAGTACGAGGCGGCCTGGCCGGAGGCGCTGGAGAAGGCCGAGGAGGCCGTGAAGACCGAGCACGAGGAGGTCGTCGAGGCCGGCGGCCTGTACGTGCTGGGCACCGAGCGGCACGAGTCCCGGCGGATCGACAACCAGCTGCGCGGCCGCTCCGGCCGGCAGGGCGACCCCGGCAAGTCCCGGTTCTACCTCTCGCTCCGCGACGACCTGATGCGCATGTTCAACAGCGCCCGGGTCGAGATGATCATGGAGCGCACCAACTTCCCGGACGACCAGCCGATCGAGTCGGGCGTGGTCACCAAGGCGATCCAGAGCGCCCAGGGCCAGGTCGAGCAGCAGAACTTCGAGATCCGCAAGAACGTCCTCAAGTACGACGAGGTGCTCAACCGGCAGCGCAAGGTGATCTACGCCGAGCGCCGCAAGGTCCTGGAGGGCGCGGACCTCCAGGAGCAGATCGCCGGCATGATCGACGACGTGCTGGACGGCTACGTCCGCTCGGCCACCGCCGAGGGCGACGCCTCCGACTGGGACCTGGACAAGCTGTGGACCGCGTTCAAGCAGGTCTACCCGGTCAGCTTCACCGTCGACGAGTTCATCGACGAGAACGGCGGCCTCGGCTCGCTCACCCCGGACCTCATCTCCGCCCGCGTCTGCGAGGACGCGCACGAGGCCTACGAGCGCCGCGAGGAGGAGCTGGGCTCCGAGGCCGTCCGCGAGGTCGAGCGCCGCGTGGTGCTGCAGGTGATGGACCGCAAGTGGCGCGAGCACCTGTACGAGATGGACTACCTCCAGGAGGGCATCGGCCTGCGGGCGATGGCGCAGCGCAACCCGCTGATCGAGTATCAGCGCGAGGGCTACGACATGTTCCAGGAGATGCTGGAGGCCATCAAGGAGGACTCGGTCCGCTACCTGTTCAACGTCGAGGTCCAGGTCAAGCAGAAGACCACGGTGAGCGCCGCGTCGGCGGCGGCCGCGGCCGCCGCCAACGGCGCCGCGGTGGCCGCCACGACCGCGACCGCGACCGAGGAGGAGTCCGCGGAGGCCGAGGAGGCCGCCGAGGAGGCCGCCGAGGAGGAGAAGGCGGAGGAGAAGGCGGAGGAGCCCGCGGAGAAGGAGGGCGTCTCCGAGGAGGACGTCGTCGTCCCCGGGCTGGAGGAGCCGCGCTCCCCGGGCCGCCTGCAGTACTCCGCGCCCTCCGAGGACGGCGGCGTCACCAAGCGCACCGAGACCGTCTCCGACTCCTACGAGGGCACCCCGCGGAACGCGCCCTGCCCCTGTGGGTCGGGCAAGAAGTTCAAGAAGTGCCACGGGGATCCGAAGAACAAGTAGGGCCCGGGGCCTGAGCGGCCCACCGGCACACCGAAGGACCCCCGCCCGGCGCGACCGGGCGGGGGTCCTTCCGCTTTTCTCCCGATGATCTCGACGTTGCGGGCCCATCAGAGCGCTTGTCGTCAAGTGGCCGTTGCAACGAGGAGAACGAGGAACTCGGTGAGGGGCGAGGGACGGGAGGTGCCCCGACCGGGCGCGGCGCCCCGCGGAGTGCAGGTTCAGGCGGGCGGCGAAGGCGGGAGGGGGACGAGGCTGGGGGTGGTCGCCCGGCCGCGGCGCCTCGCGGAGCGGAGGTTCAAGCAGGCGGCGACGGCGGGAGGAGGACCGGCTGGTCGGTCGGGTGCGGCGCCCCGCGGAGCGAAGGCTCAAATCGGCAGCGACGGCAAAGGAAGGGGCGGGGCCGGGCTCCTCACCCGAGCGCGGCGCCTCGCGGAGCGCAGGTTCAAGCGGGCGGCGAAGGCGGCAGGGGACCGGCTGGTCGGTTGGGCGCGGCGCCTCACGGAGCGAAGGTCAAGACGGGCGGCGACGGCGGGGGTAGGGGCGGGGCGCAGGCCTCGCCCGGGTGCGGCGCCTCGCGGGGCGGGGGTGCGGGCGGGCCGCCCGCCCGGGCCCACCGGGGGCCTTATCCCTGTATGCCCGGTTCGCAGCGGGGGTCGAGCGGGGGCGGGAGCGCCCTGCGCACCTCCGCGGCACCCCGATTACATCTACCAGCGAGTAGTAGGCCCCGAAGCCCTCGCCGCCTCCTCTCTGGTTACCCAGAGTGGCCAAGGCGGGGCCTTGTGGGAGGGCAAAAGCGGCATTCCGCCTCCGCGGCGCCCCTGCCCGGGTTCCGGCCCCCTGCCTTCCGATTTTCCGGGTGGCCCGAACTCCCGATCACTGGCCCGAGCAGGGCGATCCGGGGCCCTGGGGCCCTGTTCCGGGCCGGGATGTGCGCCCGGGAATCACCGGGGTGCTCTCGCGGTGTGCAGGGCGCCCCACTCCGCCATCACCCTACGTATTCACCCAGGTCGGGGAGGTGCAATGGTTTCCGGGGTGGCCGGCCTCGGCGCCCGGGGCGACGCGGGCACGGCGAACCCGCCATCCCGGCCCGCCCCACCCCGCCTCTGCCCGCTCTGCCGCACTCGACCGACCAGCCGGTCCCCCTCCCGCCTTCGCTGCCCGCTTGAACCTTCGCCCTGTGGGGCGCCGCGCCCGGGTGATCGCCTTCGCCATGCCCTCACCGCTGCCGTCGCCGCAGGTATGAGCCTTCGCTCCGTGGGGTGCCGCGCCGGACCGACTGGCCGGTCCCTCTCCCGCCGTCGCTGCCTGCTTGAGCCTTCGCTCCGTGGGGTGCCGCGCCGGACCGACCGGCCGGTGCCCCTTCCCGCCTTCGCCGCCCGTCTTGACCTTCGCTCCGTGGGGCGCCGCGCCCGACCGACCGGTTTCCTCCTGCCCTCCGGTGTGCGGTGTTGCAACAGGCGCTGGAAACCACCGGGCTCTGCTGGGCCCGCGACGTCAAGATCGTCGGGAGAGGCCCGGGAAAGCGGCGAGGGGCCCGCGGATGCGGACCCCTCGCTTCTCTGCAGTGCGCCGCGGCCCCTCGGGGCCGGGCGCCGGGCTCTTAGCCCTGCTTGCCGCCCTCGGCGCCCCGCGCCGGGCTCTGGGCGGAGCCGCCCGGCTGGTCCGGGTTGGTGGCGATCGAGGCCTTCTCCTCGATCGGCTCGCGGCCCGGGGTGGGCAGGTTCATCTTGGTGATCAGGAAGTAGAACACCAGGTAGTAGATGGCGAAGTAGACCACGCCCATGAGCAGGATCCACACCAGCCCGGTGGTGTTGGACTTGAACGCGTTGATCACCATGTCGATCAGGCCGGCGGAGAACCCGAAGCCCAGGTGCGCGTCGAGCGCGTTGAGGACCGCCATCGAGATGCCGGTCAGCACCACGTGCACGGCGAACAGCACCGGCGCGATGAAGATGAAGGCGAACTCGATCGGCTCGGTGATGCCGGTGACGAACGCGGTCAGCGCGGCGGAGATCATGATGCCGCCGACGGTGGCCCGCTGGCTGGGGTGCGCGGCGCGCCACATGGCGATGGCGGCGGCGGGCAGGCCGAACATCAGCACCGGGAAGAAGCCGGAGAGGAAGCCGCCCGCGGTGGGGTCGCCGGCCAGGTAGCGGTTGATCTCGCCGTTGAACACGTCGCCGGTGGCCGGGTCGGTGTAGCTGCCGAAGACGAACCAGACCACCGAGTTGACCACGTGGTGCAGGCCGAACGGCAGCAGCAGGCGGTTGACCACGCCGTACACGCCGGCGCCGACCGGGCCGGAGGCGACGATCCAGGTGCCCAGGTCGTTGATCCAGCCGCCCACGGTCGGCCAGACGAACCCGAAGACGACGGCGAGCAGCAGCGCGGAGACCGCGGTGACGATCGGCACGAACCGGCGGCCGCCGAAGAAGCCGAGCCAGGCGGGCAGCTTGATCTTGTAGTAGCGCTGCCAGAGCACCGCGGCGAGGATGCCGATGGCGATGCCGCCGAGCACGTCGGTCGGGTTCTTCACGCCCCAGTTGATCACCTCGGCGCCCCCGGCGTCGAAGGCGGTGACCGCCTCCTTCATCTCGCCGCTGGGGTCGAAGTTGAAGAACATGTACTTGGTGACGCGGTCGAAGACGATGTAGCCGACCACGGCCGCCAGCGCGGTGGAGCCGTCGGCGCGCTTGGCGAAGCCGATCGCCACGCCGACCGCGAACAGCAGCGGCAGCGCCTGGAACAGCGAGTCGCCGGCCGCGCCGATGATGCTGGCGACCGGAGCCATCCAGTGCATGCCGGGCACGTCGGCCAGACCGCCCGGCTCGGCGCCGTTGCTGCCGAGCATGTCGCCCTGGCCCAGGCGGAGCAGGATCGCCGCGGCGGGCAGGACCGCGATGGGCATCATCAGGCTGCGCCCGATGCGCTGCAGGACGCCGAGCACCTTCGAGGAGCCGCCGACGCCGCTGTCCGCGGTTGCTGAGGAACTCACAACTGGTCCTCCTGAATCGTTAACCGGTGAGTTATGACGGGAACCGGCCGCGTGCGGGCGGCCGGTCGCGGCACGGGGGCGGCGCTCAGGCCGTCCCCGGACGGCGTGGGTCCAGCCGCGAGTGCAGCTGGTAGCGGTCGGCCCGGTAGCCGGAGAGCGCGACCTCCACGCAGGCGCCGTTGCTGAAGCTGCGGCGCTGCATGGACAGGATCGGGCTGCCCGGGGCGAGCCCGAGCAGCTTGGCGTCGGCCGGGTCGCACAGCCCGGCCTCGATGGTCTGCTCTCCGGAGTCGAGCAGGATTCCGAACTCCTCTTCCAGGACCTCGTACAGGGAGCGCCCGGTGAGCGCGATCCGCTCCAGGCCGGGCAGCAGGGACAGCGGGAGCATCGTGCGCTCCACCGCCATGGGCTCCCCGTCCGCGGTGCGCAGCCGCTCGATGTGGTGCACCGGAGTCCCCGGCGGTACGTCGAGCATCCGGGCGGTGTGCGGGCTGGCGGGGGCGCTCCTGCGGGACAGGTCGCGGGATCCGGGGACGAACCCGCGGGCCCGCATATC
This sequence comes from Nocardiopsis potens DSM 45234, assembly GCF_000341105.1. Taxonomy (GTDB): domain Bacteria; phylum Actinomycetota; class Actinomycetes; order Streptosporangiales; family Streptosporangiaceae; genus Nocardiopsis_A; species Nocardiopsis_A potens. The sequence continues at coordinate 19,983 of NZ_ANBB01000035.1, forward strand.
CTCGGTGAACGAGGCGAGCGCCAGGGGCATCTCGATCTTGGGCCGGCATACGAAGGTGCCCTTTCCGGGCACCCGGTACAGCTTGCCCTCGGAGACCATGATGTCGATGGTCTGCCGGACGGTCATCCGGGACAACCCGTACTTCCGGCCGAGCTCGCGCTCGGAGGGGATCAGGTCGTCCACCCCGAGACCGGCCTCGACGATCCAGTCGAGCAGAAGCTCACGGAGCTGGGCGTATTTGGGGGCGGGGCTCGCCGGGTCGATCTCCATGACGACCGCCTGTTCGCTCTCTAGACGCTCTGGTATGACTGGTATAGGCCGGACTAGACCAGAGTACAGTGTCCGTTGTCTGGCGAATCTCCCTTTCGGGCAGATTGAAACCAAGACGTTTCGGACCTGAGTCCGCAGGTCGACACGGTCGCCCGGCCCCGCGGCGACACACCCGGCAGCGGCACCGAGCGGATGGGAAGAATCGACAATGACCACCAGTACGAGCGTCATGCGCTCGGAGATCGCCGAGCAGCCCGAGGCACTGCGCCGTACCCTGGACGCGCTGCTGCCGCTGGTCCCCGAGCTCGCCGAGCTCGGCCGGGAGACCCGGCAGGTGCTCTTCATCGCCCGCGGCTCCTCTGACAACGCCGCGGTCTACGGCAGCTACCTGCTCCAGGCGCACGCCGGCCGGCTGGCCACGCTGGCCTCGCCGTCCATCGCCACCACCTACGGGTCCAAGGTGGACCTGTCCGGGGTGCTCGCGGTGGCCATCTCCCAGTCCGGGCGGACCGAGGAGATCGTCGACACGATGAACTGGGCGGCCGAGTGCGGCGCCCGCACCGTCGGCATCACCAACGGCGCCGGCTCCCCGCTGACCGAGGCAGCCGACCTGGCCCTGGTCACCCGGGCCGGCAACGAGCTCGCGGTGCCCGCCACCAAGACCTACACCACCCAGCTGGCCGCGCTCGCGGTGCTCGCCCTGGGCCTCGGCGCCGACCTGGACGCCGGCGTGCTGCGCGCGGTCCCGGACGCCATCGGCGAGGCGATCGCCGCCCCGCAGGGCCCGATCGAGCTGATCGCCGAGCGCCTGGCCGGGGTGCAGGGCGCGGTCATCTCCGGCCGAGGCATGGCCTTCTCCACCGCGCTGGAGGCCGCGCTCAAGCTCAAGGAGGCCTGCTACCTGCACGCCATGGGCCTCTCCTACGCCGACCTGCTGCACGGCCCGATCGCCGTGGTCGACGCCGACACCCCGGCGATCCTGGTCGCGGCGAACTCCGGGCCGACCCTGCCCGGCACCGTCGCCCTGGCCGAGCGGGTCTCCGCCGCGGGCGCCCCGGTCTTCGGCATCGGCGGCGGCCAGGCCCTGGCCGGCGCCTGCGACCTGTCGGTCCCCGCCCCCGACCTGCCGGAGTGGGCCGCCCCGATCTCGCTGATCGTCCCGGCCCAGCTGCTCACCGAGACGCTCGCCCGGCGCCTCGGGTACAACCCCGACGCCCCCCGCGGCCTGGGCAAGGTCACCCAGACCTCGTAGGCGACGGCGCCGAGTGGATCTAAGCTCGGCATGGGCCCCGCCGCACGGCTCCGGCCACCGGCGCGGCCCGCAACGCTTCTTCACCGGGCGGCCCCCTCCTGCGCGGAGGGCGGTCCGCCCGCTCCGAAAGGGAAGGCAGGAACACCCACATGGCCGACAAGGCAGCCGCGATCGTCGCAGGGCTCGGCGGCGCGGACAACATCGACGACATCGAGGCGTGCATCACCCGGCTGCGCACCGAGGTCAAGGACCCCGCCAAGGTGGACGAGGCCGCGCTGAAGGCGGCCGGCGCCCACGGGGTGCTCTCCTCCGGCAACGTCGTCCAGGTGGTCGTCGGCCCGGAGGCCGACTCGCTCACCGACGACATCAACGATCTCCTCGAGGACTGACAGACCCGCCCGCCGGCGCGGGCCGCCGCCCTGGTCCGCGCCCCACCTGGAGGTAATCCCCGTGCTCTCTGTGCTTTCTCCCGTGCCGGGCACGGCCACCGGCCTGGCCCAGGTCCCCGACCCCGTCTTCGCGCAGGGCATGGTCGGCCCCGGGACCGCGATCGACCCGGTGCGCGAGCCGCAGACCGCGGTGGCCCCGGTCGCCGGGACCATCGTCAAGCTGCACCCGCACGCCTACGTCATCGCCACCCCGGACGGCAAGGGCGTCCTGGTCCACCTGGGCATCGACACCGTCGACCTGAAGGGCGAGGGGTTCGAGACCCTGGCCGAGGAGGGCGCGGCGGTGGAGGCCGGCGCTCCGCTGGTCCGCTGGAACCCCGCCGAGGTGGAGAAGGGCGGCCGCTCCCCGGCGGTCCCGGTGGTCGCGCTGGACGCCTCCGCCGAGGCGCTGGCCGACGTCGTCTCCTCCGGCGAGGTCGCCTCCGGCGCCCCGCTGTTCGGCTGGCGGTGAGCGCCGCCATGGCCGGCGGCCGCGCGGCCCTGTTCGACCTGGACGGGACACTGATCAACAGCGAACCGCGGTCGATGGCGGTCTGGTCGAGGCTGCTCGACGCGCACAACGTGCCCTACGACGAGGCGACCCTGCACCGGTTCATGGGCCGGCGCGGCCCGGACGTCATCGCCGAGGACCCGAACCTGTTCCCCGGCGTCTCCTGGGACGTGCTCCTCAGCGAGCTGCAGCAGATCGGCTCCGCGCCGGACCTGCCGCCGGTGCGGCCGCTGCCGGAGTCGGCGGAGTTCGTCCGCGCCCTGCACGCCCGGGGCGTGCCGATCGCCCTGGTCACCTCGGCCGGACCGGAATGGGCGCACGCCGCGCTGCACATGGTCGGCGTCGCAGAGCTGTTCACCGGGGTGATCACCGCCGCCGACGTGCGCCGGGGCAAGCCCGACCCGGAGGGCTACCTGGCCGGCGCCCGGCTGCTCGGCGCCGACCCGGCGCGGACCGCGGTCTTCGAGGACACCCCGGCCGGGGTGGAGGCCGGGCTGCGCGCCGGGATGAGCGTCGTCGCCATCACCACCACGCACGTGCCCGCGGTGCTGCAGAAGGCCGATCTGATCGTCGACCACCTCACCGAGGTGGACTGGGACGGGATCGGCCCGAGCGGCCGCGCGCCCGAATGACCTGAACAAAGGGAAGAGGAGAGAGCTGTGGCAGAGCGCCGCGTCAAAGTCGAGTCCGAGGTCGGGCTGCACGCCCGCCCCGCGGCCCTGTTCGTCGAGGCCGCCGCCAAGGCCGCCGGTGAGGCCACGGTCGCCAAGGGCGACGGTGCCCCCGTCTCCGCCAAGAGCATCCTCGCGGTGATGGGCCTGGACGTCCGGAACGGCGACGAGATCGTGGTCCGGGTCGAGGGCGACGGGGCCGAGGAGGTCCTGGACCGGCTGGCCGAGATCGCCGGCGCCGGCTAGTGGGGGAGACCATGGCTGACACGCTGAAGGGGGTCGGGGTCAGCCCCGGCGTCGGCTACGGGCCGGCGCTGCGGCTGGCGCGCTCGGTCCCCGAGCCGCCGGAGGCGGGCCACTCCGGCGACGCCGAGGCGGAGGCCGCCCGCGCCGCCGAGGCGATGGAGCTGACCGCCCGGGAGCTGACCGAGCGCGGGGCCCGCGCCGGCGGCCAGGCCCAGGAGGTGCTCTCCGCGCAGGCGCTGATGGCGAACGACCCGTCGCTCGCCGACGACGTCGCCCGCCGGGTCCGCGAGGGCGCCGACGCCGCCCGCGCGGTCTCCGACGCGATGGCGGTCTACCGGGAGATGCTCGCCTCGGCCGGGGAGTACATGGCCGCCCGGGTCACCGACCTGGACGACGTCCGGGACCGCATCGTCGCCCGGCTGCTGGGCGTCCCGGTACCCGGCATCCCCGAGTCCGAGACGCCGTTCGTGCTGGTCGCCCGGGACCTCGCCCCGGCCGACACGGCCACCCTGGACCCGGCGAAGGTGCTCGCCTTCGTCACCCGGGAGGGCGGCCCCACCAGCCACTCGGCGATCCTGGCCCGCTCGCTCGGCCTGCCCGCCGTGGTGGCCGGGCCGGGCGCCGATGAAATCGCCGACGGGGCGATGCTGCTGGTCGACGGCTCCTCCGGGGAGGTCGCCGCGGACCCGGACCCGGCCGAGGCGGACCGGGCGCTGGCCCGCGACGCCGCCCGGCGGGCCGCCGCCGAGCAGAGCTCCGGCCCCGGCCGCACCGCCGACGGCCACCCGGTCCCGCTGCTCGCCAACATCGGCGGTCCCAAGGACCTGCCGGCCGCGGTGGACAACGGTGCCGAGGGCGTCGGGCTGTACCGCACCGAGTTCCTCTTCCTGGACCGCGGGGACGCGCCGAGCCACGAGGAGCAGGTGGCGGCCTACCGGGCCGCGCTGGAGGCGTTCGGCCCCGGGGCCAAGGTCGTGGTGCGCACCCTGGACGCCGGTGCGGACAAGCCGCTGGCGTTCCTGCCGCCGCCGGGAGAGGAGCCCAACCCGGCGCTCGGCGAGCGCGGGCTGCGCATGATGCACCGGCACCCGGAGATGCTCTCCTCCCAGCTGGCGGCGCTGGCCGAGGCGGCCCGGGGCGCCCCGGCCGAGCTCAGCGTGATGGCGCCGATGGTCACCGACGCCGAGGACGCGGAGTGGTTCGCCGCCCGCGCGGCCGAGGCCGGGATCGAGCGGGCCGGGATCATGATCGAGGTCCCCGCCGCGGCGCTGCGCGCCCGGCACCTCGCCCGGGACGCCGCGTTCTTCAGCATCGGCACCAACGACCTCACCCAGTACACCTGCGCCGCCGACCGCGAGGTGGGCGGGCTGGGCCGGTTCCAGGACTCCTGGCAGCCGGGGGTGCTGGAGCTGGTCGCGACCACCGCCCGCGCGGCGGAGGCGGCGGGGCGCCCGTGCGGGGTGTGCGGTGAGGCCGCCGCCGACCCGCTGCTCGCCTGCGTGCTGGTCGGCATGGGCGTGACCACGCTGTCCATGGGCGCCACCGCGCTGCCGATGGTCCGCGCGGCGCTGGCCCGCGCCACCCGGGAGCAGTGCCGCGGGGCGGCCGAGGCCGCCCTGGAGGCCCGCGGCCCGGCGGAGGCCCGCGCGGCCGCCCGCACCGCCCTGCCCGGCCTGGCCGAGCTGGGCCTGTAGGACCGCAGAGGCGGCCGCCCCGACCCGCTCCGGGCCGGGGCGGCCGCTGTGCTTCAGCCCCGGCCCGGCCTCTCCGGCGGCGATCGCCGCCCGGCCTCGGTGCGTGTCCGGAGCCCGAGCCCGATGGGCCGAGGGCGGGGCCCGCTCCGGGCCGGGCCCGCGGAGCGGCCCGCCGCCCCGCCGCCGATGGCGCCCCCGGCGGGGGCGGTTCCGGCTACAGTGGGCGCCGCGTCCGGGGAGCGCGTCCCCGGTCCCGCGCGACCGGCCGTTCCGCGCCGGTCCCGGCCGTGCGCCCGCGGGCGCACACCGCCGGTGCGGCCCTGCGAACCGAGAGTCCGACACACGATGCCCCTTCGACGCCTCCTCGCGCCGCTCGGCGCGGGCCTGCTGCTGCTCTCCACAGCCTGTGCACAGGAAGGCGGCGGCTCCTCCGGCGGATCCGGCGGGGCCGGGGCCGGGGAGGGCCCGGACGCCGCCGCCACCGCCGAGGAGGCGATGGCGGGCATGGAGCTGGAGGACAAGGTCGGCCAGCTGCTGGTGCTCACCGCCGCGGGAACGACCGCCGAGGAGAACGCCGAGGCGATCGAGGCCTACCGCCCCGGCGGGTTCATCTACTTCCCGGAGAACCTCGCCGAGGTCGACCGGGTGCCCGAGATGTCCAACGGGCTGCAGGACCTGGCGGCCGACAGCGGTGCCGGGATCCCGCTGTTCCTCGGCATCGACCAGGAGCAGGGGATGGTCTCCCGGATGGAATCGGGGGTGCGCTTCCCGGACGCGATGGCGGTCGGCGCCACCCGCGACCCCGATGAGGCCCGCTCGCTGGCCTCCGCCACCGCCGCCCAGCTGTCCGCGGTCGGCGTCAACCTCGACTACGCCCCGGTCGCCGACGTCAACACCGACCCGAACAACCCGGTCATCGGCAACCGCTCGTTCGGCTCCGACCCCGCCCTGGTCGGGGAGATGGCGGTGGCCGAGGCCGAGGCGTTCCAGGAGGGCGGCGTGGTGCCGGTGGTCAAGCACTTCCCCGGCCACGGCGACACGGACGTGGACAGCCACACCGGCCTGCCGGTGATCGACAAGGACCGCGCCGCCTGGGAGGAGACCGACCTTCCGCCGTTCCGGGAGGCGGTGGAGGCCGGGGTGGACATGATCATGACCGCCCATGTGGTCATGCCCGAGCTGGACCCCTCCGGCGAGCCCGCCACCCTCTCCGCCGAGGTGATCGACGGGATCCTCCGCGGTGAACTGGGCTACGACGGCGTCGTCACCACCGATGCGCTCAACATGGAGGGCGTGCGGGAGACCCACGACGACGGCGAGGTCGCGGTGCGCGCCGTCGAGGCCGGCGCGGACCAGCTGCTCATGCCCCCGGATCCGGCCGCCGCCTTCGACGCGGTGAAGGCGGCCGTGGAGGAGGGCCGGATCAGCGAGGAGCGGCTGGACGAGTCGGTCCGGCGGGTGCTGGAGCTCAAAGCGGAGCGCGGCCTGTTCGGCGCGGAGCCGGTCGCGGCGGACCAGGCCGCCGAGAAGGTCTACGACCCGGAGCACACCGCGGCCGCCGCGCGGCTCGCCGACGCCTCCGTCACCCTGCTGCGCAACGGCGGGGGAGCGCTGCCGGTCGGGGAGGGCGCCGCCGTCGCCGCCACCGGGGTGGGCGCCGAAGAGCTGGGGGAGGCCCTGGAGAAGGCCGGCCTGAAGGTGGTGGACGCCCCCGCCGAGGCCGACCTGGTGGTGGTCGGCACCGACGGCGGCCGCGTCGACCCCGAGGACCGGCAGGCCGTGGCCGCCGCAGGCTCCACCCCGGTCGCCGTGGTCGCGCAGGGGACCCCCTACGACGCCGCCGAGCTGGAGTCCGACGCCTACCTCGCGGTCTACTCCGCGGTGGAGGCCTCCCGGACCGCAGCGGCCCGCGCCATCGCCGGCGAGGTCGCCCCGTCCGGGAGGCTCCCGGTGGCCGTCCCCGGAACCGACTACGGCTTCGGCGCGGGCATCGGCTACTGAGCCGGCCCCGCGTCGCCCCTGCGGTGATCTTGGCGTTCCGGCCCTGTCAGAGCGCTCTGACAGGGCCGGAACGCCAAGATCACCGGGGGAGGCGGTCAGCCCCGGCGCTTGATCTCCCGGCGGGCGATCGAGCGCAGGTGGACCTCGTCCGGGCCGTCGAAGATGCGCATGGCGCGGGCGTGCGCGTACATCAGCGCCAGCGGGAAGTCGTCGCTCACCCCGGCGCCGCCGTGCACCTGGATGGCGCGGTCGATCACCTCGATCGCGGCGCGCGGCGCGGCGACCTTGATCGCGGCGATCTCGGTGCGGGCCTCCTTGGCGCCCTTGGCGTCGATCAGCCAGGCGGTCTTGAGCACCAGCAGCCGGGCCTGCTCGATGGCCAGCCGGGACTCGGCGATCTGCTGCTGGACCACGCCCTGCTCGGCGAGCGGCCTGCCGAACGCGACCCGCTCGTTCGCCCGGCGCACCATCAGCTCCAGCGCGCGCTCGGCCACGCCGAGGGCGCGCATGCAGTGGTGCACCCGGCCGGGGCCGAGCCGGGCCTGGGCGATCATGAAGCCGTCGCCCTCGCCGGCGATCAGGTTCTCCGCGGGCACCCGCACGTCGGTGAAGGTGATCTCGCAGTGGCCCTCCTGGTCCTGGTAGCCGAAGACCGGAAGGGCGCGGACGATCTCCACGCCGGGGGCGTCCCGGGGGACCAGGATCATCGACTGCTGCCGGTGCGCGGGGCCGTCCGGGTCGGTCTTGCCCATCAGGATGAAGACCTCGCAGCGCGGGTCGGCGGCGCCGCTGATCCACCACTTGCGGCCGTTGATCACGTAGGAGTCGCCGTCGCGGACGATCGAGGTGGCGATGTTGGAGGCGTCGGAGGAGGCCACGTCGGGCTCGGTCATCGCGAACGCGGACCTGATGGCGCCGTCCAGCAGCGGCTCCAGCCAGCGCTTCTTCTGCTCCGGGGTGCCGAACATGTGCAGCACCTCCATGTTGCCGGTGTCCGGCGCGGAGCAGTTCAGCGCCTGCGGGGCCAGCGGGGAGCGCCCGGTGACCTCGGCCAGCGTGGCGTACTCGGTGACGCTGAGGCCGCCGACGTCGGGCAGGAAGAGGTTCCACAGGCCGCGCCGGCGGGCCTCGGCCTTGAGGTCCTCCATGATCGGGGGGAGGTCGTGGTTGTCGGGGCCGGCCTCGGCCCGCCACTTCCGGTAGACGGGTTCGGCCGGGTAGACGTGGGAGTCCATGAACTCCTGCAGGTCGGCCAGGTGGTCGCGGGCCTTGGGGCTGAGTCCGAAGTCCATGGGCACGAGTATGCCAATTAGACCGACCAGTCGGTACCCTTCCTTGGTGGGAATTCCCGGCGGCCCCTCCGGGGGTTGGAACCCCTCCGCGGAGGGAAGGAACTCCGCCCCTGCGCCGGTCTCCCGGACCGGCGCCGCGAGAAGGCCGAGGAGGCGGTGCAATGCCCGAGGTCCACCGCGGCATCATCAGCGACTGGGGCGGCGTGCTCACCGGGCCGCTGCCCGAGACCATCGACGCGTGGCTGGCGGCCGACCGGATCGACCGCGACCACTACGCCGCCGTGATGGCCGAATGGTTCGCCGGCATCGGCGACGCCCGCGCCCCCGGCAACGCCATCCACGCCCTGGAGCGGGGCGAGATCTCCGTCCCCGAGTTCGAGCGGTCCCTCGCCGCCGAGCTGCGCCTGGTCGACGGCGGCCCGGTCCCCGCCGAAGGGCTGATCGAGCGGATGTTCTCCGCGTTCCAGCCGGTCGACGAGATGTACCGGGTGCTCGGCGAGGCGCGCCGGCAGGGCGTGCGCACCACCCTGCTCTCCAACTCCTGGGGCAACGGCTACCCCCGGGCCCGGCTGGCCGAGGCCTTCGACGCCCTGGTCATCTCCGGCGAGGTCGGCATGCGCAAACCGGAGCCGGAGATCTTCCGGCACGCCCTGGAGGTCACCGGGCTTCCCCCCGAGCAGTGCGTGTTCATCGACGACCTGGAGCACAACGTCCGGGCCGCCGCCGAACTGGGCATGACCGGCATCCTGCACCGCGACCCCGGGGAGACCCGGGAGCGCCTGGCCGAGGCGTGCGGACTGCGGCTGGACCCGGCCCCCTCCTGACCGGGCGCGCCGCACCGAGCGGCCCCCGGCCTTTGGCAGACTCGACGGGTAAACCGAGGTCCGACGGAGGACGAACCCGACCATGCGCGTCTACCTGCCAACCACCCTGCCCGCCCTCGCCGCAGTGCTCGCCGAAGGGCGGGTGGGCGGAGAGCCGCTCGCCGCCTTCGCGGTCACCGACGCGCTCCGCGCCACCGGCGGCGACGACGAGGAGCTGGAGTACGAGGCGATGCTCGCGGCCGGCGACGCCTCGCTGCGGCTGCTGGCCGCCGACCCGTCCGCCCCGCGCCGCCGGGTGGTGCTGGCCGCGGACGTCCCCGACGCCGTCGTCGTCGCCACCCCGGACCAGGCCGGCCCGGCCTCGGTCGCGATCGGCGGCGCGGTGCCGGTGAAGCGGCTGGCCTCGGGGCACGTCGACGACGCCGACGCGGCCGACGCGATCGGCGCCGCGGCCGCCGACCCCGAGGCCGGGCACCAGGACGAGCACGAGCTCATGTGGTACGCGGTGCAGGAGCTCAAGTACCTCGTCGAATAGGACCCGGCCGGCGCCCTCCCCGGCGCCGTCGCCGTCTCGACCGGACTCGGGGCGGCGGCGGCGCCGAGATCGACGGGGAGGGAGGGCGGGCAGGAGGGGCCGCCGGAATGTGATCCGAGTCATGTTCGGGGTGCGGGTCGGGTAGGGGGACAGCACAGACCCCGCGAACGACCTTCCCGAAAGGCGACGAGATGGATGCCGTGACCAGGGTTCCCGATCCCGTCAACGAGCCGAACCTCGGGTACGCGCCGGGTTCTCCGGAGCGGGCCGAGGTGGAGGCGGAGATCGCCCGGCTGGCCGGCCGGGAGCACGAGCTGACCCAGACCATCGGCGGCGAGCAGCGGATGGGCACCGGCGCGGTCATCCCCGCGGTGCAGCCGCACCGGCACGGGCACGTGCTGGGGCGGATGCCGGAGGCGCGCCCGGCCGAGGTGATGGCCGCGATCGAGGCGGCGCGGGCCGCGGCGCCCGCCTGGCGGGCCATGCCGTTCGACGAGCGGGCCGCGGTCCTGCTCCGCGCCGCCGACCTGCTGGCCGGCCCGTGGCGGCAGACGCTGAACGCCGCCACCATGCTCGGCCAGTCCAAGTCGGTGCAGCAGGCCGAGATCGACGCCGCCTGCGAGCTGATCGACTTCTGGCGGTTCAACGTCTCCTTCGCCCGGCGGCTCCACGAGGAGCAGCCGATCTCGGCCCGCGGGGTGTGGAACCGCCAGGAGCTCCGCCCGCTGGAGGGCTTCGTCCTGGCCATCACCCCGTTCAACTTCACCGCGATCGCCGGCAACCTGCCCACCGCCCCGGCGCTGATGGGCAACACCGTGGTGTGGAAGCCCTCGCCCACCCAGACCTTCTCCGCCTGGTACCTGATGCGGCTGCTGGAGGAGGCGGGGCTGCCGCCCGGGGTGATCAACATGGTCACCGGCGTCGGCGAGGCGGTCTCCGAGACCGCCCTGGCCCAGCCGGACCTGGCCGGGATCCACTTCACCGGCTCCACCCGGACCTTCCAGCACCTGTGGCGGACGGCCGGCGAGAACATCGCCAACTACCGGTCCTACCCGCGGATCGTCGGCGAGACCGGCGGCAAGGACTTCATCGTCGCGCACTCCTCGGCCGACCCCGAGGTGCTGCGCACCGCGATGATCCGCGGCGCCTTCGAGTACCAGGGCCAGAAGTGCTCCGCGGCCTCCCGCGCGTACGTGCCGCGCAGCGTGTGGGCGGCGGTCCGGGACGACCTGCTCTCCCAGACCGAGTCGCTGACCATGGGCGACGTCACCGGGGACGTGTCCACCTTCATGGGCGCGGTGATCGACGACCGCGCCTTCGCCAAGAACAGCGCGGCGCTGAGCCGGGCCAAGGCCACCGACTCCATCACCGTGCTCACCGGCGGCACCGCCGACGACTCGGTCGGCTACTTCGTCCGCCCCACCGTGCTGGAGTGCGACGACCCGGAGGACGAGGTGTTCAGCACCGAGTACTTCGGCCCGATCCTGGCGGTGCACGTCTACGACGACGACCGCTACGAGCAGGTGCTGGCGCAGATGGCCGACGTCGCACCGTACGCGCTGACCGGCGCCGTCATCGCCCGCGACCGGGCCGCGGTCGCCGCCGCCGACGCGGCGCTGCGGTTCTCCGCCGGGAACTTCTACGTCAACGACAAGCCGACCGGCTCCATCGTCGGCCAGCAGCCCTTCGGCGGCGCTCGCGCCTCCGGCACCAACGACAAGGCCGGCTCGGTCTTCAACCTCATCCGCTGGGCCAGCCCCCGCGCGATCAAGGAGACCTTCGTCCCGCCCACCGACTGGCGCTACCCGTACATGGGCTGACCGGACCGCCCGCCCCCGCCCCGCGAACCGGGGGCGGGCCCCGCACGGCCCCTATCGTCGCGCTCCGCGCGCGGTCCGCCATCGGCACCGCCGCTCTGCGGCCGACGGCTCCATCCCCACCGTCCGCCCCGGTGGGAGGGGAAAACGGCACATGGCGTTCTGCGGCTGCTTCTTCGGAGCGGTCCGGCCTGCGGCCGAGACGGCTCCGTCCCCACCGTCCGCCACTTCACTTCACGCAGGCGGCCGGGCCCACCCGCCCCCTGATGCGCTGGTGGTGCGGCTCGGCGGGCGGCTGATCCGTCAGGGGCATTGGTGCTGTTCGCGGAACGGTTCAACCAGAGGCAGGGCGATCCGCTTCGTGCACCCACTCGCCGATCTCCTCGGCGCTGACCCGGTACAAGCCGTGCTCAGGGGCGGCGTCCAAGTGGAAGGCGGTCAGGGCGGGGAACCCGGCCCCCTCCAGTGTTCGGTAGGCGGCGGTGAACCGGTCCGCGAGCCCCGTCGGGCCGCCCATCGTCAGTGCGCCGTCGGGCCACAGGTAGGCCCATGAGCCGTCCGGGGCGCCGAGGTAGACGATCCGGCGCGGGGATCCGTCGAAGGGGCGCATGCCGACCCCGATACGCACGCCCGGAAGCATGAGCATCAGAGGCGTCATCGCCCCGGAGTCGATCACCTCGTCCGAGGCGGCCTCGAAGGTCCCCACCGCGTCGGGCGCGGCACCGAGGCCGGGGAACCGCTCCGCCGGGGGACGCTGGTCCCGGGAGCGCATGAACGATCCTTCGCGCACGAACCCGCCGGTCAGGCGGTCGCCCTCGGCGCGCACGGCGACGACGGGGGTGCTGTGCGACTGCGGGTCGGGCGACCACGGGAGCACGGCCGCGGCGCCCGGGGCGAGGAACCCCGCCAGCTCTGCGGGGATGCGGTTCATCGAGCACGTCACCAGGACGGCGTCGTAGGAGCCGGGCGCATCGTGCAGTGTCCCGGTCACCACCCGGGCGGAGGTGCCGGAGAGGGCCCGCTCGGCGTGCTCGGCCACGCCCGGGTCGACCTCCACCGTGGTCACCCGCCCGCGAGCGCCGACGAGTTCGCAGAGGACGGCGGCGTTCCACCCGGTCCCGGCGCCCACCTCCAGCACCCGCATGCCGGGCCCGAGGCCGGCCGCTTCGATCATGTCGGCCATGACCTGGGGCGCCGACGACGATGATGTGGGGGTGTTGACGGTTCCCGCGCCGCCGTCGTTGGCCTGGGTCGTCACCGCGTCGTCGGTGTAGACGGTTCTCGCCCACGCATGGGGTTTCTGCGAGCGGATGAGCGGGAGCCCGGTCGGATCCGGCCAGATCACATCCGGGATGAACCGGTGCCGGGGGTGGGCGGCGAACGCACCGCGGATCTCGGGCGTGGTGTCGATCCCGGCGACCAGCCGGGCGTGCGCCTTGCCCAGATCCATTCAGAGGACTCCGCTTCCGCCGCAGTCGGGGCAGGCCACGGCCTCTTTCTTCCAAGGGCCGGTGCCGTCTTTGTCGAACCAGATCACACCGGAGCCGCCGCACTTGCCGCAGTCCGCCGTTCTCGGCACTTGGAGCGGTGCACCGACTCTCGGATGCAGGGGGAGAGGGAAAACCATGGCCACAGTTTCTCCCGGCGCAGGGCGTCTAGGCGAGCAGGTTGATGACGTAGGTGGTGAAGACGGCGGCGCACAGGGCTGCGAAGGCAGTGAGGGTAGGGGGCTCCTATCTCATCGCCGTCCGGAGCGAACAGCAGGGTCTTGCCGCTCATCGAGGTGATGCCGATGTCGGGTGAGGTCATCGGCGAGCCGCTTCAGGAGGGGGCGTCACTGCGGTTCCGACAAGATCGTCATGAGGCTCTTAAGCCGTGTTCGAGAATTGAGGAAGCCTCCGGTCGAATCTGTTGTGCTGCAACAGGACCCGGCCGGAGGCTTCAATCGTCGAACGTGACAGGACGTGGAGATCTGACCGATGACCAGTGGGAACGGCTGCGCCGCCGGCCACCGGGGCGGGTCGGCTTCGTGTTCGTCGCCGACGCGGCTTCGATCGTCAGTTGAGGCCTTCGACAATGCGGAAGTCGCGCTCGAAGCCGTCGGGGAGTGCGGCCAGCGCCTTCTGGTAGGCCGCGCTCGCGCGTGCGGCGACCGCCTGTTCGAAGCTGTCGAACTCGATCAGGACGACGCGCTCGGCGATTCCGGCTTCGTGTGCGTCGACCCGGCCACCGATGCCGGCGAGCACCCGCCCGCCTGCGGCCTTGACGGCTATACCTGCCAGTTCGTTGTAGACACCAAGCGTCTCGGGGTGCTCGATGGTCGGGTAGACGCTGACCCAGTAGCCCTTGGGCATGGAACCTCCAGTACCGGGATGAGTGCTTCGAATTCCGAAGCGCTGTTGCGATGTGCGACGCTACTGTTTCGGAATCCGAAGCACAAGGGTTGACGGAGAGCCGTGAACGCGTCGCCGACGCCCATGCCGGGTCGACCGGGAGTGCGCGGCGGCTCTTCGATCCCGACGATCGCGGCCGCCTCGGGTGCGGAGGCCCGGCCTGAGGACCGGCCATGCCCGGAGAGTACAGCGGCACAGAGCGGCGGAACAGGTACAGAGTGTTCTCCCTGGGGAGTCAGGCGAGCAGGCCGATGGCGTAGGCGGTGAGGACGGCGGCGCAGAGGACCGCGAAGGCGGCGGGGGAGAGGGGAGCCGGGAGCCGCTGCCGGGCGGCCGGGTGCGGGTGGGGCGCGGGGCGGGCGCGGTGGTGCCGTGCTGGGGGAGCGGGGGCGCGGTCCGGGGCGAGTTCCTCCATGGTGCGGCGCATCCACGGCGGGAGGGAGCCGGTGTCGGCCCGGTAGGAGGCGGGGGCGTGCGGGGACGGGCCGGTGCGCGGGCCCGGGGCGGGGCCGGCGGCGGGGCGAGGGGCGGTCGCGTAGGCGCGGTGCCGGGCTCCGGCCGGGGCGAAGCGGCGTCCGCGCGGGCGGGAGGTGACGGCGCGCAGCCGGTCGGTGGTCCGGGACGCGGTCGGGGACGTTGCCGGGAAGCCGGCCGGGGGCGTCGATGAGCTGGACGGCATGGGGGTTCACCCGTTTCCTCTCGGTTCGGATCAGGCGTTCGGGTCAGGCGGCGACCGCGGCGGTGCGGTCGAGGGCGAACCAGACGGTTCGCGAGGAGGTGTCGCCGTGGGTGCCCCAGGCGGCGGAGAGCGCGGCGACCAGGGCCAGCCCGCGGCCGGACGAGTCCCAGGTCAGGGTGGATTTCGGAGCGATGCGGGGGCGGGTCGAGCCGGCGCCGCAGACGAGGACGCAGACCTGGGCGGCCAGGACTTCGACGGTGACGTGCAGCGGGCGGCACCGGGCGAGCAGGCCGGTGCGCGGGCAGGCGGTGTTGCGGGAGTCCCCGTGGATCAGCGCGTTGGTGACGAGTTCGCTGGTCAGGAGGGCGGCGGTGCTGTGGGTGTCCGCCGGTTCGGCGCGCAGGACGAGGGAGACGTACTCCCGCGTGGTGCGCACCTCGCCCAGCCGCAGGCCGGGCAGGAACAGTGTCGTGACATCGGGCTGGAAGCCGTGTGCGAGGGACACAGGAGCTCACCTCAAGGGAGAGAGCGGAAGATGACACGCTCGGTGTGAACGCGATTACAGTGAAGCGCAGTCAACTGCTATCTGCAAGTCTCATTTAGAAGTTGAGCGACTTGTCCCCCGATGTGAAGAAACGGCAAGATCCCAGCATGGAGCGGAATCCGACTCTCGCCCAGTGGCGCCTCGCTCGACAGCTCAGGCAGCTGCGTGGTGATCGAAAATTCAATGATGTCGTCAAGGCGCTGCGTACGAGCGGTGGCAGTCTGGCGCGCTGGGAGACCCCGGGAGATCGTGGCGCGGTTCCCGGCCCGGCTGCTCTCGAACGCCTCTGCCAGGTGTACGAAGCCACTGAGCGTTTCGAGGAGCTCATGGAGCTCCGCCGCCAGGCGCGTCGGCCCGACTACTGGCAGCCCTACGATCTGGAGCGCAGCTATCGGACATATGCCAATGTGGAAGCGCAGGCGTCGGTCGTCGAGATGTTTCACTCGCAGCTCGTGCCCGGGCTTGTGCAGACCGAGGCTTATGCCAGAGCCGTGATCGAGGCGACGCTCCGCCCCAACAGCGATGTTGATCGTGAAGTCGAGGTGCGGAAGGAGCGACAGGCCGTTCTGGAAAGTGAACGTCCTCCGCATCTCAAACTGGTCATCGCTGAAGGAGCGCTCCGACAGCAGGTCGGCCCACCTGCCGTCATGGCCGAGCAAGTCCGGAGACTGATCACTCTTTCTGGAGACGGCGCTGTCTCTCTGCGGGTACTTCCGTTCTCTGCCGGGGCTCATCCCGGCATGCGCCGAACGTCATTCGTCATCCTCCGGGTCGAGGAGGAAGAGCTCGAGGCGGTCTACATCGAGGGACAAGACTCCAGCCGGTTCTCCTCCGAGCAGGAGGAGATAGCAGACTACTCCTCGGTGTTCGAGCATCTCCAAGCCGTCTCCACAGAGGAGGGGAAGGCCACGCGGTCGCTGCTGGAGAGCATCGCCCAAGTCCATGAGCAGCGGGAGGAATGATTCCGATGACCTCGGTTTCAAGGGAGAGGCTGTGCTGGAAGAAGTCCAGCTACAGCGGCTCTCAGGGAGAATGTGTTGAAGTCGCCGGGCTCTCTGAGCAGATGGCTGTGCGGGACTCCAAGAACCTCGCTTCCGGGTACCTCGTGTTCGATGGTACTGAATGGACGAGTTTCCTTCGAACCCTCAAGGGTGGTGGCTTTTGTGTATGAATCGTGCGCGAACGCGGTATGGCGCAAGTCGAACTACTCCCAGAACCGGGGAGCCTGCGTCGAAGTGGCTGACCTGCCTGGTCGGTCGGCGGTGCGGGACTCCGTGAACCCGGAGGCCGGGCACCTCGCCTTCAGCGGCGTGGAATGGGCCTCCTTCCTCCGGACCCTGAAGAACAGCGAGGTGGCCTCTTGACTCGGATCGGGATCACCGGGCACTCCAACCTCACCGCCGACACCATCGACCTGGTGCGGCGAGCCCTCAAGGAGGCCCTCGCCCCCTACGCCGGGAACGGGCTGGTCGGGCTCTCCTGCCTGGCGAAGGGCGCCGACCAGCTGTTCGCCGAGGAGGTCCTGGAGGCCGGCGGGCGGCTGGAGGCGATCCTCCCCTCGGCCGACTACCGGGAGGCCAAGGTCGCCCCCGCCGAACGGGACGCCTTCGACGGGCTGCTCATCCGCTCCGACCTGGTCCGCTACATGCCGCACCGGACCGCGAGCGAGGCCGCCTACGCCGAGGCCAACGCCACCGTCCTGAACGGCGTCGACCGCCTCTTCGCGGTCTGGGACGGCCGTCCCGCCGGCGGTAAGGGCGGCACCGGGGACGCCGTCGAGGCCGCACGGGCGGCCGGGGTCCCGGTCGAGGTCATCTGGCCGGACGGGGCCGCCCGCGAAGGCTGACCCGGCCCGGGCGTTGATCTTGACGTTGCGGGGCTGTCAACGGGCCTTGATGGCCCCGCAACGTCAAGATCAACGGGGTCGGGGCGGCCCGGCCCCGGGTCAGCCGGAGGCGAGCAGGCGCCGGATCGCCTCAAGGTCGCCGGCGGCCCGGGACCGGGTCTCCTCGGCCCGTTCCAGGTAGGCCCGCCACTCGTCGGCGGCCTTCTCCACCCGGGTGCGGAGCCGGGCGCCCTCGGCCTCCGCGGACGTGCGGACCTCGTCGTCCTTCTTCCGCTCGGAGAGGTGGAGCAGCCCGCCGACCAGGAACCCGCCGACGGCGAAGGCCCACAGCGACATCTCGCCGGAGAGCAGTGCGCCCACCGCGAAGACGGCGCCGCCGGCCGCGATCGCGATCGGCAGCATCCGGGACCCGCCGGGCCCGTCGTACGCCTCCACCGCGCGCCGCTCGCCCGCGGCCAGCTCCCCCTGGTCCGCCCCCTGCGCGCCGATCCGCACCGAGACGCCCCCGCTCTGCGCGGCGGCCCGGTCCGGCAGCGGCCCCCGGACCTGCTCCGCGCAGCGCTCGGCGGCGGCGCGCAGCTCCGGGGCGAGCAGCCGGCGGGCGAACACGGCGCCCGCCGGCGAGGCGTCCGCATCGGTGCAGATCTCCACCAGCAGCTCGGCGGCGGGGTCGGTCACCGCGTCCCAGGCCGGGACCTCGACGTCGGCGGAGGCGTCGCCGCTGCTCTCCACCACGGCGCGCAGCTGCGCGGCCCGGCGGACCAGCGGGGCCTCCTCCCGGCTCCCCTCCTCGACCAGCAGGCGCAGCACCCGCTCGGCCTCGGCGAGCTCGGCCGGGGCGTCGGGGACCTCGTCTCCGCCGTCCGGCGGTGCGGCCTCCAGGCGGGACCGGATGGCGGCGAGCCGCGCGGCGGCGGTGAAGAGCCCGTCCAGCGGCTCGGCCGGGGAGACCCCGGACGGCGGCTTCGGCGCCGCCGCGTTCCGGCCGACCCGGCGCAGCACCTCCTCGGCCGCGGACTCGGAGGCCTCCCGCCCCTCCTCCCCGTCGCGCAGCCGCTCCTCGGAGACGGCCAGCGCGCGCTCGGCGGCGGTCTCCCCGAACCGGCCCTCGACGGCCAGGAGCAGCAGCACCCGCTGGTAGGCGGTGACCTGCTCGGGCAGTGAGGGCAGCACGCCGGGCAGGATCCACGCGGCCAGGCCGGGCGCCGCCTCCGGCGCCTTCACCGCCGCGGCCAGCAGCGCGAACACCCCCGCCCGCAGCGGGTCGCGGTCGGCGCCCTCGGAGAAGTGCCGCTGCGCCCCCGCGACGTCGCCGGAGAGCAGCGCGTCCAGGCCGCGGGCGCACGGCGCCAGCCAGTAGCCGGCGGGGTCGGGGAGGTCGTCGAGGGGCGGCTCGGCGCCGTCCAGCATGCCCAGCACCCGGTGCCGGACCAGTGCGCACGGGGTGAACAGGGCCAGCCGCTCGCGCACGTCGCTGAGTTCGACGAAGGCGTCGAAGGAGGCGGAGATGCGGTCGATCCGCTGCTCCAGGGTGCCCCGGATGTGCTTGAGCTCGGAGTTGAGCCGCCGCCGGGCGCTGCTCAGCTCGGCGTTGAGCTCCCGGATCGCCTCGTTCTGCGCGCGGTCGCTGGCGGCCCCGCCCCAGGAGTTGTCCCCGGAGAAGAGCCCCGGGTCGATCAGCCTGTCCTGCACGCGATCCCCTTCCCGGCGGTGCACCGTCCTCCGACTGGGACGCCGCGGGCGGGGGGTCGGTTCCGGGGTGCGGCAAGATAGAGGGGCCACCGACAGCCCTTCGCCAGCAAGGAGAGCCGCCATCAGCCGCCTGGTCTTGTGGAATGTCGACCCCACCCTCGTCGACGCCGCGCAGGTCACGCGCGCCGCCTATGCCGAGGCGTTCGAGAGGGTCACCGGGGTGCCGCTGGTCTACCTCGCCCCGACGGCGGGGCGCACCGACTCCGAGATCTTCTTCGAGTTCTTCGCCCGCAACGACGTGGACGGCGAACCCGGCGAGGAGCCGCTCGCGGCCTACCTGGACGCGCTGGCCGAGGGCTTCGCCCGGCGGCGGGACCAGCTCACCGCGCGCGGGCGGGCGGCCCAGGGCGCGCGGGAGGCGCTGGCCGCGGTCGCAGCCATGGACGACACCGTGCAGACGGTGGTCACCGGCACGATCATGCCCAACGCGGTGGCCAAGCTCGCCGCGTTCGGCCTGGACGCCCACCTCGACCTGGCCATCGGCGGCTTCGGCTCCGAGCACTACCCCAAGGCCAGCCTGATCCAGTTCACCCGGATGCGGGCGGGGGAGGCCAAGGGCGCGGCCTTCCCCGAGGAGTCCACCGTCTATATCACCGACTCGGTGCGCGACGTGGAGGCCGCGGTGATCGGCCGGGCCGCGCCGATCGCGGTGCTCAGCGGGTCGGCCACCGAGTCGCAGCTGCGCGCCGCCGGGGCCGGCCAGGTGCTGCCCGACCTCACCGACCCCCAGGCGGTGGTGAGCGCGGTCCGCCGGGCCACCGCCCTCCCCGGCTGACCCTCCCCCAGCCCTCCCCGGCGCCGGTTCCGGTGCCGGGAGCGCGGCGTGCGCGGGGGAATCGATGCGGAGGGCGGCGGTGGCGGAGGGGATCGGGTATGAAGGAGGGGAACCCGCCCTCCCCGAACCCCTGTCCGGAAGCGGACGGCCGCGCCGGGGCACTGGCCCCTTCCGGTGCGGCGCCGTAGCGTCCTGAGTGGGCCCTCCTGTGCCGAGCTGCGTTCTTCCAGCTGAAACGTGGGGTTACGTAACGTTAACGGCTATGAAGGTGTCGAGTGGGGTGAACCCGTGTTAATCGGAGTAGCCTGTCTCAAGGCGAAGGCCGGACAAGGGCGTCCGGCCGATACGGCCACGACCTGTGCGCACAGGCACCCCGTGCGGGGCCGTGCCGCCTCCGCGGGTGACCGCTGGGCGGTACGGCGCCGCCGGCGGTAACAGAACTTCACAAGTCACATCACCCGATGATCCACGTGACGAGGCGTGGCGCCGGCCGGCGGGCCGGAACCACGGCGACCCCCGACGACTCACAAAGGAGTGAGATCGAACATGCCCGCCCAGCCTGACGCCGTTCAGGACCGACTGGTGAGCGAATCAATCGCGGAATGGACCGAGCGGAGCGGGAGCGCCCCCGACGGCGCCGACCCCGCCGAGCGGATCGGCGCCGCCGGCGGCCCCGAGAGCGCCGAGCGCTTCCTCAAGCTCTACTACCGCCACGTCGCCCCCGAGGAACTCAAGGAGCGGACCGCCTCCGGCGTCTGCGGCCCCGCGCTGGCGCACCGCGCCTTCGCCGAGGAGCGGCAGCAGGGTCGTGCCAAGGTCCGCGTGTTCAACCCCACCTCGGCCGAGGACGGCTGGGACAGCGGCGCCACCGTCGCCCAGATCGTCACCGACGACGCCCCCTTCCTCGTCGGGTCGGTCACCATGGAGCTGACCCGGCTGGGCATCGGCGTCCGCCTGGTGGTCCACCCCCAGCTGCGGGTCTCCCGCGACCTGAACGGCCGCCTCCTGGAGGTCGAGCCGGAGGACGACGGCGAGGGCCTGCTGCCGATCGCCGAGTCCTGGATGCACCTGGAGCTGGACCGCCAGACCGACCCCGCGATGCTCAAGCAGCTCGCCTCCGACCTGGAGCGGGTCCTCGGCGACGTGCGCGAGGTCGACGAGGACAAGGGCAAGATGCGCGCCCGCGCCACGGCGCTGGCCGAGGAGGTCGCCTCCTCCGTACCGGTGCTCGCCAAGGGCGGCGTGCCGGCCCGGGAGATCGGCGAGAGCGAGGAGTTCCTCCGCTGGGCCGCCGACGGCCACTTCTACTTCATGGGCTACCGCGAGTACGACCTGGTCACCGACGCGGAGGGCAACGAGGCCCTCAAGCCCCGCGCCGGCAGCGGCCTGGGCATCCTGCGGATGGACGCGCACGTCTCGGAGAGCTTCGCGGCGCTGCCGCCCGCGGTCCGGGCCAAGGCGCGCGAGCCGCACGTCCTGGTGCTCACCAAGGCCAACTCGCGGGCCACCGTGCACCGCCCGCGCTACCTGGACTACATCGGCGTCAAGGAGTTCAACGCCGAGGGCGAGATCGTCGGCGAGCGCCGCTTCCTGGGCCTGTTCACCCACGAGGCGGTCACCAGCAGCATCAAGCAGATCCCGATCCTCCGCCGCAAGCTGGCCGAGGTGCTCGACCTGGCCGGCTTCGACCCCGAGTCCTACGACGGCAAGGACCTCACCGAGGTGCTGGAGGGCTTCCCGCGCGAGGAGCTGTTCCAGACCTCGGTGGAGGAGCTGCACCGGGTCGTGATGGGCGTGCTGCGGCTGCGCGAGCGGCGCGGCACCCGGCTGTTCATGCGCCGCGACGTGTACGGCCGGTACATGTCCTGCCTCATCTACATGCCGCGCGACCGGTACAACACCAAGGTCCGGATGGAGGTGCAGCGGGTCCTCGGCGAGGCGTTCGCCGGCGCCACCCTGGACCACAGCGTGATGGTCGGCTCGGCGCCGCTGGCCCGGCTCTACATCATCGTCCGCGCCCCGCGCGAGTCGGCGCTGCCCGAGGTGGACCACGCCGAGCTGGAGGCCGAGATCGTCCGCGCCTCCCGCTCCTGGGACGACGACCTGCTGGTCGAGCTCGCCGAGCGGTTCGGCGCCGACGAGGCCGCCGACGTGATGCGCGAGTTCGGCACCGCGCTGCCCGAGGGGTACAAGGTCGACACCGACCCGCGCACCGCGGTCGACGACATCTCCCGGATCTCCGCGCTCGGCGAGGACGAGCTCGCGGTCAACCTGCACCGCAAGGGCGACGGCGACGGCCCCTGGCACCTCAAGCTGTACCGGCGCGGCGCGCCGGTCTCGCTCTCCCGGGTGCTCCCGCTGCTGGAGAACATGGGCGTCGAGGTGGTCGACGAGCGCCCCTACGGCATCACCGGCCCGGGGGCGCGGCGCGGGGGCGAGGCCCGCGCCTGGGTCTACGACTTCGGCCTGGCGCCGCTGGACGGCGCGGTCGAGACCGAGCCGAACCGGCTCAAGTTCCTCTTCGAGGACGCCTTCACCGCGCTGTGGGAGGGCCGCGGCGAGTCCGACGGCTTCAACGCGCTGGTGCTCAACGGCGGCCTGGACTGGCGCCAGCTCACCGTGCTCCGCGCCTATGCCAAGTACCTGCGCCAGACCGGCAGCACCTTCACCCCCGCCTACATGGCCGATGTGCTGGTCTCCAACGTGCGCATCGCGAGCCTGCTGGTGAAGCTCTTCGAGTCGCGCTTCACGCCGCACTCCGACGCCGGCCGGGCCGAGCGCTCCGAGGGCATCACCGAGGAGATCCGCGGCGAGCTGGACCAGGTCGCCAGCCTGGACTCAGACCGCATCCTGCGCTCCTTCCTGGCCGCGATCGAGGCCACCCTGCGCACCAACCACTTCCAGACCGACGCGGCCGGGCTGCGCAAGCCCTACCTCACGCTCAAGCTGGACCCGCAGGCCATCCCGGACCTGCCGGACCCGCGGCCCAGATTCGAGATGTTCGTGTACTCGCCCCGGGTGGAGGGCGTGCACCTGCGCTTCGGCCCGGTCGCCCGCGGCGGCCTGCGCTGGTCGGACCGGCCGGAGGACTTCCGCACCGAGATCCTCGGCCTGGTCAAGGCGCAGATGGTGAAGAACTCGGTGATCGTGCCGAACGGCGCCAAGGGCGGCTTCGTCTGCAAGCGGCTGCCCGCCGGCGGCGACCGGGACGCGGTGATGGCCGAGGTCGTGGAGTGCTACCAGCAGTTCATCAGCGGCCTGCTGGACGTCACCGACAACCTCGTCGGCGGCACCGTGGAGCACCCCGATGACGTGGTCCGGCACGACGGCGACGACTACTACCTGGTGGTCGCCGCGGACAAGGGCACCGCGACCTTCTCCGACACCGCCAACGCCATCGCCAAGCGGCGCGGATTCTGGCTCGGCGACGCCTTCGCCTCCGGCGGCTCGGTCGGCTACGACCACAAGGCCATGGGCATCACCGCCCGCGGCGCCTGGGAGTCGGTCAAGTACCACTTCCGGGAGATGGGCACCGACGTGCAGAGCGAGGAGTTCACCGCGGTCGGCGTCGGCGACATGTCCGGCGACGTGTTCGGCAACGGCATGCTGCTCTCCGAGCACATCCGGCTGGTGGCCGCCTTCGACCACCGGCACGTCTTCATCGACCCCGACCCGGACGCGGCGGTCTCCTACGCCGAGCGGCGCCGCCTGTTCGAGCTGCCCCGCAGCTCCTGGGCGGACTACGACGAGAAGCTCGTCTCCGCGGGCGGCGGGGTCTTCCCGCGGACCGCGAAGTCGATCCCGGTCACCCCGCAGATCCGGGCCGCGCTGGGCATGCCGGACGACGTCACCGCGGTGACGCCGTTCGAGCTCATCCAGCACATCCTGCGCGCCCCGGTGGACCTGCTGTGGAACGGCGGCATCGGCACCTACGTCAAGTCGTCGGTGGAGACCGACGCCTCGGTCGGCGACAAGGCCAACGACCCGGTCCGGGTCAACGGCTCCGAGCTGCGCTGCAAGGTGGTCGGCGAGGGCGGCAACCTCGGCCTGACCCAGTTGGGCCGGATCGAGTACGCGCTGGCCGGCGGCCGGGTGAACACCGACTTCATCGACAACTCCGCCGGGGTGGACACCTCCGACCACGAGGTGAACATCAAGATCATGCTGGACCGCGAGGTCCGCGCCGGCCGGCTCTCCCAGTCCGACCGGGACGAGCTGTTCCTGGGGATGACCGACGAGGTCGCCGAGCTGGTCCTGGACGACAACTACGCGCAGAACGTGGTGCTGGCCGCGGCCCGCAAGCAGACCAACGAGATGCTGCACGTCCACTCGCGCTACATGCGCAGGCTGGAGCGCGACGGCGACCTGGACCGCAAGCTGGAATTCCTGCCGGACGAGAAGGCCATCGCGGCCCGCCGCTCCAGCGGCCAGGGGCTGACCGGCCCGGAGTTCGCCACCCTCATCGCGTACACCAAGATCACGCTGAAGGACGCGGTCGCCGAGAGCGACCTGCCGGGCGACCCCTACCTGCGGTCCACCCTGACCGAGTACTTCCCCACGGCGCTGCGCGAGCGCTACGCCGACGCCATGCCCGAGCACCCGCTGGCCCGGGAGATCATCACCAACCGGGTCGTCAACGACATGGTGAACCGGTCCGGCTCCACGTTCGCCTTCCGGATGAACGAGGAGCTGGGCGCGGGCCCGGCCGACATCGCCCGGGCCTACCTGGTGGCGATGGACGTCTTCGGGCTGCGCGGCTTCTGGTCGGCGGTGGAGGAGCTGGACCACGTCATCGACGTCGACACCCAGCTGCAGATGCTGCTGGAGGCGCGCAAGCTCACCGAGCGCTGCACCCGCTGGCTGCTGCGCAACCGCCCGGGCCGGTTCGGCATCGGCGAGGAGGTCGCCTACTTCGCCGAGGGCGCCGCGGAGATCGTGCCGCAGCTGCCCGAGCTGCTGGAGGGCCGCGACCTGGCCGCCTACCAGGAGCGCCGGGACGCCCTCAAGGGGCGCGGGGTGCCCGCCGAGCTCGCCGAGCGGGTCGCCGGGATGGTCCCGGCCTACTCGGTGTTCGACCTGGTCTCGGTCGCCGACCAGACCGGCCGGCCGCTGCGCAAGGCCGCCGAGGTCTACTTCGACCTGGCCGACCGGCTGCAGATCAGCCGGCTGCGGGAGCGCATCATCGCGCTGCCGCGGGACGACCGGTGGGCCACCATGGCCCGCTCGGCGGTCCGCGACGACCTGTACGCCACGCACGCCGAGCTCACCCGGGACGTGCTCCGCTCCGGCGGGGCCGAGGAGTCGGCCGAGTCGCTGTCGGCGCACTGGGCCGAGCAGAACCTGGAGTCGGTCAAGCGGGCCGGGGAGACCACCTCGGAGATCTGGGAGACCGAGCGGTTCGACCTGGCCACGCTCTCCGTGGCGCTGCGCTCCATCCGCTCGCTGACCGGGGAGTGACCCGGACGACCGGACACCGGTGACCGGGGCCGGCCCGCGCGGGCCGGCCCCGGTCCCGCTCCTCCGCCGCCGTGCGCTCCGCCTCCGAGAGGGCGGGGCGCACGGCGGCGGAGCCGCTCTCCGCGAGCACGGCGCGGACGCCCTAGACTTGGGTCCGTGGCAGACGTAGACCCCGCAGAGAAGCTCAAGGAACTCGCCTCGACGCTGGCGAGCGTCGAGGCCGTGCTCGACCTGGACGCCAAGAACACCGAGATCGCCGAACTGCGCGAGCAGTCTGCCGACCCCGAGCTCTGGAACGACCAGGCGCGGGCGCAGTCGGTCACCCGGCGGCTGTCGGACCTGGAGTCCACCGTCAACAAGGTGACCTCCATCGGGCAGCGCCTGGAGGACCTGGGCGTCCTCTACGAGCTGGCCGAGGCGGAGGAGGACGCGGACACCCGGGCCGAGGCCGACCGCGACCTGGAGGCGCTCCGCGCCGACATCGGCGAGCTGGAGGTCCGCACCCTGCTGAACGGCCCCTACGACGCACGCGAAGCGCTGGTCACGGTGAACGCGCAGGCCGGCGGGGTGGACGCGGCGGACTGGGCGCAGATGCTGCAGCGGATGTACCTGCGCTGGGCCGAGAAGCACGGCTACTCCACCGAGGTCTACGAGACCTCCTACGCCGAAGAGGCCGGCATCAAGTCGACCACCTTCGCGGTCAAGGCGGCCTACGCCTACGGCACGCTCCGCGGCGAGCACGGCACGCACCGGTTGGTCCGGATCTCCCCGTTCGACAACCAGAACCGGCGGCAGACCTCGTTCGCCGGCATCGACGTCGTCCCGGTGGTGGAGCAGAGCGACCACATCGACATCGACGACGGCGACCTGCGGGTCGACGTGTACCGCTCCTCCGGCCCCGGCGGCCAGGGCGTGAACACCACCGACTCGGCGGTGCGCATCACCCACCTGCCCACCGGCATCGTGGTCTCCTGCCAGAACGAGCGCTCGCAGCTGCAGAACAAGGCCACCGCGATGGGCATGCTCCAGGCCAAGCTGCTGGAGCGCAAGCGCCAGGAGGAGCGGGCCGAGCTGGACGAGCTGCGCGGCGAGGGCACCAGCAGCTGGGGCACCCAGATCCGCAACTACGTGCTCCACCCGTACCAGAGCGTCAAGGACACCCGCACCGGGATGGAGACGGGGAACACGGCCGGCGTCCTGGAGGGCGACATCGACGGGTTCATCGACGCCGAGATCCGCTGGATGCGCAGTGCAGAAGGGGCTTCCGGGGAGTAGTCGGGGGTAGCAGCGGCGGCCCGGGGACGAGGCTCGCGATACGTTACCGTTATGTTCGGTTGACAGTTCCGATATGCTCGTTTCTGCTGCCCGGTCGACGGGCGGCCGTGGCCGATGCGGCAGGTGGGCCAGGCGGGAGCCGGGTGCAGACCCGCTCTCCGCCGGATCGCCCCGCCCCGGCGGCGGGGCCCGGGGTCCGTATCTTCAAGGACATTCCGGGTTGCGATCGCCTCTACACTGTCGTTTGGCCCCGTGGCCGGTACTGCCCTGAGCGGAAGCGCTGTGTCCGCCTGGGTGCCCCTACCTTCGAGAACCTTGTGATGCACCTGTGATCCACTTCGAAAACGTCACCAAGGTCTACCCGACCCAGAAGCGCGCCGCACTGGAGAACGTCTCCATCGACGTCGAGAAGGGGGAGTTCGTCTTCCTCGTCGGCCCGTCCGGCTCGGGTAAATCAACGTTCCTCCGGCTCGTCCTCAAAGAGGAGAAGCCCACCAAGGGCAGGGTGCATGTCGCAGGCAAGGACCTCGCGCGCCTGTCCAACTGGAAGGTCCCGCACCTGCGGCGCCGCATCGGCTGCGTCTTCCAGGACTTCCGCCTGCTGCCGAACAAGAACGTCTTCGAGAACGTCGCGTTCGCGCTGGAGGTCATCGGCAAGCCGCGCCGGTTCATCCGCAAGGTCGTGCCGGAGGTGGTCGAGCTGGTCGGCCTGGAGGGCAAGTCCAACCGGATGCCCGACGAGCTGTCCGGCGGTGAGCAGCAGCGCGTGGCGATCGCCCGCGCGTTCGTGAACCGCCCGCAGATCCTGCTGGCCGACGAGCCCACCGGAAACATCGACCCCGCCACTTCGATCGGCATCATGAAGGTGCTGGACCGAATCAACCGGACCGGCACCACCGTGGTGATGGCGACGCACGACGCCGCCATCGTCGACTCGATGCGCAAGCGCGTCATCGAGCTGGAAGAGGGCGTGGTCGTCCGAGACCAGACGCGCGGCGTCTACGGCCAGGCCTACTGACCCGGCCCTACCGAACGACGGGTGGCGAGAGCCCGCCGCTGACCCGGCCGGAGCAGCGCCGAAGCCTTCAAGGATGGACCTTCAACACTCATGCGAGCACAATTCGTACTTTCCGAGATGTGGATCGGCCTGCGCCGAAACCTCACGATGACGATCGCCGTCATCATTACGGTGGCGATCTCGCTCGCCCTCTTCGGCAGCGGTCTCCTGGTCCAGCAGCAGATCTCGCACATGCGGCAGTTCTGGGACGAGCGGGTCTCGGTCACGGTGTACATGTGCACCGACGTCTCCCCGTCCAAGGTCTGCCAGGAGAACGGGGCGGCCACCAAGGAGGACCGGGAGAGCCTCCAGGCCGACCTTGAGTCCCTGCCCGAGGTGAGCAACGTCGAGTACGTCACCGCGGCGGAGGCCTGGAAGGAGTTCCAGGACCG
The DNA here is from genome assembly GCF_000341105.1 of Nocardiopsis potens DSM 45234. GTDB lineage: Bacteria > Actinomycetota > Actinomycetes > Streptosporangiales > Streptosporangiaceae > Nocardiopsis_A > Nocardiopsis_A potens. Next base: position 47,694 of record NZ_ANBB01000035.1, read on the forward strand.
CTTCTCGGAGAACCAGGCGCTGACCGAGGCCGCCCAGGAGGGCGACATCCCGGACAACTTCCGGGTGCAGCTCAAGGACCCCAACCAGTTCGACGCGGTGCTCAACGCCGTGGAGGGCCGCCCGGGGGTCGACTCCGTCCACAACGACCAGCAGGTCCTCGACCAGTTCTTCGAGCTGCTCGACGGCCTCAAGTGGGCCGCCCTGGTGGTCGCGTTCGTCCAGTTGGCCGCCGCCGCGCTGCTGATCGGCAACACCATCCGGCTGTCGGCCTACAGCCGGCGCCGGGAGACCGGCATCATGCGCCTGGTCGGTGCGTCCAACTTCTACATCCAGCTCCCCTTCCTGCTGGAGGGCGCCATCTCCGGCCTGATCGGCGGCGTCATCGCCTCCGGCTTCATCGTCGGGGCCAAGTTCCTGCTGCTGGACCGGATCCAGAGCTGGTTCAACTTCGACGTCTCACTGAGCGGCGGCTCCGTCGCCTACGTCATCGGGCTCTCGCTGATCCTCGGCATCCTGCTCTGCACCATCGCGTCGTTCCTGACGCTCCGGCGCTACCTGCGGGTGTGATGCACCCTCCGGGGCCCGCCCGCACCGACGGGCGGGCCCCGGGGTTCCGCGGACCGGCGGCCCGCCCCCATCAGGGAACGGACCGGAAAGAGGAGAGGTCCTGTGCCTCGGGAAAAAGGGCGCAAACTCATCGCGCAGAACAGGCGCGCCCGGCACGACTACCACATCGACGACACCTACGAGGCGGGCCTCGTCCTCACCGGGACCGAGGTCAAGTCGCTGCGCGCCGGCCGAGCCTCGCTGGCCGACGGCTTCGCCCACGTGAAGAACGGCGAGGTCTGGCTGGAGAACGTCCACATCCCGGAGTACGCCCACGGGACCTGGACCAACCACGCCTCCCGCCGACCGCGTAAGCTGCTCCTGCACCGCTCCGAGATCTCCCGGCTGATCGGGAAGACCCAGGAGCCCGGGCGTACCCTGGTCCCGCTCTCGCTCTACTTCAGCGACGGCAAGGCCAAGGTCGAGATCGCCCTGGCCCGCGGTAAGCGCAGCCACGACAAACGCCAGGACATCGCCGCGCGGGAGGCGCAGCGCGATATCGAACGCGCCTTGCGCCGCCGGCGCTAGGCACCGGGAAAGGATTCACCAGGGTGTCCCCCCGCCACTTCCGCCGCTTCATCGCCGCAGGCACCGGTGTCATCGCGGCGGCGGCACTAGCCGGATGTACCACCCAGCCCCGGCCGGACGTGGCGGTCCGCACCTTCCTGCTGGACTGGCAGGCCGGTGACTACGCCGCCGCGGCCTCCTTCACCGACGGCGACCCCGAAGAGGTCGCGGCCGCGCTGGAGGAGGCGCACGACCAGCTCGACCTGGCCGGCGTCCGGTTCGGCCTGGGGCCGCTGGAGCAGGACGGCGACACCGCCGTCTCCGAGTTCGAGGCCCAGGCCGACCTGGGCATCGGCGACCCGGTGTGGAAGTACACCGGCCGGATGGAGCTGCGCCGCGGCGGCGACGGCTGGCGCGTGGTCTGGGACCCCTCGGTGATCCACCCCGACCTCGGCGCGGGCGAGCGCCTCGCGGTCAGCTACGACGTGCCCGACCGCGGCGGCATCCACGACCGCACCGGCAGGGCGCTGGTCGGCGAGGACGCGGTGACCGCCTTCGGCGTGGTCCCGTCCGGCCTGAAGGACGCGGAGAAGAACATCACCGCGCTGGCCGAGCTGCTCGGCGAGGACCCCGACCCGCTGATGGACCGGGTCCGCTCCGCCCCGCCGGAGGAGTTCCAGCCGCTGGTGCTGCTCCGGAAGAAGGACGTGAAGGCCGGGGTGCTGGCCGAGGCCAAGGCGATCCCCGGCGTGGAGACCAGGTCCCTCGCGATGCCGCTCACCCCCGAGACCGCCCGCGGCGTGGTCGGCGAGGTCGCCGGCACCGCCGAGCACAACGTCTCCTCCCGGGTCGCCAGCGCCTACCAGGCCGGCGACACGGTCGGGCTGAGCGGCATGCAGAACGTCTTCCAGCAGCGCCTGGCCGGTACCGCCACCACCGAGGTGGTCACCCTCGGCGAGGACGGCGAGCAGACCGGCGTGCTCAAGGAGTGGCCCGGCACGCCCAGCGGCTCCGTCACCACCACCCTGGACGCCGAGGTGCAGCAGGCCGCGGAGAGCGCGCTGCAGAGCATGCCGGGCCGCGGCCACCTGGTCGCCGTCGACTCCCGCACCGGCGAGGTGCTCGCCTCGGCCAGCCGCCCGAACGCCTTCGACAACACCGGCGCGTTCACCGAGGAGTACCGCCCCGGCGGCGCCTTCGGCATCGTCTCGGCCGCCGCCGCCCTGCAGACCGGGGCGGTCTCCGGCGCCGACGCGCAGCTGGCCTGCGAGCCCGGCGTCGAGGTCGGCGGCACCGAGTTCGGCAACGAGAACGAGACCGGGCAGTGGACCCAGCCGCAGGACCTGGCCACGGCCTTCGCCACCGGCTGCACCTCGGCCCTGGCGGGCCTGGGCGAGAAGACCGGCGAGGCGGGCCTGGCCGAGGCGGCCGAGCAGTTCGGCATCGGCGGCGACTGGCAGCTCTCCCTGCCCACCTACAGCGGCGAGCTCTCCGCCTCCGGTGAGGCCGGCACCGCCGCGGGCATGGCCGGCACCGACGGGGTCACGGTGAGCCCGCTGTCGATGGCGCTGGTGGCGGGTGCGGTGGCCGACGGCACCTGGCACGCCCCCCGGCTCGCGGTCGACGCCGACGACGACATCGCGGAGAAGCCCGGCGAGGACCGGGAGCTGGACGCGGGCACCGTCAAGGAGCTGCGCGCCCTGATGCGCGCCACGGTGGAGCGCGGCCAGGCCACCCCGGCCAACATCGGCACCGTCCCGGTGCACGGCCAGGTCTCCCAGGTCGAGCAGAAGATCGGCGGCAAGGACACCGCGGTCCAGTGGTTCGTCGGCTACCAGGGCCACGTCGCCTTCGCGGCCGTCGCCGAGGTCCCGGCGGACCAGGTCTGGGACCAGTACGCGCTGCTCGGCGGGACCGGCTTCCTGCAGGGGCTGCCGGTCGGCTACGTCGAGGCCGAGTACGAGGCCCCGGTGCTCGGCGGCGCCGAGGACGGCGAGGACGCGGAGCAGGGCGAGGAGGGCGCCGCTGGCGCCGGCGCCGGCGCCGGTGCCGACGGCGCGGACCAGGCCGGCCAGGAGGGCGCGGCGCAGCCTCCGATGGGCGGCTGAGCCGCTCGCGGGGCCGCCGCGGAGCGGCCCCGGGCACGGCCCGCGGAAAAGTTCGCGGGAGCGAGCAACCATCGCGCGCCCTGCGTGCGTCTTCCCCCTTGACTGGGTGACGTAATGGGGGGTTGCGGAAGCCAGTCCATGAGGCGGGACCTCATCTCGGGGGAGGTCTCGCCGTAGGAAGGCCGGCCCGACCCTGCCGGCCGCCCTCGCGGGTGGCGTTGATGGATCTCGTCCGCGCCCGCGAGGGTTTCTTCCTGTCCGGGCCCGCAGGACCCGGGCCCCGGCGGACCGGCCGGGGGAGTGCTCCTCGGTCCCCGCCGAGGACACGGACGGATAACGGTCCGGCGCGCCCGGCGCCCCGCGGGAATCCACTTGGCCTTCGGGGCGTTGTACCGGTAGCGTTGGATCGCTGGGGCACTCCGGTGCCCCGCGGAGCCGCGAGCTCCGCTCGCGGGCCCCCGGGCCCGTTGAAAACTGCACAGGGGGTGATCGGTTTCGACTTCGGTAGCCGTATCAGGGGAAGCGGGTCGAGGGTTGCGTTTGTGACCTCGTAAATCCTGCATTCGCATAAATATCAAGTGCCAATTCCAAGCGCACTGAGTTCGCCCTCGCTGCCTAAGCGATAGCGACTCTGTCGGCCTGAGCCCGTCCTCGGCTCAGTGTCCGGCATCGTTAAGAGGACTCACCACCCGGATCGGGCCACGAGGCCCGGGTGGGACACCTTCGTGGCTGGGCCCGTCAGTGAACTGTTCGTGGTAGCACTGGGGCCGAGTAGAACGGCAGCACGGACTGCACCCGGAGAAGCCCTGGTTCGTTGCTGAAGGACGCGGGTTCGATTCCCGCCACCTCCACCTCAGGGAGAGCCCCTGGTCCGCGAGAGTACTCGCGGACCAGGGGCTTTTCGCGTGCCGGGGTGCGGGGCCGCCGCACCGGCCTCAGCGGCCGGCGGCCGGAACGGCGCTCCGGCCGGCTCCGCCCGTGCGGCCGCGGGCGCCTCCCCGCCCCGGCCGCGCCCGCCGGTCGAGCGCACCGGAGAGCAGCGCGAAGAGCAGGCCGCCCGCGCCGAGCAGGGCGGCGATCCAGATGGGGGAGGTGTATCCGTACCCGGCGCCGATGGCCGCCCCGCCGAGGAAGGGGCCGGCGGCGTTGCCGATGTTGAAGGCGGAGACGTTCGAGGCCGAGGCCAGGTTCGGCGCGCCCTCGGCGGTGGCCATCACCGTGGCCTGCACCGGCGGGATGACCGCGGCCACCGCCGCGCCGAAGAGGATGAAGCCGGCCACCGCGGCGGCCTTGCCCTGCACGGCGGGCAGCAGCACCAGCGAGGCGGCGGTGACCGCGGTGAGCACCCCGTACAGCGCCGGCGTCAGCGCGCGGTCGGCGAGCCTGCCGCCGATCGGCGTGCCGATGACCATGCCGACCCCGAACAGGACCAGCACCACCGGGACCGCGCCGTCGGAGAAGCCGGTGACCTCGGTGAGCAGGGGGGAGATGTAGGTGACGACGGCCAGGGCGGGGGCCCAGCCCAGAGCGGTCGCGCCGTAGGCGAGCCACAGCCGGCCCCGCTTGAACACCGCCAGCTCCCCGCGCAGGTTCGCGTCCCGCCCGGCCGGCCTGTGGGGAACGAGCCTGAGCACCCCGAGGAGGACGATCACCCCGATCGCGGTCACCGCCCAGAAGGCGGAGCGCCAGCCCAGCGCCTGCCCCAGGGCGGTGCCCCCGGGGACGCCGAGCACGTTGGCGATGCTCAGCCCCATGAACAGGGTGGCGATCGCCCGGGCCCTGCGGTCCTCGGGGACCAGGTCGGCGGCGGTGACGGCGCCGATGCCGACGTAGGCGCCGCCGGCCAGGGCGGACAGGATCCGGCCCGCCATCAGTACGGCGTAGGCGGGGGCCGCGGCGCTGATCACGCTGGAGCCGATGAACAGGGCCATCAGCCACAGCAGCATGGTCTTGCGCGGCACCCGGGTGCCGAGTGCGGCCAGCAGCGGGGCGCCCACCACCATGCCCAGGGCGTATCCGGAGACCAGGAACCCCGCAGTGGGGATGGAGACGCCGAAGTCGGCCGCGATCTCGGGAAGCAGGCCGGCGATGACGACCTCGGTGGTGCCGACGGCGAACGCGCCGAGCGCGAGGGCGGACAGCGCGGCGGGCGCGGAGGAACGGTTCTGGGGGCGCGTCTTCGGACGCGCAGGGTCATTGCTCACCGGTCCACTGTCGAACCCCTGCCGACCTGGAACAACGCCGAAAAGCGCAACGTGCGGTAAGCCGGGCTCACCGATCGCCCGCCGCTGCCGCGGCCTCCGCACCGACCTGCACGAACGCGCGGACCCGGGCGGTCTCCCCGGCCGCCCGCCACACGATCCCGTACTCCACCGGCTCGGCGTCGGTGAAGGGGACGTAGGCGACGCCCCGCGGGGTGTGCCGCCGGGCGACGTCGGCGCCCACGGGGGAGATGCCCTTGCCGGCGCCGATGAGGGCGAGGGTCTCCTGCAGCGTGGCGGCGGACCGGCCGCGCTCGACGGGCCGGCCGCCGGGGGTGCGCAGCGGCGCGTTGTGCTCCTGCCAGTACGCCGGCACCTCGCCGGTGCAGGCGAACACCTTGTCGTGGGCGAGGTCCTCGAGCGAGACGGACTCCCGCTCGGCCAGCGGATGCCGGGAGGGTACGGCGAGCATCCGCGGCACGGAGAAGACCACCGGGCCCCGGGTGAGATCGGGCTCGTCGACGGGGAACTGGGTGACCAGTACGTCCACTTCCCCCGTGCGCAGCGGCCCGAGCAGGTCGCTGATCTGCGTCTCGCGGATCTGCACCTCGGAACCGGGGTGGCGGGCGGTGAAGGCGTCCGTCACGTCGAGCACGAACTCGCCCGCCGCGGCCCCCAGGTAGCCGACCCGCAGCACCCCCTCGACGCCCTTGGCGGCGGCCTGCGCCCTGGCCACGCCCTCCTGGATGCGCCGGTATGCGGGTTCGAGGTCGTCGTGGAGCCGCCGCCCGAGCGGGGTCAGCCGGACCCTGCGGCTGGTCCGTTCGAACAGCGGGGCGCCGATCCGCCGCTCCAGCCTCCGGATCGTCTGGCTGACCCGGGCCCGGGAGACGAGCAGCCGCTCGGCGGTGCGCCCGAAGTGCAGTTCGTCGGCGAGCGTCAGAAAGCTCTCGATCTCCAGCCGTTCCACCATCAGCCCCCGGAAGCGGAGGAGCACCTCCTGCCTGGTCCGCGCGGGGGACGGAGCCGGGCCCCGTCCCGCCCGGGGGCGAGCCTATACCCTGGCGCCCGCCCGGCCCGCGGCCGGTACGCGGGCGCCCGCGCCGCTTCAGGGGCGTGCGCGCCTGCGTTCGAGGCCGTCGAGGGTCAGGTGGAGCCCGAACTCGAACCCGCCGTCGTCCCCGCCCCCCTGCCGGAGGCGGTGGCGGATGTGCGCGGCCAGGTCGGGGTGGTCCCCGGGCGGGAGCGAACGCAGGATGCGCTCGCCGGTCTCCTCCGCCCGGTCCGGGGCGAGGGGGAAGGCCGGCTCCTGCAGGGCGTGGCCGACGATGCGGTTCTCCACCGTGTGGAAGGCGAGGTCGAGGAGGTCCGGCGGGAAGCCCGCCCCGCGCAGGGTCCGCAGCGCGCCGTCCAGGTAGCGCATCCGGGCTGTTCGCGTCCCGGCGCCGCGGCCCCAGGGCGGTGATGTTCGCGGCGAGGCCGAACCGGGGGACCTCGCGGTGCTCACGGAGGTGATCGGGGCCGGACGGGTGCGGCCCGCAGTCGGGTGGACCTGCGCACCGGCCGGCGTCGCGGAGGCCCTGGCCCGCCAGGGGGAGGGGCATGCGCAGGGCAAGTCGGTGGTGGCCGTCCGGTCCTGACCCCGGTGCCGGCGGCTTCCCGGGGCGGTGCGGCCGCGGTCCGCGGCCCGGCGCGGGGGGAAGGCCCTCCGGGCGCTCCCGGGGCGCGGCGGGTGCGGCGGCCGGCCCGGGGATCCCCCGGCCGGGCGGCGGTCCGGCTCCGGCCGCGGGGCCGGAGGCGCTCGCGTTCCGGGGGGACGACCGCCCGGAACGCGCCCCGGGGCCGGGGCCCGCGGAGGGGCCCGCCGGCCGGCGGGGCACTGGATCCGGGCGGTCAGGGGTCGGTGGCGCCGACCAGCCACGCGACCTTCTTGGCGGTCATCGGGATGCTCTCACTGGTGCCGAGGTGGACGCCGAAGGAGGCGAGGAAGGCGTGGTTGTGCTCGCGCCGCTCGCACCCGATGTCCTCGACGGCGTAGTCGGAACCGGGGTTGCGCACCCGCAGGACCGGCGGCTCGGGGCCGACCAGGCTGGAGGTGACACCGTACTTCGTGAGCGCTTCGGCGAGCAGGGACAGCTGCCTCCGCTCGACGCTCTCCGGCGCCTCGGACGCCGAGCGGTAGCGGGCGTTCTCGATGTCGGCCATGGCGCCTCCTCCTCACGGACGGGTGACCTGCTGTAGCCGCCATTGTCACCCTGCGTACGGTTACCAGGTCGTAACCATGGCTTCGACACGCCGGGCGGACCTGCCCGGCCCTCACCCGGGGAGCCCCGGGAACTTCCGCCGCCACCTGCGGATTCGCCTGCGCAGCGCGTGCGGGAGGTCGACCGGGGCGTACTCGATGACGGTCGCCCCGTCCACCTCCCGGATCCGCGCGTAGACCGGGAGCGGGCCGATCCACCACCGGCGCGGCCCGGGCGGATCCGGGCAGCCCGGCTCGGCGTCGCCCAGCGCGCCGCCGGTCTGCAGCACCACCCGCCGGCGGCCGAACGGCACGGCGCGCCGGGCCAGCGTCACCCAGGCGGTGTAGTACACGCCGCCGGCGTCCTGCTCGGTGCTGAGCGGGAGCGGAACCGTGTCCGGCGCGTCCCCGACGAGCAGCAGCCGGAGCGAGTCGGCCGAGACCGCTTGGGACCGGATCGCCCCGCTGATCAGCAGGGACGGCAGCGGCTCGGGCGTCGCCCAGCGCACCGCGAGGTCGCTGACCGCGTGCGCCAGCGGGTCGGCGCCCTCGTCCGGGCCGCAGGGCGCGGTGCGCAGTGCCAGCCGGCCGGCCCGGGTGTAGCGGGGCTGGACCAGGAACGCCCCGCCCCGGCCGTCGGCGCAGGCGACGGCGTGCGGGTACCCGGTGATCCGGGACCAGTCGGCGGCCCCCAGCAGCAGCCGGCCCACCCGGTGCTCGGCGCCGAACGCGCGCAGCACCAGGCTCCAGTTCACCGGCGCCGCGGGGTCGTCCAGGGCGGGGAGCAGCCGGGAGTGCCCGGTGGCCACCTCGGAGGTGGGCACCGCGGCGGTGAACACGCCGGCGGCGTCCACCGGGGCGGCCGCGGTGACCCGGTCCGCCCCCGCGCCCGGGCGCAGCACCAGCAGGCCGTCCGGGTCGCCCCGGCCGGCGCCGAGCACGCTGCCGGTCACCGTCACCGCTTCGGCGGCCACCTGGACGTCGCGGACCTCGGCGTACCGGGCGGCGCCGCGGACCGAGACCCGGAGCAGGCCGGCCGCGGCCCGCTGCGGCAGCACGAACTCCAGGCCGCCGGGGTGCTCGGCGAGGCCGCCGGAGGCCGGGGCCGGCGCGGAGCGCAGGTCCAGCAGGGTGGCCGGGACCGGGACCGGGGCGCCGTCCTCGTCCCGGCGCAGCACCGAGCAGGCGCCGCCGGCCCGCCTGATGTCGGCCGGGGTGATCGGCACCGACCCGTTCTGCGCGGGGATGAGCTGCTCGCCCTCCTTGCCCTGGAGCACGACGGCCTGCGGCGGGTGCGCGAAGCGCAGCCGCACCGACCCGTCGGCCGCCGCCTCGGCGGCGCAGTGGTCCGGGGCGGGCCCGTCCTCCGGCGGCGCGGTGGGGCGCACGGTCCGCGCGGAGCGCGGCGCGGGGACGGACGGGGCGGCGAGCAGGTCGGTGAAGAGCTCCTCGTGCCGCCGGGCGATGGCCTCGGGCGCGTACCGGCGGGAGCTCTCCAGGGCGGCGGCGGCCATCCGGCCGCGCAGCGCGTCGTCGCCCATCAGCCGGTCCAGCCCGTCGGCGATCGCGCCGACGTCGCCGTTGGGCACCAGCAGCCCGTCGTGGCCGTCGGTGATGATCTCGGCCGGACCGAACGGGCAGTCGGTGCTGAGCACCGGCAGGCCGGCCCGCATCGCCTCCACGATGGTCATGCCGAACGGCTCGTCGCGCGAGGTGACCGCGCAGAACGAGGAGATCGCCCAGGCCTCGTCCATCCGCGGGTGCGGGCCCATCATGAAGGCGCGGTCGTGCAGGCCGAGCGCGGAGATCTGCCGCCGGCGGGCGTCCAGCCCCTTGCCGCGCCCGTAGATCCGCAGCGTCCACCCCGGGTGCTCGTCGGAGACCCGGGCGAACGCGTCGATCAGCAGGTCGTAGCCCTTCATCCCGGTGAGCCGACCGGCCGCGGCGACGGTGCGGCGGGGTGCTCCGCCCGCGGTGAGGGCGGGTTCCGGAACGCAGTTGGGGATCGCCCGGACCACGACGCCGGGCAGCCGCATCCGCTCGCGGTAGGCGGCCGCGTCGGCCTCGGTGACCGGGACCAGCGCGCTCAGGTGCGGGTAGGCGCGGGACATGGCGGCCATCAGCCCGCGGCCGTACATCCGGTGGGTGAGGTGCTCCTGGCCGACGACGGCGATCCCGTCCTCGCGCAGCGGCAGCCGGGTGAGCAGGATGTTCAGTCCGGCCCGGGTGCCGACCGCGACGTCGGGCCCGGCTTCGGCGAGGGCCCGCGCGATGAGCTCGTCGGAGGCGGCGCTGTGGTCCCGGTGGAGCTTCTCCTCGACCGGGTAGAGCCGGGAGGGCCGCCGGGCGGACTCGCCGGCCGGCGGGTCGCGCAGGTCGATCACCGGGCGGACGCCCACCCGGGGTCCGACCGGCAGGACCGGGTCCTCCCGGTGCCGGAAGACCGAGACGACCTCCACGCCGTGGCCGAGTTCGGCCAGGGCCTCGGCCTGGTTGATCACCGTCCGGATGGTGCCGCCGATGCCGTACAGGTTGTGGATGAGGTAGACGATCTTCACGTTTCCCCCGTGGTGGCCCGATTCATCGGTCGGCGGAGGGGGAGCTCGGACCGCATGCCGGGGCAAGGGTGCGGTCCGCCGCCTGACCTGCCATTTTCCACACAAGGGGTGATTCGGGCATTACGACACGCCGCACCGGAAATCGCCACGGAGTGCACCGGTGGGATGTACCGGGGCGAAAAGCACGACGCGCACCGCCGGCCGGCGGTGCGCGCCGCAAAGGGGATCGGGCGCCGGGTGCTCCGGGGTCAGAGCGGGCGGACCCACTCGCCGCGGTGCACCACCCCGGCCACCTCCAGGTCGTCGTCGAGGATCAGCAGGTCGGCGTGGAAACCGGGCTCCAGCGAGCCGACCTCGGGGATGCCCAGGGCGCGGGCCGGGACGGTGGCGGCCGAGCGGGCCGCGGCGGCCAGGTCGACGCCGGGCACGGTCCGCACCGCGCGGCGGATCGCGTCCGGAAGGACGATCGTGCTGCTGGCGATGGTTCCGTCGGCGAGCAGCGCCCGGCCGCCCTCCACCCGGACCTCCAGCTTGCCCAGGCTGTAGGTGCCGTCGCCCAGCCCGGTGGCCGCCATCGCGTCGGTGACCAGGGCGACCCGGTCGCCCCCGGCGGCGTCGAAGGCCACCTGCGCGGCGGCCGGGTGGACGTGCACGCCGTCGTTGATCAGCTCCAGCACGACCCGCTCGTCGGTGAGCGCCGCGCCGATCGGCCCGGGCTCGCGGTGGTTGAGCGGGCGCATCGCGTTGTACAGGTGGGTGGCCATGGAGGCGCCCGCGTCGAAGGCGGCCCGGGCCTGGTCGTAGGTGGCCTCGGTGTGCCCCACCGCCACGGTGATCCCCTCCGAGACCGCGGCGCGGACCAGGTCGAGCGCGCCGGGCAGCTCCGGGGCGACCGTGATCATCCGGATGTGGCCGCGCCCGGCCTTGACGATCCGGGCGAACTCGGCGAGGTCGGGCTCGCGGAGCAGGGCCGGGTCGTGCGCCCCGTGCCGGTGCTCGGAGATCCACGGGCCCTCCAGGTAGGACCCGGCGATCTCGCCCGCCTCGGTCAGCTCGGCCAGCGCCGCGACCTGGGCCAGGGTGTCGGAGGGGGAGGCGGCGACCAGGCCGCCGACCACGGTGGTGACGCCCTGCTCGCGGTTGAACCGGACGATGGAGAGGAGCCGCTCGGGGTCGGTCTCGGTGAACGCCGCGCCCGCACCGCCGTGCACGTGCACGTCGACCGCGCCGGGCAGCACGGTGCGGCCGCCGACGTCGACACCGGGGCCGGCCTCGGCGGGCAGCGCGCCGGCGCCCAGTGACCGGATCCGGCCGTCCTCGATGTGCAGCCAGCCGAGCCGGAACCCCTCGGGGGTGAGCAGCCGTGCGTTGGTCAGGGTCGTCGTGTTCGCGCCCATGTGGTTCCGCGTCCTCCCGAATGCCCTCTGGGGCTCTCCTGGCACGCCTGTGCCCGATGCCACACTGCCGTCCGAACCGTCCCCGGCAGGGCGCGGGGCGGCCCCGGCTCCCGAAGGGAACTGGGGCGTTGCGCACGCCGAGGCGGGGAGGTGTCGCGGAGGGCGGAGGCCGCGGCGGTTCCGCGCGCGACATTTCCGCCCAACATGCATTGACCATAGCGCCCGCTCACCCCATGATGGTGGGCATGACCGCCGGTGAGCTGCTCGTCCAGCGCCTGCATGTCGATCTGAGGCAGCAGGCCAGCGCCCTGTGTCGTAGTTAGCGCCGTCGGGGCCAGGCCCCGACGCCCGGAGCGCCCTCGCCGCCGTTCCCGCCGCGAGCCCGCCCGGGATCCGCACCGGTCGTGTCCCTCCGCCTCTCCCTCCTCTCCGCCGCCCGCTCCGCGTGCGGTGCACCCGGCCGTCCACAGCGCCGTCGTCGGCCGAGAGGTGCGGCACCCCGGTATCCAGGCCCATCGATCAGGCCCGCGCGCGCACCGTACGCGTCGCGCCCGACGAACCCACAGCGCTTTCGCGGCCCGCGCCGCCCGCACACTGGAGACCGCCCCATGACCCGTTTCACCGTGCTCGTCGCCGACCACGCCTCCGATTCCGCCCTCGGCTCCGCCGCGGTCCGCGCCGCCCGGGCGCTCGCCGCCCAGGCCGGCCTGGAGGCCGAGCCGGACACCATCGACCTGGCCCGCCTCGGCCCGGCGCTGCTGGCCGCCGACACCGGCCGGGACGTCGCCGACGCGCTGGACGCGGTCCGCGCCGCCGACGTGCTGCTGGTCGCCACCCCGCAGACGCACGGCTCCTACACCGGCCTGCTCAAGGTCTTCCTGGACCGGCTGCCCGAACTGGGCCTGGGCCGCGGCGTGGCGGTCCCGATGGCCTCGGTGCCCGACCTGCGCAATGGCCGCAACATCGAGGCCGACCTGCGGGTGCTCCTGTCCGACCTGGGCGCCTGGGTGGTCGAGCCGGCCCTGCTGCTGGCCTCCACCGAGCTGGAGGAGCCCGCCGGGGTGATCGGCGCCTGGGCCGAGGTCGCCGCCCCGGCCCTGCGCCAGGCGGTCGCCGTCTCGGCCTGACCCGGCCCGCAGCGGCGGAGCGGCCCCGCGTCCCAGGGCGCCGGGCCGCTCCGCCGTTCCGCCGGTCCCGGCGCCGGGGTCACCGGGGAGGGGCGGCCTCGCGGATCCGGGAGGTGTCGGCCTCGGCCTGGGCGGCGTTGCCGCGCACCAGGACCACGACGACCAGGGTGAGCAGGAACCCGGCCGCGCGCAGCGCCAGCATCAGCGGGTCCTCGGGCAGGCTCTCGCTGAAGATCAGGGTGCCCAGCACGACCATGAAGACGTTGCCGGTGACGTTGGCGACCGGGGCGGTGATCGAGGCGCGGGCGCGCTGCAGGGAGGCCTGGAAGAGCACGATGCCCACCGCCCAGCCCAGCGCGTACAGGTAGGGGAAGGGCGAGGCGAGGGCGGGGAGCAGCGCCCCGGGCAGGCCCTCGTCGGCCAGGAGCCCGCCGAGCGCCTTGCCCTGCAGGCCGGCGACGCCCTGGGCCAGGCCGGCCGCGGCCCCCATGGCGGCGGCGGAGACCGAGCGCCCGCCGCCGGAGGCGAAGGCGACCGCGGCGACGCAGGCCGCCACGGTGCCCACGCTCACCGCGAGCAGGAACGGCATGTCCGGGGTGGTCCCGGTGCTCCCGCCGTTCCCTAGGGAGAGGCTGAGCAGCAGCAGCGCGACCGGCATCAGCGCCAGCGCGGCCTTCTCCCCGCGGGAGATCGGGTCGCCCAGCACCAGCGCGGTCAGCAGCAGCATCAGCGCGATGCCGCCTGCGAAGGCGGGCTGGACCACCGAGACCGGGGCCAGCCCCAGGGCGACCACCAGGCCGAGGCTGCCGAGGGCGGCCAGCAGGCAGCCGCCCACCCAGCGCGGATCGCCCAGCAGGGTCCGGGCCAGGTGCAGCGGGCGGCGCACCGAGATGGAGGGCGCGCGGTGCAGGGCGCGCTGCTCGACGGCCAGGCCGACGGAGTAGACCGCGGCCGCGAGCAGCGCGGCGACCAGACCGGTCACGGGCGACCGCCTTTCCGCCGACCGGGTCGGCGCGTGAAACCTGTTCGTATCGGATCTTCCGCGGACGTACCGGGGTCGGTGCGCCGAACCAGCAGGAGCTGGACGGCTCGCCCAGACCGGAAAGGCCGATCCTAGTTGACTCTGTATATATAACGAGTTCTAGTCTGGTGTCGCGGCAGGACCAGCGCGAACCGGACCGAGGAGCTGCCGATGGCGATCGGACTGACCGGAGAACACGAAGAGCTGGCCGCGGCGGTGCGCGGCCTGATCGAACGCACCGTACCGGACGGCCCGGGCGGCGCCGGGCCGGGGGAGGAGGGGCAGGACCCGCCCGCCCTCCGGGCCGGCCTGGCCGCCCAGGGCCTGCTCGGCCTGCACCTGCCGGAGAAGTACGGCGGGCAGGGCGGCGGCCTGCCGGAGCTCGCCGTGGCCCTGGAGGAGCTCGGCCGCGGCCTGGCCGGCGGCGCGTTCCTGCCGACCGTGCTCGCCTCGGCGCTGATCGACCGGTTCGGCGGGCCCGAGCTGCGCGAGCGGCTGCTGCCCGGACTGGCCGACGGGAGCCGCACCGCGGCCGTCGCCCCCGGCCCCGCCCTGGCCGCCGTCCCCGCACCGGGCGGCGGGATCGCGGTCTCCGGAACGCTCCGGCCGGTCCTGGAGGGCGCCGGGGCCGACCACGTCCTCGTCCCGCTGCTCACCGGCGGCCGAGAGGCCTGGGCGGTCCTGGACGGCGCGGCGTTCCGGCGCACCGCGCTGCCCGCGCTCGACCTCGGCCGCGGCGTCGCCCGGCTGGACGCCGACGCCCTGCCGGTGCCCGACGGCGCCCTGCTCGCCGGCCTGGAGCGGGAGGACGCGGAAGGGATCGCCGCGGTGCTGCTCGGAGCCGAGGCCGCCGGGATCGCCGCCTGGTGCACGGCGGCCGCCGCCGACTACGCCGGGGTCCGGGTCCAGTTCGGCCGGCCGATCGGCCGGTTCCAGGGCGTCAAGCACAAGTGCGCCCGGATGGCCATCGCCCTGGAGAAGGCCCGCGCCGCGGTGTGGGACGCCGCGCGCGGCTACGCGGAGAACCCCGGCGGGCCCGCGCCCGAGCAGGTGCGGTTCGCCGCCGCGGTCGCCGGCCTCATCGCCCCCGACGCCGCCCTCGAATGCGCCCGGGACTGCATCCAGGTGCACGGCGGCATCGGCTTCACCTGGGAGCACGACGCCCACCGCTACCTGCGCCGGGCCTCCACCCTGCGGATCCTGGCCGGCTCCGCCGCCGACCGCGCGGCCGACGTCGCCGACCTGGCCCTGGCCGGGCACCGGCGCCCGGTCGAGATCGGCCCGCAGGACGCCGAGGACACCGGGCTCCGAGAGCGGATCCGGGAGGAGGCCGAGGCGCTGGCCGCGATCGCCGGAGACGGCGAGCGGTTCGCCGCCATGGCCGAGCAGGGGTGGGTCATGCCGCACCTGCCCCGGCCCTGGGGGCGCGGCGCCGCGCCGCTGGAGCAGGTCCTCATCCAGCAGGAGGCGCGCCGCGCCGGGCTGCGCGGACCCGGCCTGGCCATCGGCGCCTGGGTGGTGCCCTCACTGGCCGGACACGGCACCCCCGGGCAGCAGGAGCGGTTCCTCGGGCCGACGCTGCGCGGCGAGATCACCTGGTGCCAGCTGTTCAGCGAGCCGGGCGCCGGCTCCGACCTGGCGTCGCTGGCCATGCGGGCCGAGCGGGTCGACGGCGGCTACCGGCTCACCGGGCAGAAGATCTGGACCTCCATGGCGCAGCTGGCGCAGTGGGGCATCTGCCTGGCCCGCACCGACCCCGGCGCCTCCGACCGGCACCAGGGCATCACCTACTTCCTGGTGGACATGGCCGCCCCCGGCCTGGAGGTGCGCCCGCTGCGCGAGCTCACCGGGGACGCGGTCTTCAACGAGGTCTTCTTCGACGGCGTGTTCGTCCCCGACGACCAGGTGGTGGGCGGGGTCGGCGACGGCTGGCGGGTCGCGCGCACCACGCTGAGCAACGAGCGGGTGGCGCTGTCCGGCGGGAGCGGCCTCGGCGCCGGCGTGCCGGAGCTGCTCGACTTCCTCGGCAAGGCGCCGGGACCCGGAGAGTGGGGCGCCGCCGCCCCGGCCGACCCCGCCGACCGCGACGTCCGGGTCTCCGCCGGGCGGCTGATCGCCCTCGGTCAGGCGATCGAGCTGCTCGGGCTGCGGGTGACGCTCAAGCAGCTCTCCGGGACCGAGCCCGGCGCCGAGTCCAGCGTGCGCAAACTGCTCGGGGTGGAGTTCAACCAGCGGGTGGCCGACCACATCTGGGAGGGCCAGGGCGGGGCGGCGGTCTGCGCCGACCCCTCGGACTCCACCGGCGCCTGGGCCCGCTATATGCTGTTCAGCCGCTCCATGACGATCTACGGGGGCACCACCGAGGTGCAGCTCAACATCATCGCCGAGCGGCTGCTCGGGCTCCCCCGCGACCCGGAGGCATAGCGGCGGCCGTGCACGATCCTGACCACGGCGGGAACCCCCCGCCCGCCCCCGGCGGCCCCGGGAGGCTCTCCCGCGCGCTCGCCCGGCTGCGCGGCGCCGCACGGCGCCCGCGCGCCGGCGGGCGCTTCCAGCCCGGCGCGCTCGGCCTGGCCGGCGTGGCGCTCGCCGCGATGTGCGCCACCCTCGTCGTCATCCAGACCTTCGGCGGCACGTTCCGCACCGGCGGGGAGCCGGAACCGGACCCCTCCGCGCCGCCGGCGGTCGGCACCCCGCCGGAGGGCACCGCGCGGGTGATGATCGCCGGCGACTCCCTCGTGCAGGGCAGCACCGGCGACTTCACCTGGCGCTACCGGCTCTGGAAGCACCTCGCCGCCTCCGGCGCCGACGTCGACTTCGTCGGCCCCTACGACGACATGGTCGAGCTGGAGACCGGCGAGTTCGGCGACGACGGCTACGCCGACCCGGACTTCGACACCGCGCACGCCGGGGTGTGGGGGGCCACCGCGGAGAACGTCGCCGCGGGCATCGGCGAGCAGGTCGCCGAGCACGAACCGGACTACCTGCTGCTCATGGCGGGCACCAACGACTTCGTGCACGGCGGCTCGGCCGCGGACGCCCTGGAGGGCGTGCGGGACGCGGTGGGCAACGCCCGGGTCGCCGACGGCGGCCTGCAGATCGTGCTCGGCGAGGTCACCCCGCACTGGGGCACCGGCCGCGACGAGGAGCTGAACGAGAAGGCGGTGGAGTTCAACCGGCTCCTCCCCGGGCTGGCCGAGGAGCTGAGCGGACCGGCCCCGGTCGTGGTCGCGCACACCGCCGAGGACTACGCCCCGGCCGACGACAACTGGGACACCACGCACCCCAACGCGCGCGGCGAGCTGAAGATCGCCGCGGCCTTCGCCGACGCGCTGGCCGGCCCGCTCGGGCTGGGCGAGCCCTACCCGCGGCCGCTGCCCGACGTGGACACCGGCCCGCGCCGGGCGCCGTCGGTGCAGGCCGAGGAGGAGGACGGCGAGGTGGTCCTGACCTGGGACCCGGTGCCGGGCGCCACCGGCTACCAGGTGCTCCAGCAGCGGGTCGACCCCGACCCGGACGACCGGGTGCCGCTGCCGGCCGAGGTCGGCGGCTCCGGCGGCGAGCCGCGCACCGCCACCGTGGACCGGCTGCTCAGCGGCGCCACCTACGAGTTCGTGGTGCGCCCCTACAAGGGCGGCGACGGCGGCGCCGGCTCCGAACCGGCCCGGATCACCGTCGACACCGACCCGCCGCCCGCCCCGGACCGGGTCCGGCTGGAGGACGGCGGCACCGACGGCGGCACCGAAAGCGGCACTGTGCTGGCCTGGGACGAGGTCCCCGAGGCCGGGCACTACGAGGTGCTCCGCCGCGCGATGAGCTGCGAGCGGCCCGCCGACCCGGACGGCGAGGACGGGGCGGGGGACCCGGACGGCGGGAGCGGGCCCGGCGACTGCTCCCCGGTCGACGGGCACGGGCCCGGCCGGGGCGCGGGATGGAGCACCGCGGCCCTGGTGGAGGGCGGCGCCACCGAGTGGACCGTGTCGGCCCCGGCCGGCGGCGCCTACGAGTTCGCGGTCCGCTCGCACCGCGACTACGTCGAGGGCGGCCACTCCGCGACGGTGGAGTACGTGCCGGAGGAGTGACCGGTCCCGGCGAGTCCGCGGTCCGCTCGCACCGCGACCACGTCGAGGGCGGTCGCTTCGGGGCCGTGGAGTGCATGCCGGGGGAGTGACCGGTCCCGGCGAACCGGTTGCCCGATGGCGCCCCGGTGCGGGATAACGGAGGGCGCATCGGTCTTCGGGAGCACGGGGGCGCCAGTGCCGGTCATCCAGCAGGTCGATCCGCATGACGAGCAGGCGCTGAAGGCCTGGTATCGGGCGCTGCGGGCGGGGGCCGCGGCGGGCAGGGACCGGCCGCTCATCGCCGCCTACCAGGAGGTCCGTGCCGCGCTGCGGGAGCCGGGCGCCGGGGCGGAGCGCTCGGTGTGGGCCGCGGTCGCCGCCGGCGGCGTGGTGGGCAGCCTGCTGGTGGAGCTGTACGGGGAGGGCAACCGGCGGGTCGCCGAGGTCGATGTGAGCGTCCCCGCAGGCGAGCGCGGCCAGGGCTACGGGTCGGCGCTGCTCGCCCACGCGGAGCGGCTGGCCGCGCGGGCCGGCCGTCGGGTGCTGCTGGCGGAGGCGCACGTCCCGGCGGGGCAGGCCCCGGCCGAGCACCCGGGGACCCGGTTCGCGCTGGGCCGCGGCTTCCGCAGCGTGCACCGGGAGGACCACCTCGTGCTCGACCTGCCCGCCGACGAGGAGGCGGTGGCCGCGCTGCTGGCCGGGGCCGCGCGGCGGCGCTCCGGCTACCGGCTGGACACCTGGAGCGGGCCCTGCCCGCCGGAGTTCGTGGCGGAGGTGGCCCGGCTGCGCTCGGCGATGGAGCGCGCCGTGCCCACCGGCGGGGTGCACTTCGCACCGCGCACCTGGGACCCCGAGCGGGTCCGGGAGGTCGAGCGGCGCCTGCTGCGGCAGGGCTTCACCTCGATCGCCTCGCTGGCCCGCGCCGCCGACGGCGCCCCGGCGGGGTACAGCGAGCTGTTCGTGCCCGGCCACAACCCGGCCGAGGTCTACCAGGACGACACGGTGGTCCTCACCCCGCACCGCGGCCGCGGCCTGGGGGCGGCGCTCAAGGCCGGCAACCTGGCCCGGCTCGCCGCCGACCACCCCGAGCGGCGCCGGGTGCACACCTGGACGGCCGCGGTCAACGGCCCGATGCAGCGGATCAACCGCGGCTTCGGCTTCCGCCCGGTCGAAGTCGCCCACCGCCTCCAACGCGACGCCCGCTGAGGAGAGGAACCGCCGAACAAGCGGCCGACTCTGCGTACCGGCAGCCGCTGGGTGTGTTCAGGCCGGCAGTGACGGCGAGGGGAGGGCCAGGGCGCAGGTCTCACCCGGGCGCGGCATCTCGCGGAGCGAAGGCCCAAGCAGGAAGCAAAGGCGGGGAGGGACACCGGCCAGTCGGTCGGGCTCGGCGTCTCGCGGAGCGGAGGTTCAAGTGGGCGGCGACGGCGGAGGTAGGGGCGGGGCCCGGCGCCTCACCCGGGTGTGGCGTCTCGCGGGGGCGGGGTTCAGGCGGGCGGCGAGGGCGGGAGGGGGACCGGCTGGTCGGTCGGGCGCGGTGCCCCACGTGGCGGGGGTTCAAGCAGGCGGCGAAGGCGACGGTGGGAACCGGCTGGTCGGTCCGGCGCGGCGCCCCACGTGGCGGGGGTTCAGGCGGGCGGCGACGGCGGAGGTAGGGGCGGGGCCGGGCGCCCCAGCCGGGTGCGGCATCTCGCGGGGGCGGGGTTCAGGCGGGCGGCGACGGCGGAGGTAGGGGCGGGGCCGGGCGCCCCAGCCGGGTGCGGCATCTCGCGGGGGCGGGGTTCAGGCGGGGCGGCGCCTGCTCCCGACGGGAAGGGGCGGCGCTCCGGTGAAGGGGGGCCCGCCCGCACCCGCCAGGGGGCCGTATCCCCTATGCCCGATTTACGGCGGGGATCGGGCGGGGGTGGGGGCGCCCTGCGCACCTCGGCGGCACCCCGATTACATCTACCAGCGAGTAGTAAGCCCCGAAGCTCCCATTGCCCCCTCCTCGGTTACCCAGAGTGGCCAAGGTGGGCCCTCCCGGCAGGATAAATGCGACATCCCGCCCCTGCCTCTGCTCTTCCCGGGTTCCGGCCCCCGTCTTCCGGCCTTCCGGGTGGCTCGAACCCCCGAACACCGGCCCGATCAGGGCCAATCGGGGCCTGGGAGGCCCGATCCGGGCCGGGATGCGCGCCCGGGAATCACCGGGGTGCTCTCGCGGTGCGCAGGGCGCCCCTCCCCGCCATCACCCTGCGTATTTACCCAGGTCGGAGAGGTGTAGTGGTTTCGAAGGCGGCAGGCCCCGGCGCCCGGGCGACGCGGGAACGGCGATCCCGCCACCCGGACCACCCCGACCGCCCCACCCGCCCTGCCGCACCCGACCGACCGGCCGGTGCTTCTGCCTGCCGTCGCTGCCCGTTTGAGCCCCAGCCCCGTGGGGCCCGCGCTCGGGCGATCGCCTCCGCCCCGGCCCTGCCGCTGCTGTTGCCGCCCGTCTTGGCCTTCGCTTCGCGGGGTGCCGCGCCGAACCGATCGGCCGGTCCCCACCGCCGCCCTTGCTGCCTGCCTGAACCCCAGCCCCGTGGGGCCCGCGCTCGGGCGATCGCCTCCGCCCCGCCCCTTCCTCTGCCGTCGCCGCCCGTCTTGGCCTTCGCTCCGCGAGGCGCTGCACCCGACCGACCGGCCGGTTCCCCTTCCCGCCTTCGCCGCCTGCTTGGACCTCCGCTCCGTGAGGTGCCGCGCTCGGGTGGGGCGCTCGCCCTGTTCCTGCCTTTGCCGTCGCTGCCGGTCTGAACTCTGGTCCCGTCGGGCCCGCTCGGTGTGGCTGCGAGTGCCTCCGGGGAGCCGAGGCCTTCTTTTCGAGCGGCCGGAACAGGACGATTCAACGCTCGGTGTTCACTTGGGTGCGGACCGTGCAGCACAGTGGTGGTCGGGCGGTGTGCGGGGCGCCGACCGGTGACGGGGGAGAGGAGGGGGCGCGTGGAACTGCACATCCTCGGTCCGCTGCGGGCGAGCGCGGGCGGGCGCCCGGTGCGGCTGGGCGGGCGGCGGGCGCGGTTGCTGCTGGCCCTGCTGGCGGTGGAGAAGGGGCGAGTGGTCCCGGTGGCGCGGCTGATCGACGAATTGTGGTCCGAGCGGCCGCCGGCCTCGGCCCGCACCCAGGTGGCCATCGTCGTCTCCGGGGTGCGCCGGGCCTTCCGGGAGGCCGGGGGCGGACCGGTGATCGACACGGCCGGCGCGGGCTACCGGCTCCGCGCCGAGGAGGTGCGGCTGGACGCGGAGGAGGCGGCGCGCGAGGTCGCCGCGGCCCGGGCCGCCGCCCGCGCGGGCCGGCACGCGGCCGCCGAGGAGGGGCTGCGCCGCGCGCTGGCGCTGTGGCGCGGTCCCGTGCTGTGCGGGCTGGAGGGAGCGGCGGTCGAGGCGGCCGCCCACCACTGGGAGGAGCTGCGCGCGGCCGCGGCCGAGGAGCTGGCCGAGGCCGGCTTCGCCCAGGGGCGCTACCGCGAGCAGATCGGCGACCTGGGCGCCCTGGTGGCCCGGGACCCGCTCCGCGAGCGCCCGCGCGAGCTGCTGATGGCGGCGCTGGCCAGGTCCGGCCGCCGGGCCGAGGCGCTGGAGGTCTACGCGGAGGGGCGGCGGCTGCTCGGCGAGCGGCTGGGCGTGGACCCCGGACGGAGGCTGCGCGCGCTGCACGGCGCGATCCTGCGCGAGGCCCGCGGGGAGGAGGACGGGGGCGGGCCGCGCCCCGGCGAGCTGCCCGCGGCGGTCTCCTCGTTCACCGGGCGCACCGCGGAGCTGGCCGCCCTGGACGGGCTGACCGCCTCCGCCGCGCGGCACCTGCGGCTGGCCGTGGTGACCGGCCCGGAGGGCGCGGGCAAGACCGGGCTGGTGCTGCACTGGGCGCAGCAGGCGGCCCGCGCCTTCCCGGACGGCCAGCTCTTCGCCGACCTGCACGGCGCGGAGCACGGCGGACCCCGGGCCCCGATCGAGCCGGGGAAGGTGCTGGGGCGGTTCCTGCGCGCGCTGGGCGCCGCCGCGGACCGGGTTCCGGAGGCCCCGGAGGAGCGCGCCGGGCTCTACCGCACCCTGCTGCGCGGGCGCCGGGTGCTGGTGGTGCTGGACGACGCGGCCTCCGCCGAGCAGGTCCGGCCGCTGCTGCCCGGGTCGCCCTCCTGCTGCGTCCTGGTCACCTCCCGCGAGCCGCTGCGCGACCTGGTCGCCCGGTACGGCGCCCGCCGCCTGGAACTGGGCCCGCTGCCGCCGCAGGACGCGGTGGACCTGGCCTGCCGCCTCTCCGGAGGGGCGCTGGGGGCGGACGCGCTCCGGCTCACCGAGGCGTGCGGGCGGATGCCGCTGGGGATCCGGATGGCGGTCGCCCGCCACTCCGGCCCCCGCTGAGCCCGGAGAGCCGACCCCGGGGAGGAGGGGCCCTTCCGGCCGTGTTCCGGGACCGGCGGGGCGGTGCTCCGCCCGGTGCCGGGGCGGCCGGAACCCCCTATCGGCGGTGCCGGGGCGGGAAGGTCCTCCCGCTTCCGCCGCCGACGGGCGGGAGCCGGTACGTGGGCGTGCCGGACGCCCGGCACGGGGAATGGAACGGGGTTCCCCGGGACGCCGTGGGGAGGCGGGGTGCACTGCCCGCAGCGGCGATCTGTGCGGGGCGGCCGGGGCGCTGCGGCGGTCCGGGGAGGCGGAGGGGCCCGCCCCGGGGGGTGCCGAGAGGGGCGGGGCGGCGGGTCCGCCCGGGGAGGGCCGGGTGGGCCCGCCGCGTTCCTGCGGGGGCGGTCAGACCCAGCGGTGTGAGCGGATGGCCACGTTGTTGGCGTTGATCGGCTTCGAGGTGATCACGACGGGGTCGTAGAGCGGATTCGTGTAGTTCGGGCCGCCGTAGAACTGGACCATGTCGTAGGCGCCGGGGTGGCCGTTGTTCCAGATGGAGTTGACCCGGAAGCCGTGCGGGCGGCACTGGACCGCGCCGCCCTGCCAGTCGGGGTCGTCGCCGGTCCAGGCGCACCGGGTACCGGTGCCGTTGGGGCCGCTCCAGACGCAGACGTCGCCCTTGGCGCAGGTCCCCTGCCAGGCGGAGGGGGACGCCGGGGCGACGGGGGAGGCGGCCGCGGGGGCGGCCGGCGCCGCCGGGGCGAGCAGGGCCGCCGCGGTGAGCAGGGCGGCGGTGCCGGAGCGGCGCAGCCGTCGGAGAGAGGTCATGTCCGGTCCCTTCACGGGTTGATCCACTTGTGCGAGCGGATCGCCAGGTTGTTCACGTTGTTGCGCTGCCCGGCCGGGACCGCCCCGTGGTAGGGCGTGCGGTAGTTCGCGTCCCGGAAGAACTGGACCACGTCGTAGGCGCCGGGGTGGCCGTTGTTCCAGATGGAGTTGACCCGGAAGCCGTGCGGGCGGCACTGGACCGCGCCGCCCTGCCAGTCGGGGTCGTCGCCGGTCCAGGCGCACCGGGTGCCGGTGCCGTTGGGGCCGCTCCAGACGCAGACGTCGCCCTTGGCGCACTGCCCCTGCCAGGGCTGTGCGGAGGCGGGGGCCGCGCCCGCGGTGAGGAGGCCCGCCGCGGTGAGCGCCGCTGCCGAGGCGGCGGCGACCGCCCTGCCGACCTTGCCCATGCTCGCTCCATTCCTTGCCATGCGGGGACTGCGAAGGACGCTGGAACGCTAGGCGATCGGGTTATCACCGCCTTATCGATCGGTTACCGGGGCGGAGGCCGGTGCCGAACGGGGGGATTGCTAGATTCGCCCCACCATGACCAGGGATGTCCCCCGGAGCGGGGAGAGCCGGACGCGGGCCGCGGTGCGGTGCGCGGCGCCGTGGCTGGTCGGCCTCGCCGCGGGCGCGCTGGCGCTCGGGCCCGGCCTGGGGCGCGGGTACCTGCTCCGCTACGACATGGTCTTCGTCCCGGATCCGCCGCTCGGCCCGGTGCAGCTCGGTGCGGGGGACGGGTTCCCGAGGGCGGTGCCCAGCGACGCGGTCGCCGCGCTGCTCTCCCGGCTGCTGCCCGCCGACATCGTGCAGACGCTGCTCCTGCTGGCGGTCTTCGCGGTCGGCGCGGCCGGCGCCGCCCGGCTGGTCCCGGCCGGATCCGGCCGGGCGCAGGCGCCCCGGCTCGCCGCCGCCCTGTTCTACGTCTGGAACCCCTTCCTCGCCGAGCGGCTGCTGCTCGGCCAGTGGGCGGTGCTGCTCGGCTACGCCGGTCTGCCGTGGGTGCTGGCCGCCGCGGTGCGGCTGGGGCGGCGGCGCGGCCCGGCCCGGTTCATCACGGCGCTGCTGCCCGCCGCGGTCGGCGGGTTCTCCTCGGCGCTGCTCTCCGCCCTGGTGGCGCTGCCCGCGGCGGCCGCCGCGCGGCCGCGCACCGTGCCCCTGGCCGCCGCCGGCATCGCGCTGGTCTCGCTGCCCTGGCTGGTCCCGGCGCTGGGCAGCGGGGCGAGCACCGACCCGGCCGCGGTCGACCTGTTCGCGGCCCGCGCCGACACCCCGTTCGGTGCGGCCGGCTCGCTGCTCTCGCTGGGCGGGATCTGGAACGCGCGGGCCGTGCCGGAGCTCTACGGCCACCCCGCACTGGCCGCGCTGCGGCCGGCGCTGTCGCTGGCCGCGCTGGCCGGGTGGGTCCGGCTGCTGCGCGGCGGGCGGCTGGGCGCGGCCGGGACCGGGCTGACCGCCGCGGCGGCGGCCGGCCTCGGCCTGGCGCTGCTGGGCACCACCGAACCCGGCCGGGAGCTGCTGCGCTGGCTGATCGGGGCCTGGCCCGGATTCGGGCCGCTGCGCGACGGGCAGCTCTACGTCGCCCCGCTCGCCCTGCTCCAGGCGGTCGGCCTGGGCGGGGCGGCGGAGTGGCTGCACGGGCCGGAGGGGGAGGGGCGCGCCGGCCCGGTGGCCGCCGCGCTGCTGGTGCTCGCCCCGGTGGTGCTGCTCCCGGGGCTGCTCTGGGGGGCGGGCGGAAAGCTGGTGCCGGTGCGCTACCCGGCCGAGTGGGGCGAGGTGCGGCGGATCGTCGACGGCGACCCGGACCCGGGGTCGGTGCTGGTCCTGCCGTGGAGCGCCTACCGGGGCCTTGACTGGGCGGGCGGAGGGCGTACCGTCGTCGTACTGGATCCCGCCGCGAAGCTGTTCGAGCGGCGCACGGTGTGGAACGATGACCTCCGGGTGGCCGAGGACGGCGAGGTGCGGACGGTCCGGGGCGAGGACCCCGCGGCCCGCGAGGCGGCCCGGCTGGCCGCCGAGGGGCGCGCCGACGCCGAGTCCCTGGGCGCCCTGGGCGTCCGATACGTCCTGGTCGAGCGCGAAGCGCTCCCGGACACCGCCGCCACCACCGGAGACCCCCTCCATGAGAACAAGTTCTTGTCGGATTCCGACCCCCTGGAACAGGTGCATGAAGGCCCCCGGCTGGCCCTGTACCGGATCCCAGACCTCCATGTAGAAGCGGTCAAGGAGGAGCTTTCGGGGTTGGAAGTTACTGGTTGGTCGGCTACAGTCGGGTCAATCATCTGTTCGTTGGCTGCATCAGGTTCTAATCTCGTTCCCGTGCGGCCTCCCCGACCCGCGGGGAACCGGTCGCGGAAGGAGACCCCCACATGATCAAGGTCCTGGCCGCCTGCGTGATCGGCGCGGCCCTGGCAGGTGGACTGGCTCTGGTCGGCACCACCGTGGCCACCAACGCCTCGTCGTCGGCCGAGCCCGTCAACGAGTCCCTGTACAACTACGGCGACCGCTAGCCGCCGACGGCCCCGCCGCGCGCGGGGCCGCCGGCCGGCGCCCACGGCGGTCGGCACCGGCCCCGCCCGCTCCGGCGGAGCGGCGCGTCGGCCGTGCTCCCTCTTCCCCTTCCGGCCTCTCGCTCCCCCTGCCTCCGGTGATCCACGTGCCGCGGCCGGTGAACGAACGTTCGTTTGGGGAGAGCCGGACGGAACAGGAGAGCATGTGGCCCCTCACAAGGCGGCTCAGACCACCCCCCAGATCCCGGACGTCTCCTTCGGCCCGCCGGTGACCCTGGAACCGGAGGCCCCCCGGGCCGCGGCCGCGCCGCCGCAGGCGCGCCCCGCCGAGGACGCGGAGGACGCCGTGCGGGCCATCGGCGCGGCGGACGGCCGCGGCGGCGGCCCCGGCCCGCGCCTGGACGGCGTCCGGCTGGTCGTGGTCAACTGGCGCTGCCCCTGGCAGTCCACCGCGGGCGGGGCCGAGGAGTACGCCTGGCGGATCTCCCGGCACCTGGTCGGCCGGGGCGCCGTGGTCACCTTCCTCACCAGCCGGGAACCGGACCAGCCCCGGGTGGAGACCCGGGACGGCATCGTCATCCGCCGGATGGGCGGCAAGTTCACCGTCTACCCGCTGGTCATGCTCTGGCTGCTGCTCTGGCGCCGCGAGTTCCACGCCGCCCTGGACTGCATGAACGGCATCCCGTTCTTCTCCCGCCTGGTGCTGCCCCGCCGCACCCGCGTGGTCAGCGTCGTCCACCACGTGCACGACCTGCAGTTCAACGCCTACTTCAGCCGGCCGCTCGCCTGGTTCGGCCGGTTCGTGGAGAGCACCGTGGCCAGCCGGGTCTACCGGAACTGCACCACCGTCACCGTCTCGGAGTCCTCCCGCCGCGCCATGCGGGAGAAGCTGGGCTGGCGCGCGCCGATCACCGTCATCCACAACGGCCGCCCGCCGGAGCGGGAGAGCGCCCCGGTCCGCCCGGCCGCCGGCCTGGGCGCCCCCGCCGTGGTCAGCCTCGGCCGGCTCGTGGTGCAGAAGCGGGTCTCCCGGGTGGTGGACGCCGCCGTCGGGCTGCGCGGCGAGCACCCCGGGCTGCGCGTGCACATCGTCGGCCGCGGCCCGGAATCCGAGCCGCTCCGCGAGCGGATCGGCCGCGAAGGCCTGCACGACCTGGTCGAGCTGCACGGATTCCTCCCGGAGGAAGAGAAGCGCGCGGTGCTCGCCGGGGCGCTGCTGCACGTCACCGCCTCGGAGTTCGAGGGGTGGGGGCTGACCGTCATCGAGGCCGCCGCGCTCGGCGTTCCCACTGTGGCCTACGATGTCGATGGCCTGCGCGACTCGGTCCGCGACGGCGAGACCGGCTGGCTGGTCCGGGACGGCGAGGACCTCACCCGGGTGGTCGGCAAGGCGCTCGCCGAGCTGAGCGACCCGGTCCGCGCCGAGCAGGTCGGCGCGGCCTGCCGGGCCTGGGCGGCCCGGTTCACCTGGGAGGCGAGCGGAGCGGCGATGGCCCGGCTGATCGCGGATGAGACCGGCGCGGCCGGCGCCCGCCCGGCGCGCAGGGCAGGGACGTGACCTCCCTCCGGGACCGACCCCGGGGACCCCTCGGAGACGCATGGTGACCTCTTCCCCGACCACCGACGGAACCGGTGACCGGCGCCCCTCCGGCGCGCCCGGGACCGACGGCGCACTGGTCCGCAGGCTCAAGCTGTTCGGGGTCTGCCTGCTGCTGATCGGCGCCGCGCTCAGCCTGGACCCGCCGATGATCGTCGGCGACACCAAGATCGACCTGACCATCGACCCGCTCGGCTTCCTGGAGCGGGCGCTGTACCTGTGGGACCCGTCCTACTTCGGGCAGCTGCAGAACCAGGCCTACGGCTACTTCTTCCCCAACGGCCCGTTCCACGCGCTGCTCATCGCGCTGGACATGCCGGAGTGGCTGGTCCAGCGGGTGTGGATGGCGGTGCTGCTGTGCGCCGCCTTCCTCGGCACCGTCAAGCTGGCCGAGGCGCTGGGCATCGGCACCCTGCACACCCGGATCACCGCGGGCGTCGCCTACGCGCTCGCCCCCCGGGTGCTCACCCTCATCTCCTACAACTCCGCCGAGCTGCAGCCGATGATGCTGCTGCCGCTCATCGTGCTGCCGCTGGTGCACGGGGCGCGGAAGGGCGCCGACCCGCGCCGCGCGGCGATGCTGTCCGGCCTGGCCTTCCTCTTCTGCGGCGGCACCAACGCCGCCTCCGAGCTGGCGGTGCTGGTCGTCCCGCTGGTCTACCTGCTGACCCGGAGGAACGGCCCGCGCAAGTGGCGGCTGCTGCTCTGGTGGTTCACCGCGCTCTTCCTGGCCTCCTTCTGGTGGCTGGTGCCGCTGCTGATCATGGGCCGCTACGTGTGGTCCTTCATGCCCTACACCGAGGACGCGGCCACCACCACCGCGATCACCTCGCTGATGAACGCGCTGCGCGGCACCTCCAACTGGATGGGCTACGTGCCCAGCGCCGGGCAGCCCGCGCTGCCCGCCGGC
This sequence comes from Nocardiopsis potens DSM 45234, assembly GCF_000341105.1. Lineage (GTDB taxonomy): Bacteria > Actinomycetota > Actinomycetes > Streptosporangiales > Streptosporangiaceae > Nocardiopsis_A > Nocardiopsis_A potens. Next base: position 75,724 of record NZ_ANBB01000035.1, read on the forward strand.
GCCGAGCTCTCCACCGAGCCGTGGCTGGTGGTGATGACCGCGGTGGTCGCCGGGCTCGGCCTGGCCGGGCTGATCAACCGGCGCACCCCGGAGCGGCCGTTCCTGCTCACCTCGGTGCTGCTGGGCACCGCGATCGTGGTGGCCGGCTACACCGGGCAGCTCTCCGGCCCGCTCGGCCCGACCATGGCCGCGCTGCTGGACGGGCCGCTCGGGCCGTTCCGCAACATCCACAAGTTCGACGCGCTGATCCGGCTGCCCGTGGTGCTCGGCCTGGCCCAGCTCCCGGTGGTCGTCGGACTGGACGCGCGCGGCCGCCGCGGCGGGCTGCTGCGCGCCCTCGGCCTCTCCCCGGGGTTCGCCCACCGGGCCACCGCCGGGGTGTGCGCGGTGGCGTTCTTCGCCACCCTCACCCCGCTGGCCACCGTCGGCATCGCCACCCGCGGCGGCTTCGAGCGGATCCCCGGGTACTGGTACGAGGCGGCCGCCTGGATCGACGCGAACTCCGCCTCCGGCGGGACGACCATGGCGGTCCCCGGATCGGCCCGCGGCGAGTACCAGTGGGGCCGGCCGATGGACGAGCCGATGCAGCCGCTGCTGGACAGCGCCTGGACCAACCACCAGATCATCCCCTGGGGCTCGGCCGGGGTGTCCCGGCTCAACCAGGAGATCGACCAGCGCATCTCCTCGGGGCGCGGCTCGGCCGGGCTCACCGAGGCCCTGGCCCGGATGGGCGTCACCCACCTGCTGGTCCGCAACGACCTGCAGCGGGAGGGGAACAACGGCGGCTGGCCGGCCCGGGTGCACCAGGCCCTGGCGGACTCGCCCGGCATCGAGCACCGGGCCTCCTTCGGCCCGGTGGTCGGATCGGAGGACCCGCAGCCCGCCTCGCGCTGGTACGACCAGCCCTACCAGGCGCTCGAGGTCTACCAGGTGCAGGGCGCCGCGCCCCGCGTCGGCACGGTCCCCACCGAGGGGACGCTGCGCGTCACCGGCGGCCCCGAGTCGCTGCTGGCCCTGGCCGAGCAGGGCGCCCTGGACGGCGACCGCCCGGTGCTGATCGGCGACGACCCCGGGGCCGAGGCGGTGGACGGCGCGGACACCATCGCCACCGACACCGCGCGCCGCCGCGAGATCGTCTACTCCGACGTCCGCCGCAACGTCAGCGGCACCCTCACCGCCGACGAGGAGCTGGAGCGGGACGCCCCCGCCCCGGACATCGCCGACCCCGCCTGGGACGGCTACACCGCGGTCGCGGTGGACGACGGCATCGCCGCGGTCACCGCCTCCTCCAGCGAGGCCGGGGCCGGCGCCGCGGCGAGCGTGCGCGACCCGGGCCGCACCCCCTACGCGGCCCTGGACGACACCCCCGGCACCTCCTGGCGGTCCAGCGGCTTCACCGGCGCCGTCGGGCAGTGGCTGGAGATCGAGTTCGAGGAGCCGCGCGAGGTCGGCACCGTCTCCATCGCCTTCGAGCAGATCCCCGGCGAGCCGCCGCCCTCGGAGATCAGCCTCTCCACCGACGGGGGCCGCACCACCGCCGCGGTCGCCGACACCGGGGAGCCGCAGGAGTTCGCCGCCCCCGAGGGCCGGACCGGGAAGCTGCGGATCAAGGTCGAGGACCTGGCCTACGAGCCGGAGTACCGGTTCGGCACCCGGGTCGGCATCACCGGGCTCGCCGTCGACGGCGTCACGCCCTCGCGCACCCTGGAGGTGCCCGCGCCGGCCGGCGCCGGCTCGCTGCTGTTCACCGGCGCCACCGGCGCGGTCCCCGGGTGCATGCCCGGCTCCGAGGCCTGGGTGTGCAACCCCGAGCTGGCGGTGCAGGGCGAGGACGCCCTCGGCATGGACCGCACCGTCGAACTGGACGCCGAGGCCGCCGCCGGCGGGCACACCGTCTCCGGCCGGGTGGTGGCCACCGACCCGCGCGCGGTGGAGAACGCCGCCAACCGCGCCGGCGGCCACCCGAAGGTCACCTCCTCCTCGACCTCGGTGCAGCACCCGGCGGCGATGGGCCGCAACGCCTTCGACGGCGACCCCGCCACGGTCTGGTACCCCGACCCCGAGGAGGACGAGCCCTCGCTCCGGGTGGACCTGGGCGAGCGGCGCGAGATCGACGGCATGCGGGTGGAGTTCCCCCGGCCCGACGCGGTCACCCGGCCGATCCGGGTCACCGTGGACGCCGGCGGGACGGTCCGCGAGGCCTGGGCCGACGGCGACGGCTGGGTGGGCTTCGCCCCGGTCCGCACCGACGAGCTCACCCTCTCCTTCGACCCGCCCGAAGGGCAGCCGCTGGAGGTCTCCCGGATCGCGCTGCCCGACGTGGAGCCGCTGGAGCCGATCGAGGGCGGCGGCGCCGAGACCGCCTGCGGCCTGGGCCCGGTGCTGCGGGTCAACGGCGAGCGGGTGGACACCCGGATCTCCGGCGGGACGCTGGAGGACCAGCTCGCCGGCCGCCCGCTCCGCTTCGAGGGCTGCGGGCCGGTGGAGCTGCGGGAGGGCGCCAACCGGGTCCAGGTCGCACCGGGCCCGCAGTACCAGGTGCTCTCCGCCCTGATCGGCCCGGAGGACGGGCCGGCCGGAGCCGAGGAGGTCGGCACCGAAGAGGTCGCCGCGGTGAACGGCTGGGGCCCCAGCGAGCGCAGCGTGGACGTCGCGGTCGGCGCGGAGAGCTACCTCGTCGTCAACGAGAACTTCAACGAGGGCTGGCAGGCCGAGCTCGGCGGCACCGAGCTGGAGCCGGTCCGCCTGGACGGCTGGAAGCAGGCCTGGGTGCTGCCGGCCGGCAGCAGCGGGACGGTCCTGCTCAGCTACCGGCCGGACGGGCCGTACCACCTGGCCCTGGGCGCCGGCGCCGCACTGGCGCTGCTGCTCGGCGTGCTCGCGCTGCGCCGGGTGCGGCGGCCGGCCGCGGCCGCCGCACCCGCGGCGGTGGCCGGCCGGATCGGCCGCGCCCCGCTGCTGGCCGTCGCCCCGCTCTACGGCACCTGGGTGGCCGGAGCGGCGGGCGCCGCGGTGGCCGCGGCGATGATGCTGGCGGTCTGGTGGCTGGGCCGGGCCCCGTCGTCGGCGCTCAAGCACGCCAAACCGGGGCGGCCGGCGCTGGGCGGCGCCGTGCTGCACTGGCTCGCCGGACCGTGGACCGTGCCGGCCTTCCTGGCAGCGGCCGGGCTGAGCACCGCGCTCGGCACCTACCTGGCGATGTCCATGCCCTTCCACGACATCAGCGGCCTGCTGAGCGAGCCGCTCCGCGGCTGGGTCGCCCAGCTGCTCTGCCTGCCCGCGCTGATCCGGCTGGTGCTGGCGCTCGGCGAGGCCCCGCGCGGCTCCGCCGCCCCGGCCCCGGACGCGCCCTCCGGGCTCGCGGAGGCCGCCCGGACCGGGCCGGCCGGGGCGGAGGAGGCGGCAGAGGACGCCGGGGAACCGGAGGGCGCGCCCGGGTCCGGGGGATCCGGGGCGTCCGCGGGGAACGGCGCTCCGCGCCGGGCGGGCGCGGGCCGCAGCGACGAGGAGGACGAGGAGAGCGCGGGGGTGAACGCCTGATGGGCGGAGACCGGGCGGGCGGCGCGGCGCGCCGCTCCCGGAAGCGGGTGCCGGGGCGCAACGCCGCGCTGATCGCCGCGGCCCTCGGCGCGTTCCTGCTCACCTCGGCGCTGATGCTGCGGTTCTACGTGCACGAGCGGCTGGCGGTCGTCCCGTCCAGTACCGACCTGCGGCTGCGCATGGTCGACGAGGACGCCTCCTACCTGGACACCTCCACCTGGCGCACGGTGGAGGGCGCCGAGGTGGTCCGGCAGACGGAGATCACCGGGGGCGTCTCCGCGGGCAACGCCGACTGGGCCACCTGGGAGATGTCGACCGACACCACCAGCGGCTCCTCGATGATCGGCCACATGGACCGCCGGGTCATCGTGGACCGGACCACCGGCCGCGCGGTGAACTGCTGCGGCGAGCACGTCGGCGGCGACCGGGCGGTCCGCCAGGCGGGGCTGGTGCTGTACTGGCCGGCCGGCGCGGAACCGGGCGACCGGCCGTTCTACGACGCGGACGTGCGCTCGGCGCCGCCGATGCGCTACACCGGCGCCGGGAGCGCCGCGGGGGTGCCGGTGCACGAGTACGTGCAGGAGGTGGAGGCGACCCAGGTCCCGGACTCGGCCCGGAAGGTGCCCGCGAGCGCCCTGGGCCTGGAGCGCCGGGGCACGGTCACCGCCACCGTCTGGCTGGAGGTGGAGCGGACCTACCGGATCGAGCCGGTCTCGGGCCGGCTGGTCGACGCCGAGGAGCGGCGGGGGGGGGGCCTCCGCGGCGAGCAGGGCGGCGAGCGCACGCTGCTCGACGCCGACCTGTCCCTGGACTCGGGCCAGGTCTCCGGCTACGCCGATGCGGCGGGGGACGCCCGGCTGCTGCTCCGGGCCGTGCACGTCTGGGCCCCGATCGCCCTGGGCTCCCTGGGAGCGCTGGCCCTGGCCGCCGCCCCGATCCTCCGCTTCCGCGCCCGCGACGAGGAAGAGGACGCGGACGATGATGAAGAGGACGAGAGCGAAGACGGAGGCGGCGAGGACGGCGGGAGCCCGGGCGGCCCGGAGAACGGCCACCGGGAGTACCGGTCGCCGGTGCCCTGAGATCGTTGACGGGGTTTTCTTCTCGCCGGGCTGTCCCGTACCCGCCCGGGCCGGGCGCGCCCGCCTCGTCGCGGTGGTACGACGACGATGTTGAGCCCCGGGGCCGGGGTTCTGGGGAGAGCGGTGGCCCTGGGCTCGAGAGGGCGGGCGCAGAGGGCCCACTCGCGCGGTTCTGCTCGCCCTGCCCCTGCCCCTCTCCCGCTGTCGGTTCTCTCGGGCCCTCCCGGTGCGGGGTCAGGTGCGTTTGCGGAGCACGAGGAGGAGGTTCCAGGTGATGATCTCGCGGGCGCCGGGGACGTGGACCACCGGTTTCATCCAGGAGGGCAGGTAGCGCGGGAGCACGTCCACCGGGGTGACGTCGTCCCGGGTGCGCAGCCAGCGCAGCATCTCCGCGGCGGAGACGGCGAACATGGTGCGGCCGAAGTCGTTCTTGGGGCGGCGGCCGTGCCTGCGGGCGAAGCGCTCCGCCGCGTAGCGGCCGCCGAGGAAGTGCCACGGGGAGGTCTCGTGCCCGCCCCACGGCGACAGCCACAGGGTGTAGGAGAGGTAGACCAGGCCGCCCGGCCGGGTCACCCGGACCATCTCGCCGGCCATCCGGCGCGGGTCGGGCACGTGCTCCAGCACGTTGGAGGAGAAGCACACGTCGACCGAGCCGGTGCGGAGCGGCAGGTCGAGGGCGCTGCCCAGGAGCGCGGTGTCGGGCAGGTCGCCGCCGCGCAGCCGCATCTCCCCGGCGTCGGCGTCCACGCACACGCAGTGCGCCCCGGCGGCGCGCAGCTCGTCGGCGAAGTAGCCGGGGCCGCCGCCGACGTCCACCACCACGGCGCCGTCCAGCGAGGTGTAGCCGCGCAGCTGGTCCACGGTGTCCCGGGCCAGGGTGCCGTAGAACAGGTCCGGGTCGGTCTGCTCCTTGCGGAACGCGGAGAACAGGGCCGCGGAGCGGCCCAGCGTCGCCCGGAACGGGGGGCGCCGGGCGGGCGCGGAGGGCTCGGCGGGGGAACCGGTCACGGGGACTCCTCCAGGGGCGGTGCGGCGACGAAGTGCCGGAGGTGCTGCCAGTGGTCGCCGCCCCAGTACTCCTCGGAGACGGCGATCCGCGGCGCCCGGCCCGGGGCGGCGCCGTCCGCGAGCGCGGCGGCGATCCGCTCGGGGCTCCAGGTGTGCATCCGCATCGGCGCCGGGTAGCGCAGCAGCGCCCGCTGGGCCCAGCGGATCAGCGGCCAGGGGGCGTACCGGAAGACCAGCCCCTTGAAGGTGGCGCGCTCGCGCGCGGGGACGCCGAGCACCATCGCGCCGCCGGGCCGCACCACCCGGGCGAACTCGCGCAGGTAGCCGGCGGCGAGCGCGGGCGGCAGGTGCTGCAGCACCAGGTCGGTGTAGACCAGGTCGAAGGAGGCGTCCGGGAAGGCGGACAGGTCGGGGGCCTCGTTCAGGTGGAAGGCGATCCGCCCCCCGCTCCGGTCCAGCCGGCGGGCCTCTGCCAGCATGGGGGCGGAGATGTCGACCCCGTCGACCGCCTCGAAGTGCCGGGCCAGCGCGTTGGAGAGCCGGCCGGCGCCGCAGCCGAAGTCCAGGGCGCGGCCGGTGCCGTGCCCGATGCCCAGCTCGGCGAGGCGGGCCAGGGCCCCGTCGATCTCCGCGGCCCCGGAGGCGAGGAACTCCTCGTCGTCCCAGCCGCCGTTGCGCTTGTCCGGGTCGACGCACACGGCCCACAGGGGCTCGGCCGATCCGAGCAGGGTCCAGTCCCGGCGGACCTCGTCCAGGCTCACCGCGCTCACTCCCTCCTCCGGAGGCTGGTGGATCAAGTTCTCATCTACCTTCGGCTACCGTCGGGTATCGCGCTCATACCTGCGATGATCAACGGGGAGGGATGTGGAACCTGTTGTATTGTGACACTCTCTTACGCGGTCACGTCAACCGGTCGGCCACCGGGCCGGGGAAGAGAGCGGCATGCGCGGATCCGATGGACAGGCCCCCTCCGAGCCGGCCGCCGCGGACGGCGCCGGGGAACCGGACGCGGAGTCCGCCGGGGAGCGGGCGGAACGGGCCTCCGGGGGCAGGGCGGCCGCGCTGCTGGAGCGGGGCGTGCGCGACCCCGTCGTGATGCTGGGCGGCGCGCTGATCCTGGCCTCCCTGGTGCTCAAGGCCTACGTGCTGCGGCAGGCCTACTTCATCGAGGACGACTTCCTGTTCGTCGCGGACGCCGCCGCGCACGACCTCACCGTCGAGTACCTGACCGACCTGCACAAGGGCCACCTGATGCCCGGTGCGAAGCTGCTGGCCTACATCCAGACCGCGATCTCCCCGTACAACTGGGGCCTGACCGCCGGCGTCATGGTGCTCTTCCAGGCCGGGGCGGCGATCGGGCTGTTCCGGCTGCTGTGGGTGGTGTTCGGCCGCCGCTGGGCGATCGTCCCGCCGCTGGCCCTCTTCCTGTTCGCCCCGCTCACCATGCCGGTGCTGGCCTGGTGGTCGGCGGCGCTGAACGCGGTCCCCTACCAGCTGGCGATCGTGCTGGCGCTGCTGTGGACCGTCCGCTACCTGCGCGGCGGCGAGGCGCGCCACGCCTGGATGGCCGCCGGGGCGGTCGTGCTCGGCATGGCCTTCTCGGTCAAGGCGATGTTCCTGCCGCCGCTGCTGTTCGTGTTCGCGGCCGCCTTCGTGGTGCAGGGCCGGCTGCCCCGGGTACTCTGGCGCACCCTCGACCGGGACATGCCGTTCTGGGTGGGCATGGCGCTGCTCAGCGTCGTCCACGGCCTCGTCTACCTGTCGCTGCAGGAGACCGCGGAGGGCGAGGGGGCGGGCCGCCCGGACGGCGGTACCGCGCTCGGCCTGGCCGGCCGGATGCTCGGCGAGACGTTCCCGGTGGGCGCGGTGGGCGGCCCGGGGGAGTGGGGCCCGGTCACCCCGGCCGGCGGCCTGCTCGAACCCGCGGCCTGGGCGGTCGGCGCGGCCTGGGGGGTGCTGCTCGCGGTGGTCGCGGCCAGCGTGGTGTACCGCAGGCGCGCCTGGCGGGCCTGGGCGCTGCTCGCCGGCCACCTGGTCGTGGTGGACGCGCTGCCCACCGTCATCGCCCGCGGCCGCTACCAGGAGACGATCGGCTACGACCCGCGCTACGTCGCCGACGCCGCGCTCGTCCTCGCCGTGGTGGTCGCGCTGGCGTTCATCCCGACCCTGGAGGAGCGGCGGGCCGACCCGGGGGTCCGGCGCCGGCCGCTGCCGCCGAGGACCGCCCGGACCGGGGCGGTCGCCGGGACGCTGGCCTTCACCCTGCTCGGCGCCTACTCCACCTGGACCTTCGCCGACACCCTCAGCGGCGACCGGGTCCGCTGGTACCTGGACACGGTGCGCGCCTCGGTGGAGGGGGTCCCGGCCGAGGCCGGGATCTACTCCCGGCCGGTCCCCGAGGACATCGTGCTGCCGTGGAACGGGCAGCGGCGGCTCAGCTCCAACGTGCTCAGCCCGCTGGCGCCGGACGGCGTGGCGGAGCGGATCCGGGTCCCCCGGCCGGCCGACTCGGCGCTGGTCTTCAACGACGCCGGCTACCTGGTCCCGGCCAGGCCGGCCGAGGGCAGCGCGTTCTTCGGCCCGCCGGAGGACGAGGAGTGCCTGGTGACCTTCGGCGGCCAGGCGATGTGGGAGGTCAGCTCGTTCGGCGGGCCGACGATGGTGCTGACCATCACCTACACCTCGGAGACCGACACCGAGGTGAACGCGGTGATCGGCGACGCCTGGCGCTCCGCGGTGCTGCCCGCCGCGCCGGACGGCGGGAGCTGGTACCTGCCGCTGGACGGCGCCGGTACCCGGCTGGCGCTGAGCACCAGCGAGGAGGACCTCTGCATGAACTGGGTGACCTTCGGCGAGCTGGTCCCCGCCACCGAGGGCGACCCCTGGTCGGAGGAGAACGCCGAGGACGCGGAGGGCGGCGGGGACGCCGAGGACTCCGAGGACGGCGGGAAGAAGGACGGGAAGGGCGAAAAGGACGAGGAGGACTGACCCCGCGGGGCCGGTCAGGAGCCGTCGACCAGGCTCGGCTTGCGCGGGCGCGGAGCGCCGGGCGGGCGGACCAGGCCGTTGAACCGGCGCATCGGCTCCTCGATCCAGCGGTGGGTGGCGGCCGCCAGCAGCACGGTGCCCGCCGCCACCGGGACCATGTCCAGCCAGAACGAGCCGGTGAAGATCTCCTGCCCGGTGAAGGCCCGCCACAGGTAGAGCACGACGAACTGCCAGAGGAAGATCCCGTAGGAGATCTGGCCCAGGTAGAGCGCGACCGGGTGGGAGAGCAGGGTCTCCAGCCAGGCGCCCTCCCGCCAGCGGTGCGGCCGGGGCTCCGCGCCGCGCCCGGGCAGCACCGCCACCGGGGCGATCACGAAGAACGCGAAGAGCATCGAGGTGAGCGTCGCGATCACCGAGATCCAGAACCCGTCCACGCCGACGAACCGGGGGCCGGCGGCCGGGGTGGAGTTGAGCGCGTAGACCACGGCGGCCAGGCCCCAGCAGAGCGCGGAGTTCCGGCGCAGCGTGGCGCAGAACCGGGCGACCGGGCGGTCGGGCCCCGGCTCCCGCCAGGCCCACTCGGTGACCACGGCCAGCGCCATGCCCACCGCGAACAGGCCGAGGCAGCGCGGCAGCCAGGCGTGCATGTAGGAGTGGTGCTCGGGATAGAACTGCGGGATGAACGCGAGCAGCCCGAGCACGCTCAGCGCGCCCAGCCCGGTGAGCAGCCGCCGGGCGCGGGCGCCGGGATCGGCGCCCCGGGCGGCGTAGCGGCCGAGCACCGCGGCGAAGAGCGGGAGCAGCAGGTAGAAGCTGACCTCCACGCACAGGCTCCACATCTGGCCCAGCCCGTAGGGGCCGGTCCCCACCCACCAGGGGTCGGTGTTGTAGGTGAAGGTGAGGGTGAGCACCTCCAGCCAGGCGGTGAGCGTGCCCGGGTTGTCGTCGGACCAGATCAGCATGGCGGCGGCCGCGACCAGCCAGTAGGCGGGCAGCACCCGCAGCGCCCGCCGCCACAGGTAGACCCGGACCGCGGGGGAGGGGGTCCGGTCCAGGCAGGCGCGCACCCAGGGGCGGTACAGCAGCAGCCCGGACAGGGCGAAGAAGAGCGGGACCGCCAGTTCGGCGGCGGAGAGCAGGGCGCCCAGAACCCCGGGGGCGAGCGCGTCGCCGGTCTCCACCGAGACGTGGAAGACGAGGACCATCAGCGCGGCGAGCGCGCGGACGCCGTCGAGGGGTTCGAGGTGGCCGCGGACCTGCGGCAGGGCGCCGGCGTCGGGCGCCGCGCTCACCGGTCGCACCGGGCGAGCGCCAGACTAGAACCTGTTATAAACATTCGGACACGCCCTGGTGACGTTGGCCTCTACTGGGGAGTACTCTACCCCAAAATGAAGCAAGTTCCAGCTCTGAGTCTTTCTTCGACCCGTTCCGCCCAGGAGGGCTAATGCGCCGCACCGTTGCAGTCGTCTGCATCGCGTTGGGGGTCTTCAGTCTGGTCCTGGCCCCCCTGTTGCGATTCTGGATGGCCAGCGCCCTGATGAAAACCCCCATGGACCAGTACAGCGAAACGGTCAACCGGGGGGAGGACGTCACCTACTTCAGCGCCGAGGAGCTGGAGCAGGTCGAGGGCGCCACGGTGGAGGCCTACACCACCGTCCGCGGCGACGTCGCCGCCAGCGATGACGACATCGTGGTCTGGGACCAGTTCACCTGGGTCGAGGACATCGAGCGCGACTTCGCCATTCTCTCCTCCAGCCGCCGCACCGCCCACGACCGGGTCACCGGTGAGGCCGTGGACTGCTGCGACGCGGCGGTGAACGAGGAGGCCGCGGTCCAGAGCGGCCAGGCCTTCAAGTTCCCCTTCTTCACCGAGAAGAAGGACTACGAGTACTACGACACCACCGTCAAGGAGTCCCTCCCGATCGAGTTCGTCGAAGAGGAGGAGATCAACGGCGTCAACACCTACAAGTTCGTCCAGGAGATCGAGCCGACCAAGACCGGCGAGCGAGAGCTGCCCCGGTCGCTGCTGGGCATGGACGGCGACGGCGACGTGGTCACCGACGAGATGTACAGCGTGACCCGGACCTACTGGATCGAGCCGGTCAGCGGCGCCCCCATCATGCTCAGCGAGGACCAGCACCGCGGCGCCTTCGTCGACGGCGAGGAGAAGCTGGTGCTGTTCGACGGGGACATGCGCTTCACCGACGAGACGGTGGACGCCAACGTCGAGAACGCCCAGCAGGCGCTCACCGCGCTGCCGCTGCTGCGCACCACCGTCCCGCTGGTGCTGCTCGGCGTCGGTGCCGGACTGATCATCCTGGGAGCCCTGCTGGCGGCCAGCGCCAGAGGCGCGGACCGGCGGGGCTGACCGGGACGCCGTGGCGGAGACCGAGGCGGCGGCCGCCCGCGCCGGAGGCGCACCGGGACCGGAGGACCGGTCCGGGGTGCGCCCCGCGGCGCGGGCGGCCGCGCTGCTGCGGGCCTGCCGGCCCAAGCAGTGGCTGAAGAACCTGCTGGTCTTCGCCGCGCCGGGCGCCGCCGGGGTGCTCACCGACCCGGCCTCGGCCGGCTGGGCGGCCATCGCCTTCGCCGCCTTCTGCGTCGCCTCCAGCGGCACCTACCTGCTCAACGACGTCCGCGACGTGGAGGCGGACCGGGCGCACGCCCGCAAGCGGCACCGGCCGGTCGCCTCCGGTGCGGTGCCGGTCCCGCTCGCGCTGGGCCTGGGCGCGGCGCTGACCGCCGCCGCCCCGCTGGCGCTGCTGCCGCTGGGCAACCCCGCGCTGCTCGGGGTGCTGCTCGGCTACCTCGCGCTGACCGCCTGCTACACGTTCTATCTGAAGCGGGTGATCATCGGCGACGTGGTCGCGGTGGCCGGCTGCCACGTGCTGCGCGCGCTGGCCGGGGGCGTGGCGGTGGGCGTCCCGTTCACCGCCTGGTTCCTCATCGTGGTGTCGCTGGGGGCGCTGCTGGTGGTGGTCGGCAAGCGCGAGGCCGAGCTGCGCAACCCCGAGGCCGGCGGCGGCCGGGCCGCGCTGCGCGGCTACACCGTCTCCTACCTGGTGCAGGTGCGCACCATGGCCTCGGCGGCGATGATCGTCACCTACTGCCTGTGGGCGCTGGACGGCCACGGGGAGGGCGCCGCCGGGGTCTTCCCCGCGTTGAGTATCGTTCCGTTCATCGTCTTCGTGCTCCGCTACCACCTCCTGGTCGACCGCGGGGTGGGCGAGGAGCCCGAGGAGATCGCGCTGCGCGACCGGCCGCTGCAGCTGTGCCTGCTGGGCATGGCCGTCCTCGTCGGCCTCGGCGTCCACCTGCCGTGACGCCGCCGGAGCAGCGCCCGACCACCGAACCCCAGCGGGAAGGCCCGACCGTGCGCACGCAACGCCGCCTCCTCACCGGATGGGGGCGCACCGCCCCGACCTCCGCGACGGTCGCGCGGCCGCGCACCGCCGCCGAGGCCGCCGCGCTGCTGAAGCAGGCCGGCCCGGGGCGCGGCGCGATCCCCAGGGGGCTGGGCCGCTCCTACGGCGACGCCGCGCAGTGCGCCGGCGGGCTGGTGCTGGACACCGCCGAGCTGGCCCCCGGGTTCCGGCTGGACCAGGAGGCGGGCACCGTCACCGCGGCGGCCGGCACCTCGCTGGCCGAGCTGATGGAGCGGCTGCTGCCGCACGGCCGGTTCCTCCCGGTCACCCCGGGCACCAGGCAGGTCACCGTGGGCGGCGCGATCGCCGCGGACATCCACGGCAAGAACCACCACGCCGACTCCTCGTTCGGCGCGCACGTGCGGTGGCTGCGCCTGGTCACGCCGGACGGCGCCGAGCGCACCGTCGGCCCGGACCGCGACCCCGGACTGTTCTGGGCCACCGTCGGCGGGATGGGGCTCACCGGGGTGATCACCGAGGCCGAGTTCGCGGTCGTCCCGGTGGAGACCTCCGCGGTCCGGGTGGACACCGACCGCACCGCCGACCTGGACGAGGCGCTCGCGGTGATGACCGCGACCGACCACCGCTACCACCACACGGTCTGCTGGATCGACCTGCTGGCCACCGGGCGCGCCACCGGCCGCGGCGTGCTCACCCGGGGGCGGCACGCGCGCGCGGCCGAGCTGCCCGCCCGGCTCCGCCGCGACCCGCTCCGCTTCCGCGACCGCAGCGCGGCGGCGGTCCCGCCGCGGGTGCCGCCGGGGCTGCTGAACACCTGGAGCGTGCGCACGTTCAACGCCGCCTACTACGCCAGGGCGCCGCGCCGGGAGCGGGACCGGATCACCGGCGTCGGGCCGTTCTTCCACCCGCTGGACGCGGTGCGCGACTGGAACCGGCTGTACGGCCCGGCAGGGCTGGTGCAGTACCAGTTCGCGGTGCCGTTCGGCGCGGAGCCGGTGCTGCGCGGGATCGTCTCCCGGCTCGCCGCGGTCGGCGCCCCCTCCTTCCTCGCGGTGCTCAAGCGGTTCGGGCCGGGCACCCCGGCGCCGCTCTCCTTCCCCCGGCCCGGCTGGACGCTGGCCCTGGACCTCCCGGCGGACCTGCCCGGCCTGGCCCGGCTGCTGACCTCCTTCGACGAGCGGGTGCTGGAGGCCGGCGGCGCCCTGTACCTGGCCAAGGACTCCCGCGCGGCGCCCGCGGCGATCCGCGCGATGTACCCCCGGCTGGACGAGTGGCGCGAGGTCCGCGCCCGGGTCGACCCGGACGGGGCGCTCACCTCCGACCTCGCCCGCCGCCTGGAGCTGTGACGGCGGGACGGAAAACGACGGGAGACACGGATGCGGAACGCGGTCGGCGCGGTGGACACGGTGCTGCTGCTGGGCGGGCGGAGCGAGATCGGGCTGGCCATCGCCGAGCGGCTGGTGCGCGGCGGCGCCCGCCGGGTGGTGCTGGCCGCCCGGGAGGCGACCGGCGGGCGGGGGCTCGCCGGGGAGGCCGAGCGGCTGCGCGCCGCGGGCGCCGCCGAGGTGCACCCGGTGGAGTTCGACGCCGCCGACACCGCCGGCCACGAGGCGGTGGTCGCCGAGGCGGTGAAGCTCGTCGGCGACCTGGACGCGGTGGTCGACGCCTTCGGGGTCCTCGGTGAGCAGGCGGCCTTCGAGGCCGACCCGGCGGCGGCCGCCGCGGCCGCCGCGGCCACCTTCACCGGGCACGTCTCGGCCGACCTGGCGGTCGCCGCCCGGCTGCGCGAGCAGGGCCACGGCACGCTGGTGGTGCTCTCCTCGGTGGCGGGGGTGCGGGTGCGCCGGGCCAACTTCGTCTACGGCGCGGCCAAGGCGGGGCTGGACGGCCTGGCCCAGGGGCTGGGCGACGCGCTGCACGGCACCGGCGCCCGGGTGATGGTGGTCCGCCCCGGCTACGTGCCGACCAAGATGTCGGCGCACGTCTCGGCGGCGCCGTTCCCGGCCAGCGCGCGCGAGGTGGCCGACGCGGTCGCCGCCGGGCTGCGCCGCGGCGCGGAGACGGTCTGGGTGCCGGGCGTGCTCCGCTACGTCTTCGCCGGGATGCGGGTGCTGCCCCGCTCGGTCTGGCGGCGCCTGCCCCGCTGAGCCCGCCGCGCCGGGTCCGCTGCGGCGGGGCGGGAAAGAAGCCCGGGAACCTATCTAGAACATGTTTCAGTTTCGTGTTTCCATGAGGGCATGCGGACACGAGTGACCGAGATGTTCGGCATCGAGCTGCCGATCTTCGCCTTCAGCCACTGCCGGGACGTCGTCGCCGCGGTCAGCCGGGCCGGCGGGATGGGCGTCCTCGGCGCCCTCTACTTCACCCCCGAGGAACTGGAGACCGAACTCGCCTGGATCGACGCCAACACCGGGGGCCGCCCCTACGGCGTCGACGTCGTCATGCCGTCCCGCTACGAGGGGGCCGACCTCGGCGCCGACTCCGGCGAGGAGCTCCAGCGGAGCCTGGAGGGCCTCATCCCGGACGGGCACCGCCGCTTCGTCAACGGCCTGCTGGCCGAGCACGGCGTACCGGAGCTCACCAGGGCCGGAGCAGGGCGGTTCCTGCTCGGCTGGACCGACGCCACCGCCCGCCCCCAGGTGGAGGTGGCGCTGCGGCACCCGATCGCGCTGCTCGCCAACGCGCTCGGCGCGCCCCCGGCCGACGTGGTGCGCCAGGCGCACCGGCACGGCGTCGCGGTGGCCGGGCTGGCCAGCAGCCGCCGGCACGCGGCCAAGCAGCGCGAAGTCGGGGTGGACGTGGTCGTCGCCCAGGGCACCGAGGCCGGCGGGCACACCGGGGAGGTGTCCACCATGGTGCTGGTGCCCGAGGTGGTGGACGAGGTCGCCCCGGCCCCGGTGCTGGCCGCCGGCGGCATCGGCGACGGGCGCCAGATGGCGGCCGGCATGGCGCTGGGCGCCGAGGGCGTGTGGACCGGCTCGGTCTGGCTGGCCACCGAGGAGGCCGACACCCCGGCAGGGGCCCTGGCCCAGATCCTGAAGGCCGACTCCCGGGACACCGTGCGCTCCCGGTCGATGACCGGAAAGCCCGCGCGGATGCTGCGCAACGACTGGACCGAGGCCTGGGAGAGCGCCGAATCGCCCGGAACGCTGCCCATGCCGCTGCAGTTCATGCTGGTCTCCGAGGCGCTGCGCCGGGTGGGGCGGGTCGCCCACCCCACCCTCACCCCCTCGCCGGTCGGCCAGATCGTGGGCAGCCTGAACCGGATCCGCTCCAGCTCCCAGGTGGTCTACGAGTTCATGAGCGGCTTCGGCGACGCGCTGGACCGGCTCAACGCGGCCGCGGAGGACTGACCCCCCGGCACTCCGATGATCTTGACGTTGCGGGGGTATCAGAGCGCTCCGATACCCCCGCAACGTCAAGATCATCGGGGGAGGGGCAGGGGATCAGTCCCCGGTCAGCCGGGCCATCGCGGCGGCGTTCAACCGGTAGCGGAGCAGGAAGAGCGCCGATCCGAGCATCACCGCGGCCGGCACCAGGGTGCTGCCCACCAGCATGCCGTGCAGCGCCTGCTCGGTCTGGCGGACCGCCTCGTGCGCCGCGGACTCCCGGTAGCCGCTCACCGCCAGCGCCGCGCCGAGCAGCCAGGCGCCCAGAGCGCCGCCGAGCGCCTCCATCGAGGACCAGATCCCGGAGAGCACGCCGGCCTGGTGGTGCCCGCTCACCGCGCGGGTCGCGGCGATGCAGTCGGTCAGCATGGAGTAGGGCAGCATGGTGCAGCCCGCGTTGCCGGTGCCCACCACGACGGACATCGCGATCGCCCACGGCAGCCCGCCCATCACCGGGATGAAGAACAGCCCGATCGCGCCGGCGATGAAGAAGCCGCAGGCCAGAGCGAGGGTGGGGCCCTTGTCCAGGCGGCGGGAGACCGCCATCCAGATCGGCATGGTGCCGATCAGCGGCAGCGTCACGCAGACCACCAGCAGCGCGGTGTAGCCCGGGTCGCCCATCACGTGCCGGGTCACGTAGGGCACCCCGGCGATCATCGTGCCCGAGGCGACCACCCCGAGGAACGCCACCGGGAGCAGCCGGCGGAAGTAGGGGTTGCCCAGCGCGGTGCGGAACTGCGCCAGGAGCGGCTGGGAGTCCTGCACCCGGCGGCGCAGCGGCGCCCGGCGGGTGCCCAGGATGCAGCCGACCATCGCGGCCAGCACGATCAGCGCCATCACCGCGCCCATCAGCCGGTAGCCGGCCAGCGCGTTCCCCGGTCCGGCGCTCTCCACCAGCACCGGGGCCAGCGCCCCGCCGAGCAGCAGCGCCACCCCGACGAAGACGGTGCGCCAGCTCTGCAGCACCGACCGCTCGTGGTAGTCGTCGGTGATCTCGCCGGGCATCGCGGAGTAGGGCACCTGGAACACCGACGCGGAGACCGCGGCGAGCACGAAGACCACCAGCACGTAGATCGCGGCCGGGGTGCCCGGGACCGGGAAGCCGAAGAAGAGCAGGGCGAAGGAGACCGGCAGCGCCACCGCGCCGGCCGCCATCCACGGGTGCCGCGGCCCCCACCGGGACACCGTCCGGTCGGAGCGCACCCCGATGTAGGGCCCGGCGAACACGTCGACGACCTTCGGCGCCACCACCACGAACCCGGCCAGCGCGGGCGAGACCGCCAGCGCGTCGGTCAGGTAGATGAGCAGCAGCAGCGAGGGGACCGTGCTGAACACGTGGGTGGCGATGGCCCCCACGCCGTAGCCGGCGTGCACGGAGCGGGGCAGCGCGGGGCCGCGCCGGGCGGCGGCGTCCGCGGAGGCGGGGGAGGGCACGCTGGGGGACCGATCTATCTCGTCGACGGGGAGGGGCCCGCCCCGCGGCGATGATCTTGACGCTGCGGGGGTGTCAGAGCGCTCTGACACCCCCGCAGCGTCAAGATCATCGGGGGAGGGGAGGGGGAGGAAGGCGGGCAGAGGAAGGGCGCCCCGCCGCGCGGACTGCGGGGCGCCCGGATCCGGGGCGGGTCAGGCCTGCTGCCGGGGCTGCTCGCTCTCCTTGGGCGGCAGCGCCTGCCCGGGGGCCGGCACCCGGTCCCGGGAGCCGGACACCTCGACGACCTTGAGGTCGTGCGGGACCGGGCACTTCATCGGGAAGGTGCCGATCCGGGACGGGTCGAAGCCGTCCGGGTAGCTCTTGATGTTGGGGTTCTCCTCCTCGGTGCGCGGCTCGACCCGCGGGGCCATCCGCCGGACCACCTTGGCCCGGGCCTTGAGCGCGAACCGGGCGGCGCCCTTCCAGAAGCCCGAGGCGGGCTCGTAGTCGAACGCCTTGACCAGGTGGTCCTCCATCAGCGCCATGGTGAAGCGTTTCATCAGCGGGCGCTGCCACTCGGGGGAGAAGGTCAGCATCAGGTCCAGGGTGCTGTCCGAGACGGCCCGGCCGCCCTCGCTGAACCCGAAGTGCTCGGCCTCGTAGGAGTCGAACAGCTCAAGGAACTCCTGGTAGGTCTCCGGGATGTCCTTGATCGCCATGTGCCTGCCGAGCGACCGGTAGTAGTTGGTGTTGGCGCGGATCTCGTGCTCGCTCAGCCGGCGCCAGCCGAAGCCCCAGTCGTTGAGCCAGCGCACCGGCATCACCACGAACGTGCTCAGCACGTACAGGTAGTCGTCGTTGCTGATGTCGTAGCTGCGGTGCATCTGGTTCATCCGGCGCAGCGCGTCGCGGCCGCGCCCCGGCTCGAACCCGTACCGCATCATCTGCCCGAGGAGCAGCGCGGTGTCGTCGTAGCGGTGCTGGGTGCGGTCGGTGAACTCCTCGGTGTCGCCGAGCAGCCCGCCGATGCTGGGCACCGCGTAGGTCCGGTACAGCGCCAGGCCCAGGGCCTGGCTCATGTCCCACGGGAACTCGTGCGCGGACAGGATGAAGGTGATGCGCTGAGCGTCCTTCTCCGCGTCCATTCGGTGGATCTCGTCGTACCAGTCGAACCGTTTCATCGGCCTCTCCGGATCGGCGGTCGGGGGATGCGGGGGCAGGGCGGGCCGAGGAGGGGCGCCCACCGGAGACCGGTGGCGGGTACCGGTCGGTACGGACCTTACTCCCCGGCGCCCGCCGGGACGGAACCGACCCGGCGGCGTCCCCTGTGAGAAAGGCGATCAGGCGGTCGCGGCCATCCGGTCGGCCACGCTGCGCACCAGGGTGAGCAGGACCTCCTTGCTGGAGGCCCGGCTGCGCGCGTCGCAGAGCACCACCGGGATCCCCTCGGGGATGCTCAGCGCGGAGCGCACCTCGTCGGCGCTGTAGGAGTGCGCGCCCTCGAAGCAGTTCACCGCCACCACGAACGGCAGGCCGCGCCGCTCGAAGAAGTCCACCGCCGGGAAGCAGGTCTCCAGCCGGCGGGTGTCGGCCAGCACCACCGCCCCCAGCGCCCCCAGTGCCAGCTCCTCCCACATGAACCAGAACCGCTGCTGGCCCGGGGTGCCGAACATGTACAGCACCAGGTCGTCGTTGATGGTGATGCGGCCGAAGTCCAGGGCCACCGTGGTGGTGCCCTTGGCCTCGATCCCGGAGAGGTCGTCCACCCCCAGGCTGGCCTCGGTCATCACCTCCTCGGTGCGCAGCGGGGCCACCTCGCTGACCGAGCCGACCATGGTGGTCTTCCCCGCGCCGAAACCGCCCGCGACCAGGATCTTGATCGCGGCGGGGATGTGCTCCTCCTCCGCTGCGGAGGCGCGCGGGTCAGAGTCGTTGGATGCCATCGAGTACCGCCTGCAGTACGTCCCGGTTCACCGGGCTCTCGGACGTGTAGGGAGCGCGGGCCAGGACGTATCCCCGGCCGATGAGGTCGCCGAGCAGCACCTTGACCACCGCCACCGGGATGTCCAGGTGCGCGGAGACCTCGGCGACGGACTGGGCGCGCCGGCACAGCTCCAGGATGCGGACCTGCTCCGGCTCCAGCGCCATCTCGTCCACCTCCGCGCGGGCGGCGATCACGACGCTGACCATGTCCAGCCGGACCGCGTCGGAGCGCTGCCGGCCCTCGGTGAGGATGTAGGGGCGGACGACGGAACCCATGCCGTCGGCGTTCAGCCCCGCGTCGTTGGACTCGGACATGAAGGGCCTCCCTTATCGGGCGGATCCATCGGCGCTGTGCCGCGGGGCCGCGTCGAGGAACCGCCCCACCTGCTCGACGAGGACGTTCATCTCGTAGGCGATCAGCCCGACGTCGGAGCTCTCCTCGGCCAGGACGGCGAGGCAGGCGCCCTGGCCCGCCCCGGTGACGAACAGGTAGGCCCGCTCCATCTCCACGACGGTCTGCAGCACCTCGCCGCCGTCGAACTGCTTGCCGGTGCCGCGGGCGAGGCTCTGGAAGGCGGAGGCGATCGCGGAGAGCTGTTCCGCGTCGTCCTTGCCGAGGTCCGCCGAGTTGCCCAGCAGGAGTCCGTCGGCGGACAGGACGATCGCGTACTTGGCCCCCACGGCGCGCTCGACGAGGCTGTCGAGAAGCCAGTTCAAGTCCTTAGCAGCGTTGTTCGTCAAGGTCGGGAATCCTTCTCAGTGTCCTCGGTGTCGTTGCCGCCCTGCTTGGCGCGGCTCTCCTTGCGGCCGCGGAGCGTGCCCGCCTGGAAGGCGGCCATGTTGCGGCGGAGCTTCTCCGAGCGCTCCGGGTCGTGCGAGGCGGGCGCGGCCTGCCGGTCCTCCTCCATGGCGGGGCAGGACTCGGCGAGCTGCGGCGCCAGGTTGGTCTGCGGGGTGCGCTTGGGCAGCGCCGGGCGGCCGGAGGCGTCCGTCGGCGCCGCGGGCGCGGAGCCCTCCGGCGCGCCGCCGCTCCCGTTCGCCCCGCTCTTCTGCCCGGGCGCCTCCGGGGCGCCGCCGGCGGAGCCGTTCAGGGAGCCGTTCGCGGAGCCGTCCGCCGGGGCGGCGCCGCGCCGCGGCAGGCCCGACGCGGTGGTCGATCCGTTCCCGGCGGAGGCGTTCCGGCCGCGCCGCGGCAGCGGCGGGCGGTCGCCGGAGGGCGCCGGCGCCGCGGCGTCCTTCCCGACGTCCTTCTTCCCGTCCTGCTCGCCGCCGTCCTTCCCGCCGGGCTCCTTCCGCCCGGCGGAGTCCCCGCCGGCGGCGGGGACGGCCGGGTTCTCCCCGGTGGCGCCGGTCTTGAGCAGGTCGCCGCCGCTCTCCGGGCGCTTGCGCGCCAGCGACCCGATGGCCACCGGCTGCTCGCCGGTGTCCTCCTCGGGGCGGCCCGGGGGCAGCGGCGCGGCGTCGGCGATGATCTCCGGCGGCAGCAGCACGATCGCCTGCACGCCGCCGTAGGGGGAGGAGCGCAGCCACACCTTGATGTCGTGCCGGCGGGCCAGCCGGGAGACCACGAACAGGCCGAGCCGCATCTTCTCGTTGAGCCGCATGACGTCGAACTCGGGCGGGTCGGAGAGGAGCGCGTTGGCCGCCTCGAACTCGTCCTCCTGCATGCCCAGGCCGCGGTCCTCGATCTCGATCGAGACCCCGTTGGGGACCTGCTCGGCGGAGAGCATGACCCGGGTGTGCGGTGGGGAGAAGGTGGTGGCGTTGTCCACCAGCTCGGCGACCAGGTGGATGACGTCGGCCACGGCGGGGCCGACCACCGAGACCCGGGCGATGTGGTTGCGCTGCACCCGGGTGTAGTCGCCGGACTCCGAGATCGACCCGCGCACCACGTCGACCAGCGGCATCGGCCGGTGCCAGGTGCGGCCGGGGTTCTCGCCGCCGAGGATGAGCAGGTTCTCCGCGTTCCGCCGGGAGCGGGTGGCCAGGTGGTCCAGCTTGAACAGCTCGGTGAGCTGGGCCGGGTCCTCCTGCTCGCGCTCCATCCGGTCGAGCAGGCGGAGCTGCCGGTGGATCAGCGTCTGGCTGCGGTGCGCGATGCTGAGGAACACCCGGTTGACGCCCTCGCGCAGCTCGGCCTGGCGGACCGCGGCCTCCACCGCGGTGCGCTGGGCGGTGTCGAAGGCGTGCGCGACCTGCCCGATCTCGTCGGCGGACTGGTTGGCCTCCAGGCTGGACAGCTCGGCGTCCACCTGCACCGGTTCGTTCCGGCGCAGCCGCTCCATGATGCCGGGCAGCCTCTTCTCGGTGAGCTCGTGGCTGTCGTCGCGCAGCCGGTGCAGCCGCTCGACCAGGCGCCGGGCGGAGCGGTTGGCGGCGATGAAGGCCAGCACGACCAGTACCGCCACCCCGGCGCTGCCCAGCGCGGCCAGGCCGATCGAGCGGTAGGCGGCCTCGCCCTGCATCTCGCCGGCGTAGGTGGCCTCGTTCGCGCCGATCGAGGTGATCTCCTCGAACACCGGGTCGAAGGCGGCCTCCCAGTCCTCCTTGGAGACCGGCATCGGGAACCGCTCGACGATCTCGCCGGTGACCGGGTCGGTCTCGGTGACCGCGGGGCGCTCCATGATCTGGGTGACGTAGTCCTGCAGCCGCTCGTACTCCTCGGACTCGACCAGCTCGCGGTACTGCTCGCGCTGGTCCGGGCCGAGGAAGTCGGCGGTCTGCTCCATCCGGGACCGGAAGGCGCCGTACTCCTGGACGAAGGCGTGCATGTCCGGGTGGCTCAGCTCGTCCTCGCTGAACGAGCGGACCAGCTGCGCGTCGGCCATGCCCAGCTCGTCGACCGCGCGGAACACCGAGGTGGCGCTGACGCCGTGGCCGATCGTCTGGGTGTCGTTGCCGTTGCGGGACAGGTCGTCGAAGAGGTCCGCGGCGGCGGTGGTCACCCCGCCGTAGAACTCCATCACGTCCTCGCGGGAGGCGCTGCCCGCCCGCACCTGGGCCCGCAGGTCGTGGATGCCGGAGTAGCGCTCCTGCAGGGTGGTGATCCGCTCGGCCGAGGGCTCCGGTACGACGGGCTTCAGCTCGTCGTAGTCGGTGATGATGGTGCCCATCTTCTCGTCCGAGTCCTCCTGGGCCTCGGTGAGCTCGTCGGCGAGCTCGTCGGGGTGCTCCAGGTACCCGACGGTGACCGAGCGCTCCTGCATCACCGCGGTCAGCGCGACGGCCGACGGGGTCAGGTACTTCTCGTTGCCGTCGGCGAGCGCGACGTCGATCGCGGCGTTGGCGAACAGCGTGCCGCTGACGCCCAGCCACAGCACGACCAGGGCCGAGGTGGGGGCCAAGACGATCCTGCGGAGACGGGCGCGGATGCTCGGCGTCCGTCGTTGCTTTGCTGCCTGCACTGCTCTCCTAGGGGCCCGTATCTGAGCACGCCGGGACGCTGCGGAGCGCGGGGGACGGGGCGCTCCGGTGCTTTTGCCGTATGCGGGGCGGCCGCCGGGGCCGGTGGGCGGTCTCCGGTACGACCGATGATGCCGAGGTTCGTGTGGAACGCGAGAAATCGGCCAGGGGATCGTATCTCGCCCCCGAAGACGGCGAATAGCCGGGTAGAGGCGGAGTCGGCGGTCATGCGGCGGATGCGCCCGGAGGGGCTTCGGGTCCCAACTGGGCATCTGCGGATTCCGCTGGGCGGATCGCCGGTTTCGCGAAACTCGCCGGTAGGGCCCGGTCAGACGCGAAGAATTATCAAATAGTTACACGTCGAGTGCGCTCCGGGTACGGCGGGGCCTCCGGCCGCGGGGTTTCCCCGGTTCCCCGGCGGACGGTGGGACGGCGCCGCTAGCCTGGGGGCCTTATGGGAGGGTTCTTCGAGGCCGGAGCGGGCACCGGCGGGATCGCGGCCCCGGTGGCGGCGGTGGCGGTGGCGGCGTGCTGCGCCGTCTTCCTCCGCCTGCACCTGGGGCGGTACGGACGGATCGCCGGCTGGCCGGGCCGGGTGACGCAGGCGGTGCTGCTCACCGGGATCGGGGTGGGGGCGTACGCGGTCTGGCCGCTGCCCGGCCCCGCCGAATGCGCCGCGGATCCGCTGGCCTCGCCGTTCTCGCTGGGCGCCCTGGAGGGGCGGCCGGGCGGGCCGCTCCGGCACGCGGCCCTGGCCTTCGCGGTGCTGGTCCCGGTCGGCCTGCTGGCCCGGCACCGGTACCGCAGGGGCGTCCTCGCCACCGCCGCGCTGGGCGCGCTGACCGCGCTGGCGATCGAGGCGGTCCAGGCCACCGGGGTGCTGGGCGCGCTGCCCTGCGCGCACCGGGTCGCCGCCGTCGACGATGTGCTGCTCGGCACGGCCGGCGCGCTGGCCGGGTGGCTGCTCGGCCTGGCCGCCGACCGGGTGCTGCCCCGGCCCTGGCCGGGCGGCCTGGCCGACATCTTCCCGCCCGGGCTCGGCCGCCGCGCCGCCGGGCACCTGATCGACCTGGCGCTGTGGTGGTACGGCACCCTGCTGGCCGCGGCCCTGATCGTGCGCGCCGGGTACGCCCCGCTGCCCGAATCGGAGCTGCACGCCGCGGCCCTGATCGCGGCGGCGGTCCTGTTCGGACTGGTGCAGCCGGTGCTCCGCGGCGACCGGTGCACGCCCGGCCGGGCCTGCCTGATGCTGGCCACCGCCGCGGCCGGCCCGCTGCCCGAACCGGCCTCCCGGCCACGGGTCCTGGTCCGCTCGCTGCTGCTGTACGCCCCGGTCACCGTGCTCTTCGCGGCCGGCCTGCACTGGTGGGCGCTGCTCGTCCCGATCGTGCACGGCCTGCCCGCCCTGGCCCGGGCGGACGGAGCCGGCCTGGCCGACCTGATCTGCGGCACCCGCACCGCCACCCGGGCCTGGACCGAGGGCGGCGGCCTGCCCGCCAAGCTCATCCGGTACGCCCCGCCCGCCGAACCCCGCGCCCCGGCCCCGCGGGCCGGCTGACGAACGGGGCCCCGCCCCGGGCTCGGGGCAAGGAGCGCATCCGGGTCACTCGCCGGTGAAGGACGGCGGCCGCTTCTCCGCGAAGGCGCGGGCGCCCTCCTTCGCGTCGGCGGAGGCCATCACCTTCCAGCCGTGCGCGTCGCTGACCTCCAGCGCTTCGGCCTCGGGCAGGCCCTCGGTCTCGCGGTGGACGCGGAGGATCGCCTGGACCGCGAGCGGGCCGCAGGCGGCGATGGAGTCGGCGACCGCGCGGGCCTCGGCCAGGGCGGTGCCGTCCGGGACGACCCGGGTGACCAGGCCGATGTCGGCGGCCTCCCGGGCGGTGTAGGAGCGGCCGGTGAGCAGCATCTCCATGGCGTGGGCGTAGGGCAGCTGGCGGGGGACGCGCACCGCGCAGCCGCCCATCGGGAACAGGCCGCGCCGGGCCTCGTACAGGCCGAGGACGGCCCCCTCGGCGGCGATCCGGACGTCGGTGCCGACCACCAGCTCGGTGCCGCCCGCCACGGCCGGCCCCTCGACCGCGCAGACCAGCGGCTTGCCCGGGCGGGCCTCGCGGAGCAGGCCCTTCCAGTGGAAGTTCTCGATCTCGGCGGCGCGGCGGCGCACCCGCTCGTCCTCGGACGGGGCGCCCATCCCCTTCAGGTCGGCGCCGGCGCAGAACACCCCGCCGGCGCCGGTGAGGATCCCGACCCGGACGCCGGGCTCGGCGTCGATGTAGCCGAACGCGTCGGCCATTCCGACCAGCATGTCGGTGGAGAGGGCGTTGCGCGCCTCCGGGCGGTCCATCACCACCGTCACCACCGGGCCGTCGCGCACCACTTCGCAGTGCGGGGTGGAGATGTCCAGCCGCTCGACCATCGTGTCCTCCCTGCTGCGCTGCGTATTCGCGAACGCCGTTCACGGTTCTCCTGTGAGAACTGATTCTAGATAGGAAAGTCACAGGCTGACAGGGGGTTGGCAGTAAAAAGAGAACGTGCTCTACTCGCACTCGAAGGGCACCCCCCGCAACGGAGGTCTCCATGGCGGACGCCCCCCTGCTCGGTTTCTGGAAGATCGCCCGCGCCGACCCCGAGCGGATCGCGTGCGTCGACCCCGACGGGTCGCAACACACCGCCGGACGGATCCTGGAGCGCGCCGACCGCCTGGTGCACGCGCTGCGCGCGCTGGGCCTGCGCGCCGGAGACGGGGTCTGCGCGCTCACCCCCAACGGCTCGGCCGGGCTGACCGTGCACCTCGCCGCGATGCAGGCCGGCCTGTACCACACCCCGCTCAACTGGCACCTGACCGGGCCGGAGATCGGGCACATCCTCTCCGACAGCGGCGCCAAGGCGCTCTTCCTGCACGAGCGGTTCGCCGCCGAAGGGCTGCGCGGCGCCGACCTGGCCGCCCTGCCCGGGCCCGCCCGGATCGGCATCGGCGAGGTGCCCGGCTGCACCGGCCTGGAGGAGTTCATCGCCGACCGCCCCGCCTCGCCGCCCCCGGACCGCACCGCGGGCGAGGCGATGCACTACACCTCCGGCACCACCGGCCTGCCCAAAGGGGTCCGCCGGCCGCTGAACGGGCTCGACCCGGACACCGCGGCCGAACTGTCCACCGCCTTCCTCGGGTTCTTCGGCATCGAACCCGGGCCGGACCACGCGCACCTGGTCACCTCGCCGACCTACCACACCGCGGTCGCCCGGTTCGGCACCACGGCGCTGCACATGGGCCACACCCTGGTCTTCATGGACCGCTGGGACGCCGAGGAGGCGCTCCGCCTGGTCGAGCGGCACCGGGTGACCAGCACCCACATGGTCCCCACCCACTTCAAGCGGATGCTGCACCTGCCGGAGGAGACCCGCTCCCGCTACGACCTCTCCTCCATGCGCTGGCTGGTGCACGGCGCCGCGCCCTGCCCGCCGGAGGTGCGCGAGGCGATGATCGGCTGGTGGGGCGAGTGCGTCTACGAGTACTACGCGGCCACCGAGGGCGGCGGCACGATCCAGCGCCCCGAGGACCGGCACGCCCACCCCGGCTCGGTCGGCCGCCCCTGGCCCATCACCGAACTCCTCATCGCCGACGAGAAGGGCGAGGAGCTGCCCGCCGGCGAGACCGGCCTGGTGTACATGCGGATGCAGGGGCCGTCCTTCGAGTACAAGGGCGACCCCGCCAAGACCGAGGCGGCCCGGCTCCGCGGCTTCTTCACCCTCGGCGACATCGGCCGCCTCGACGGCGGCGGCCACCTCTACCTCACCGACCGCGCCGCCGACGTGATCATCTCCGGCGGCGCCAACATCTACCCGGCCGAGATCGAGAACGCGCTGCTCGCCCACCCCGAGGTGATGGACGCCGCGGTGTTCGGGATCCCCGACGACGACTGGGGCGAGCAGGTCAAGGCGGTGGTGGAGCCGGCCGAGGGCAGCGAACCCGGCCCGGAGCTCGCCGAGCGGCTGCTGGCCTCGCTGGACGGCCGGCTGTCCCGGATGAAGCGGCCCCGCTCCATCGACTTCATCGCGGAGATGCCCCGCGAACCCAACGGGAAGCTGCCCAAGCGCAGACTCCGCGCCCCCTACTGGGAGGGGCGGGCCGATGCGATCTGACCGGACCGGGGAGGACGCCCCCGGGGAGCTCGTCGGCACGCACACGGTGCGCTTCCCCGGCGGCTACACCCGCAGCACCGGGCCGGTCATCGGCCGCTTCCTCACCGAGCTGCGCGACGGGCGCCTGGTCGGGGTGCGCACCGCCGCCGGCCGGGTGCTCTTCCCGCCGGTCGAGTACGACCCCGGCGACGGCGCGCCGCTGCCCGACCCGCCGGAGTTCCCCGAGGTCGGACCGGGCGGCACCGTGCGCACCTGGTGCTGGGTCGGTGCCCCCCGCCCCGCCCACCCGCTGGACCACCCCTTCGCCTGGGCCGCCGTGCGGCTGGACGGCGCGGACACCGCGGTGCTGCACGCCCTCGACTTCGGCCCGGACGCCCCCGCCGACCGCCCGCCCGCGCGGCTCCGCACCGGGCTGCGGGTCCGGGCCCGGCTCCGCCCCGAGGACGAGCGCACCGGCTCCATCACCGACATCCGCTGCTTCCGCCCCGAGGTCGACCGGATCATCGACGACCGCCGGCTGGACTACACCGTCCGCGCCGACGCCGCGCTCACCCGCTACCTGGAGGCGCAGCTGCACGGCCGCATCCTCGGCTCGCGCACCCGCGGCGGCCGGGTCCACGTCCCGCTGCGCGACCTCGACCCGGTGGACGGCACCCCGATGGCCGGCGAGGTCGAACTGCCCGGAACCGGGGTGCTCACCACCTTCTCCGTCAACCACGTGCCCGACCCCCGGGCACCCGAGGTCCCCTTCGTCACCGGGTACGTCCGGCTGGACGGCGCCGACGTCGACCTGCTCGCCCTGATCAGCGGGGTGGAACCGGAGAAGGTCCACGCCGGCATGCGGGTGCGCGCCGAATGGCTGCCGCCGGACGAGCGGACCCGCACCCGGCCGAGCATCCGCTGGTTCGTCCCCGACCAGGGCGCCGGGGCGGAAGAGGGGCCGAGATGAGCGCCCCCGACATCGCCGTCGTCGGCTACGCCGCCCGGATCCACCCCGAGGGCACCGCGGTGAGCGAGGCCGGACTGGTGCACACCGCGGTCACCGGCGCCCTGGACGACGCCGGACTGGACCGCACCGGCATCGGGTTCACCGTCTCCGGCAGCCTGGACTACCTGTCCGGCACCCCGTTCTCCTTCGTCGGCGCCCTGGACGCGATCGGCGCCTGGCCGCCGATCAGCGAGAGCCACGTCGAGATGGACGCCGCCTGGGCGCTGTACGAGGCCTGGCTGCGGCTCCGCCACGGCGACATCGGCACCGCCCTGGTCTACGGGTTCGGCAAGGCCACCCAGGGCTCGCTGCCCGAGGTGCTCGCCCGCCAGCTCGACCCCTACCACCTGGCCCCGCTCGGCGTGGACGCCGTCTCGCTGGCCGCGCTGCAGGCCAGGGCGGTGCTGGACGCCGGGCGGACCGACGAGGCCGGGCTCGCCGCGATCGCCGCCCGCTCCGGCCGGCCCGCACCCGGCGGCGGGGAGGACCCGCCGCCGCTGCCGCTGCTGCCCGGGCACACCGCCCGGCCCGCCGACGGCGCCGCCGCGGTGGTGCTCGCCGCCGGGGACACCGCCCGTCGGCTCGCCGCCGAGCACGGCACCGTCCCGGTCTGGATCCGCGGCCTGGACCAGCGGATCGACGGCCACTCCCCGGCCGGCCGGGACCTGGCCCGCTGCCCCTCCGCCGAGCGCGCCGCCGCCGGGGCCGGACTCCCCGGCGCCCCGGTCGACCTCGCCGAGCTGCACACCCGCCACCCGCACGAGGAGGTGCTGCTCCGCGAGGCGCTCGGCCTGGGCCCGGAGGTCCCGGTCAACCCCTCCGGCGGCCCGCTCGCCGCCGACCCGGTCATGGCCACCGGCCTGATCCGGATCGGCGAGGCCGCCCGGCGGATCGCCGACGGCACCGCCCGCCGGGCCGCCGCGCACGCGGCCCAGGGGCCCTGCCTCCAGCACAACCTGGTCGCCGTCCTGGAAGGAGGCGCGCGATGAGCCGGTCCGCGGCGGTCATCGGGGTCGGCCAGACCCGCTACCGGAGCAGGCGCGACGACGTGTCCATGCCGGGCCTGGTGCGCGAGGCCGCACTGCGCGCCCTGGACGACGCCGGGCTGGGCTTCGCCGACATCGACGCGGTGGTGCTGGGCAAGGCCCCGGACCTGTTCGAGGGCGTCGCCATGCCCGACCTGTTCCTCGCCGACGCGCTCGGCGCGCGCGGCAAGCCGCTGCTCCGGGTGCACACCGCCGGGTCGGTCGGCGGCTCCACCGCGGTGGTCGCCGCCGGGCACGTGCACAGCGGCGCGTTCCGCCGGGTGCTCGCCGTGGCCTGGGAGAAGCAGTCGGAGTCCAACGCCACCTGGGCGCTGACCATGGCGCACCCGTTCTCCACCTCCCTGGTGGTCGGCGCCGGCGGCTACTTCGCCCCGTTCATCCGCGCCTACATCGAGCGGTCCGGCGCCCCCGGCCACATCGGCCACCTGGTCGCCGCCAAGGACCGGCGCAACGCCCTCCGCAACCCCTACGCCCACCTGCGCATCCCCGACATCACCCCGGAGGCGGTGGCGGCCACCCCGATGCTCTGGGAGCCGATCCGCTACCTGGAGACCTGCCCCTCCTCCGACGGCGCCTGCGCGCTGGTCATCGCCGGCGAGGAGGAGGCCCGCGCCGCACCGCGCCCGCCCGCCTGGATCCTCGGCTCCGCGATGCGCAGCGAACCGATGACCTTCGCCGGCCGGGACGCGGTCGACCCCCGCGCCGGGCGGGACTGCGCCGCCGACGTCTACGCCCAGGCCGGCATCGCCGACCCCCGCCGCGACCTGGACGCCGCCGAGGTGTACGTGCCGTTCAGCTGGTACGAGCCGATGTGGCTGGAGAACCTCGGCTTCGCCGCCCCGGGCGAGGGCTGGCGGCTCACCGAGTCCGGCGCCACCGCCGCCGGCGGCGACATCCCGTGGAACCCCTCCGGCGGGGTGCTCTCCTCCAACCCCATCGGCGCCTCCGGAATGATCCGCTTCGCCGAGGCCGCCCAGCAGGTCCGCGGCCTCGCCGGAGGGCACCAGGTGGACGGGGCGCGCACCGCGCTCGGCCACGCCTACGGCGCCGGATCCCAGTTCTTCGCCATGTGGGTCGTGGGCGCGGAGCGCCCGTGACCGGCCCCCTCTCACCCCCGTCCGCAGGATCCGACCCAGGGAGGCCGGATGCAGTTCAACCTCGCCGACATGTACGAGGGGGTGGCCGACCGCCTCGGCGACCGGACCGCCCTCGTCTGCGGCGCCGACCGCCGGAGCTACGCCGGACTGGACGCCCGCGCCAACCGGGTCGCCCACCACCTGGCCGGGGCCGGCGTCCGCCCCGGGCAGCACGTGGGCATCCAGCTCTACAACGGCCCGCAGTACCTGGAGACCCTGCTCGGCGCGCTGAAGATCCGCGCGGTGCCGGTCAACGTCAACTACCGCTACCTGCCCCGGGAACTGGCCCACCTGTACGCCGACGCCGACCTGGCCGCGCTGGTCTACGACGCCGAGTTCGAGGCCCGGGTCGCCCGGGCCGCCCCGGCCGCCCGCACCCTCCGGCACACGGTCCGGGTCGGCGCCGCGGCCGGGTCCGGCCCGGAGTCCCCCGGGCCCGCCGCGCTGCTCGGCTCCGCCGACTACGAGGAGGCGCTCGCCGGCTCCTCGCCCGAGCGGGGCTTCCCCGAGCGCTCCGGCTCGGACGTCTACATCATCTACACCGGCGGCACCACCGGCATGCCCAAGGGCGTGATGTGGCGCCAGGAGGACCTGTTCTTCGCCGGGCACGGCGGCGGCAACCCCGGCGGGGAGCCGGTCGCCTCCCCCGAGGAGCTGGTGGACAAGGCCGCCCTGGCGCAGGGCGCGGTGATCATGCCTGCCGCCCCGCTGATGCACGGCGCCGCCCAGTTCGCCAGCTTCATCGGGTTCTGGGGCGGCGGGCGGGTGGTGCTGGTGCGCTCCTTCGACGCCGCCGAGGTGCTCCGGGCGATCGAGCGGGAGCGGGTCGCCACCGTCAACATCGTCGGCGACGCGATGGCCGCCCCGCTCGCCGACGAACTGGAGGCCGGCCGCCACGACCCCTCCTCGCTGGTGGTGGTCAGCTCCTCGGGGGCGATCCTCTCCGGGGCGGTGCGGGAGCGGCTGGAGCGGGCGCTCCCGGACCGCTTCATCCTGGACAACCTGGGGTCCACCGAGGCCGGGCTGGCCGCCTGGGGGGTGCCCGGCTCCGCCCCCGAGACCGGGCTGCGGTTCCGCTTCGACGACCCGCTGATCACCGTCCTCGGGCCGGACCTGCGCCCGGTCGCCCCCGGCTCGGGCGACATCGGCCAGGTGGCCCGGGCCGGCCGGGTCCCGATCGGCTACTACAAGGACCCGGAGAAGACCGCGCGCACCTTCGTCGAGGTGGACGGGGTGCGGCACACCCTCACCGGCGACATGGCCACCGTCGCCGAGGACGGCACCGTCACCGTGCTCGGCCGCGGCTCCGTCTGCATCAACACCGGCGGGGAGAAGGTCTACCCCGAGGAGGTCGAAGCGGTCCTCAAGGGCTTCCCCGGGGTGGCCGACGCGGTCGTGGTGGGGGTGCCGGACCCGCGGTACGGCCAGCGGGTCGCCGCGGTGGTGGCGGGCCGGGGCGGGGACGGCCCCGCGCCCGCCGAACTCGACGCGCACGTCCGCGGCCGGGTGGCCGGATACAAGGCGCCCCGGCTGTACCGCCTGGTGGAGGAGGTGCGCCGGTCCCCGAGCGGGAAGGCCGACTACCGGTGGGCGAGGGAGGCCGCCGCCGCAGGAGAGGAGCCCGCCCCGCGCTGACCGCGGGGCGCGCCGGCCGAGCGACAGACCGAGGGCGCGACCAGCACGACCCGGGAGAGGACATGACCGAGACGCCCGTGCCCGAAGGATTCGACTTCACCGACCCCGACGTGATCGTCCGCGGCGTACCGCACCGGGAGTTCGCCGCCCTGCGCCGCACCAGCCCGGTCCGGTGGAACCCCCAGCCCGGCGGGTACGGCTTCGAGGACGGCGGCCTGTGGCTGCTCACCAGGCACGAGGACGTCCGCCGCGCCTCGGTGGACTCCCGGCTGTTCTCCAGCAACGCCAACACCTCGATCGTCCGCTACTACCCGGGCATGGGGCCGGACGGGATGCAGGTGCAGAAGGACAGCCTGCTCATCAACCTCGACCCGCCGGCGCACACCAAGCTCCGCAAGATCGTGCAGCGCGGGTTCACCCCGCGCGCCATCGGGCGGATGGAGGAGGCGCTGCGCGAGCGCGCCGCCCGCATCGCGAGCCGGGCCGCCGAGAAGGGCGGCGGGGACTTCGTCGCCGACGTGGCGATGGAGCTGCCGCTGCAGGCCATCGCCGAGCTGATGGGGGTGGAGCAGAAGGACAGGGCCAAGCTCTTCCAGTGGTCCAACGAGATGCTCGGCTACGACGAACCGGAGTTCGGCATGGACCCGGCCGTCGCCTCGACGGAGATCCTCGGCTTCGCGATGGCCCTGGCCGGCGAGCGCCGCGCCGACCCGCGCGGCGACATCGTCTCCAAGCTGGTCCAGGCCGACGTGGACGGCCGCGGGCTGACCGACGACGAGTTCGGCTTCTTCGTGATCCTGCTGGCCGTCGCCGGCAACGAGACCACCCGCAACGCCATCACCCACGGCATGCTGGCGTTCCACTCCGACCCGGAGCAGTGGGAGCTGTACAAGCGGGAGCGGCCGCGCACCGCCGCCGACGAGATCGTCCGCTGGGCGACCCCGGTGATCGCCTTCCAGCGCACCGCCACCGCCGACACCGAGATCGGCGGCCAGGCCATAGCGGAGGGGGAGAGGGTCGGGCTCTACTACAGCTCGGCCAACTTCGACGAGGAGGTCTTCGACGACCCGTTCACCTTCGACATCACCCGGGACCCCAACCCGCACCTGGGCTTCGGCGGCACCGGCGCGCACTACTGCCTGGGCGCCAACCTGGCCCGGATGGAGATCGACCTGATCTTCAACGCCATCGCCGACCAGATGCCCGACATCGAGGTCACCGGCGGCCCGGAGCGGTTCCGCTCGTCCTGGATCAACGGGGTCAAGCACCTCCCGGCGCGCTACACCTGACGCCGGCCCCCTGCGCCGATCCCGACCCCGTCGCCGTCTCGAAGCCCGTCGAGGCGGCGACGGCGCCGAGGCCGGCGCGGGGAAGGGGTCATGCCCACCACTGCAGGTAGCCCAGGAAGCAGCCGATCCCGATCAGGGCGCAGCCGACCACCCCGAACATGCCGTGCACCCAGGTGCTGAGCCACGGGGCGTCGATGATGCGGGCCTGCTCCGGCCGGTTGGGGTGGTAGGTGACGGTGACGGCGTCGCCGTGCTTGGAGGCGGTCCAGCCGGTGCTCTCGTGCGTGGCGTGCACCTCCTCGCCCTCGTGCGTCTCGAACCGCACGATCATCCGGGCGGCGGTGCTCGACTCGGCGTAGCCGACGATCTCGCCCTCGGCGTAGAGTCCGTTGCGCAGCAGCAGCCCGGTCCAGAGCACGTGCCGGAAGTAGACGCCCAGGATGCCGAGCCCGGCCAGGATGGGCAGCAGCGGGTAGAGGTCGACCATCGTGTGAGCTCCGTCGGTCTCGGTTCCGCGTCCGGCACGGCCTTCGGTGCGTCGCGGGGCACCGGCGTCCGGGGCCCAGGTTAGAGCACCGGCCGCCCGCAGGGAGGAGGGGCGGCCGGGGCAGGCCATGAGGGACCCATGACACCGGTCCCGGCCGGCCCATGACACCGGTCCCTCCGGAGGACGACACCCGGGGCCTTCGGGCACCGCCTTTGGTCGTAGAGCGGATACGCTCCTCGGCCGATGCGCGGACCCCGGACCTCCCCGTACCTTCTTCGATGACGGCGGAAGCGCGGAATACGGGGCCGCGCACCCGCCCGTACGGGGCCCGGACGGGCGCGCTCGGACCCCGGAATCGCCCGGGCCGGAACCTCGCACAGGGGTTCCGGCCCGTTGTGCGCTCAGATCTTCAGGACCGGGTGCAGGCGGGACATCGTCCAGGTGCGCCGCCCGGCCGTGGCGGCCCAGCCGAGCAGGAGGGCGCCGAGGGTGTAGGCGCCGAGGACCAGGCAGGCGTGCAGGACCACCGCTCCGCCGCCGCCGCTGATCAGGTGGCGGGTGGCGGAGACGACCCAGTACATCGGGGTGTAGGGCGCGATGGCCTGGAAGAAGTCGGGGCTGGTCTGGAGCGGGTAGGTGCCGCCCGCCGAGGTGATCTGGAGGATCAGCAGGGCCAGGACGACCACCTTCCCCGGTGCGCCGAACCGGGCGTCCACCCAGTGCACGATCGCGGTGTAGGCGGCGGCGGTCAGCGCCAGGAAGCCGAGCAGGCCCGGCCAGTTCACCGCCTGCAGGCCGAGCAGCAGGTGCAGGGCGGCGACCATGACGAAGCCCTGCGCGGTGCCCAGGGCCAGGGCGGGCAGCCAGCCGGAGAGGGCCAGCCGCCAGGACGGCGCGGTGGACGCCAGGCCGCGATCGGGGGTGGCGGGCAGGACCATGTAGACCACCATCGCGCCGACCCACAGCGACAGGGCGAGGAAGAACGGGGCGAAGCCGGTCCCGTAGTCGGGGACCGCGTTGTCGTGCGAGGCGGAGAGCCGGGCCGGGGCGCTCATCATGTCGCCGCGGGCGTCGCGGGAGTCCCGGTCGAAGACGGGGACCTCCTCCGCGCCCTCGTCGAGGCCCTCGGCCAGTTCGTCCGCGCCGTCGCGGAGGTCGCCCAGCCCGGAGTCGAGCTCGCCCGCGCCGATGTGCAGCGCGGCGATGCCCTCGGAGAGCCGGCCCGCGCCGCCGGACAGCTCGCCCAGGCCGGAGTCGAGTTCGTCCGCGCCGGAGGAGAGCGAACCGAGCCCGGCGTCCAGCTCGTCGGCGCCGTCGCGGAGGTCGCCCAGCCCGCCGTGGAGCTCGTCGGCGCCGTTGACCAGCCTGCTCAGCCCGTCGTCCAGGTCCTGCGCGCCGTCGTGCGCGCTCTCCAGCCCGTCGCGGAGGTCCCGGGAGCCCTCGGCGAGGTCCTTGAGGCCGTCGTTGAGCTCGTTGATCTGGTCCCGGGCGTCCTCGGCGTCGTCGGCCAGGTCCGGTGCGGCGTCGGCGAGCTCCCCGGCCAGGTCGGCGACGGTGCGGGCGTCGGCGGCGACCGCATCGATGTCGTCCCGGTGCTCGGTGGTGAAGCCGTGCAGGTCAACGGCGACGCCGGCGGCCCACTCCGCGTCGCAGAGCAGCAGGTACAGGCCGGGGTCCTCGGTCTCCAGCTCCGGGTGGGCGGCGAGGTGGGCGGCGAGCCGGTCGCGGAGCCCGGACAGCACCGCCGCCTCCTCGTCGGTCAGGACCGGCAGGCCCTCCAGCGCGTCGGCGAGCAGATCGGCGCCGTCGGCCACCGCGGTGGCGGCCGCCTCGATGTCCGGGGAGTGCTCCTGCAGCAGCGGGATCCACTCGTCGGCCAGCGCGTTGAGCTCCTCGGTCTTCTCGTCCACCGCGGCGGAGGCGGCGCCCGCGCCGGAGGCCAGCTCCACCGACCCGCCGTGCAGCTCGTCCAGGCCGGATTCGAGGTCGGAGGCCCCGCTCTCGGCGCTCTCCAGCCCGTCGAGGAGGGCCCCGGCGCCGTCCTCGGCCGAGGCGGCCCCGCCGGCCAGGGCGGACGCCCCGTCCTGCGCGGTCCCGGCGCCGTCGGCCAGCGCCCCGGCGCCGTCCTCGGCCTCGCCGAGCCCGCTGTCCAGCGCCCCGGCGCCGTCCTCGGCGTCGCCCAGCCCGCCGTCCAGCTCGCCGGCGCCCTCCTCGGCCTGCGCGGCGCCGTCGGCCAGTTCCCCGGCGCCGTCGGCGGCCTCCTCGGTCCGGTCGTGGATCTCGTTGAAGCCGATGAACAGGGTGTCCAGGTACTCCGCGATCGCGGTCCGGCTCACCGCCTGCTCGATCTCGCGGAAGCCCATGGCGAGCAGCTCGGTGGCGATGTAGTTGGTGGCGTCGTTGAAGTGCACCTGGAGCATGGCCGGGGTGGGGTCGCGCCCGGTGTCGGCGGGGGAGGCCAGGTCGGCGCTGAAGTCGGCGGGGACGGTCACCGAGGCGTAGTAGCGGCCGTCGGCGACGCCCGCGGCGGCGTCCTCGGCGTCGGTCACCCGCCACTCCAGGTCGCCGCGGTCCACCAGCCGCTCGGTCAGCTCCCGGCCGGCGTGCACCGGTTCGCCGTCGACGGTGGCCGGGCGGTCCTCGTTGACCAGGGCCACCGGGAGGTTGTGCACCCTGCCGAACGGGTCCCAGAACGCCCACAGGTACATGCCGGTGTACAGCAGCGGGATCACGGCCAGCGCCACCACCGCGGCGATCAGCAGCGGGTGGCGGAAGAAGGAGCGCACCGACAGCCACCCGAGGCGCGGCGCGGGCAGCGTGCGGAACGGGGTGGCGGGCATTCACTCCTCCGCCCGGGGGAAGATCTCGCCCAGGGAGAGCGGCTCGGTGTCGCCGCCCCTGCTGTGCCGGCCCTTGGCCTGCGCCCCCGGGCGCAGCGCGTTCAGCACCGACCGGGCCAGCGGTTTGGCGGCGCGGGCCCGGCGCGGCGGCCGGGGGACCGGGTGCACCGGGACGCCGTCCCCGGCGCCGCGGGCGTCGGCGCAGGCGGCGATGACGGTCAGCCCGGTGCCGGCCAGGTCGCGGAGCAGGCCCCAGAACGCGCGCCGGTGCCGTTCGCCGAGGCCGGCGTCGGCGTCGTCCACCAGCAGCAGCCGGGGCTCTTCGAGCAGGGCGAGGGCCACCCCGAGCCGGCGCCGCTCCACCGCGGTCAGGTCCTTCACCAGGGTGCGCGGGTCCAGCTCGGACAGCCCGGCCTCGGCCAGCGCCGGCTCGGAGGCCGAGCGCGGCGCCGGGCGGAACCGGAGCAGCAGCCGCTCGGCCATGTGCTCGGAGACGCGCAGCCGCTCGTCCAGGTCGTTGACCCCGGGGGCCAGGGCGAGCGCGGCGACCCGCCGGGCCCGGCGGGCCTGCCGGGGCAGCTCGTAGCCGTCCACCCGGAGCGTCCCGGAGGTGGGGCGCATCCGCCCGCCCAGGGCGAGCAGCAGGGCGGTGCGGCCGCCGCCGGCGTCCGCTTCGAACACGGTGAGCGATCCGGGCTCGGCGGTGAAGCCGACCCCGGAGAACACCGGCCCCTCGCCGGTCCGCAGCTCCAGCCCGTCGGCCTGCACGAGCGCCCCCGTGGCACGGCGCATCGGCTCGCCCCCCTCGCCCCGAGCGGTCGGGAAGGGCGCGGTGCGCCCCTTTTCAGGACACGAGGGTGGAATACGGGCGGGGTGCGGGCAATGCGGCGCGCTGCGACTTGGCGCCCCCTTTGCCGCCCCGAGGTCAGGCCGGGCGCTCGGCCGCCAGGACCGCGTCGACCAGGCGCATCAGCGCCGCGTGCACCTCTTCCAGCGGGCGGTCCGGGGTGAGGGTGCGCCACTCCAGGGCCGCGGTCAGCGCCATGCCGAACAACGCCGACCCGGCCACGCCGGTGTCCAGGTCCGAGCGGAGCTCGCCCGCCTCGACCAGGGTGTCCAGCAGCCCGGTGAGCACGTCGATGGCCTGCCGGCGGATGCGCAGCGCGGTGGCCTCCCAGGCCTGGTTGGACCGCCAGGCCTCGGAGAGCAGCAGCCGCGCCAGCCCCTCCCGGTCCCGGATGAACAGCAGCTCGGCGCGGATCACCCCGGACAGCGCCTCGCGCGGCGGCCCGGCGGCGCCTTCGCGCAGCATCGCCGCGAACCGGTCCACGCCCCACTCCATGAAGGCGGTGAACAGCTCCGTCTTGCCGCCGAAGTTGTAGTAGACGGTGCCCTTGGCCAGCCCGGCGTGCTCGGCGATCCGGTCCACGGTGACGTGCTCGAACCCGCTCTCCGAGACCAGTTCGAGGGTGGCCTCGAACAGCCGCTGCCGGGTGGCCTCGCGTCGCGCGCTCACGTGCTGCTCCTGGGTGCGGGGGACCGGATCGGCAGCGGTGCTGCCCGCCATCATTATCGCGCCCCTTCCTGTAGCCCCGGTCACAGCTTCAGCGCCGGGTGCAGTTCGGTCATGGTCCACATCCGCTTCCGGGCCACCGTGAGCCAGGTGAGCAGCAGGAACACCACCAGGTAGGCGGTGAGCACGCCGCACGCGCCCAGCACGATGCCCGTGTCGCCGCCGCTGATCAGCACCCGCAGCGCGGAGACCACCCAGCTCATCGGCAGGTAGGGCGAGATCGCCTGGAAGAAGCCGGGGCTGGTCTCGATCGGGTAGGTGCCGCCGGCGGAGGTGAGCTGGAGCATGAGCAGCACCAGCGCGACGACCCGGCCGGCCGCGCCGAAGCGGGCGTTGGCCCACTGCACGACGGCGGTGTAGGCGGCGACGGTCAGCGTGAGCAGCCCGGCGGTGGCCGCCCACCGGGAGGCCTGCAGCCCCAGCAGGAAGTGCAGGGCGGCCAGGCTGACCACGACCTGGGCGATCCCGATCAGCAGCGCCGGGACCCAGCCGGCGAGCGCGATCCGCCAGGACGGCGCGGTGGAGGCCAGCGCCCGCCGGGACAGCGGCGGCAGCACCATGAACACCATCATCGCGCCGACCCACAGCGACAGGGCGATGAAGAACGGGGCGAAGCCGGTCCCGTAGTTCGGCGCCTCGTTGGAGGTGGCCGAGGAGAGCCGCACCGGCTGGCTCATCATGTCGCCGCGGGACTCGCGGTCGCCGGAGTCGAAGGTGGGGATCTCCTCGACGCCCTCGGCCAGGCCGTCGGAGAGGTCGCCGGAGCCGTCCTTGAGCTGCCCGATGCCGGAGTCCAGCTCGGACGAACCGTCCTTGAGCAGGCCCAGGCCGTCGGAGAGGTCGCCGGAGCCGTCCTTGAGCTGCCCGATCCCGGAGTCCAGCTCGCCCGCGCCGCCGGAGGCCTCCTCCAGGCCGTCGCGCAGCTCCCGGCTGCCCTCGGCCAGCTGGGACAGCCCGTCGTTGAGCTCGTCGACCTTGTCCCGCGCGTCCTCGGCGTCGTCGGCCAGGTCGGGGGCGCTCTCGGCGAGGTCGGAGGCGAGCGAGGCGACCGCGTCGGCGTCGTCCTTGACCGAGGTGATGCTCTCCCGGTTGGTCTGCACGAAGTCGTTGAGCTTCGCGGCCTCGTCGGCGGCGGCCTTGGCGTCGGTGAGCAGCGTGTACAGGCCGGGGTCGGTCTGCTCCAGGTCGGGGGAGGAGTCCAGCCGGGCCTGGATCCGCCCGGAGAGGTCGCGGGCGGACTGCGCCGCCTGGGCGGAGTCGGCCGGGAGCTCGGAGAGGGCGTCGGAGAGCGCGCTCGCCGCGTCGGCGGCGGCCTGCGCGCCGGACTGGATCTCCGGGGCCTTCTCGCGCAGCACCGGGATCCACTCGTCGGCCAGCGGGTCGAGCTTGTCGACGGCGTCGGAGACCTCGTCGGAGGCGGTGCCCGCGCCGTCGGCCAGGGTCTTGGAGCCCTCGTAGAGCTGCCCGAGGCCGGAGGAGAGGTCGGAGGAGCCGTCCTTGGCGTCGGACAGGCCGCCGTTCAGCTCGTCGGCGCCGTCCTTGGCGTCGGAGGTGCCGTCGGCCAGCTGGGAGGAGCCGTCCTTGGCGTCGGAGGCGCCGTCGGCCAGCTGCGACGCGCCGTCGGCGGCCTTCTCGGTGGCCTCGTGGACGTCGTTGAAGCCGACGAACATCGAGTCCAGGTACTCCGCGACGGCGCTGTCCGCGGCGGCCGAGCGGACCTCCTTGAACGCCGAGGACATGAGCTGGCGGACGATGTAGCCGTTGGCGTCGTTGTAGTGCGCCTCCAGCATCGCCGGGATGGGCTCGGCCCCGTCCTCACTGGGCGAGGAGAGCCGCTCGCTGAAGTCGGAGGGGATGGTCAGCGAGACGTAGTAGCGGCCGTCGGCCACCCCCGCCTCGGCCTCCTCCGCGTCCATCACCTTCCAGTTGAGGTCGCCGCCTTCGAGCAGCTCGTCGGTGATCTCGGCGCCGGCGTTCATCTCCTCGCCGTCGACCTTCACCGGGCGGTCCTCGTTGACCAGCGCCACCGGGAGGTTGCTCATCCGGTCGAAGGGGTCCCAGAAGGACCACAGGTAGAGCCCGGAGTAGAGCAGCGGGATGATGGTCAGCGCGGCGATCGCCGCGGCGGTGAGCCGGGCGCGGAAGAACGAGCGGACGGACAGTCCGCCCAGCCTGAGCGAGGGGAGGGCCCGGGGCTTCCGGAGCTTCACGCGTTCTCCTTGTCGGACAGGTCTTCGGGGGTGGGGGCCAGGGCGCGGGCGTGCCGGCCCGCCGGGCCCTGCTCGTCGCCGGCCAGTGCCACCACGTCGGCCACTCCCTCGGCCGCATCCGGGTCGGCGCAGGCCGCCACGACGGTGGGGCCGGTGTCGGCGACGTCGCGCAGCTGCTTGAAGAACTCCCGCTGCTGGTCGGGGCCGAGGCCGCGGTCGGCGTCGTCGACGACGATCAGGCGCGGCTCGTCCAGCAGCGCCAGCGCGACGCCCAGCCGCCGCTTCTCGGCCATGGACAGGTCGCCGACCATCCGGGAGGTGTCCAGGTCGCCCAGGCCGGCCGCGGCGAGCGCGGGGCCGGTGACCGAGCGCGGCGCCGGGCGGAACCGGAGCAGCAGCCGCTCGTTCAGGTGCTCGGCGACGCGGAGCCGGTCCTCCAGGTCGTTGACGCCGTCGCAGAGCGCGAGGGCGGCGACGCCGCGCACCTTGCGGGCCTTCTTCGGCAGCTCGTAGCCGTCCACGGCGAGCGTGCCCTCGGTGGGGCGCATCCGCCCGGCGAGGGTGAGCAGCAGCGAGGTCCGGCCGCCGCCGGAGTCGGCGTGGAAGACGGTGAGCGACCCGGGGGCCGCCGCGAGGTCGACCCCGGAGAAGACCGGGCCCTCCTTGGTCCGCACCCCGAGCCCTTCGGCATCGATCCGCGCGCCCGTCGCACGCCGCATGCGCTCGCCCCCGCATCCCGTTTTTGCACTGACTGGTCAGTTCAAAAATAACCCACGAGGTGCCCGCATCCGGCTCGGTGGAGCGGTGGGCTGCGCCACAGCGGCGGCCCGAAAAATCGGCCGTATCGGGCCATGTGCGACATCTTGACCCCGCCGGGGGTGGACGCAATAGCGTCGGAGCCCGAGTCCCGGATGGAGGTCCCCTTGCCCTCGACGCCCCCAGTCAGACTCGACGCCCCGGCGGCCCGGCGCGCCGTGGCGCTCGCCGCCCGGGCCAACGCAGCCCTGTACCGGGCCACCGGCGGGCGCATCGGCGGGAGGTGGCGGCTGCACTCGGGGTTCCCCCGGGGCCTGCCGGTCTGCCTGCTCACCACGCGCGGCCGCAAGACCGGCCGGCTGCGCACCGCGCCCCTGCTCCACCTGCGCCCCTGGCCGGACCGGGAGGCGGTCGCGGTGGTCGCCTCCCAGGGCGGGAGCGCCCGGCACCCGATGTGGTACCGGAACCTGCTGGACGAGCCGCGCGCGGTGCTGCAGATCGGCTCCGCCCTGCGCCTGGTCCGGGCCCGCACCGCCGACCCGGGGGAGCGCGCCGAGCTCTGGCCGCTGCTGACCGGGTTCTACCCGGACTACGCGGCCTACCAGTCCTGGACCGACCGGGAGATCCCGGTGGTGCTGCTGGAGCCGGCCGGCGGGGAGGCCGAGCGGCACTAGGCCGCCGTTCCGGCCGCGGAGACGCGGAAGGGGCGGCGCGGAGGTCCGCGCCGCCCCTCGGTCCCGCCGGAGGCCCCTGTGGGCTACCAGCCGGTCGGCACCGGCTTGCCCTCGGTGAACCCGGCGGTGCTCTGCAGGCCGACGGTGGCCCGCTCGGCGAACTCCTCCAGGGAAGTCGCCCCGGCGTAGGTCAGCGAGCTGCGCACGCCGGCCACGATCTCGTCGATCAGGTCCTCCACGCTGGGGCGCTCCGGGTCCAGGTACATCCGGCCGCTGGAGATGCCCTCCTCGAACACGGCCTTGCGGGCCCGGTCGAACGCGGAGTCGTCGGCGGTGCGCAGCCGGACCGCGCGGGCCGAGGCCATGCCGAAGCTCTCCTTGTACATCCGGCCCTGGGCGTCGCGGACGATGTCCCCGGGGGACTCGTAGGTGCCGGCGAACCAGGAGCCGATCATCACGTTGGACGCCCCGGCGGCCAGCGCCAGCGCGACGTCGCGCGGGTGCCGCACGCCGCCGTCGGCCCACACGTGCCGGCCCAGCTCGCGGGCGGCCTCGGCGCACTCCAGCACCGCGGAGAACTGCGGGCGGCCCACCGCGGTCATCATCCGGGTGGTGCACATGGCGCCCGGCCCCACGCCGACCTTCACGATGTCGGCGCCGGCCTCGATCAGGTCCCGGGTGCCCTCGGCGGTGACGATGTTGCCCGCGACGATCGGCACCCGCGGGTCCAGCGCGCGGACCTTGCGCAGCGCGGAGACCATCTTCTCCTGGTGGCCGTGGGCGGTGTCGATGACCAG
The DNA here is from genome assembly GCF_000341105.1 of Nocardiopsis potens DSM 45234. Classification (GTDB taxonomy): domain Bacteria; phylum Actinomycetota; class Actinomycetes; order Streptosporangiales; family Streptosporangiaceae; genus Nocardiopsis_A; species Nocardiopsis_A potens. Next base: position 117,481 of record NZ_ANBB01000035.1, read on the forward strand.
GGTGTCCACCCCGGCCTCGAGCAGCTCGGCGGCCTTGCCGGCCACGTCGCCGTTGATCCCGACGGCGGCCGCGATGCGCAGCCGGTTCCTCCCGTCCACCGCGGGGGAGTACAGCGTGGCGCGCAGCGCCCCGGTCCGGGTCAGCACGCCGACCAGCGCGCCGTCGGCGCCGACCACCGGCGCCAGGCGGTGCCGGGCGTCGTGCAGCGTCTGGAACGCCTCCTTGGGGTCGGTGCCGGCCGCGACCGTGACCACCTCGGTCGACATCACGTCGCGCAGCTGGGAGAAGCGGTCCACGCCCTCGCAGTCGGCGTCGGTCACCACGCCCAGCGGGCGGCGGTCGGCGTCGACCACGACGACCGCGTTGTGCGCGCGCTTGGGCAGCAGGTTGAGGGCGTCGCCGATGGTGTCGGTCGGGCCGAGGGTGAGCGGGGTGTCGTGGACCAGGTCGCGCTCCTTGGTCCAGGAGATCACCTCGGTCACCACGTCGATCGGGATGTCCTGCGGGATCACCGCGATGCCGCCGCGGCGGGCCACGGTTTCGGCCATCCGGCGCCCGGCGACCGCCGTCATGTTCGCGACTACGATGGGAATGGTCGTCCCGGTCCCGTCGGCCGTCGAGAGGTCCACGTCCAGCCGGGACCCGACGGCCGAGCGCCGGGGGACCATGAACACGTCACTGTAGGTCAGGTCGTGGACGGGGACCTGGTCGTTGAGAAAGCGCACGCCTCTACCTCGGTCGATGCTGTCCGGGACCGGCCGCGCGGGACCCCGCTCGGGGATCCTGTTCTTCCGAACCCGTCTTACTTGTCAATTATGACCGTGCCGATTGGGAGTCGGCACACACGTCTGGCATGATCAACCGGCCGACACCCGCCCGCCATTCCTCCCTCCGGCGGATCGTCGGAGACGACCGCGCCCGGAGCGCGCGGCGCCGGGGGAGTCCCGCAGGAGATGACGACACATGACGACCTATACCCTGGCCGACGTCCGGGAGCGCACCTATAAGAGCAGGGACGCCTGGTGGACGGTGTTCCTGGTGGACCCGCTCGCGGCCCGGCTGGTGGTGTGGACGGCCAACCGCACGAACATCACCCCCAACCAGATCACCTTCGGGGCGGGCGTGCTCGGCCTGGGATCGGCCGTCGCCTTCGCCATGGCCGACTGGCCGTGGCTGGTCCTCGGCGCGGTCCTGTTCCACCTGAGCTTCGTGCTGGACTGCATGGACGGCAAGATCGCCCGGCTCAAGGGGAACGGGTCGGTCTTCGGCGCCTGGGTCGACTTCGTCTTCGACCGGATCCGGTTCTTCGGCTGCATGATGGCGCTGTTCATCGGCCAGTGGGCGGCCACCGGAGAGGTCGTCTTCCTGCTGCTGATGCCGGTGGTCACCTTCCTGGACCTGCTCCGCTACCTCAACGGCGCGCAGGTCGCCAAGACCCGGCAGAGCATGCGGGAGAAGCTGCGGGACGCCGCGGAGGGCCGCGGGGTGGACGCCGCCGTGGCCGACCCGGAGAGCACCGAGGCCGAGCCCGCCGCGGACGCCGCCGCCGCGCAGGACGCGGAGGACGGGCCCCGGGTGGTCTTCATGGAGGAGGCGCTGCGCGAGGACCCCTCCCTCGACCGCGAGCAGGTCTACGCGCGGGCGAAGGCGGAGGGCGTCCGGGTGGTGGACGTGCACGCCGGGTTCAGCGAGAAGATGGGCTGGTACGAGCGGCTGCGCCGGTCGCTGCTGCGCAGCCGGGTCCGCCCGCACCTGTTCAGCGGGATCGAGTTCGAGATGTTCGTGTGCGTGGTGGCGCCGCTGACCGCGCTGGTCACCCCGGTCGCGCCGGTGGCCGGCGCGCTCATCGTCGGGGTGACGGTGCTGTCCTGCGCGGCGCTGCTCGCCTTCGAGGTGGCCATCGTCTTCAAGCTCTGGCTGGCCACCCGGGACTTCACCCGGGAGCTGGACCGGCTGGCGCAGGGCTGACCCCCGCGCCCCGGCGGCGGGATGCGCGGGGCGCGGAGGAGCAGGGCAGAGGAGCAGAGAAGGAGGGCGGGGCCGCGCGGCCCCGCCCTCCTTCTCTCTTCAGGTCCTTCTCTTCCCCATCACCGGCGGGCCGGCCCCCGCCGCGCGCCCGCCCGGGCCCGCGGCGGCGGGGCCGCGGTCAGGGGAACCGGGGCCCGGTCAGCGAGGGCGCCGGCTTCTCCTCCCGGTTCCGGCGGAGCAGCCACTCCAGCCGGGGCTCCACGATCCACCCGGTGGCCCGGCGCACCGGGGCCGACATCAGCACCAGGGCGAGGACCACGGCGAGCGCCCCGTTGAGCACGAAGGCGCCGTGGTCGCCGAGGACCGCGTGCGACCAGTCGTACCAGCCGAGCTGCTCGGCGATCCGGACGACCAGGCCGTGCAGGAGGAAGGCGTACATGGTCAGCGCGCCGTAGCGGGTGAACCAGGTGGTGCGCCGCGGGGTGAGCGAGAGGACCGCCGCGGTCAGCGCGAACGCCAGCAGCAGGAAGAGCACCCGGCCGGGCAGGCCCACCGGCAGCAGGTCCATGTCCCGGTCGACCAGGCTCTCCCGCCAGTAGATCCACTCCCGGCTGAGCTGCTCCAGGTAGAGGTAGGACATCGCGGCGGTGATCAGCACGACGCCGGCCGACCAGGCGCGCACCCAGCCCGACTTGAGGAAGTCGAGGTGGCGCTGCTCCATCAGCAGCCCGGCCACGAAGAACGGCAGCAGGCTGAGGATGCGGGACATGCCCAGCGCGTCGCCGGTGGCGACCAGGCCGCCGGCCAGCGAGACCGCGACCGCCACGGCGAGCGGCCAGCGCACCCGCTTCCACAGCGGCACGCTCAGCCGCCACACGAACAGCGCGGCCAGGAACCAGGTGAGCCAGAGCGGCTCCAGTGGGCCGTCCGGCAGCGCGCGGCCCGCGGACAGCGACTGCAGCGCGTAGATCCCCCAGAAGATCAGATAGGGGCCGGCGATGGTGGTCAGCAGCTTGTCGATCCGCCGTCCCGAACCGTCCTGGGACTTCGAGAGGTATCCGCTGATCAGGACGAAGGCCGGCATGTGGAAGAGGTAGATCCAGAAGTAGACCGCCTCGGAGATGCGCGACTCCGTGCTGGGCTCGATGGCGTGGCCGACGACGACCAGCACGATCAGCAGGAACTTGGCGTTGTCCAGGAGGGCGTCGCGCTTCTGGGGCTTCGCGGCGCCGGCCGGGCCGCTCGGGGCGGGCCCTCGCTCTTCCTGGACACTGATTGTTGAGGCCACGGGGTCTCCGAACTCACCTTCTCGGGGTTGGGGAGGTGCGGGCGCGGGATCGGGCGCGCAGGCCGCTCGGGGCCGCGCGGCGGTTCGGCCGCTCCGCGCCGCGGAGGGGCCGGCCATGAGCAGGCCGGCTGAGAATCCTGAGAGAACTCCGAACGGGAACACTACCCGTACCGCCCGGGATCGGCCATACCCGACGGTATCGGCGTGTGCGCCGGGGGGCACAACGGCAGATGGGGCGGTATCGCCGGGTGTCCGGGCAGATCTCCGGAGCGGTCACGCGACGATAACACCCGCCGCGCCGCGGCGCAGAGAAACCTGGGATTTCTCACAGGCTTCACAGCGGCGATCCGGGGCCGCCGGGCACCCCGCGTTTGAGATTCCCCGGACCGGACGAGAGAATCGGGCCCGGTCGGCGCGCCGGCCCGGACGTACGGGTGCGGAAGAAGCGCACGAAGAATCCTGAGTAAGGCGGTGGATGCGGTGCCGCACGCGGTCGATCCCTCCCGAGCAGCCCAGCACGGCGGTGCGGTACTGCGCCTCGTCGACGAGATCTTCCCTCTGGTCGAGGGGTTCTACGTCGACCTGCACAAGAACCCCGAGCTGTCGCACCGGGAGTTCCGCACGGCCAGCGCCGTGGCGGAGTGGCTGCGCAACGCCGGGTTCGAGGTGACCACCGGCGTCGGCGGAACGGGCGTGGTCGGGGTGCTGCGCAACGGCGAGGGGCCCACGGTGATGCTCCGCGCCGACATGGACGCGCTCCCGGTGGAGGAGAAGACCGGGCTGCCCTACGCCAGCACCGCCCGGGGCACCGACGACGACGGCAACGAGGTCCCGGTGATGCACGCCTGCGGGCACGACGTGCACACCGCCTGCCTGGTCGGCACCGCCGACCTGCTGGCCTCCTCGCGCGGCTACTGGAGCGGCACCCTGATGGTGGTCGCCCAGCCGGCCGAGGAGACCATCGACGGAGCCGCGGCGATGCTCCAGGACGGCCTCTACACCCGGTTCGGCCGCCCGGACGTGGTGCTCGCCCAGCACGTCGGGCCGCAGCCGGCCGGCATGGTCTCGCACCGGGCCGGCATCATCCTGGCGGCCACCGCCACCCTGCGGATCCGGGTGTTCGGCACCGGCGGGCACGCCTCCCAGCCGCACACCACCGTCGACCCGGTGCTGATCGCCGCCAACATCGTCTCCCGGGTGCAGGGCGTGATCTCCCGCGAGGTCAGCCCCGGCGAGATGGCGGTCGCCACGGTCGGCGTGCTGCGCGCCGGGACCAAGGCCAACATCATCCCGGACGACGCCTACCTGGAGATCAACACCCGCTCGCTCAACCCGGCCGTCGCCGACCGGCTGATCGCCTCGATCAGCCGGGTGGTCCGGGCCGAGGCCGAGGCCTCCGGCGCCCCCCGGGAGCCCGAGATCGAGGTGGTCCAGCAGGTCGGCGTCACCGACAACGACCCCGAGCAGACCGCCGGCGTGGCCCAGGCGCACCGCGCCTACTTCGGCGACGACTACGTGATCGAGCTGCCCGAGCCGTTCACCGGCAGCGAGGACATCGGCGTCTTCGGCCTGCCCGGCGACCCGGACCCGGTGCCCTACGTCTACTGGTTCGTGGGCGGGACCCCCTACGACGTCTGGCAGGCCGCGCCGGGCGAGACCCCCTACGAGAAGCTCGCCGGGGTGCCCGGCAACCACTCGCCGTTCTTCGCCCCCGAGCGGGAGGCGACGCTCCGCTCCGGCCTGGCCGCGCTGACCGTCGGCGCCCTGGCCTACCTGGCCCGGGAGGAGGGCGCCGCGGCGGTGATCACCCCGATCGGCGACCAGGCCCCGGTGGAGGCCGCGCCGACCGGCGCCCAGGTCCCGCTGGACCAGGTGCCGATGCCGCCGACCGGGGCGCAGGTCCCGCTGGACCAGGTCCCGATGCCGCCGACCGGCGCCCAGGTCCCGCTGGACCGGGGGCAGGTCCCGCCGACCGAGGGCGTCCCCGGCACGCCGGAGCCCGCCTACGCCTCGCCCTACCCGGACGCCGACCCCTACCCGGAGCCGGGCCGGCCGGACCCGGCCTCCACCCAGCAGGCGGACATGGACTCCCTGCTCGGCGACGGCCCCGAGCCCGAGCCGGAGCAGCGGCGCTGGGACGCGCCGCCGCCGCACTCCGACCCGTTCGCCCACCCGCCGCAGGGCCCGGCCTTCCCGGAGGGCGCACCGCCGCCCCCGCCGCCGCAGGGCCCGCCGGTCGCCGCCCCGCCCCCGCAGGGGCCCCCGGTGAGCGCCCCGCCGCCCGCCGACCCGCCGTCCGGCGACCCCTACCGGGCCGACCCGCCGGAGGACCCGCCGCACCGCTACTAGGCGCGGCCCCCGCCTCCCGATGATCTTGACGTTGCGGGGGTATCAGAGCGCTCTGATACCCCCGCAACGTCAAGATCATCGCCCGGGGCGGGGCGGGTCCGGGGGTGGCCGGATCCGGTGACCCGCCCGGTTCCTCTCCCTTTTCCCCGGGGCCGCTCCGGAGAATGGGGGCATGGCGAAGCTGTGGTGGGCGGGGGAGCGGCGGCGCACCCGAGGGCTCCGGCACCCCTGGGAGAACCGACTGCTCGCGGTCTGCGTGGCGGTCACCGCCCTGGCCGTGATCGGGGCGGCCGCCCGCACGCTGGACGGCGACCCCGGGCGGCCGCTGATGCTGCTGGCCATCCCCGGGGCGGTGTTCTTCCTGCGCGGGCAGCTCTACGCCAGGCAGCGGGTGAACGGGGTGCAGATCACCGAGCGCCAGTTCCCCGAGGCGCACCGGATGGTGGTGGAGGCCGCGCGCGCGTTCGGCATGGCCGAGCCGCCCGACGCCTACGTGGTGGCGGGGAACGGGGTGCTCAACGCGTTCGCCTCCGGGCACGGGCTCCGCCGCTACGTCGCGGTGCACAGCGACCTGTTCGAGGTGGGCGGGCGGCTCTCCGACCCCGACGCGCTCCGCTTCATCATCGGCCACGAGGTGGGGCACATCGCGGCCGGGCACACCTCCTTCTGGCGCCAGTTCGGGGTCTCCATCGCCAACGTCATCCCCGGCGTGGGGACCTCGCTGAGCCGGGCGCAGGAGTACACCGCGGACAACCACGCCTTCGCCTACCACCCGGCCGGCGTGCAGGGGCTGCGGGTGCTCGCGGCCGGCAAGTACCTCTACCCCGAAGTGGACTTCGACGCGATCGCGGCCCGCGCGGCCACCGACAGCGGGCTTTTCGTGATGCTGGTCAACCTGCTCTCCAGCCACCCGATCAACACCTGGCGGTTCCAGGCGCTGGCCGACCGGACCCGCCCCGGCCGGGTGCTGTGACCGGGGCGGCGGGCGCTCAGCCGCTCCTCGCCTCGGCCCGGGCGTACTTCGCGGCCAGCTGCGGCGGCAGCGGCTCGTGCCGCAGGTAGCGGCGGCTGAACGTGCCGGTGCCGTGCGCGATCGAGCGCAGGTCGATCGCGTAGCGGACGGTCTCCAGCCGGGGCGCCTCCGCGCGGATCAGGGTGCGGCCGCCCTCCACCGGCTCGCTGCCCACCACCCGGCCGCGGCGGGACGACAGGTCGTTCATCACCGCGCCCATGTAGTCGTCGGCGACCAGCACGGACAGCTCGTCGAACGGCTCCAGCATGGACATGGAGCCCTGCTCGGCGGCGTCCCGCAGCGCCAGCCGGCCCGCCTTCTGGAACGCCATGTCGGAGGAGTCCACCGAGTGGGACTTGCCGTCGTAGAGCGTCACCCGGATGTCCACGATGGGGAAGCCGGAGTCGCCGCCGGACTCCATCTGGGCGCGCACCCCCTTCTCCACCGACGGGATGAACTGGCGCGGCACCACCCCGCCGACCACCTTGTCCACGAACTCCAGCCCGGATCCGGAGGGCAGCGGCTCCACCTTGATCCGGCAGATGCCGTACTCGCCGTGGCCGCCGCTCTGCTTCACGTTGCGGCCGAACCCCTGGGCCGGGACGGAGAACGTCTCCCGCAGCGGGATGCGCACCTCCTCGGTCTCCACCGGCACCCCGTACCGACCGGACAGCCGGTCCAGCGCCACGTCCTGGTGCGCCTCCCCGGTGCACCAGAGCACCATCTGCCCGGTCTCGCCGTTCACCTCCACCCGCAGCGCGGTGTCCTCGGCGGCCAGCCGGGCGACCGCCTGGGAGAGCTTGTCGTCGTCGGCGGCGGAGGCGGCGCGCACCGCGATCGGCAGCAGCGGCTCCGGGAACGGCCAGGGCCGGATCAGCAGCGGCCGGTCCCGGTCGGAGAGCGTGTCCCCGGTCTCGGCCGGGCCGAGACGCGCCACCGCCCCGATGTCGCCCGCGATGACCTTCGGGACCGGGAGCATCCGCCGCCCCACCGGGACCGAGGGGGAGCCCAGCCGCTCGTCGGCGTCGCGCTCGGCGCGGCCCCGGTCGGCGTCGCCCCGCCCGGCGATGTGCACCGGCAGGTCGGGCCGGAGCGTCCCGGAGAAGACCCGGACCAGGCTCACCCGGCCCACGTAGGGGTCGCTGATGGTCTGCACCACCTCGGCCAGCAGCGGCCCGTCCGGGTCGCACTCCAGCCCGGTGACCGGGCGGCCGCGCAGGTCCTCCACCTCCGGCAGCGGGCGCTCCAGCGGGGAGGGGGTGGCGCGCGGCAGCTCGTCCAGGAGCTCGGCGACGCCGACCCCGTGCGCGGGCGAGACGGCCAGCACCGGGTGGAGCCCGCCGCGGGCGACCGCGGTCTCCAGGGAGGAGACGAGCGTCTCCGGGGAGAGCTCCCGCCCCTCCATGTAGGCCTCCATCAGGGCCTCGTCCTCGCTCTCCTGGATCACCTCCTCGATCAGCGCGTCGCGCAGCTCCGCGACCCGCTCGGCGGCCCCCTCCGGCACCGGCCCGTCGGTGGAGACCGGGCCGGGCGCGCCCCCGGCCGCGGGCCGGGTGTAGTCGTAGAACCGCCGGGAGAGCAGGCCGGCCAGGCCCTCCAGGACGCGGTCGTCGCCCTCGCCGCGGAAGACCGGCAGGTAGGCGGGGACCACGCCGGCGCCGAACACCTCGCGGCACCGGGCCACCGTCTCCTCGAAGTCCGCCCGCGGGTGGTCGATCCGGGAGACGGCGACGGCGCGCGGCGTGCCCGCGGCGGCGCACTCCTCCCACAGCATCCGGGTGCGCGCGTCCACCCCGTCCAGCGCGGAGACCACGAACAGCGCCGCGTCGGCCGCGCGCAGCCCGGCGCGCAGGTCGCCGATGAAGTCGGCGTAGCCGGGGGTGTCCACCACGTTGAGCTTGAGCCCGGCGGCGTCGATCGGCGCGACGCTCAGGTTGACCGAGCGCTTCTGCCGGACCTCCGCCTCGTCGTAGTCGCCGACGGTGGTGCCCTCCTCCACGGATCCGGCGCGGGTGGTGGCGCCGGAGGCGTGCAGCAGGGCCTCCAGAAGGGTCGTCTTGCCGGCACCGGTGGGGCCGACCAGCACCACGTTGCGGATGTCCGCGGGCCGGGCGGCCTCGGGAGCCCTGCCGGTGGTCGCTTGACCGGATTTGTCCGCCATGCTTCCCAACCTTCCTTCGAGCGCCGTTGTGATCTGCGGCACTCTCCACCGTCGCCCGCCGCGGCGCATATCACAAGGGGTGATCGGCCGCGCGCGCGGGACCGCCCGCAGGGGCGGCCCGGTCCGCCCCTGCGGCTGCGGTGATCCGGTGCGGCGGCGGGAGCGCGGGGATCCGGGCGGGCCGCGCCGGCCCCGGGCGTGTCCGGTCCGCGCGGGCCGCGCCCCGCGGCCTCCCGGGCGGTTCGACCGGAATGTGCGTCGCGGCCGTCCGCATCTCCTAGGCTGTGGCCGTGCCGTGGTCCGAGAGCATTCCTCAGTTCAGTCTCGTCGCGACGATCCTCGGGGTCGTGCTGCTGCTGTACGCCGCGATCGGCGAGCCGCTGCTCGGCCGCACCGCCTACCGGCGGGTGGACCGGCGCCGCGACGAGGACCCCCGCGCCCTGGTCCGGTTCTACCTGCTGACCATGGGCGTGCAGTGGGGATGGGCCGTCGCCGTCGTCGCGATCCTGCTGCTCTCCCCCGATCTGACCGCCGCCGACCTGGGCCTGCGCGCCCCCTCGGCGTTCGGGCCGCTGATCGCCGCGGTGCTCGGCTTCGCCCTGGCGCTGCTGGTGATCTGGCTGCTCACCCGGGACGGAAAGCGCTCCTCGGCGCGCCGGGTGCCCACCCTGTCCCCCTCCTACGAGCCGGGCGGGGCGACCATCTCCCGGCTGGCGCCGCGCAGCCGGACCGAGCGCCGCACCGCCCTCGGCCTGGCGGTCACCGCCGGCGTCTGCGAGGAGCTGGTCTACCGGGGCCTGTTCACCGCGCTGGGCGTGGGCCTGGGCCTGCCGCTGTGGGCCGCGGCGGTGCTGTCCTGCCTGCTGTTCGCGCTGGCCCACCTCTACCAGGGCTGGTGGGGCCTGGTCGGCCCCGGCCTGCTGGGCGCCCTGCTCATGGTCCTCTACCTGGGCACCGGCAGCCTGCTCTTCCCGGTCCTGCTGCACATCGCGATCGAGGCGCGGTCGCTGCTGCTCACCGGGCGGGGGCGGAGGCACGCCGGGCGCGGCCGGCGCGGACGCGGGGGCCGGCGGGACGGCGGACCGGACCCCGACCCGCGGGACGCCGACCGCGAGGACGGCGGGCACGACGAATACGACGAATACGACGGGTACGAGGACGCCGCCCGCGGCGCCGATCGGGACCTCCCCGAGCACGGCGGGGACGCCGGCCGCCGGGGCCCCGACGGGTACGGCGGCCCCGCGGAGCCGGACCGGTACCCCGGGCCGGAGGAGCACGGCGGGCGGCGCCCCTCCGACACCGCCCCCGAGGGCATCCCGGTCCCCGGAGGCGCCCCGACCCAGGCCTTCCCGCCGCCCCCGGGGCCGCAGGGGCCGCCGCCTCCGCCGCCCGGGCACCGGCCGCAGCAGGGCCCGCCGGCGCACCACCGGCCGCCGCAGGCGCCGCCCCCGGGGTACCGGCTCCCGCAGGGCCGCCCCCCGCAGGGCCCGCCCGGGCCGCCTCCCGGGGGCTTCCCGCCCCCGCCCGGACCGGAGCGGGGCGGCCGCCCCGGCCCGCTGGACGGCCCGCCCTACTGACCCGCCGCGCCCGCCCCGCGCCGCTCTCCGCGCCGCCGTCTCGACCGGCATCGAGGTGGCGGCAACGCCGAGACCGGCGCGGAGAGGTACTGCCCCTACCTCCGGACACCTGCCCGCCCCCCGGCAGCCGGAGGGCGGGATCGGGCAGGATGGTGGGGTGACTGATACATCGTCCGGAATCAGCGTCCGGGAGCGCCCCGAGCGCCGGCGGCTCACCACGATCGACGGGGTCGGGATCGACTCGGTCCTGATCCGAGGGAGAGGCGGGGAGCGGCGCTCGGCCGTGGCGGTCGCCAACGGCTTCACCGGTTCCTGGCGGAGCAAGGACACCCGGATGATCGCCCGGCGGCTGCTCCCCGTCGCGGACGTCCTCCTCTTCGACTTCCGCGGGCACTACGACTCGGGCGGGGCCAGCACGGTCGGCAACGACGAGGTGTACGACCTCGACGCGGCCGTCCGGCACCTGCGCGGGCTGGGCTACGGCGACGTGTCCACCCTCGGCTTCTCCATGGGGGCGGCGGTCACCCTGCGGCACGCCGGCGCGTTCGGCGGGGTGAGCGCGGTGGTCGCGGTGAGCGGGCCGAGCCGCTGGTACTACCGGGGCACCCGGCGGATGCGGATGCTGCACTACGGGGTGGAGCGCCCGGTCGGCCGCTGGTTCCTGCGCACCGCCCGCAACGTCCGGGTGACCGACCGGGCCTGGGACCCGGTCCCGCCGGACCCCACCGAGCTGGCCGCCTGGATCGCGCCGGCCCCGCTGCTGGTGGTGCACGGCGACGCCGACTCCTACTTCCCGCTGGAGCACCCGAGGCGGATCTACGAGGCCGCCTCCGAGCCCAAGGAGCTGTGGATCGAACCGGGCATGGGCCACGCCGAGCGGAGCATGACCCCGGAGCGGGCCGACCGGATCGCGGCCTGGCTGGAGGCCAACCGGGCCGCCCCCGAGGCTCCGGCGGAGGGCTGACGCCCGGCCGAGGGCCGCGGAGTGCACCTGCCGCCGGACCGCCGGAATCCGGCCTGCCGCTCCTGCGGCCCGGTCCTCCGGCGCGCCGGAGGACCGGGCCGCAGGAGGAGCCCGCGGTCGGCTGCGCCGCGCACACCGGGGCCGAGGAGCGGCGCTCGGAGCGGCTGCGGCGAGCACCGGAGCCGGTCGCCGGAGCCGATACGGGTCGGGCGCGGCGGCCGCTCCGGCCGCCGCGCCCGAGAGGACGCACGGGCCCGCCGGGGCGGGCCGCACACCGTCAGAAGGACGAGATGTGCACGTGGTCGTAGTGGTTCTGGGTGACGCTGCCGCGGTCCTCCATGGGCTTCCAGCCCGCGCCGGGGTTGCGGCTGTCCCAGATCTTCTGCTCCCAGATGACGTACTTGACGCCCAGCCGGTCGGCGTTGGCCTTGGCGTACTCGGCGACGTCCCAGCCGATCTGCTGGTTGCCGCCGCTGGGCATGGCGCCGCCGGCGCTCATCATGAAGTCGCAGGCCTGGCCGGTGCCGTGGTCGTCGGCGCTGGAGCGCACGCAGCCGACCTCGTAGGGCAGTGAGAAGTTGGCGATGATCTCGTCGCGGATGGCGGCCATCCGCGGGGTGGCGCCGTCGAAGCCCCAGCCCTTGAGCCGGTCCGGGACCGGGCCGCCGCCGGTGCCGCCACCGCCGCCGCCGCCGGACGAGGAGTCGTCCGCGGGCTCGGGCACCTGCTCGGCCTCGTAGCGCTCGATGCGCTCCTTGATCTCGTCCTGCTTGTCCTCCAGCTCGTCGACGATCTCCTTGGCGTCGTCGAGTTTGGAGTCGGCCTCCTTGGCGGCCTTCTTCAGGTCGGCGCGGCTCTCGGTGAGGGAGAGCAGCCGCTCGCCGTTGTTGTGCGAGATCTGGCCGGCCAGGGCGGCGCTGTCCAGGGTGTCCTCGGGGGAGGAGCTCATCACCACTTCGAGGGCGGGATCGATCCCGCTGCCCTTGTACTGGGCCGCGGCGAGCTCGGAGACGTCGCCGCGGGCGCTCTCGTAGGCCTTCTCGACCTTCTCGAGGCGTTCGTCGGCCTTGTCCGCCGCGGCCTTGGCCTCCTCGTAGACGACGAGCTCGCCGTCCAGCTCCTCGGCGAGCTTCTCCGCCTTGGAGTTGAGCTCGTCGAGCGAGGGTTCGTCCTCGTCGGCGTAGGAGGCCGGGGCGGCGAACAGGAGGAGGGCCGCGGCGGCGGAGCCGATCACGGCGGAGGCCGCCGGGCGCGCCCGGCGGGAGGAGGGTCTGCTGTATCGAGTCACGTGGGGTTTCTCCGTGGAACGGGACCAGAGGGCCTCGCCCGGAAGGATCGAGGAGGGAGGGGCGCGTGATGCCTGGGGGGCCACGCGATACCCCGCCACACCATACGTGATCCGCTCGTTATCCGCCTAGCGACTCATCATCTTTTATCCAGAAACGGGACAAGTCACGACAAACCGCCGAAGGCGCTGGGCAGCCGGGAGGGGGCCGGCGCCGGCGCCTCCGCGCCCAGGAACCAGGAGGATTCCCGCACCGCGCGCAGGGCGTCGCGGCGCGTCTCCCGGTCCAGCCGGTCCAGGTAGAGCATCCCGTCGAGGTGATCGGTCTCATGCTGCAGCGCGCGCGCCATCAGGCCGGAGCCGCGCAGCACCACCGGCTCGTTCCGCTTGTCCACCCCGGTCACCACGGCGTGCATGGCGCGCTCGGTCGGGTACCACAGGCCCGGCACCGACAGGCAGCCCTCCTCGCCGTCCTGCTTCTCCTCGGAGAGCTCGGTGATCTCGGGGTTGATCACGTAGCCGATCCGGCCGTCCACGTTGTAGCTGAAGGCGCGCAGCCCCACCCCGATCTGGGTGGCGGCGACCCCCGCGTGGCCGGGGGCGTCCACGGTGTCCAGCAGGTCCCGCACGAGCCGGTCGGTATGCGCGTCGAAGCGGGTGATCGGCGTGGTGGGGGCGGTGAGGACGGGATCGCCGAAGCGGACGATGGGGCGCTTGCTCATGGCCCACAGCCTAATGCGGGCCGGACCCCGGCCGGTGCGGTCCCGCGGGGCTCAGGCGGCCTGCGGCTCCAGGGCGTCGTCGATGACCATCTCGATGTAGTCCAGGGCCGCGCGGCGCCGCTCCAGCGTGCTGTCGAACAGCGACGGCGCCTCGCTGCCGCGGCGCACCCGGAGGCACTCGTTGACGATCCGGTGCCAGCGCTCCGGGAAGGTGTGCAGCGCGTAGACCCCGGCCCCGGACTTCGAGGTGATCTCGCAGGTGCGCAGGGTGAAGTGGAGCCGGCTGACGCTCAGCACGCTCCACGAGGGGGCCAGCGACCCCAGCGCCGCCAGGCCGCGCGGGGTGAGCAGCCGGCCGGCCTTGGCCCGCCAGCGGCGCCACTGCTCCTCCAGGTTCCCCAGCGACCAGGTGCGCAGGCTCTCCGGGCGGTCCCAGACGGCCAGCTCGGAGGGGTGCGGGCCGCGCACGGCCACGCCCCGCTCGGCCAGCACGTGCCAGGTGATCGGGTTGAGCTCGGCGCGGGAGGAGGAGCGGTAGCGCCCGCCGACGACCGCGGCCACCGGGGCGCACTCGTCCGGGCTGCGCACCAGGTCCTCCCAGGTGAGGTGGATCCCGTTGAACTGGGGGCGGGGGACGCGGGCGCGGGTGGCGGCGTGCGCGCGGCGCAGGGCGGCCCGGTCGGTGCCGGACAGCGGGCGGGAGGCCACCACGACGAAGTCCACGTCGCTGGCGTGCGGGCGGAAGTCCCGGAGGGCGACGGAACCGGTCAGGTAGAGCCCGTCGACCAGGCCCGGCGCTTCGACGTCCGCGTTCCGCAGGAAGGTGTCCGCGACCTCTCGGACGCGCGGGTCGATCGCCATCAGGTACTACTCCACTCTGCGTTGCGGGGCGGGGGGAGGCGCGGGGCCTTCGGCCGGCCCCGCGGGCGCGCGGTGCCGGACCGGGATCGGCGCCGCGCCGACCCCTCGTCGTCGGCACCAAGTCTGTGCGGCTCGACCCGGGATCGCAAGTGATCAGAGCCCATCGGCGTTCTGTCTCCCCACGTCAGGGGGTGTGCGGGGGTGGGCGCGGGGTGGTGCGGGCTCCCTTGACGCCGGACTCGCCGCTCTGCTAAGGGCGCCGGCGGGTCCGAGGCTCCGGTGCATGGTACGTCCCCGACCTGGAATGGGTCACCCGCGGGATTGCATGAAGGGAAATGCGCAAAAAACGGCACCGGCGAATGCACGATCGGCGCGGTTTTCCGTATCGCGGGTTTTCCGCGACACGCGGCCGGTGGTGATTCGGAGCGTTATGAAAACTGCGGAACCGGGTATTCTTGCTGCCTCTGATGCGTTGCCGGAGCGTCCCGGGGCGCGGGGGAGCCGGAGTTCTGCAGAGAACTCGCCCCCGTCCGCCGGAGCCCTTCCCCGGGCTCCGGTGCGAATGCGCCGCCGGCGTTCCTCCGGCCCCCCGGAAGTCCATTGGAGGAAGAGTGGCGAAGACGACCCCCGAGGAAAGCGGAAAATCGCCCGCGATGTGCTTACCATTGCCTTGGCCTCCCTTTACCTCCCGCGGACCCTGGTCGGGGCGGGGGGTTCCGGGCTGATCCCGCCGGGCCCTCCGGCGGGCGGTGCGGCCGCGCCGGCCGCGCGGAATCGCCCGGTAAAGCCGATCGGATTTCCGGAAAGGTTCCGCAGCGCCGGTGAGTCGCGCCTGCGCCGCGAGTTTCCCCGCGTGTAACACCAGGTCATTGAAGTGAAACCATCGGCCCCTAGGGTCAGCCGCATGTCCGGGCCGATGTCTGAAGGCGATTGCCGAGGAGGCGGATATGGTCCCCACGATGGTGCTCGTTGCCGACGATAAGCAGGACGCCCGGCGCGGGGAATCCCTGCGGGAACTGGCGGACGCGGTCGCGGCGCGGCGCGAGGCCCCGGTCGTCTCCGCCTTCGGCTCCGCCGCCGAGGTGCAGGCGGTGCTGGACCTGGTCGACGGCCCCAAGGTGCTCACCCCGGCCTACGTCGCCGGGGGCGACGTCGCCAGCGCCGAGCTCTTCTCCGGCCTCCGGTCGGACGACCGGGCCGGCGTGTGCGCCACCGACCCGCTGGGCGCGGTCCCCTCGATCGTCGCCGACCTGGCCGGCCGCCTCGCCGACAAGGGGTGGGCCCCCGGCGACGGCGTGGTGCTGGCCGCCGACGGCGGCACCGGGCAGGCGGAGCGCCAGGCCGTCGCGGACGTGGCCCGGATGCTCAGCCGCCGGCTCGACTCCCCGGTGCAGGTGGGCTACCTGAACTCGTGGGCGCCGACCGTGGCCGACGCGGTCGACCGGGTGCGCCGCGGCGGCCGCCGGGTCGCCATCGGCACCTGGCGGCTGGTCGAGGACGGCGACCACGAGCGGCTCCGGGAGCTCGGCGCCGCGGTCACCGCCCCGCTGTGGCCCGCCGACATCGTGGTGGACACCCTGCTCGCCCGGCACCGGGCGGCCAAGGCGCGGCTGGCCGCCTGAACCGGCGGACGGCGGAGGGGCGGCGCCGATCGCGCCGCCCCTCCGCCGGGTCCGCGGCCCCGCCGGGCCGCCCCGCTCACCTCCAGGGGCGCAGGTCCACCCGGCGCAGCAGCTGGGCGTTGAGCGCCACCACGATGGTGGACAGGCTCATCAGCACCGCCCCCACGGCCGGCGGGAGCACGAACCCCACCGGGGCCAGCACCCCGGCCGCCAGCGGCACCGAGACCAGGTTGTACCCGGCGGCCCAGACCAGGTTCTGCACCATCTTGGTGTAGCTCGCGGCGGACAGGATCCGTACCGACAGCACGCCTCGCGGGTCGTCGGAGGCGAGCACCACCCCGGCCGACTCGATGGCCACGTCGGTGCCGGCGCCGATCGCCATCCCCACGTCGGCGCGGGCCAGGGCCGGGGCGTCGTTCACCCCGTCGCCGACCATCGCCACGGTCCGCCCCCGCTCCTGCAGGGTGCGCACCACCTCGTCCTTCTGCTCCGGCCGGACCTCGGCGAACACCTCGTCCACGCCCAGCTCGGCGGCGACCGCGTCGGCCACGCTGCGCGCGTCGCCGGTCACCATGGCGACCCGGACGCCGCGCTCGTGCAGGCCGCGGACGGCCTCGGCCGACTCCGGGCGGACCTCGTCGGCCAGTGCCAGGGCCCCGGCGATCGCGCCGTCCGCGACCACGTGCAGCACCGTCGACCCGGCCTCCCGCCAGGCGGCGGTGGGCCCGGACAGCTCGGCCGGCTCGTCCAGGCCCAGGTCGGACAGGAGCCCCGGGCCGCCCACCGCGATCTCGGCGCCGTCCACCGCGGCCCGCACGCCGCGGCCGGTCTCCGAGCGGAAGTCCTCGGCCTGCGGGACCGGGCCGCGCTCGCGGGCGGCGCGGACGATCGCCCGGGCCAGCGGGTGCTCGGAGTCGGACTCGGCGGCGCCGGCCAGGGCCAGCACCCGGTCGGTGGTCCAGCCGTCCGCGGCGGCCGCGGAGGAGACCGCGGGGCGGCCCTTGGTCAGGGTGCCGGTCTTGTCGAACAGCACGGTGTCGACCAGCCGGGTCCGCTCCAGGGCGAGGCGGTCCTTGACCAGGATGCCGGCCCGCGCCGACTTGGCGGTGGAGATCGACACGACCAGCGGGATGGCCAGGCCCAGGGCGTGCGGGCAGGCGATGACCAGCACCGTCACCGTCCGGGTGACCGCGTCGGTCGGGCTGCCCAGGGCGGCCCAGGCGGCGGCGGTCAGCACGCCCGCGGCGAGCGCGAACCAGAACAGCAGCGCCGCGGCCCGGTCGGCCAGGGCCTGCGCGCGGGACCGGGACTCCTGCGCCTCGGAGACCAGCCGCCGGATGCCGGCCAGCGCGGTGTCCTCGCCGACCGCGTCCACCAGCACCCGGATCGAGGAGTCGGTGGCCACGGTGCCCGCGACCACCCGGGCGCCGGACCCGCGGGAGACGGTCCGCGACTCGCCGGTGATCATCGACTCGTCCATGGCGGCGCGGCCCTCGGAGACGGTGCCGTCGGCGGGCACCCGCCCGCCGGAGCGGACCAGCACGGTGTCGCCGGCGCGCAGCTCGGAGACGGGCACCGGGACGGCTCCGCCGTCCGGGCCGATCCGCTCGGCGGTGTCCGGGAGCAGCGCGGCCAGCGCCTCCAGGGCGCCCGAGGCCTGCCCGAGGGCGCGCATCTCCAGCCAGTGGCCGAGCAGCATGATGGCGACCAGGAGCACCAGCTCCCACCAGAAGTCCAGCTCCATGCCGACCACGCCGAGCGAGGCGAGCAGGCTGGCGCCGAAGGCGACGGAGATCGCCATCGCGACCAGGGTCATCATCCCCGGCCGGCGGGACCGCAGCTCGGAGACGGCCCCGGAGAGGAACGGCCAGCCGCCGTAGCCGAAGACCACGGTGCCCAGCACCGGCGGGACCCAGGCCAGCGCGCCCGGAACCTGGTAGCCGAACCAGCCGGCGATCATGTGGCTGGTCACCACGACCGGGGCGGCGAGCAGCAGGCTCCACCAGAACCGGGTGCGGAACATCGCGGCGTGGTCCCCGTGCCCCGCGTGCCCGCCGTGGCCCTCGTGCCCTCCGTGCCCCGGATGGCCTTCGTGCTCCGCGTGGCCCTGGTGGCCGGTGTGCTCGGCCTGCTCCGCGTGCCCGGCGTGCGGGCGGTCGGGCGCGGACCCGTGCGCCCCGCCGTGTCCGGCGTGCCCGTCGTGTTCGGAGACCATGGCCGGTTCCCTCCTTCGAAGCGTTTCCGCGTTTCCGACGCTGCCTTTATACCCCTAGGGGGTATATGGATGTCAAGGGGACGCCCCGGTGAGACGCGCATCGCACCGGGGCGCCGGCCGGACCGGGGGCAGGGGTCCGGAGGCGGGGCCGGGATCAGTGGCCGGAGTGCTCCCCGCCGCTCTCCCCGCCCCCGTCCTCGGAGGCGGGGGCCTCGGAGGGCTCGCCGAGCAGGCCGCGCATCTCGGAGATCTCCGCCTCCTGCGCCTCGACCACGGCGGTGGCCAGCTCGGTCGCCTCGGCGCTGACCCCCTCGTCGAGCTGGGCCTGGGCCATGTCCACCGCACCCTCGTGGTGCTCGATCATCTGCTCCAGGAAGAGCTCGTCGAAGGCGTCGCCCTCGGCGGCCTCCAGCTCGGCCAGCTGCTCTTCGGTGAGCATGCCGTCCATCTCGTGGTCCATCTCGGCCTCGGGGTCCTCGCCCCACTCCTCCAGCATCGAGGTGAGCTGCTCGATCTCCGGCCCCTGGGCCTTCTCGATCCGCTCGGCCAGGTCGCCGACCTCGGGACCGGACCGGTCCTCGGCCAGCTCGGCCATCTCCAGCGCCTGCTCGTGGTGGGGGATCATCATCCGGGCGAACATGACGTCGGCGGAGTTGAACCCGGCGGAGTCCGCCTCCTTCTCCCCGGCCTGCTCGCCGCCCTCGTCGGGGGAGCCGCCGCAGGCGCTCAGCAGCAGGGCCGAGGCCAGGGCGGCGGGCAGCAGGAAGAGGCGCTTGTTCGGTGTCATGAAGGTTTCCGTCCTTGGCGAAGTGCGAAGAGCGCACGGCGGAGCGCCCGCCGGTGCGCGGGTGGATCTCGGGAACGCGGAAGCGGGCGGGGGCGCGCCCCCGCCGGGCATCTAGATCCGCAGCACCTGCAGGGCGGAGAGGGACGGAGGGGCGGGCGGCCGCCGCACGGCCGGCGCCGGCGGGGCCTGGGCCGCCCGGAACAGGGCGGGCGGCAGGGGGGAGCGGGTGTGCGCGGCGGCGGTGGCCAGCAGCGCGGTGAGCACCGCGCCGGCCAGGGCCAGGCAGACCGAGGTCGGATCCAGCGGGGGCAGCGGTGCGCCGTCCCCGTCGGGGGAGTGGTGGCCGGACGGGGACGCCCGCCCGGCCGCCGCGTCCGGGTGGGCCGCAGGCGCGTCCGGGTGGGCCTGGGCCGCGGCCGCGGCGGGCGGTGCGCCGTGCTGCCCGTGGGACTCCAGATGGCCCAGCGTGTGCATGGCGCCGACGCCGAACAGGACGCAGAGCAGCACGAGGGCGCGGAGCCACGCCGGGGCCCCGCGGCCTGCGACCGGTCCGCGTCCCATGGCGCCATCGTAATGGGGTCGGGGGGTATAGAGCGCACGCCCCCGTGGGTAGGTCTAGACCCGGCGCCCTTCCCCCCCCCGAGGGGCGCGGGCGGCCTCCGCCGGAACCCCCTGCCGAGGAACGGCGGCGTTCCCGGGGCGCGGGCCGATCGGACTTCTAAGGTGGACCCATGAGCGACCTCACAGCGCAGTTCGTCGACGACAGGCAGCGACAGCGCCTGCTACGCAGGTTCGGTACCGGCGCGGCCGGGTGGCTGGCGGGGCTGCCCGCCCTGGTGGAGTCGCTCGCCGAGCAGTGGAAGCTGACCGTGGAGGGCCCCGCCCCGCACGGCCGCACCTCGGTGGTGCTGCACTGCCGCCGCCTCGACGGCTCCCCCGCGATCATGAAGATCTCCCCCGACGCCGGCCTGGGCGTCTCCGAGGCGCGGGTGCTGCGGCTGTGGGCCGACACCCGCCGCGTTCCCGAGGTGTGGGCGGTCGACGAGGAGCGCGGCGCGCTCCTGCTGGAGGCCATCGGCGACGGCAGCACCGTGGCGATGTGCGGCACCGTCCCGCCGATGGCCGAGATCGGCGCCCTCATCGCCGACCTGCACTCGGTGCCGATGTCCCGCCGGGAGCGGATGGAGCTCAACCCCCTGGTCAGCCGGGTCGGCTTCCTCTTCGACATGTGGGAGCGGCGGCGCTCCGAGGGGCCGGCGGCCGAACTGGTCCCGGCGTCGCTGCTGCACCACGGGCACGCCTGGGCGCGGGCTCTGGCCAACGGCTCCGACGGGGACGACGCCGTCCCGCTCCACGGCGACCTGCACCCGGGCAACGTGCTGGACGGCGGCCCGGAGCGCGGGCTGGTCGCGGTCGACCCGCGGGCCTGCCTCGGCGACCCGGCGGCCGACGGCGTCGACTGGGTGATGTGGCGCACGCAGAGCGCCGACGCGGCGCGCCGCCGCGCCGGGGAGCTGGCCCCGGCCATGGGCGTCGCGGAGAAGCGGCTGCTGGAGTGGTGCAGCGCGTTCGCCCCGCTGTTCGCGGTGGCCTTCGCCGACCGCGGCCGCGGCGACACCCCGGAGTTCCGGATGATGATCGAGGCGGCCTCCTCCGGCCTCTGACGCCCCGGCCCCGTCCGGTGCCCCCGCCCGGTGCCCCTCGCCCTGAGCGCGCCGCCCCCGTGAGGAGCGCCCCCTCGAAGAACGGACCCGGGGACACGGACGCCGCCTCTTATCACAGAGTGTGTCCTCTGTGCCACCCTGGGAGTCCGGAACCGGCCGCTCCGTTTACATTTACGCCTCCGGTGGGTTGTCGTTCAGCCAAGGTGAAACCGTGCGACGCACGGGCCGGGCAGCGTTCCGATCGCCCCTGCACGCACCCGCGCACTCAAGGAGACACATGCGGCGCAGCGCCACCGCACCGAAGTGGATCGCCCTCACCACCGGACTGATCAGCGCCGCGGCGCTGATCGCCCCCGCCCCGGCCGCGGCCGAGCCGGTCCGCCCCGGAGACGGGGAGCGGGCCACCGACGCCCCGTGGGTGATCGCGCACCGGGGCGCCTCGGCCTACCGGCCCGAGCACACCATGGCCGCCTACCGGCTGGCGCTGCGGCAGGGCGCCGACGTCATCGAGCCGGACCTGGTGCCCACCTCCGACGGCCACCTCGTCGCCCGGCACGAGAACGAGCTGAGCGGAACCACCGACGTCGCCGAGCGCCCCGAGTTCGCCGACCGGAAGACCACCAAGGTCATCGACGGCAAGGAGGTCACCGGCTGGTTCTCCGAGGACTTCACCCTCAAGGAGCTGCGCACGCTGCGCGCGGTCGAGCGGATCCCCGACATCCGCCCCCGCAACACCCGCTACGACGGCAAGTACAAGGTGCCCACCTGGGAGGAGGTCGTCTCCTTCTGGAAGAAGGCGGACCGCCACCCCAAGTACGCCGGCGTGAAGCTGATCCCCGAGCTCAAGCACGGCGCCTACTTCGACTCGATCGGCCTGGACACCGAGCGGATCCTCGCCGAGTCGCTGGCCGAGCACGGCCTGGACGGCGAGGACTCCCCGGTCATCGTCCAGTCCTTCGAGCCGGACAGCGCCCGCGAGGTCGACTCCCTGGTGGACGTCCCGGTGGTGCAGCTGATCAGCCCCTCCCAGCCCGAGCTCACCACCCCCGAGGGCCTGGACGGGGTGGCCGAGTACGCCGACGCGATCGGCCCGGACATGCGCCTGGTGCTGCCGATCGGCGAGGACGGGCTGCCCGCCGAGCCGACCCCGCTGGTCGGCGACGCGCACGACCGCGACCTGCTGGTCACCCCCTACACGCTGCGCAGCGAGAACGCCTTCCTGCCCGAGGGGTACCGGAAGGGCGACGACCCCTCCGCCTACGGCGACCACCTCTCCTACTACACCGATGTCCTGGAGACCGGGGTGGACGGGGTGTTCTCGGACAGCCCCGACCACCTCCGCGAGGCCCGCGACCGGTACCTGGAGAACCAGGGCTGACCCCGGGGGCGGTGCGCCCCGGGGCCGCACGCGCGGAACGCCCGGCGGGACCTCCTGCCGGGCGTTCCCCGCTCCGTCCCCGATGGTCTCGACGTTCCGGGTCTGTCAATGCACGTTGACAGGCCCGGAACGTCGAGACCATCGGGTTCAGCCCTTCGCGGGCGGGCCCTTCTCGAACCGGTAGCCCATGCCGGCCTCGGTGATGAGGTGCACCGGGTGGGCCGGGTCCGGCTCCAGCTTGCGGCGCAGCTGCGCCATGTAGACCCGCAGGTAGTTGGTCTCGCTCTGGTAGACCGGCCCCCACACGTCGTGCAGCAGCCGGCGCTGGCTGACCAGCCGGCCCGCGTTGCGCGCCAGGATCTCCAGGATGTGCCACTCGGTCGGGGTGAGCCGCACCTCCTCGCCGTCCCGGACCACCCGCTTGGCGCCCAGGTCCACGGTGAAGGACTCGGTGGCCACCACCGGCGCCTCCTCCACCGGCACCGAGCGGCGCTGCGCCGCCCGGATCCGGGCCAGCAGCTCGTCCATGCCGAACGGCTTGGTGACGTAGTCGTCCGCGCCCTGGTCCAGCGAGCGCACCTTCTCGCTCGCCGAGTGGCGCGCGGAGAGCACGATGATCGGCACCGACGTCCAGCCGCGCAGCGCCTCGATCACCTCGCCGCCCTCCATGTCCGGCAGCCCCAGGTCGAGCAGGACGACGTCGGGGTGGCGCTCGGCCACCGCGCGCAGCGCCGCCGCACCGTCGGCCGCGGTGTCCACCTCGTAGCCGCGGGCCCGCAGGTTGATCCGCATGGCCCGGATGATCTGGGTGTCGTCGTCGACGACGAGAATCCGCATCAGCCGTCCTCGGTCCTTCCGGCGGGGTGCTCCTCCTCGGCACCGGAACCGCCGCCCCCATCATGGCGCGCCTGCGGCGCGGGTGCGTCCAGGGGTGCGCAGCGCGGCAGGGTGAAGACCATGGTGAGGCCGCCGCCCGGGGTGTCCTCCGGGGTGAGCGCGGCGTCCATCGCCTCGCTGAACCCGCGCGCCACGGCCAGCCCCAGCCCGATCCCGGTGCCCCGCGGCGCGTCGCCGAGCCGCTGGAACGCCTCGAAGATGCGCTCCTTGTGCGGGTCGGCCACCCCGGGCCCGTGGTCCACCACGCGCAGCTCGACCGAGTCCCCGTGCGCGCTGGCGGCGACCCGCACCGGCGGGCCGCCCGCCCGGTTGTACCGCACCGCGTTCTGCACCACGTTGGCCACCGCCCGCTCCAGCAGCCCCCGGTCGGCCCAGACCCGCGGCAGCGAGTCGGGGACGTCGACCGCGACGGTGTCCGGCGGGATCCCGATGAGGGTGGCCGGAACCACCTCCTCCAGGCCCACCTCGCGCATCTTCGGCTGCACGGTGTCGGTCTGCAGCCGGCTCATGTCCAGCAGGTTGCCCACCAGCCCGTCCAGCCGGTCGGTGGCCTCCTCGATGTTCTCCAGCAGCTCGGCCCGGTCGGTCTCGTCCAGCTCCAACTCGGTGGAGCGCAGGCTGGACACGCTGGCCTTGATCGAGGTGAGCGGGGTGCGCAGGTCGTGCGAGACCGCGGCGAGCAGCGCGGTGCGGATCTTGTTCCCCGCGGCCTGCCGGCGGGCCAGCGCGGCGTCCCGGGCCAGCCGCTGCCGCTCCAGCGCGATGCCGATGTGGCTGGCGAAGGCGTTGAGGAACTTGCGGTCCGAGGCGGTGATCATGTGCCCGCGCAGCGCCAGCACCAGCGAGTCGCTCACCGACACCAGGGCGTCGGCCTGCTCGGGGTCGGTGCACGGTGCCTCGCCGTAGTTCTCCACCACCTGCCAGGCGCCGTCGTCGCGCTGCTCCAGCAGGGTGACCGAGCGCTGCGCGAACGCCTCCCGGATCCGCACCATCAGCGCGCGCAGCGGCTCCTGGGAGGCGAGCACGCTGCTCGCCAGCAGCGCCAGGGTGCCGGCCTCGGAGCGGGCCCGCGCGGCCTGGATGGAGTTGCGGTTGGACAGGTCCACCACGAACGAGACCAGCAGCGCCACCAGCACGAACACCGCGAGCGCGATGGCGTTGTCGGCCTCGTTCACGGTGAGGCCGCGCCACGGCGGGGTGAACAGCAGGTTGAGCAGCAGGCTGCCCCAGAGCGCCGAGGCCAGCGCCGGCCACAGCCCGCCGACCAGCGCCACCGCCACCGTCCCGGTGAGGAAGAAGAGCATGTCGGTGGTGAGGCCGAGGGCGTCCAGCGGGGGCACCCGGAGCAGCCCGGACAGCAGCGGCGGCAGCGCCAGGGCCAGCACCCAGCCCCAGGCGACCCGGGCCCGGCCCAGGGTGCCGCGGAGCGGCGGCAGCAGCCCGCGGCCGCGCCCCACCTCCTCGTGCGTGACGATGTGCACGTCGATGTCGCCGGACTCGCGCGCCACCGTGGCGCCCACCCCGGGGCCGAACACGTACTGCCAGCCGCGCCGCCGGGAGGAGCCGAGCACGATCTGGGTGGCGTTCACCCCGCGCGCGAACTCCAGCAGCGAGACCGCCACGTCCTCCCCGATGACCTGGTGGTAGGTGCCGCCCAGCTCGGCCAGGAGCCGCTTCTGCCGGGCCAGGTCGCGGGTGGGGCCGTGCGCGAGCCCGGAGGCGGCCACCACGTGCACCGCCATCAGGTGGCTGGGCTGCGGCTGGCCGCCGCGGGCGCGGGCGGCGATCCGCGCGGCCCTGCGGATCAGCGTCTCGCCCTCCGGGCCGCCGGTGAGCGCCACCACGATCCGCTCCCGGGCCTCCCAGGTGTGCCGGATCTGGTGCTGGCCGCGGTACCGGGAGAGCCCCTCGTCGACCCGGTCGGCCACCCAGAGCAGGGCCAGCTCGCGCAGCGCGGTGAGGTTGCCCTCGCGGAAGTAGTTGGAGAGCGCGGCGTCGATCTTCTCCGCCGGGTAGATGTTCCCGTGCGACATGCGGCGGCGCAGCGCGTAGGGCGACATGTCGCACAGCTCGATCTGGTCGGCGCGGCGGACGATCTCGTCGGGGATGGTCTCGCTCTGCCGGGTCCCGGTGATCTGCATGATCACGTCGTTGAGCGACTCCAGGTGCTGGATGTTCAGCGTGGAGACGACGTCGATCCCCGCCTCCAGCAGCTCGTCGACGTCCTGCCAGCGCTTGGCGTTGCGCGAACCGGGGGCGTTGGCCCGGGCGAGCTCGTCCACCACCGCGACCTCCGGGGCGCGCCGCAGCAGCGCCTCGACGTCGACCTCCTCGGCGGCGGCGCCCTGGTGCTCGGTGCGGAGCGGGGGGACCCGCTCCAGCCCTTCGGCGGCCGCGGCGGTCCGCTCCCGGCCGTGCTCGTCGACCAGCCCGAGGACCACGTCGGTCCCCCGGTCGCGCCGCCGCCGGGCCTCGCACAGCGCGGCGTAGGTCTTGCCCACCCCGGGGGCCGCCCCGAGGTAGATCCGCAGTCGTCCCCGTGTCACGCCTCCATTGTCGGTGATCGCCCCGCCGATCCCGGAGCCGCCGAGCGGCCCGTCGCGCCCCTCCCGGAACACGCCGGCGGCCGCCGCCCGGCCGGTGGGCGGCCGCGCCGGGGTCAGTGCCGCCGGGGCGGCAGCGGGGCGAAGCGGGGCGGGCGGCGCTCCAGGTAGGCGCCGACGCCCTCGGCGAAGTCGGGGTGGGCGAAGGCGCCCGGCATCAGCCGCACCGCCTCGGCGACCGAGTCGTCCAGCCCGCTCTCCGCGGAGCGCAGCACCTGGGCCTTGATCTCGGCCAGCGAGGCGGGGGAGCACTCGGACGCCAGGGCGCGGGCGTAGTCCAGGGCGGCGGGCAGCACCTCCTCGCGCGGGCGGACGTGCTCGACCAGGCCGATCCGCTCGGCCTCGGCGCCGGTCAGCACCCGGGAGGAGAGCAGCAGGTCCATCGCCCGCCCCTGGCCGACCAGGCGGGGCAGCCGCCAGGCGACGCCGTACTCGGCGACCAGGCCGCGCCGGCTGAACGAGGTGGTGAGCTTGGCGTCCTCGGCGCAGAACCGGACGTCGGCGAAGAGCGCGACGACCAGCCCCAGCCCGGCGGCGGCGCCGTTGACCGCGGCGACCACCGGCTTGCGCAGCAGCATCGGCAGGTGCTTGGGGCGGTCGGGCTGCTCGATCCGCCCGCCCGATCCGTTCTGCACGCCGTCGCCGATGGAGGACAGCGCGTCCAGGTCGGCCCCGGCGCAGAAGCCCCGGCCGGCCCCGGTGAGCACGATCGCGCGCACCTCGGGGTCGGAGTCGGCCTCCTCCAGCAGGTCGAAGAGGCGCTCCTCCATCGCCGGGGTCCAGGCGTTGAGCCGCTCCGGCCGGTTCAGGGTGAGCACCAGCACCCCGCCGTCGAGCTCGCGCAGCACCTGCTGCTCCGGGTCGCGCTCCCACTCCGCGTCGGCCACGCCGCCTCCTCGATGCCGCTACAGACCGCTTGGTATGCGCCGATCCTACGCGGCCGGGGAGACCGGCATCACCCCCGGGCGGAGCGCCGCTCCGGAGAGGGCGGGGAGGGCGGGGCGAACGCGCCGACCAGCGCGGTGGCGTCGTCGTGCGGCTTGCCCCGGACGGCACCGGGCCGGTCCCGCTCCTCGGCGCGGACCCGGTCGATGAGCGCCGCCGGCCCGGCCCCGTCCAGGAGGCCCCAGACCTCCGCCCAGCCGTACCCGAAGTACTCGGCGAGCCGGGTGCAGCCGTCGGTGAGCAGCCCGAACCGGCCGCCGCCGGGGGCGGGGTGCACCCCGGTCACCGCCTCGTGCGCCGCCCGCGGGTCGGCCCCGGCGACCCAGAACCCGCCGGGCCGGTTCCGCATCGAGCGGACCAGCTCCCGGGAGTAGGGGCGCCCGCCGGGCAGTCGGTCGAGCCGGTCGTCGGTGACCATCCGGGGCGGCCCGCCCTGCACCGGGAGCAGCACCGCGCAGTCGGCCAGCACCAGGTACTCCAGCCCGCCGGGGACCGCGCGCACCGCGGCGAGCGCGGCCGAGGGGGAGTCCGGCCGGGACAGGTCGCAGCCGGGGCCGTGCTCCCGGCGGACCCGCCCGATCGCGGCGGCCAGCAGCTCGGGCAGTCCCGCCCGTCCCCCGCCACCACCCTCAATCGAGGCCCTCCGGGCCGGAGGCTCTCCTCCCCGTCGCCCACCGCCGCCCTCGGCCGGGGCCCTGGAGCCCGCGCTCCCCTCCGCCGCGTCCAGCTCGGCGGCGAGTGCGGCGGAGAGGCGGCCCACCAGCCAGCGCACCCCGTGCCGGCAGCCGGTGTCGGCGTCCGGCGGCTCGGTCGCCCCGTCCACCACGAAGGCCCACCCGGGCCCCGCGGCGGCGGCGTCCTCGTTCTCTGCGCCGACGCCCTTGCGCGTCGCGAATCGGATGTCCACGCAGGAAGGGTAGAAGGCCGCCCTCCCCGTCCTCCGGGCCGGGGAGGGCGGGAGAACGGGGAGGGCGGCGGAGGAGCGCTCCGGGCCGGGGAGGGGCCGGCCGGGCGGTGCGGGCCGGGGCCCGGAGCGCGGGCTCACTCCGCGTCGGGGATGAGCTTGCCCGGGTTGAGGATCCCCGCGGGGTCCAGGGCGGACTTGACCGCGCGCAGCGCCTCCGCGCCGAGCGGGCCGATCTCCGCGGGCATCCACGGCCGGTGGTCGGCGCCGACCGCGTGGTGGTGGGTGATGGTGCCGCCGGACGCCGCGATGGCGTCGCCCGCCGCGCGCTTGGCCCGGTCCCAGCGGGCCGCCGGGTCGGCCCCGGCCGCGGTGACCACGGTGAAGTAGAGCGAGGCGCCCTCGGGGTAGGTGTGCGACACGTGGCAGAGCACCACCGCCTTGCCCTCCGGCCCCTCCAGCGCCTCGGAGACCGCCGAGCCCACCGCGCGGTACAGCGGGAGCAGCCCGGACCAGGAGGCCGCGGTCTCCAGGGTCTCGGCGAGGATGCCCGCGGAGAGCAGGGTGTCCCGCAGGTAGGGGGCGTGGAACCGGCTGTGCCGCCAGTCGGCGACCGGCTCGGAGCCGAGCGCGGTGCCCCCCGCCGCGGCCAGCGCCGCCGCCGTGGCGGCGCGGCGCGCCTCGACCTCGCCGGCCTCCCCGTCGAAGCCGACCACCACCAGGCAGCCGGGGGCGGCCTGCTTGCCGGAGAGGGCGGCGTTGACGAAGGTCTCGGTCTCGTCGGAGAGCCGCGCGGTGGTGGGGCGGAGCGCGGACCTGGCCAGGGTGCGCAGCGCCGCGGCCCCCTCGGCGAAGGACGGGAACGCCCACGCCTCGTCGTGCCGGGCCTGCGGGACCGGCCGGACGCGCACGGTGACCTCGGTGATCACCCCGAACACGCCCTCCGAGCCGAGCAGCAGCTGGCGCAGGTCGGGGCCGGCCGCCGAGGCCGGGGCGCGGCCCGCCTCCAGGGTCCCCCGCGGGGTGGCCGCCTTCAGCGCCACCACCATGTCGTCGAACCGGCCGTAGCCGGAGGAGGCCTGGCCGCTGGAGCGGGTCGCGGCGAACCCGCCGATGGTCGCGTACTCGTAGCTCTGCGGCAGGTGGCCCATGGTGTAGC
Organism: Nocardiopsis potens DSM 45234; assembly: GCF_000341105.1. Classification (GTDB taxonomy): domain Bacteria; phylum Actinomycetota; class Actinomycetes; order Streptosporangiales; family Streptosporangiaceae; genus Nocardiopsis_A; species Nocardiopsis_A potens. Next base: position 145,843 of record NZ_ANBB01000035.1, read on the forward strand.
CGTGCGCGGCCAGCAGCTCCTCGGCCTCCGGGGCGCGCAGCCCGGCCTGGAGCACCGCGGTCCGCGACTCCTCGTCCAGCGAGACCAGTGCGTCCAGCTCGCGCAGGTCCAGCGCGACGACGGCGGAGAACCGGCCGCGCAGCGGCGCGACCCCGCCCACCACGCTCGTCCCGCCGCCGAACGGGACCACCGCGACGCCCTGCTCGGAGCAGGCCCGCAGCACCGCCTCGACCTCGTCGTGGCCGGCCGGGAAGAGTACCGCGTCGGGCGCGTCGGGAACCGCGCCGGAGCGCATCCGCAGCAGGTCGGGGGTGCTCTTGCCGGCGCTGCGCCGGAGCCGGGCGGCGTCGTCGGTGCGCAGCCGGGCGCCGTCGCCGCCCAGCGCCGCGGTGAGCGCCGCGCGCGCCTCCCCGGTCAGCGCGGAGGGCGGCAGCCGCACCTCGGACTCGGCCACCGGGGGCAGGTCGCGCAGCTCGGCGCCGAGCGCCTCGGCGATCAGCGCGCGCACCGGTTCGGAGAGCGGCTCGGCGCGGGACGGGTCGCCCCAGGCGAACCAGGACATTTCAGGGACACGGGACGCGGCCCGGCGGTTGCTCATGCCGTACAGTTTTACACATGACGTCAAGACGTAACGTTGAAGACGAGATCCTCGACGCGGCGCGCGCCTGCGTCGAGGCATTCGGCGTCCGCCGCACCACCCTCACCGACGTGGCGCGCCGGGCCGGGGTCAGCCGCCCCACCGTCTACCGCCGCTGGCCCGACGCCGACTCGCTCGTCGCCGACCTGCTCACCCGGGAGATGGTCGCGCTGCTGGGCGGCGCCGCCCGGGACCAGGGCGGCCGGAGCGCCCGCGAGCACCTGGTGGAGCAGGTCGAGAGCGTGCTGCGCGCCTCCCTGGCGCACCCGCTGTTCGCCAAGATCGTCGACAACGAGCCGGAGACGCTGGCCACCTACGCCTTCCAGCGGCTCGGCACCAGCCAGTTCGCGGTGCTCGACCTGCTCCGCCCGCAGATCGAGGCGGGCCAGGCCGACGGGTCGGTCCGGGACGGCTCCCCGGAGGTGCTCTCCCGCATCGTGCTGCTCACCGTGCAGAACCTGGCGACCTCCCGCCGCCTGGCCGAGGACCTGATGGACACCGACGCGCTGGCCGCCGAGGTCCGCGCCCTGCTGCACGGCTACCTCGCCCCGGGCGGGGCCGCCGAGCAGGCCGCGGGGGAGGGGCGATGACCGGGGCGGACGGAGGACCGCGCACCGCGCTCACCGCGGAGCGGCGCGAGGCCGACATCGCCGCGCTGGCCGACGGCGCACCGGTGGACCTGCTGGTCGTCGGGGCCGGGGTGACCGGCGCCGGCGCCGCCCTGGACGCGGCCGCGCGCGGCCTGTCGGTGGCCCTGGTGGAGCGGGGCGACCTGGCGCACGGCACCAGCCGGTGGAGCTCCAAACTGGTCCACGGCGGGCTGCGCTACCTGGCCCGGGGGCAGTTCGGGGTGGCCTACGAGAGCGCCCGCGAGCGCGACGTGCTGATCGGCACCACCGCCCCGCACCTGGTGCACACCATGCCGATGGTGCTGCCGCTGCACCCGGCGGTGGGCGGCGTCCAGGCGGCCGCGGTCCGGGCCGGCATGGGCATGGGCGACCTGCTGCGCACCGCGGCCGGCACCGACCCGCGCACCCTGCCCCGGTCGCGCCGGCTGAGCGCGGCGCAGACCGCCCGGCTGCTGCCCGGCGTGCGCACCGCGGGGCTGCGCGGCGGCATCCTCTCCTTCGACGGGCGGCTCACCGACGACGCCCGGCTGGTGGTCGCCCTGGCGCGCACCGCGGCCGGCCGGGGGGCCCGGGTCGCCACCCGGTGCGAGGCCGAGCGGATCGGCGGCGACGGGGCCCTGCTGCGCGACCGGCGCACCGGCCGCCGCTTCGAGGTGAGCGCTCGCGCGGTGCTCAACGCGACCGGGGTCTACGCCGGGGAGCTGGTGCCCGAGGTGCGGCTGCGGCCCAGCCGGGGCACGCACATCGTGCTCCGCGAGGAGGCGGTGGGGCGGCCCCGGGCGGCGATGACCGTGCCGATCCCGGGCACCCTGAACCGGTTCGCCCTGGTGCTGCCGCAGGGGGACGGCCGGGTGCTGGTCGGGCTGACCGACGAACCGGTCGACGGGCCGCTGCCGGACGTGCCCGAGGTGCCCGAGTCCGACGTGGAGTTCCTGCTCGGCACGGTCAACGAGGTGCTCGGCACCGCGCTGGACCGGTCCGACGTGGTCGGCTCCTTCGCGGGGCTCCGCCCGCTGCTGGACGCCGGCGAGGAGGACAGCGCCGACCTGTCCCGGCGGCACGCGGTGATCCGCTCGGCCGACGGGGTGCTCACCGCGGTCGGCGGCAAGCTCACCACCTACCGGAGGATGGCCGCCGACGCGGTGGACGCGGCGGTGCGCTCCGCCGGGCTGCGCGCCGGGCCGTGCACCACCCGGGCGCTGCCGCTGGTCGGCGCGGCCCCGAGGGGGGTGCTGGACGCGGTCGACGCGCCGCGCCGGCTGGTCGCCCGGTACGGCACCGAGGCGCCCGACGTCGTCGCCCTGGCCGGCGGGGACCCGGAGCTGCTGCGCCCGGTCGCGGCCGGGATCACCCCCGCCGAACTGCTCTTCGCGGTCGCCCGGGAGGGCGCCCTGGACGCCGGGGACCTGCTGGACCGCCGCACCCGGATCGGCCTGGTTCCGGCCGACCGCAGGACCGCGCTCCCCTGGGCGGAGGAGGCCCTCCGCCGCGCAGGCGGCTGACCGACCGATCTCCCTTGACGACACCCGCGCCCGCCGGAGCCCCTCCGGCGGGCGCGCGCTTTCCGCCCGGGCCCGCGTGTCCGCCCCGCGGATCCCGGCGGTCCCGGCGGGCCTGGCTGGACCGCCCGAGCGGCCGCCGCCCGCTCCGAGTGCTCCGGGAACCCGTTGCCCTTTTGTTCTATGTTGGCTATAACAAATAGGAGAGAGCGAATAGAGGAGGCTCCATGGCCCGGACCGCGCACACCGTCGCCGTTCGATCCCTCACCAAGTCCTTCGGGGACGTCCGCGCTCTCCGCGGACTCTCCTTCTCGGCGCCGCCGGGGTCCGTCACCGGGCTGCTCGGGCCGAACGGGGCGGGCAAGACCACCGCGCTGCGCTGCCTGCTCGGCCTGGTCAGACCCGATTCCGGGCAGGCCGAGATCGGCGGCCGCCGCTACGCCGCCCTGCCGGACCCGCCGGCGGCCGTCGGCGCGTCACTGGACGCCGCGGCGGCGCACCCGGCCTGGACCGGCCGCCGCCACCTGGAGATCTACCGGCGCGCGGCGGGCGCCCCGGCCCGGCGGGCCGCCGAGGTGCTGGAGGAGGTCGGCCTCACCGCCGCCGCGGACCGCCGGATCGGCGGCTACTCCACCGGGATGCGCCGCCGGCTCGCCCTGGCCACCGCCCTGCTCGGCGACCCCGGGGTGCTCGTCCTGGACGAGCCCGGCAACGGACTCGACCCCGCCGGGGCGGCCTGGCTCCGCGGCTTCCTGCGGGCCCGCGCCGCCGCCGGCGGCACCGTCCTGGTCTCCAGCCACCTGCTCGCCGAGATCGGGCAGACGGCGGACCGGGTGGTGGTCATGGACCGCGGCCGGGCCCTCGCGGAGGGGACCCTGGCCGAAGTGGCCGGAGAGCACGGCCTGGAAGCGGCCTTCCTTGCGCTGACCGGGGCCGGAGCAATGGAGGTGCCGCAGTGACCAGGCTCATCGGCGTCGAGTTCGCCAAGTTCTTCGCCACCCGCACCTGGATGTGGACCGGGGCGCTGCTCGCCGCGGCCGCCTTCGGGATGACCGCGGTCGTCGGGATCGCCGGGCCGACCGGCACCCCGCCGCTGCCCGGCCCGGACACCGAGGACGGGCTGGCCGTCGCGATCGGGATGTCCGGCATGCTCGTCATCGTCCCGGCGCTGGTCGGCCTGACCGCGATGACCGGCGAATACCGGCACGGGACCGCCGTCCCCACCTTCCTCGCCGCCCCGCGCCGGTGGCGCGTGGTCGCCGCGAAGCTGGCCGCGTTCACCGCGATCGGCGCCGGCTACGGGGCGGTCGCCGCCGCGGCCGGCGGCGCCGGGATCGCCCTGGCCTGCGCGGTGCTCGGCGTCCAGCCGGCCGCCGGCACCGCAGCGATCGCCGCGGGCCTGGCCCGGGCGGCGCTGGCGATCACCGTCTACACCCTGATCGGGGTCGGCTTCGGCGCGCTGGTCCGCAACCAGCTCGCCGGGCTGGCGGTCCTCGGCGGGTACCTCTACTTCATCGACCCGATGCTCTCCTTCTTCCCGGTCCTCGGCCCGCTCCAGCCCTTCCTGCCGCGCGGCGCCACCGACGGCCTCACCGGCTTCGGCGCGCTGGCCGAGCGGGTCGCCGCCGAATCCGGGATCGCCGCCCCCGACCTGCTCGCGCCGGGCCCCGCGGCCCTGGTCCTGCTCGGCTACGCGCTGCTCGCGGCCGCCGCCGCGGTCGCCCTGCCGGTCCGCAGGGACGTGGTCTGATGAGGAGCGCACCGGTGCCGCGCGGATGCGATGCTGAAGGCCCGACCCAGCGTCCGACCGGCCCCGACGGAGGGGAGATCCGTGATCCTCAGCATCGACCTCGGCAGCGAGGTTCCGATCTACCAGCAGCTCCGCGACCGGGTGGTCGAGGCCATCGCCTCGGGCGAGCTGCGGGAGGGCAGCCGGCTCCCGGCGGTCCGGCAGCTCGGCGCGGACCTGGGGATCAACTTCCACACCGTGAACAAGGCCTACGACCTGCTGCGCCGGGAAGGGCTGCTGCGGGTCAACCGGAAGACCGGCGCGGTGATCCAGCGCGACCCCGGCTCCGGGCCGCCCGGCCCCGGCTTCGCACCGGACTGGGAGACCCGGCTGGGCACCCTGCTGGCCGAGGCCGTCGCGCACGGCGTCCCGGCAGAGGAGGTACTGGAGCGCTGCCGGGGCCGGCTGACCGGATTCACGGCCGGTACGGAGGAAGAGGCCCGCAGTGGAGGATGAGGCGCCAGGACGCCCGCCCGGAGGAGCGCCCGGCGGCGGCGCCCCGGGGACCCCGCGGACGCTCTCCGGAGGTTCCGGACGGCGGATTCCGCCCCGCCCCGGCCCCGGAGGGGGTGCCGGGCCTCTGCCCGGAGCGCCCGGCGGCGCTCCGGGGGCCCCGGGGCCGGCTTCCGGTGGGGCCGGGCGGCGGCCTCCGCCGCACGCCCGGCCTCGGAGAGAGGACCGCGCCCGGCTCCGGGCCTTCGATGCGGTTGAACCGGGGCGGGGGCCGGCCTCCGGGGCGCGGCCTTCGGCGCGCCCCGGGTGCCGCCCCGCCGACGTTCCGAAAGAGGTGACGTGGTGATCTGGACCTGGACGCCGCTGATCGCCGCGGTGGCGGTCGCGGCCACCGCGCTGATGCTCGCCGCGCCCGGCATGGGGCGTGCGACGCTGCCGTTCGGGGTGCGCATCCCGCCGGACCGGGTCGGCGACCCCGCGGTACTGGCGGCCCGGCGCGGCTACCGGACCGCGACGCTGCTGCTCGGAGCGGTGCTGCTCGCGCTCGGCGCGGCGGCCCTCCCGGCCGCCGGCCCGACCGCCGCGATGGGAGCGGTCGCCGCCGCCGGGGTCGCCGGCCACCTCGCGCTCCGGGTGCGCGGGCACCGCGCGGTGGCCGCCGCGAAGCGGGAGGGCGACTGGTACCGCGGACTGACCCAGGCCGTCGCCGTCGACACCGGGCTGCGCACCGACCCGGTCCGGTCGCCGTGGGCGCTGCTGCTCCCCTCCTGGGCGCTGGTCGCGGCGACCCTCACCGCCGGGCTGCTGCTCTACCCGGACCTCCCCGCCGAGCTGACCGTCGCGGTGGAGCACCAGGGCGGCGAGCGGCTGGTGCGCACCGTCGAGACCACCCCGTTCAGCGCGTTCGCCGCGGTGTTCGGCCAGATCGCCGCGGCGGTCCTGGTCCCCGCCGCGTTCGCGGCGGCGCTGCGCTCCCGGCCGGACATCGACGCGGCCTCGCCGAAGCGGGACGCCGAGCGTTACCGGCGGTTCCTGGTGATCGCCGGCCGGTGCACGGCCGGCGCGGTCTTCGGCGCGGTGCTCTGCCTGGCCGGGGTGGCCGCGCTGACCTGGACCGGGCGGATGACCGACGGCCCGCTGGTGGTGGCGGCCCTGGCCCCCGGCCTGGTCGCGGTGGCGCTCTGCTCGGCCGTCCCGATGCTGCTCGGCCAGGGCGGACGCCGGCTGCGGGCCGAGGTCCCGGAGGCCGAGACCGGCCTGGTGCAGCGGGACGACGACCGGTTCTGGCGGCTGGGCGGGCTGGTCTACGCCAACCGGGAGGACCCGGCGGTGCTGGTCCCGGAGCGCGCCATGGGCGTCGGCTGGACGCTCAACCTGGGCAGCCCGGTGGTGCTCTGCATCGGCGCGGGCCTGATCGTCCTCCTGGCCGGCGGAGCCGCGGCGGCGGCCGCGGGGATGCTCTCCCTCCCCGGCGGCGCCGACTTCTACGGCTGGAAATGGGAGCCGTGAGCCCGCTGCCCGGCCTCTGCCGGGTCCCCGGGGCGCGGCCGCGCGGCCTTCCCGGGGCGCCGGTGCCCACGGCGGGAAACGGGAACCGCGGGCGCGGCCGGTCCGCCTCCGGGGCGGACTCCGCCGGTGGTCCGGCGGTCCCGACGGCCGGAAGGCGGCCCCGGGGGCGGGGCCGGCGGGAGGGCGGAGCCCTGGTCGGTCCGGTGCTCTTCCGGCCGGTGGCGACGGCGACGGTCTTCGCTCCCGGCGCGGGGAGCCCGCGGCGGAGCCCGGCCGGAACAGGCGCGCCATCCGCGTCCGGCCCGCCGGCCTGCCCGACGGCGACCGGCGCGGTCCAGCGCGCCGCCCACCGGCCGCCGTACTCCGCCGGGGAGAGCAGGTCCGGAGCGCTTCGCAGTGCCCGTTCCGGCCCCCGGCCGGGGCCGGGCGCGGATCGCCGGGGATCTCCGGGCCGGGTCAGCGTTTGCGGGTGCCCGGGAGTACTCCGGCGGCCAGGACGGCGTCGCGGAGCGGGGCGGCGAGTTCGGCCAGGCGGGCGGTGGCCTCGGCGCCGAGGGCGGTGAAGGCGGGGACCGAGAGCTCGTCGGTCCGCCGCTCCAGCTCCTCGCGGAGCTCCCGGCCCGCGTCGGTGAAGACCGGGGACTCGGGGTCGCCGCCGGGCGCCACCAGGCCGCGGTCGGCCAGCCGGTCCACCGCGCCGGCCCAGTCCCGCTCGCTCCACCACCGCGTCTTCCGCAGCACGGGCGCCTTGTACGGGCCGGCCGCCACATGCGTCACCAGGGCCTCCACCGGGCCGATCCCGGCCTGCGCCAGCAGCGCGACGTGGCCGTCCCCGCGGAACTCGCGGATCAGCGTCGCGGCGTGCCACAGCGCCAGGTGCGCGCCGCCCTCCGGCCAGTCCAGGTCCGCGTGGCCGGCGTAGAGCGGGCGGCCGTGCCGGTGCCCCGCGGCGCCGAGCACGGCGGTGCGGGCCAGCTCCGCGGCCTCCGCCAGGCCGGGGGAGCCGAGCAGGTCCGGGCCGAGCGCCGCGGCCAGCGCCCGGTCGGCGATCCCGAACCGGGCCCGGACCACCTTCTCCGGCGGCGCGGTGCCCCACACCTCCGGCAGCACCGAGGCGACCAGCTCCGGGTTGAAGTTGTAGAACGCGGCGGCGACCGGGCCCGGCCCCACCGCGCCCATCGGCGCCGAGCGGGAGGCGAAGTAGGCGGCACCGTTCCCGGTCTCCAGGCCGATCTCGGCGTATCCGGGCTCCGCCTCGGGGGTGAAGTAGACCAGGGCGTGCAGTGGTTCCAGGACGGACCAGGCGGTGCGGGCCAGTTCCGCGGAGACGGCTCCGCCGCTCTTCTCCGGCATGGGGGGCTCCGTTCGCTCAGGGCGGGATCGGGAACCGGGCGGCCCCCGGCTCCGCTCCCCGGAGCATACCGAGCGGTCTTGTCCGGAGCCGGTCAGCGGGGGGCCGACCGCCCTATTGACACCGGTTCCGCGGCTCCGTAGGACGGGGAGGACCGGTAGCCGGGGACGAAGAGGGAGCGGCCATGCAGCCCGTGGTGGACACCGATGCCGGGCCCGTGCGCGGCTCCCTGCGGGACGGGGTGGCCGCCTTCAAGGGCGTGCCCTATGCCGCGCCCCCTGTGGGAGCGCTCCGCTTCCGGCCGCCCCGGCACCCCGCCCCCTGGGACGAGCCCCGGGACGCCACCCGCCCCGGCCCCACCGCCCCGGTACCCCCGCCGGAGCCCGGCCCCCGCATCCTCCCCGACCACCGGGTCCCCGGCGACGACTGCCTCAACCTCAACGTGTGGACGCCCGACCCCGGCCCGGCCGGGCTCCCGGTCCTGGTCTGGCTGCACGGCGGCGGCTTCGCCACCGGATCCGGCTCGCACCCGCTCTACGACGGCTCCGCCCTGGCCCGCTCCGGCGCCGTGCTGGTCACCGCCAACTACCGGCTCGGCGCCGAGGGCTTCGCCCTGCTCGACGGGGGCACCGCCAACCTCGGCCTGCTCGACCAGATCCACGCCCTGGAATGGGTCCGGGACAACATCGCCCGGTTCGGCGGCAACCCGCACCGGGTGACCGTCTTCGGGCAGTCCGCGGGGGCGATGAGCGTGATCACCCTGCTCTCGCTGCCGCGAGCCCGGGGCCTGTTCGTCCGGGCCGTCGCCCAGTCCGGGGCCGGGCACCACGTGCACCCGGTGGAGGACGCCCGCGCCGTCGCCGCGGAGCTGGCCCGCCGCGCCGGCGCGGCCGCGCCCACCCCCGAGGCGCTCGCCGAGGCCGCCCCGGACCGGGTGCTGGCCGCGCAGTCCTCCATCAGCGCCGAGTTCGCGGCCGGCGCCGACCCGGCGGTCTGGGGCGAGCGGCTGGCCGTGCCCGGGACGCTGCCGTTCGCCCCCGTGGTCGACGGCGGTCTGGTCACCCGGCGCCCCATCGACGGGCTGCGCGCGGGCGAGGGGGCCGGCGCCGACCTCATGGTCGGGACCACCGCCGAGGAGTTCCGGGTCCTGCCGGTGCCCGGCGGCGGGAACGGCGCGACCTCCGACCGGCACGTCGCCGCGGGCGCGGCCGGGTTCGGGCTGGACGCCAAGGCGGCCGCGGTGTACGCGGCGGAGCACGGCGGCCGGGCCGGGGACGCGCTGACCGCGCTCTACGGCGACGCGGTCTTCCGGATCCCGGCCTACCGGGTGCTGGAGGCGCGGGCCAGGGTGGGCGTCCGGGTGTTCGCCTACGAGTTCGGCTGGCGCTCCCCGGTCGCCGGCGGGCGGCTGGGCGCCTGCCACGCGGTGGAGGTGCCGTTCCTCTTCGGCACCCTGGACACCGCCCCCGCCCTGGTCGGCGAGGACCCGCCGGAGGAGCTGGGCGAGCGGCTCCGCTCGGCCTGGCTCCGCTTCGCCCGCACCGGCGAACCGGGCTGGGAGCCGTGGAACCAGGAGCGCCGCCCGGTCTGGCGGTTCGACTCCCCGGAGTCCGCCCTGGTGGAGGACCCCGGCGCGGAGACCCGCCGGCTCTGGGAGGGCCGCCGCCTCTGACCGGCTCCCCGCCCCGCCCCCGGTGATCCGATGACCTTGACGTCGCGGCCCCGCCAGAGCGCTTGTCGTCAAGTGGTCGTTGCAACGAGGAGAACGAGGAAAAAGAGCAAAACGAGGAAAACGAGGAACTCGGGGAGGGGCGAAGAACGGGAGGTGCCCCACGGGGTGAGGGTTCAAGCGGGCGGCGACGGCGGCGGTGGGGGACCGGCTGGTCGGTCGGGTGCGGCGTCTCGCGGAGTGCAGGTTCAAGCGGGCGGCGACGGCTGGGAGGGGGACCGGCTGGTCGGTCGGGCGCGGCAGAGCGGGTGGGGCCGGCCGGGGCGGCGGGTTCGCCGTTCCCGCGTCGCCCGGGCGCCGGGGCCGACCGCCTCTGAAACCGCCGCACCTCTCTGACCTGAGTGAATACGCAGGGTGATGGCGGGCTGGGGCGCCCTGCACACCGCGAGAGCACCCCGGTGATTCCTGGGCGCGCATCCCGGCCCTGATGGGCCCTCCAAGAGCCCGAACGGGGCTGATCGGGTCGGTGATCGGGGGTTCGAGCCGCCCGCAAGGCCGGAAGGCAGGCGACCGGAGCCCGGGAAGAGCAGGAGTGGGGGCGAGATGTCGCTTTTGTTCTCCCGGGAGGCCTCACTTGGCCACTCTGTGTAATCGACAGGGGATAGTCGGGGCTCTGGGGGCTTACTACTCGCTGGTAGATGGCATCGGGGTGCCGCGGAGGTGCGCAGGGCGCGCCCGCCCCTCCTGCTCTCGCCGCCGGTTCGAGCCCTGGCTCCGTGGGGTGCCGTACCCGGGTGAGGCCTGCGCCCCGTCCCCGCCGCTGCCGTCGCCGCCGGCTTGAACCTTCGCTCCGTGGGGCGCCGCACCCGGGCGACTCCCGATGCCCCCGCCCCTCCTGTCCCCGCCCCTCCTGTCCCCGCCCCTCCTGCTCTCGCCGCCGGTTCGAGCCCTGGCACCGTGGGGTGCCGTACCCGGGTGAGGCCTGCGCCCCGTCCCCGCCGCTGCCGTCGCCGCCCGCTTGAACCTGCACTCCGTGGGGCGCCGCGCCTGACCGACCAGCCGGTCCCTTCCTGCCCTCTGGTGTGCGGTGTTGCAGCGGTGTCGCAGTGGTGCCGCAACGGAAACCGGAGAGCGCCCGCTCTGACAGGACCGCAGCGTCGAGGTCATCGGGGGCGGGGCCGGTCCGGGTCAGGAGCGGTGGGCGGCTCCGGCGGAGGCGCGGCGGCGGGCGTCCTCGATGGCCTCCAGGGCCGCCGCGCGGTCCTGCCAGCCGCGGACCTCCGAGCTCTTCCCGGGCTCCAGCCGCTTGTAGATCTCGAAGAAGTGGTTGATCTCCTGGCGCTGGAACTCCGGCAGGTCGCGCAGGTCACGGATGTGCTCCACGCGCGGGTCGCCGGCCGGCATGCACAGCACCTTGGCGTCCGGGCCCTTCTCGTCGCGCATCCAGAACACCGCCACCGGGCGGACCCGGACCACGCAGCCGGGGAAGGACGGCTGCTCCAGCGCGACCATGGCGTCCAGCGGGTCGCCGTCCTCGGCCATCGTGCCGGGGAAGAACCCGTAGTCGGCCGGGTACTGCGTCGAGGTGAACAGGGTGCGGTCGAGCCGGATCCGCCCGGTCCGGTGGTCCATCTCGTACTTGTTCCGCGACCCCTGCGGGATCTCCACCACCATGTCGAGGTTCATGGGGCCACGCTGCCCTGTCGCACCCCGCCGGGACAAGGGGGCGGGCCCGTCAGGGCCGGGGGATGTTGCGCAGGTTGGACCGGGCCAGCTCGATCATGGAGCCCACGCCGCCCTCCAGCACGCTCCGGCCGGCCGACAGCGCGAACCCCTTGACCTGGTCGGCCTTGATCCGCGCCGGGATGGACAGCGCGTTGGAGTCGGTGACCAGCTCGACCAGGGCGGGCCCGTCCGCGGCGAGCGCGTCGGCGAGCGCGCCGCGCACCGCCCCCGGGTCCTCCACCCGCACCGCGGGCAGCCCCACCGCGCGGGCCACCGCCGCGTAGTCCACCGGCGGGTGGTCGGTGCCGAAGGCGGGCAGCCCGTCCACCATCATCTCCAGCTTGACCATGCCGAGCGAGGAGTTGTTGAAGACCACGACGGTCACCGGCAGGTCGTTCTGGCGCACCGTGATCAGCTCGCCGAGCAGCATGCTCAGCCCGCCGTCGCCGGAGAGCGAGATCACCCGGCGGCCGCCGCCGGCGAACGCCGCGCCGATCGCGTGCGGCAGCGCGTTGGCCATGCTGCCGTGGGTGAACGAGCCGATGATGCGGCGCCGCCCGTTCGGCGTCAGGTACCGCGCCGCCCACACGTTGTTCATCCCGGTGTCCACGGTGAACACCGCGTCCTCGGGGGCCTCCTCGTCCAGCAGCCGGGCCGCGTACTCCGGGTGGATCGGCCGGTGGTGCTCGATGTCGTGGGTGTAGGCCTCCACCACCCGGGACAGCGCGCGCTCGTGCCGGCGCAGCATGTCGAAGAGGAAGTCCTCCGGGTGCGGCCGGTCCAGCAGCGGCAGCACCGCCTCCAGGGTGGCGCCGACGTCGCCGTGCACCGCCAGTTCCAGCGGGGTGCGCCGGCCCAGCCGGCGGGCCTCCCGGTCCACCTGCACGGTCGACCTGCCCGGCAGGAACTCGTCGTAGGGGAAGTCGCAGCCGAGCATCAGCACCAGGTCGGCCTGGTGCAGCGCGTCGTGGCAGGCCCCGTAGCCGAGCAGCCCGATCATGCCCACGTCGAACGGGTTGCCGTACTGGATCCACTCCTTGCCGCGCAGGCTGTGGCCGACCGGGGCGTTCAGCGCGTCGGCCAGCGACAGCACCTGGTCCCGGGCCCCGCGCACGCCCGCGCCGCAGAACAGCGCGACCTTCTCCGCCCCGTTGAGCAGCCGGGCCAGGTCGTGCACTGCCGCCGGGTCGGGGTGGACGGTGGCCGGGCCGACGCACGGCACGGCGTGCCCGGTCGGTTCCTCCGCCGAGGCGGCCGCCACGTCGCCCGGGAGCACCAGCACCGACACCCCGGGCCCGCCCAGCGCGTGCTGCACCGCGATCCGGGCCAGCCGCGGCATCCGGGCGGCCTGCCCGATCTCCGCGGTGAAGTCCGCGGCCTCGGCGAACAGCGCCTCCGGGCGGGTCTCCTGGAAGTACCCGGTGCCGAGCTGCCGGGAGGGGATCTGCGAGGCCAGCGCCAGGACCGGGGCGCCGCTTCGCCGCGCGTCGTAGAGCCCCTGCACCAGGTGGGTGTTGCCCGGCCCGCAGGAGCCCGCGCACACCGCGAGCCCCCCGGTGAGCTGGGCCTCGGCCGCCGCGGCGAACGCCCCGGCCTCCTCGTTGCGGACGTACACCCACTCCAGGTCGCCGCTGCGCCGCACGGCGTCGACCACCGGGTTGAGGCTGTCGCCCACCACCCCGTAGATCCGCCGCGCCCCGGCCTCGCGGAGCACCTGAACCAGCTGGTCTGCGATCCGTTCCCGCGCCATGGCGCCACGTTAGGAGCGGCGGCCCGGCTCGGGGGAGCCGGACCGCCGCGCCCCGCCGAGGTTTTCCCGCGGCTTTGCCTCGGCGCCCCGCCCTCTCCTCCCGATGATCTTGACGTTGCGGGGTATCAGGGCGCTCTGTCACCCCCGCAACGTCAAGATCAACGCCTGCGGGAAGGGCGGTCAGCGGCCGACCGCGTACCCCTGCATGCCGCGCGGGTTGGCGCCGGCCCGCAGCACCCCGGTCTCCGGGTCGCGGGCCACCGCGGAGAGCCGGCCCAGCGACCACGGGTCGGAGACCACCACCCGGTGCCCGCGCCGGCGCAGCTCGGCGATGGCCCGCTCGCCGATCCGCTCCTCCACGACCAGCTCGCCGGGGGAGATCTCGCGCGGGAAGAACGACCCGACCAGCGCGTTGGTGTGGAACATCGGCGCGTCGATCGCCCGCTGCAGGTCCATCCCGCCGTGCACCAGGCGGAGGAAGAAGGTGAGCGACCACTGGTCCTGCTGGTCGCCGCCGGGGGTGCCGAGCGCCATCACGCCCTCCCCGCCCCGGGTGACCAGGGTGGGGGTGAGCGTGGTGCGCGGCCGCTTGCCCGGGGCGACCACCCCCGGCGAGCGCGGGTCCAGCCAGAACATCTGCCCGCGGGTGCCCAGCGGGAAGCCGAGCTCGGGGATCACCGGCGAGCTGGCCAGCCAGCCGCCGCTGGGGGTCGCCGCGACCATGTTGCCCGCGGCGTCCACCACGTCCAGGTGGCAGGTGTCGCCGCGCTGCGTCCCGGTGCGGTCCACGGTCGGCTCGCCGCCGGTCCGGTCGGCGCCGGGCGAGGTGCCGGCCTCGGCGGCCTCGGGGATGAACGGGGCACGGCCGCCCGGGGCGCCGGGGCGCAGCTCCAGCGAGGCCTCGGCGCCGACCAGCGCGGCGCGCTCGGCGGCGTAGCCGGGCGAGAGCAGGGCCTCCAGCGGCACGTCGGCGAAGCGCGGGTCGGCGTAGTGCGCGTCCCGGTCGGCGAAGGCCAGCTTCGCCGCCTCGGTCACCAGGTGCGCGAAGTCCGCGGAGAGCACGTCGGCGTCGCCGGTGCCCAGCGCCTCGGCCAGCCGCAGCTGCTGCAGGAAGACCGGCCCCTGCCCCCACGGCCCGGTCTTGTGCACGGTCAGCCCGGCGTAGTCGGCCCGCACCGTCTCCTCGTACCCGGCGGACCAGCCGGCCAGGTCGTCGGCGGTGAGCAGGGCCCGCTGCGGCTCGCCGGTGCCGGAGGGGACCGGGCGGGAGCAGAACGCGGCGATCGCCTCGGCGACGAACCCCTCGCGCCACACCCGGCGCGCCGCGTCGATGACCGCCTCCCGGCCGCCGCCGGCCGCCTCGGCCTCCTCGACCAGCCGCCGGTAGGTGCCGGCCAGCGCCGGGTTGCGGTGCATGCTCCCGGCCTCCGGCACCCGGCCGCCGGGCAGCCAGAGCGCGGCGGAGGAGGGCCACGGCCCGGTGAAGACCTCCCGCACCTCGGCGACCTTGGCGGCGATCTGCGGCAGCACCGGGTAGCCGCCGCCGGCGTAGCCGATCGCCGGCTCCAGCAGGTCGCGCAGCGGCAGCGTGCCGTGGTCGCGGGCGAGCAGCAGCCAGGCGTCGAAGGCGCCGGGGACCGTGGCCGGCAGCACCCCGCTGCCGGGGATCCGGTCCATCCCGGCGAACGCCTCCGGGGAGGCGGCGGCCGGCGCCGGGCCCTGGCCGCACAGCACCACCGGCTCCCCGCCCGCGGGTTTGAGGATGATCGGCACCTCGCCGCCGGGGCCGTTCAGGTGCGGCTCCACCACCTGGAGGGTGAAGCCCATCGCCACCGCGGCGTCGAACGCGTTGCCGCCGCGCTCCAGTACGCCCATGCCCACGGCACTGGCGATCCAGTGCGTGGAGGCGGCCATCCCGAAGGTGCCGCGCAGTTCGGGTCTGGTGCTGAACTCGGCCATCTGGACGGGGGTCCCTTCCGCTCGGGGGACGGCGGGGGCGCCCCCGCCGTGTGCCGTGCACAACATACGCCCGGTGCCGGCGGGGCCCCAGGGCTTCCGGTGGCGGCCGGGATCGGCGGGTCGGCCGTCCGGAAACCGGTCTGGAACCCCCGGATCGGACGGCCCGGAACCCGCATGCCAGGGCCTCCGCAGGCGGGGACGTCCGGCCTCTTCCTTGCCGGGGGCCCAGTCGTTAGCGTTGCGAATTGTCAGCGATTGAAGGAGTTCGATGGCAACCGTCCGAAACGTCCCGGACATCCTCTCCCCCGAGTTCGCGGCGGACCCCTACTCCGCCTACCGGATCATGCTGGAGGAGGCCCCGCTCTTCTGGCACGAGGCCACCCGGAGCCACATCGTCTCCAGGTACGAAGACGTCGCCCGCGCCTTCAAGGACCCCGTCTTCACCACGGAGAACTACGTCTGGCAGCTGGAGCCGGTGCACGGGCGCACCATCCTGCAGATGAGCGGGCGCGAGCACGCGGTGCGCCGGGCCCTGGTCGCCCCCGCCTTCCGCGGCAAGGAGCTGGAGGAGAAGTTCCTGCCGGTGATCGAGCGGAACGCGCGCGAGCTCATCGACGGGTTCCGCGACAAGGGCTCGGCCGACCTGGTGCACGACTTCGCCCGGCACTTCCCGATCAACGTCATCGTGGACATGCTCGGCCTGGACAGGGCCGACCAGGGCCGGTTCCAGACCTGGTACACCGCGATCATCGCCTTCCTGGGCAACCTCTCCCAGGACCCGGAGGTCGCCGAGGCCGGACTGCGCACCCGGGAGGAACTGGCCGCCTACATGCTGCCGATCATCCGGGAGCGCCGCGCCGCCCCCGGCGACGACCTGCTCTCCGCGCTGTGCACGGCGGAGGTCGACGGCACCGCGATGAGCGACGAGGACATCAAGGCCTTCTGCAGCCTGCTGCTCGCCGCCGGCGGGGAGACCACCGACAAGGCCATCGCGAGCATCTTCAAGAACCTGCTGGAGCACCCCGAGCAGCTGGAGGCGGTCCGCGCCGACCGGAGCCTCATCCCGCAGGCCTTCGCCGAGACGCTGCGGTACAGCCCGCCGGTGCACATGATCATGCGCCAGCCCTCGGAGGACGTCGAGCTCAGCACCGGCACCGTGCCCGCCGGGTCCACGCTGACCTGCCTGATCGGGGCGGCCAACCGGGACCCGCGCCGGTTCTCCGACCCGGACTCCTTCAACGTCCTGCGCGAGGACCTGCCGACCCGCACCGCGTTCTCCGCCGCCGCCGACCACCTGTCGTTCGCGCTGGGCCGGCACTTCTGCGTGGGCGCGCTGCTGGCCAAGGCCGAGGTCGAGATCGGCGTGGACCGGCTCCTGGACGCCATGCCGGAGGTGCGGATCGCCGACGGCGCGGCCCCGGCCGAGCAGGGCGTGTTCACCCGCGGCCCGGAGTCGCTCCCGGTCCGGTTCACCCCGGCGGACTGAGGTCCCCACTCCCCGTTGATCTTGGACTTATCGACCGGTCCCGGTCTGCAGGCCTGTGCCGGTGAGCGGTCCCGGACCGGTCGATAAGTCCAAGATCAACGGGGGTAGGGATCGGTCCGGCTCAGACGCCGGAGACGTAGGCCGGGGTGAACGCCACCGGCAGCGCCTCCAGGCCCCGCATCCACAGCGACGGGCGCCAGACCAGCGACTCGGCCGGCACCGACAGGGCCAGGTCCGGCAGCCGGTCCAGCAGCACCTCGATGGTGGCGCCGGCGATGATCTCGGCGACCTCCGGGGCGGGGAACGGGCAGCCGTGCTCGCCGTGCCCGAACGACATGTGGGCCCGGTTGCCCATCAGGTCCGAGTCGAGCGAGAGGCTGCCGTGCGGGTCGGCGTTGGCCGCGGCCAGCCCCAGCACCAGCATGTCGCCGGCGCGGATCCGCCGCCCGGCGAGCAGCGTGTCGCGCACCGCGAACCGGCCGATGAAGTTCTGCGTCGGGGTGTCGTGCCAGAGCACCTCGTTGAGCGCCTGGCCGACGCTGCCCCGGCCGCCGGTCAGCGTCATCGAGAACCGGTCGTCGGTGAGCATCAGCCGGATCGAGTTGCCGATCCAGTTGGCGGTGGGCTGCTGCGCCGCCGCGGTGACCACCAGCAGGTCCTGCACCACCTCCTCGTCGGCCAGCCCCGACGGGTGGGAGAGCAGGTGGGAGGGGACGTCGGAGCCGGGGTTGCGGTGCTTCTCGGCGACCAGCCGGCCCATCGACTCCTGCACCCGCATGTAGGCCGGGATCGCGTCCGGGCCCACGTCCAGCGAGATCGCCACGTCCCGGACCAGCTGCGGCGCCTCCGCCTCGGACATGCCGAACATCTTGGCCACCGCCAGCAGCGGGATCTGCTGGGCGAACTGGGCCATCAGCTCGGCCTCGCCGCTGCCGGCGAACCCGTCGACCAGCCGGTCGGCGATCCGCTCGCAGTGCAGCCGCAGGTCGAACTGGTCGACCGAGGAGAGCGCGTCGCCGATCGCCCCGGCGCGCCGCCGGTGCTCGTCGCCCTCGGTGAACATCACCGACGGGTTGTGCATCACGTAGGGCAGCAGCGGCCAGTCCTCGGGCACGTGCTCCCACTGGTTCCACCGCCGGGTGTCCCGGGCGAACAGCTCGTCGTCCCCGGTGACCTGGTGCACCTCCCGGTACCCGGTGACCAGCCAGGCCGGCAGGTCGCCGTCGAGCAGCACCGGGACCACCGGGCCGTGCAGCCGGCGCATCTCGGCGTAGAGCGCGGAGGGGTCCTGCTCGAACAGGGCCCCGTGGAACGGGACCCGCTCCTCGGCGGAGGGGGCGTCAGCGGTCACGATGCGGCCTCCCGGGCGGCGGTCAGCGTGTAGAGGTGGTCCACGAGCGAGATCAGGACCTCCTTGGCGGAGGGCCGCTCGCGGACGTCGCAGTCGACCACCGGGACGTCCGGGCCGAGCGAGAGCGCCTCGCGGACCTCGTCGTGGGTGTGCGCGGGCGCCTCGAACCGGTTGAGCGCCACGATGAACGGGACGCGGTTGTGCTCCAGCCGGTCGATGGCGTACCAGGAGTCCTCGATGCGCCGGGCGTCCACCAGCACCACCGCGCCGAGCGTCCCGGCGAACAACCGGTCCCACAGGAACCAGAACCGCTCCTGGCCGGGCGCACCGAACAGGTAGAGCACCAGCCGCTCGTCCAAGCTGATCCGGCCGAAGTCGAAGGCGACCGTGGTGGTGCTCTTGTCCTGCACCCCGCCGGTGCTGTCGATGCCGACGCCGGCCTGGGTCATCACCTCCTCGGTGCTCAGCGGCCGGATCTCGCTGACGGAGCGGACCATGGTCGTCTTGCCCACTCCGAAGCCGCCGACGATGACGATCTTGGCGCCGTCCGCCGCGGTGGCCGCCAGCGGTGTGCGCTCAGAGCTTGGCGAGTCCAACGAGCACCTTCTTCAGGAATTCGGAGTCGGGGGTGTGCACCGCGGCGCCGGCGGAGGACGGGTGCCGGGCGGAGACCCGGCCGGTGTCGAGCAGGTCGGTCAGCAGGATCCGCACCACGCTCACCGGCAGCTCCAGCTCGGCGGAGAGCTCCACCACCGACGTCGGGCGGTGGCAGATGCGCAGGATCCGCACGTGCTCGGACTGCATGCCGGGGACCGGGTCGGACTCGCTCACGAGCAGAGTGACCAGGTCCAGCCCCGCCTCGCCGGCGCGGCTGCGCCCGCCGGTGACGGTGTAGAGCCGGTCCGGGTCCTCGCCGTCGATGATCCGCCTCATGCCGTCGGGGCGGAGCTGCGCGGGGCGGCGGTCAGGAAGGCGCCGATCTGCTCGATCAGCCCCTCCATGTTGTGCCCGATCAGGCCCACGTCGGAGTCCTCCGCGGCGATCAGCGCCAGGTGCGCGCCCTCGCCCGCGTCCACGATGAACAGGATGCCGCCGTGGAACTCGGTCATCGAGTTGCGCACCCCGCCGGAGCCGTCGCCGAACTCCACCGACGCGCCGTGGGCGAGCGCCTGGACCCCGGCGGCGATCGCGGCCAGCTGGTCGGCCTGGTCGACGGCGAGGGCGGAGGTGTGGCAGAGCTTGAGGCCGTCCCGGGAGAGCACTAGCGCGTGCCGTGCGCCCGGGGTGTCGTCCACCAGGCCCTGGAGGAGCCATTCGAGGTTCGAATCAGTGGTGTCCATCGGGGTTCGGGGGCCGGGGCGGCCCCCCGCTCCAATCTGGTCGTCCGGTACGGCGGGGGGATCGGCGGGCTCAGTCGCCGGAGGGGTCGGTCCGCCCCTGGCGGAAGGCGCTGAACCGCTGCCCCATGCCGGGGCGGGGGCGGCCGGCCTCCGGCTCCCGGGCGGGCTGGGGCGCGGGAGCGGACCGGAGGGTGCCGCCGCGCGGCCGCTTCGGCAGCGGGCGGCGCAGGGGCGCCGGCTCGGCGGCCTCCGGCGCGGGCTCCGGGGGCGCCTGCGGCACGGCGGGCTTGGGCGCGGGCGGCTCCGCGGCGGGGGCCTGTGGCACCGGCCCCGTGGCGGCGGGCGCCGGAGGGGCCTGCGGGGTGGCGGGCTTCGCGTGCCTGGCGGCGGGCGGGGGAGCGGAGGCGGTCCGGGCGGCGGGCCGGTCCGCGAGCGCGGTGCCGGGCGTACCGCCGGGGGCGGTGCCGAGCGGCCGGGCGGTGGGCGCCGGCAGCGGGTCGACCTCGGCCGGGCCGATCAGGTGGTTGGGGATGCGCAGCACCACGCCGATCCCGCCGCGCGAGGACGGCCGGAAGTACACGTCCAGCCGGTGCTTGCGGGCCAGCCGGCCGACCACGGCCAGGCCCAGCCGGGTGCCGGGCAGCCGGGTCAGGTCGAACGGCTCGGTGCGCGACACCGCGCGCTCGGCGCGGGCCAGCGCCTGCGGCTTCATGCCCAGGCCGCTGTCCTCCACGGTGATCACCGCGCCGTTGTTCAGGTCCTCGACGTAGACGTGCACCTCTTCGGAGGGGGCGGAGAAGCGCGTCCCGTTGTCCATCAGCTCGGCGAGCGCGTGCATCACGTCCTCGGCGGCGTACCCGGCGATCGCCGAGCGGCTGGCGGAGTGCACCCGGATCCGCTTGTAGGAGCTGATCCGGCCCATCGCGCCGCGCAGGATGCTCTCCATCCGGATCGGCTTGGTCCAGCGCCGGCCGGTGCGCGCGCCGGTGAGCACCGCGATGCTGTCCGCGAGCCGGCCGATCTGCGCGGTGTTGTGGTCCACCTGCATCACGTCGCCGAGCATGTCCTCGGGGCAGGCGTTCTCGATCTCGCGCAGCTCGGCCAGGGTGAGGGTGGCCAGCGCCTGCACCCGGCCCGCCGCGTTCGCGCAGGCCGCGGTGGCCGCGGCGCGCTGCCGCTCGCCCTGGGAGATCTCCTGGACGAGGAGCCGGAGCAGCCGCCCGTGCGCCTCCTCGGCCGGCCGCGGGGCCTCGGCGAGCACCGTGTCGGCGGTCGCCCCCTCGCGGAGCCGGGCCACCGCGGCCGGAAGCACCTCGTCGGCGAGCGAGGCGAGCTCGGCGCGGGCGGCGTCCAGCCGGGATGCGGCCTCGTGCAGCCGCTCCCAGGCGCGGTGCGCCTCGTCCTCGGCGAGGAGCGCCTCGCCGGTGCGCCGGACCGCGATGTAGACGGCGGCGCCGAGCAGGGCGGTGGTCAGCCCGGCGGCCACCGCCACCGGCACCCGGCCGGCCTGGGGGAGGGCGAGCACCGCCCAGCTCCACAGTCCGCCGACGACGACCACCGCGGCCGCCGCGGCGAGAACCGCCCAGAGACCGGCCCACCGTCCGCCGCGTTCCGCCGCGGGTACTGCTTCCGACATAGATTCACGTTCCTAGCGTCCGGCTTTGGAGGCGTTGAAGGCACAGTGGAGCCCTGGAAGCGGGAGAACAGGCTGGCTCCGCGGCCGGGTGCGCCGCGAAGCGCACCCCGGCCCGCCGAAAACCGCAGGTCGATGAACGACCGCAGACCGGGACGGCGGCGGTCGGGCGCCACATGGCCCGTTCGTCACCGTTCGTGCGCACCTTACGGCATGCGCTCACGTTTCGTCATCTCCTGTGCGGCAGGGGTTTTCGGAACGCGAGCGGGGCGATCCCGGGACGAATACCACCCGACCCGGAGGAAGGGGGAACGGGATACCGGGGCATTTCCCGCCCCCTGGAAGAAAGAGGACGGATCCGAGGGGGCGGCGGGCGTCCGCCACCCCTTCAGGAGGCCGGGAAGAACAGTGGTTCCTCCCCATTCCCACCGTCCGTTCCTCGAGGCAGAGGAGGTGCCCCGGCCCACCCGCCCCCGCCGGGCCGCGGTGTCCGGCGTTCCGGCCCCCGAGGCTCTGCGGGGGGCCGCGGACCCGGTGTGATCTTCGCCGCACTGACGGTATGCGGCGGGCGGAGAGGGCGACGGCCCCATGGCCGGCCTCTCCGGTTCATTGCCGTTGATCGAATCTCAGCGTTCCTCTCGCCGACCCTCTTCCTGCTTCACCGACCGTCGCCGGCTCCGAAGAGCGAAGTCTCACGCGGTCTCCGCGAGGCGTTTCTCCTCTCCCGGCGACTTCCCGGCGAGGGCTCGCATGTCGCCAGGCCGACCGGCGAGCAGGCGGCGACGGCGGAGGTAGGGGCGGAACCGGGCGCTCCGGCCGGGCGCGGCGCCTCGCGGAGTGAAGGTTCAAGCGGGCGGCGACGGCGGGGAGGGGCACCGGCCGGTCGGTCGGGTGCGGCGCCCCACAGAGCGAAGGTTCAGACGGGCGGCGACGGCGCCGGTAGGGGCGGGGCGAGGGTGGTCGCCCGGGCGCGGCGCCCCACGGGGCGGAGGTTCAAGCAGGCGGCGACGGCGGGGAGGGGCACCGGCCGGTCGGTCGGGTGCGGCAGAGCAGGTGGGGTGGTCGGGGAGGGCAGGGGGCGGCGGGTTCGCCGCGCCCGCGTCGCCCGGGCGGCGTGGCCGGCCGCTCCGGAAACCACTGCCCCTCTCTGACCTGGGTAAATACGCAGGGTGATGGTTGGGTGGGGTGCCCTGCGCACCGCGAGAGCACTCCGGTGATTCCTGGGCGCGCATCCCGGGCCGGATCAGCCCCCGAGAGGCCCGGATGGCCCTGATCGGGCCGGTGATCGGGGGTTCGAGCCGCCCGGAAGGCCGGGAAGCAGGGGGCCGGAACCAGGGTAGGGGCGGCGCGGGGGGCGAGATGTCGCTTTTACTCCCCGGGAGGCCTCGCTTTGGCCACTCTGGGTAACCACCGAGGGGGTAATGGGGGCTTCGGGGCTTACTACTCGCTGGTAGATGTAATCGGGGTGCTCCCGCGGTGTGCAGGGCTCGCCCGCCCCCGCCGCGAACCCGGCATAGGGGATAAGGCCCCTGGCGGGCGCGGGCGGGCCGCCCCGCCGCCGGCGCCGCCCCGCCCATTCCCGCCTTCGCTGCCCGTCTTGGCCTTCGCTCTGCGGGGCGCCGCGCCGGACCGACCGGCCGGTCCCCCTGCCTGCCGTCGCTGCCTGCTTGAACCCCGGCCCCGTGGGGCGCCGCGCCCGGGTGAGGAGCCCGGCCCCGCCCATTCCTTTGCCGTCGCCGCCGGTTTGAGCCTTTGCTCCGTGGGGCGCCGCGCTGGACCGCCCGGCCGGGTCTGCGCCATCCAAGCGGGTGGGATGCGGCGCGCGGCGACGGTGGAGAGCACGTGGTCGAACGGCCCTTGCCCGGGAGCGCCGGCCGCGCCGGGGGCGGTCACTTGCCGGGGTCCTGGCCGTCGTCGTGGGGGATGTCTTCGTTGCCGTGCCTGTTCACCGGGGCCTCCTTCTGTCGACCGTTTTGAAGGTGACCCGTTGGTCGCGGTGGGGCCGGTTCTCAGAGAAAGAATGTTTCCATCCCGCATAAGGGGGATGGAGAGCACGGGCAGTCGTCGGCCCTCAGCGTGGACGACTCTCGCGTGTTCTTTCAGGAACGGCTGAACGCGGTCACGTAGAAGATGCGAGATGCCTGATATTCCCCATCGCAAGTTCCATAAGAGTAGCTACAGCTCCGGCAAGCAGGAGAACTGCGCCGAGGGGGCCACGACCTTCGTCCGCGACACCCGGAACCGCAGCGCCGGGTACTCGTCCGTCCCGGACCGTGAGCGGTGCGCTTTCCTGGAAGCCCTGAAGAAGGACGGCATCTAGGGACTCCTGGACAGCGGGAGGCCCCCAGTGTGCGGGCTGGGGGCCTCCGTCGTGCATACCCGATGTATTTTCCACCGGGAGCGTGCTCCCTGGGGCCTGCGACCCAGGTGTCGGATCCGGTCATGGGCCGGCGGGGAGGGGCTGGGGCCGGCGGCCGGGTCGGAGCCGGGCCGTGGTCAGGGCCCCGGGCGTCTCACTAGTCCTTGAAGGACCTCAGGCTGACCTCGGCCGATCCCGGCTTCCACGGGGTCTCGAAGCTCGACTGCCCGTTCTTGGAGCCCGCGTAGTAATAGTATTCCGCCGTGGACCTGCTGAATCCCACGGTGGCACGGAGATAGATGTTGTTGGACCTGGTGTCGACGACGACACCCTCCACCATCTGGTGCTTGGTTCCGTTGATGGTCTTCGTGCAGACGCCGTACTTCAGGTACCCCTCCCCTGCGATCGACTTCCTGAAGCCGCCCTTGCAGGTGGCTCCGGCCGCGGCCACGCTGTCGGCCGCCGCCTCGTCGGCGGCTGCGGGGGCGGGGACGAAGAGGGCGAGCGTCGCCGCCGCTCCGATGAGGGCGGAAGCGAATTTCCCTTTGGACGGCATTTCCGGTTCTCCTCTGATTTAAGGGGCGCCGGTGATGCTAGCCGAGGTGTCCGGCGGTGGGTAACGACTTCGACCTCGGTTTGAACATGCAGGTCGCAGGTGGTTTTCCGGGAAATCCGGGGAAGCGGTGAATCCGCGCGGCCGTTCTCCGTGATCCCCGGGGGTGAGCCTTTTCGTCCCGGGGTGCCGACTCGGCGGAACCGCCCCCGGCGCAGGGGTCTCCGGTGCGGGACGGCGGCCGGGGAGCCCGGGCGCGGGGGGATTCCGAGGACTCTTCCGGCGCGTCCGCCTTCGCGCCGGCGGAGGCCGGTACGGGGGAGCGCGGGAAAAGGAAAACCAGCGGGTGCCGAAGCATCACCGCTGGTCATTGTGCGACCCGGGAAGGTCGCGAATGTGCCCCCTGCAGGATTCGAACCTGCGCACACGGCTCCGGAGGCCGTTGCTCTATCCCCTGAGCTAAGGGGGCTCGCTGTGATCACTACTCTAACAGGGTCCGGAGGGTGGATCGTCCGTCTTTCCCGGGCCGGATCGGGGGAACCCCGGCGGGGAGGCGGGGCGCCGCGTTAGTCTCACGGCCGTGGGTGAAGCATTGGCGCGGGTGCTGGTGGTCGACGACAACGAGGTGATCAGGCAGCTCATCGCGGTGAACCTGCAGCTCGAGGGGTTCGAGGTGCATACGGCCGTGGACGGGCGGGACTGCCTGGAGCGGGCCGCCGAGGTGCGGCCCGACGTGATCACGCTGGACGTGATGATGCCCCGGCTGGACGGGTGGGTGACCGCGACGCGGCTCCGGGAGAGCGAGGAGACCCGGGGCGCCAAGGTCGTGCTCATCACCGCCCGGGCGCAGAGCGAGGACCTGCGCCGCGGCGAGGAGGTCGGCGCGGACGCCTACCTGACCAAGCCCTTCGACCCGACCGAGCTCATCGGGACCGTGCGCGAGCTGGCCGGGCTGGCCTGATGCCCCTCTCCGCCGCCGCGCCCCGGGCCGCCACGCCCTGGGGGATCGACGCGCTGCTCCGGGCGGCCGCCGCCGAGGCGCTGGGCGCCGACCCCGCCGCACTGCCCTGGACCGACCCGCGCCGCCTCCCCGGCCGCCCCGGAAGGTTCGCCTCCGCCGTCGCGCTGCGGGCCGGGGCCCCCGGCGGCGCCGACGCGGCCGCCGCCCGGATCGCCGCCGCCCTGCGCGCCCTCCCCGAGGTCGCCGCGGCCGAGGCGCCGGGCCGCGGCATGGTCGCCCTCGAACCCCGCCCCGACGCCCTCGCCGCCCTGGTCCCCGCCGCCTGGAACGGCGCCGCCTACCTCACCGGCGGCGCCCGGCACGCGCTGCCCGCCGAGGACGAGGACGGCTGGGCCCGCTCCGACCTGGCCGCCGCCCCTTCCCTCGGGCGCGCCCGCGCGCTCGCGCGCGAGGACGCCCGGCGCCGCATCGCGCTGGCCGCGCGGGCCACCGAGGGGGCGCCCGGCCCCCGGCCCGAACCCGCCCCGCCCCGCCCCGCCGAGGCGGACTGGCGCGAACCCGCCGCCGACCGGCCGCCCGCCGCCGGGGAGGCCGCCCGGCTGCTGGCCGCGGTCGGCGAGTCCGCGGCGCGGATCGCGTTCTGCCGGGCCGCCTCGGAGAGGCCCCGCCCCGGCGAGGTCACCGGCCCGGGCCTGCCGGCCGAGCCCGCACCCGAGGCCCCCGGCGCCTGGGCCCGGTACACATGGGACAACCCCGCCTTCGCCGTCCGCTACGCGCACGCCCACGCGGTCGCCGCCCGCGGCTGGGCCGAGCAGGCCGAGCGGGCCCGCACCGGAACCCCGCCCGCCCCCGGCCCGGACTGGCGCGCCCCGCTCGGCGGTCCCGCCGCCGACCTGGTCGGGGCCCTGTTCGACGGCCCCGGCGCGGTCTCGGCGGCCGAGCGGCGTGGGCAACCGCATATGCTGGTCAGATACCTGGAGGGACTGGCCGCTTCCTACCATGGATGGGCGCGGTCCCGCGATGCGGTGCGAGGCCCCGCGGCCGACGCGGTCGCGCTGTGCTCCGCCGCGTCCGGGGTGCTCGGGGCGGGCCTCGCCCTGCTCGGTGCGTCCGCGCCCACAAGGCCGTAGGCGACCGGCCCCGCCCGGCGGCCGCCGCCGACCCGCCGTCCGACGAACGAACAGCCGAGAGCCGCAGCCCATGAGCCGTTACGCCCACCCCGCAGGTCCGCGCCACGCCGACGTCCTCCCCGAGGACCACCCGCCGGCGCCGCCCGAGGACATCCACGAGCTCGACCCCCGGGTGTGGCCGGGCAGCGCGCAGCGCGTCGGCGGCGAGCTCACCATCGGCGGCGTCGGCGCCGACACCCTGGCGGCCGAGTACGGCACCCCGCTGTTCGTGCTGGACGAGGCGGAGTTCCGTCGCCGCGCCCGGGACTACAGGGAGGCCTTCGGCGACATCGGCGCCGACGTCTACTACGCCGGCAAGGCGCTGCTCACCAAGGCCGTCGCCAAGTGGGTGCACGAGGAGGGCCTCAAGCTCGACGTGTGCAGCGGCGGCGAGCTCACCGTCGCGCTGGCCGCCGGCTTCCCCGCCGCCGACCTCGGCATGCACGGCAACAACAAGTCCGAGGCCGAACTGGTCCGCGCCCTGGAGGCCGGGGTGGGCCGGATCGTGGTGGACTCCTTCGACGAGATCGACCGGCTGGAGCGGCTGGCCGCCGAGCGCGGCCTGAAGCCGTCGGTGCTGGTGCGGGTCACCACCGGCGTGGAGGCGCACACCCACGAGTTCGTCGCCACCGCGCACGACGACCAGAAGTTCGGCCTGGCGCTGAGCACCGGCGCCGCCGACCGCGCGGTGCGCCGGCTCATCGACTCCCCGCACATCGAACTGGTCGGGCTGCACTCGCACATCGGCTCGCAGATCTTCGACACCGCCGGCTTCGAGGTGGCGGCCCGCCGGGTCACCGAGTTCCTCGCCCGGATCCACGGCGAACTCGGCGTCACCCTGTCCGAGCTGGACCTCGGCGGCGGCCTGGGCATCGCCTACGTCCCCGGCGACGCTCCGCTGACGCCCAAGGCCATCGCGGAGAACCTGATCTCCATCGTCAGCCGGGAGTGCCGGGCCGGCGGCCTGCCGGTGCCGCGGATCGCGGTCGAGCCGGGCCGCGCCATCGCCGGCCCCGCCGGGGTCACCCTGTACCGGGTCGGCACGGTCAAGGACGTCGAGGGCATCCGGACCTACGTCAGCGTGGACGGCGGGATGAGCGACAACATCCGCACCGCGCTGTACGGCGCCGAGTACACCTGCGTGCCCGCCTCCCGGGTGAGCGGTGCCGAGCCGATGCTCTCCCGCCTGGTCGGCAAGCACTGCGAGAGCGGCGACATCATCGTCAACGACCTCTACCTCCCCGGCGACCTGCGCCCGGGCGACCTGGTCGCGGTGGCCGCCACCGGGGCCTACTGCTACTCGATGGCCAGCAACTACAACCACCTCCCGCGCCCGGCGATCACCGCGGTGCGCGACGGGGCCTCGCGCACCATCGTGCGCAGGGAGACCGAAGAGGACCTCCTCCGCCTCGACGAGGGCTGATCCGGGGCCGAGGGCCGACGACAGAACGCAGGAACCGTGAGAGAAGTGGGAGTCACCCCCCTATGGCGATGAAGGTGGCGCTGCTCGGATGCGGCGTTGTGGGTGCTGAGGTCGTACGCCTGCTCCAGGAGCAGGCCGGCGAGCTGGCCGCGCGCATCGGCACGCCCGTCGAGGTCGGCGGGATCGCGGTGCGCAGGCTCGGCCGGGCCCGCGGCACGGGGATCGACCCCGAGCTGTTCACCACCGACGCCATGGCGCTGGTCACCCGGCCCGACATCGACCTGGTGGTCGAGGTCATCGGCGGCATCGAGCCGGCCCGGTCGCTGATCCTGGCCGCGATCAAGAACGGCAAGTCGGTGGTGACCGCGAACAAGGCGCTGCTCGCCGAGGACGGCGCGGCCATCCACGACGCCGCCCGCGAGGCCGGGGTGGACGTCTACTACGAGGCCGCGGTGGCCGGCGCCATCCCGCTGCTCCGCCCGCTGCGCGACTCGCTCGCCGGCGACCGGGTCAAACGGGTCATGGGCATCGTCAACGGCACCACCAACTTCATCCTGGACCGGATGCACACCCAGGGCGCCGGGTTCACCGAGTCCCTGGAGGAGGCGCAGGCGCTCGGCTACGCCGAGGCCGACCCCACCGCGGACGTGGAGGGCTTCGACGCCGCCGCCAAGGCCGCCATCCTGGCCCGGCTGGCCTTCCACACCCGCCGGGTGACCGCCGCCGACGTGCACCGCGAGGGCATCACCGGGGTCACCGCCGGCGACATCGCCAGCGCCGAGGCGATGGGCTGCGTGGTCAAGCCGCTGGCCATCTGCCAGCTCTCCGAAGACGGCTCCTCGGTCGGCGTCCGGGTGCACCCGGCGATGCTCCCCCGGGAGCACCCGCTGGCCACCGTCGGCGGCGCCTACAACGCGGTCTTCGTCGAGGCGGAGTCGGCCGGCCGGCTGATGTTCTACGGCGCCGGGGCCGGCGGGGCGCCCACCGCCAGCGCGGTCCTGGGCGACCTGGTCGCGGTGGCGCGCAACCGGCTCTCCGGCACCTCGGTCGCCGAGGGCGGCCACGACACCGGCCTGCCGGTGCACCCGATGGGCGACACGGTCACCCGCTACCACCTGGCCCTGGACGTCGCCGACCGGCCGGGCGTGCTGGCCCGGGTCGCCGAGGTGTTCGCGGAGAACCACGTCTCGATCAAGAACGTGCGCCAGGAGGGGCACGGCGACGACGCCCAGCTGGTGCTGGTCAGCCACCCGGCCCCGGACTCCGCGCTGGACGCCACCGTGCGCCGGCTGCGCGCGCTGGACACGGTGCGCAGCGTCGCCAGCGTGATGCGGGTCGAGGCGTTGGGCAACAGCGCCGACTGACCCGCCCCGGCCGGTCCCGGCGCCGCCGCGCCGGGACCGGCCGGGGGAGGGCCGGTGAACCCCGGGTCTCGGCAGGTGAGACGGGTGGGCCCGATTAACCCGACTCCGCCTCCGGGGCCTAGAATCGAGGTCGGCGAGGGAACGCGGGCGTGCGCAGGCGCCGCCCGGGACCGGTCCCCGCCCTCCGCAGCACATCTGCAGCACGTCTGCACCGGCGCGTCGGGCGCCCCGCACCGCGGGCAGGCCCGGCGCCGGGCCGTCCACCAGCGCGAAAGGTCCTGTCGTGAGCATGGCACGGGCGTGGCGAGGGGTCGTCGAGGAGTACCGCGACCGGCTTCCCGTCACGGCGAACACCCCGGTCGTCACCCTTCTCGAGGGGGGCACGCCGCTGGTACCGGCCACCCGGGTCTCCGAGCTGACCGGGTGCGAGGTCTTCCTCAAGGTCGAAGGGCTCAACCCCACCGGTTCGTTCAAGGACCGCGGCATGACGATGGCCATCACCAAGGCCGCCGAGGACGGCGCCAAGGCGGTCATCTGCGCCTCCACCGGCAACACCAGCGCCAGCGCCGCGGCCTACGCGGTGCGCGCCGGGATGACCTGCGCGGTCCTGGTCCCGCAGGGCAAGATCGCGATGGGCAAGCTCGCCCAGGCCCTGGTGCACGGCGCCAAGCTGCTCCAGGTCGACGGCAACTTCGACGACTGCCTGGAGCTGGCCCGCAAGCTCTCGGTGGACTACCCGGTGGCGCTGGTCAACTCGGTCAACCCGTACCGGCTGCAGGGCCAGAAGACCGCCTCCTTCGAGGTGGTCGACGCGCTCGGCGACGCCCCCGACGTGCACTGCCTGCCGGTCGGCAACGCCGGCAACATCAGCGCCTACTGGATGGGCTACAAGGAGTACGCCGCGGACGGGCCCGCCACCCGCACCCCGCGCATGTTCGGCTTCCAGGCCAGCGGCGCCGCGCCGATCGTGGACGGGGCCCCGGTGCGCCAGCCGCGCACCATCGCCACCGCGATCCGGATCGGCAACCCCGCCTCCTGGAAGCTGGCCGAGGACGCCCGGGACGCCTCCGGCGGCGCCATCGACTCGGTCACCGACCGGCAGATCCTCTCCGCCTACCGGATGCTCGCCGCCGAGGAGGGCGTCTTCGTGGAGCTCGCGTCGGCGGCCAGCGTCGCCGGCCTGCTCCAGGCGGTGGAGGCCGGCGCGATCGAGCGCGGCAGCCGGGTGGTGTGCACCGTCACCGGCAACGGCCTCAAGGACCCGGACTGGGCCCTGGCCGGCGCCTCGGCGGCGACCACCGTGCCGGTGGACGCGCACGCCGCGGCCTCCGCCCTCGGCCTGGCCTAGAACGCCGGGGAGGCCCTCCCCGCCCGGTGGTCCCGACGCGGCGGCCCCGCCAGGGCGCCCTGCCCCGCCGCGGCGTCGAGACCACCGGTGAGCAGTACCGAGAACCGCGCCCCGAGTCCGAGCGGAGACCGCGCATGCCCCAGACGCGCCCCGCGGCGGTGCACGTCCGCACCCCCGCCACCAGCGCCAACCTCGGCCCGGGCTTCGACGCCCTGGGCCTGGCGCTGGCCCTGTACGACGAGGTCGAAGCCGAGATCCGCCCGGACGGCCGGACCACCGTGGAGGTGGCCGGCGAGGGGGCCGGAGAGGTCCCGCTGGACGCCTCCCACCTGGTGGCCGTCGCCTTCCGGGCCGCCTACGAGTCGGCCGGGGAGGAGCCGCCCGGCGTCGCGCTGCGCTGCCGCAACGCGGTGCCGCACGGGCGCGGCCTGGGCTCCTCGGCCTCGGCGATCACCGCCGGGGTGGCGGCCGCGGCCGCCCTGCTGGGCTGGCGCGGCGCCGACGGCGGCCCGGACCGGGAGCGCGTCTTCCAGGTCGCCGCGGACGTCGAGGGCCACCCGGACAACGTGGCCCCGTGCGTGTTCGGCGGCTTCACCGTCTCCTGGCGGGAGGGGGAGCGCTGGCGCGCGCTGCCGATCGCCCCGTCTGGCCGGTTGCGGCCGATCGCGTGCATCCCCGAGGAGCGGCTCTCCACCGATGCGGCCCGGGGGCTGCTCCCCGCGGAGGTGCCGCACGCCGACGCGGCGTTCAACGCGGGGCGCGCCGCGCTGCTCGCCGCGGCCGTTTCCGGCCATCCGGAGCTGCTGCTGGAGGCCACCGAGGACCGGCTGCACGAGCATTACCGGAGCCCGGCGATGCCGGAGAGCGCGCGACTCGTCTCCGAGCTGCGTGACCAGGAACGCCTTCCGGCCGTGGTCTCGGGGGCGGGGCCGACCGTATTGGTGTTCGGCGTCGAGCCCGAAAACCCCTCGGATGCGGGCGATGCCGGGCAAATCAGTGCGGGCATCGCTGATTCGATTCGAGCCCGAACGGGTACTGGATGGCACATACGCCCCTTAAAAATCGATCCGGCCGGGGTACGGATCACTTCTCCCCGTTCATAGACCTGAGTCGAGGAATAGCTGTGGGCTCCGGTGATGTTAGGCTGGTCGTAGCACCAGATGCCCCGTTGCGGGGCGTGTGCTCATCCGCCACAGGGTCCTCCGCACCGACACCGCTCGTCGGCAACGCCGCACCAGCGGGGTCCGAGGTGGCCGCTGTGTCGAGCTCACGTCGCATCCGTGGCTCTGCCCATCCCACCGAGGCAGGTTTCCCGCCCGGCGAGAGCGACAGGACGGTCCACGGGAAGCACCACCGAGCTCAACGCCCCGACGTCTGGCTGTACCCAGAGCCCGCCGCGATTGGGTAAGGGCGCCATCCGACGGTTCCCGACATCCAGGTGGGGCATGCCCGACCCGGCCCAGGCCGGTTCGCACCACCGGGCCGTCCGTTCACCTAGAAGACAAACGGCACGAGCCCGCTCCTTGGGAAGGACCCTTAGTGAGCGACACCACCGAACTCCACACGGACGCGGCGGTCAGCAAGAACGACACCCCCACCGCGCCCGGTGCGGGATCCGGCGACGCCGCTGCACCGGCCAAGACCTCACCGGCCCGCGGCCGGGCCCAGTCCGGCGCCACCGGGCTGTCCGCCCTGAAGCTGACCGAGCTGCAGCGGCTCGCCTCCAGCCTGGGCATCACCGGTACGGGGCGCATGCGCAAGAGCGACGTCATCGCCGCGATCGAGGCCAAGCAGGGCGGTCCGGTGGCCGCGCCGCAGCCGGCCAAGAGCGCGAAGTCCGCCGGAAAGCGGACCGCGGCCGATAAGGTCGAAGAGCCCGCCACCGAGCCCGCCGCCGCCAAGGCGGACAAGGGCGAGGCCGACGAGCAGGCCGAGCGCACCGACAAGCGCGGCCGGCGCACCTCCCGCAAGCGCGGCGAGGAGGCCGGCGGCGAGCCGGGCACGGACGCGACCGAAACCTCTACCTCCGCGAGCAGCGTGACCAAGACTTCCAACACCTCCCAGAAGAGCGGCTCCGACGCACAGCAGCAGTCCGGCCGGTCCGGCCGCGACCGCCAGCGCAACCGCCGCAACCGCAACCGGGACGAGGGCGACGCCCAGCCGCAGCAGCAGGACTCCGGTCCCCAGCAGCAGGGCGGCGGCCGGGGCGGCGACGACGACTCCGGCGGCGGCCGCCGCCGCGGCCGCAGGCGCGACCGCCGGGACCGCCGCGGCGGCCGCGACCGCCAGGACAACGAGCCGGTGATCAGCGAGGACGACGTCCTGCTGCCGGTCGCCGGGATCCTCGACATCCTGGACAACTACGCCTTCGTCCGCACCACCGGCTACCTCCCCGGCGCCAACGACGTCTACGTCTCGCTGGCCCAGGTGCGCAAGCACGGGCTGCGCAAGGGCGACGCGATCACCGGCGCCGTGCGCCAGCCCCGCGAGGGCGAGCGCCGGGAGAAGTTCAACGCCCTGGTCCGGCTGGACACCATCAACGGGATGGCGCCCGAGCAGGCCCGCAACCGCGCCGAGTTCTCCAAGCTGGTCCCGCTCTACCCGCAGGACCGCCTCCGCCTGGAGACCGAGCCGAACGTGCTGACCACGCGGATCATCGACCTGGTCGCCCCGATCGGCAAGGGCCAGCGCGGCCTGATCGTCTCCCCGCCCAAGGCGGGCAAGACCATGGTGCTGCAGGCGATCGCCAACGCGATCACCGAGAACAACCCCGAGTGCCACCTCATGGTCGTCCTCGTCGACGAGCGGCCCGAAGAGGTCACCGACATGCAGCGCACGGTCAAGGGCGAGGTCATCCACTCGACCTTCGACCGGCCGGCCGAGGACCACACCACCGTCGCCGAGCTCTCCATCGAGCGCGCCAAGCGCCTGGTGGAGATGGGCATGGACGTGGTGGTCCTGCTGGACTCGATCACCCGCCTGGGCCGCGCCTACAACCTGGCCGCCCCGGCCAGCGGCCGGATCCTGTCCGGCGGTGTCGACTCGACCGCGCTCTACCCGCCGAAGCGGTTCTTCGGCGCGGCGCGCAACATCGAGAACGGCGGCTCGCTGACCATCCTGGCCACCGCGCTGGTGGAGACCGGCTCGCGGATGGACGAGGTGATCTTCGAGGAGTTCAAGGGCACCGGCAACATGGAGCTCAAGCTCAACCGGCAGCTCGCGGACAAGCGCATCTTCCCCGCGGTGGACGTGGACGCCTCCTCCACCCGCAAGGAGGAGATCCTCATGTCCAGCGAGGAGCTCGCCATCATCTGGAAGCTCCGCCGGGTGCTGCACGCCCTGGACACCCAGCAGGCGCTGGAGCTGCTGCTGGAGAAGATGAAGGACACCAAGAGCAACACCGAGTTCCTGCTCCAGGTGCAGAAGACCACCTGACCGGCGGGGGCGCGTGCGCTCCGGGGCGGCTCCTGCGGGGGCCGCCCCTTTACGTTTCCGGCGGCACCGGCTTACCATCCTCGGGCGCCTGTATACCGTGTACTCCACCCCCCCCGGGAGCGCCGCGGATGGACGGAACGGCCCTGCTCGCCCTGCTCGCACTGGCCCCGATCGCCGTGGTCGGCGTCCTCCTGGTCGGCCTCCGGATACCGGCCAAGTACGCCATGCCCGCCGGGTACGCGGTGGTCGTCGCGCTCGCCGTCGGGGTATGGCGGGTGGAGTGGGCCGCGGTGGCCGCCTCCACCGTGCAGGGCCTGATCCTCGCCGCCGGCCTGCTCTACATCATCTTCGGCGCGCTGCTGCTGCTCGCCACGCTCACCCAGAGCGGCGCCATCCGCACCATCCGGGCCACCTTCACCGGGATCAGCCCGGACCGCCGGGTGCAGGCGGTCATCATCGGCTGGCTGTTCGGCGGCTTCATCGAGGGCGCCTCCGGGTTCGGCACCCCGGCCGCCGTGGTCGCCCCGCTCCTGCTCGCCCTGGGCTTCCCGGCGATGGCCGCGGTCATGGTGGGGCTGGTGATCCAGTCCACCCCGGTCAGCTTCGGCGCGGTCGGCACCCCGATCCTGGTCGGCGTGGCCGGCGGGCTCACCGGCACCCCGGAGGCCGAGGCGCGCGCCGCGGAGACCGCGGGCGGCTTCGCCGGGATGATCGACGCGATCGGGCTGCAGACGGTGCTGCTGCACGCGGCGGTCGGCACACTGGTCCCGGTCTTCCTGTGCGCCCTGCTGACCGGCTTCTACGGCGGCCGGCGCAGGTTCTCCGACGGGCTGGCGATCTGGCCGTTCGCGCTCTTCTCCGCGCTGGCCATGGTGGTCCCCTCGGTGCTCTACAACGCCTTCCTCGGGGTGGAGTTCACCTCGCTGCTCGGCGGCCTCACCGGCCTGCTGATCGTGCTCGCCGCCGCCCGCGCCGGGTTCCTGGTGCCCAGGACCGCCTGGGACTTCCCGCCGCGCGAGCGCTGGGAGGCGCGGTGGAGCGGGCGGCTCGCCCCCGGGGACGGGGAGGACGGCGCCGGAGAGGCGCCCCGGATCGGCCTGCTGCGCGCCTGGAGCCCCTATCTCATCGCGGCCGGGCTGCTGGTCGCCACCCGGCTCATCGGGCCGCTCAAGGAGCGCCTGGAGGCCGTGCGGATCGGCGCCGAGGGGCTGTTCGGCACCTCCATCGGCGAGGCGGTGCAGCCGCTGTACTCGCCGGGCGGCGTCTTCATCCTGGTCTGCCTGCTCACCTACGGCCTGCACCGGATGGACCGGAAGCGGATCGCCGCCTCCTGGCGGACCGCCGGCGGCCAGCTGGCCGGCGCCGCCGTCGCGCTGCTCTTCGCGGTCCCGCTGGTGCGGGTCTTCATCAACAGCGGCCCGGAGTTCTCCGCCGGGGGCCCGGAGTCCATGCCGCTCACCCTGGCCGGGGAGGCCGCGGCCCTGGCCGGCGGGGCGTGGCCGCTGTTCGCGCCGTGGATCGGCGCGCTCGGCGCCTTCGTCGCCGGCAGCAACACCGTCTCCAACCTCATGTTCTCGCTGTTCCAGTTCTCCACCGCGGAGCAGATCGGCGCCGCGCCGGAGACCGTGGTCGCCGCCCAGGCGGTGGGCGGCGCCGCGGGCAACATGATCACGGTGCACAACGTGGTGGCCGCCTCCGCGGTGGTCGGGCTGCTCGGCCGGGAGGGCGACCTGATCCGGCAGAGCGCGATCCCGCTGCTGTACTACCTGACCGCCGCCGGGGCCCTGGCGCACCTGGCGGTGTATGGCGTGGGTCTCACTCCGGGCGCCGCGGTGCTCGCCGCGCTGCTGCTGGTGCTCACCGCGGCGGCCTGGGCGGCGCGCCGGCGGGACGCGGCCGAGGCGGTCCGGGCCCAGGCCGGGGGCGGTTCCTGAGCGGACCCCGCGAACCGGGGCGGAACGCGCGGCAGGCCCGTGAAGGCAGGGACTCTTACCCGCGCTTCGGTTCGCCAAAACCGGGGTTCCGTGCTTCCATTCGGCTGGTATGGACTTCAAGAGGTGGGCCGCGACCGGGGGTGCGGCGGCGCTCGTGGCCGCCGCCGCGATCGTCGCCGTCAACGTCCCCTGGGGCGGTGAGGGGGACGCCACCGAGTCGACCGATGCGCGCCCCGCCCCGCCCCCCGACCCGCCGGACATCGGCGCGGAGCGCCGGATCGAGCTCCAGCGCGCCCTCAACGAGGTGGTCGTGCAGGGCTCCAGCGGGGCCGTCGCCGAACTGGTGGAGCGGAACGAGGGCGGCTCGGACGTCTGGAACGGGGTGGCCGGCGTCGCCGACCGGGAGCGCGGCACCCCGGTCGACCCCGACGCGCACTTCCGCATCGCCAGCCTGTCCAAGCCCTTCGTGGCCGCCACCGCGCTCCTCCTGGTGCAGGACGGCAGCCTGGAGCTGAGCGACACCCTGGAGGACATGCTCCCCGGGGTGGTGGAGGGCGGTCAGCAGATCACCCTGCGCATGCTGCTCAGCCACACCAGCGGGCTGTACAGCTACAACAAGGACATGCCCAGCGTGGTGGCCGACCCGGAGCGGAGCTGGACCCCCGAGGAGCTGGTGGAGGTCTCCCAGCGGCACCGGCCGGTCTTCCCGCCCGCCACCGACGTCGAGTACTCCAACACCAACTACGTGCTGGTCGCGATGGCCATCGAGCGGGTCACCGGGCGCCCCTACGCCGAGGCGGTGCAGGAGCGGGTGATCGAGCCGCTCGGCCTGGAGGACACCTCCATCCCGTTCGACTCGGAGATGCCCGAGCCGGTGCTGCGCGCCTACACCCGCTCGCACGGCTCCATGGTGGACATCACCGAGTTCAACCCCACCCGGTGGTACGGCACCGCGCAGGTGGTCTCCACCGTCGGCGACCTCAACCGGTTCTGGCGGGCGCTGCTCGACGGCGAACTGCTCGACGAGGAGATGCTGGAGCAGATGCTCACCGTCCAGGCCGAGCAGGAGAACGGCTACGGCTACGCGCTCGGCCCGCGCTCCTACACCCTGACCTGCGGCGAGCAGGTGTGGATGCACCCGGGCAACATCCCGGGGTCGCGCACCTGGACGGTGCACGGCGACGACCGCGACTTCACCCTGTTCCAGGCCCGCTCCGCCAAGGACCCGGACCCGCCCGCCTGGGCCATGATCGAACTGGCGATGTGCCCGGAGGAGGCGCCCGCCGAGCCCGAGCCCTCACCGAGCACCGGCGACTACCCGGGCGAGGACGTCGCCGGCACCGGCCGGGGCCAGGACGGCGGAAAGTAGCCGGTCGGGGAAGAACCGGCGGTCGGTTCTTGTTCGCAGGTCTGGCAGACTGGTAGGGGAAGGAACCTCCTGCCCTGTGGCAGGGGCGCGCCCGGTCCGACGACCACCGCGGTACCGGTTCGCGCACGCCGCTCACCCGCCCCTCCGCGCGTCGAGGGGGCGACCCGTGCCCAGCGTTCCTTCCCAGCGGCGTGCGTCCGGCGACCGCACTTGTCAAGAGGAGAACACGTGAAGGCCGACATCCACCCCGAGTACGTCGTCACCCAGGTGACCTGCACCTGCGGGAACAGCTTCGTCACCCGCAGCACCAAGGCCGACGGCTCGATCCGCACGGACATCTGCTCCGCCTGCCACCCGTTCTACACGGGCAAGCAGAAGATCATGGACACCGGCGGCCGGGTGGCCCGCTTCGAGAAGCGTTTCGGCAAGCGCAAGTAGCGCCCGCCGCAGCGGCGCCGGCCGCGCGCCTCTCCGGCGGCGCGCGGCACGGCGCCGCAGTGCATCCGCGCATCCGATTGGACACCACCTCGACGGGGACTGACGAAACGTGAAGCTGGACGACCTCCTGGGCGAGTACTACGAGCTGGAACAGCAGCTCGCCGACCCCGAGGTGCACGCCGACCAGGCGCGCGCCAGGAGCCTGGGCAAGCGCTACTCACAGCTCACCCCGATCATCGCCGCCTACCGCGAGCTCAACCAGGTGGAGAGCGACATCGAGGCGGCCCGCGAACTGGCCGCCGAGGACGCCTCCTTCGCCGAGGAGGCCGACCGGCTGGCCGACGAGGCCGAGCGGCTCACCGAGCGGCTGCGGGTCCTGCTCGTCCCGCGCGACCCGGCCGACGACAAGAACCTCATCATGGAGGTCAAGGCCGGCGAGGGCGGCGAGGAGTCCGCGCTGTTCGCGGGCGACCTGGTCCGGATGTACCTGCGCTACGCCGAGCGCCGCGGCTGGAAGACCGAGGTCATCGACTCCACCGCCTCCGACCTGGGCGGGTACAAGGACATCACGATCGCCTTCAAGAACAAGGGGACGCCCGAGCCGGGCGAGGGCGTCTGGCCCAACCTCAAGTTCGAGGGCGGCGTGCACCGGGTGCAGCGCGTCCCGGTCACCGAGTCCCAGGGCCGGATCCACACCTCGGCCGCCGGCGTGCTGGTGGTGCCCGAGGCCGAGGAGATCGACGTCGAGATCAACGACAACGACCTGCGGATCGACGTGTACCGCTCCTCCGGCCCCGGCGGGCAGAGCGTGAACACCACCGACTCCGCGGTGCGCATCACCCACATGCCCACCGGCATCGTGGTCTCCTGCCAGAACGAGAAGAGCCAGCTCCAGAACAAGGAGCAGGCGATGCGGATCCTGCGCGCCCGGATCCTGGCCGAGGCCCAGGCCACCGCGGACGCCGAGGCGCAGGCCGAGCGGAAGAGCCAGGTCCGCACGGTCGACCGGTCCGAGCGGGTGCGCACCTACAATTTCCCGGAGAACCGCATCTCCGACCACCGAGTCGGCTACAAGGCCTACAATCTCGACCAGGTCCTCGACGGCGACCTGAGCGGCGTGCTGCAGGCCCTCATCGACGCCGACACCAAGGAAAGGCTGGAGCAGGCCCAGTCATGAACTTCCTGCTCGACGAAGTCGCGCGGGCCACGCTTCGGTTGGCCGAGGCGGGCGTGGACTCGCCCCGCACCGACGCCGAGGAGCTGGCGGCGTTCGCGCACGGCGTTCGTCGAGGAGAGCTGCACCAGGTCGCCGACTCCGACTTCGACGCGCTGTACTGGGAGTGCGTGGCGCGCCGCGCCGCCCGGGAGCCGCTGCAGCACATCACCGGCCGCGCCTACTTCCGCTACCTCGAACTCCAGGTCGGCCCCGGCGTCTTCGTGCCGCGCCCGGAGACCGAGATCATGGTCGACTGGGCGATCGAGACGCTGCGCGCCATGGACGTCGCCGACCCCCTGGTGGTGGACCTCGGCACCGGCTCCGGCGCCATCGCGATCTCCATCGCCCAGGAGGTGCCGCGCTCCCGCGTGCACGCGGTGGAGCTGGAGGAGGAGGCGCTGGCCTGGGCCCGGCGCAACATCGAGGCCACCGGCCACGGCGACCGGGTCACCGCGCACCGCGGCGACATGCGCACCGCGCTCCCGGAGCTGGACGGCCGGGTCGACCTGCTGATCAGCAACCCTCCCTACGTGCCCACCGAGGACGCCCCGGTCATCCCGCCCGAGGTCCGCGACCACGACCCGGCGTCGGCGCTGTGGTCCGGCAAGGACGGCCTGGACATGATCCGCGCCCTGGAAGGGGTGGGCCGCCGGCTGCTGCGGCCCGGCGGGGCGATGGCCATCGAGCACGGCGACGGCCAGGGCATCGACATCCCCCGGCTCTTCCCCGAAGAGCTGGGCTGGCGCGACGTGCGCAACCGCAAGGACCTGGCCCGCAGGGACAGGTTCGTGGTGATGCGCCGCGCCGACGACTGACACGGCGGAGCGACACGGCGGCCCGGCGGCCGCCTTCGAGAACGGGGTGACATCCGTGAGCCGCAGCTACGACTGCGCCGACGACGAGGCGCGCAGGGACGGGATCGCCGACGCGGCGTCCACCGTGCGCAAGGGCGAGCTGGTGGTCCTGCCCACCGACACGGTCTACGGGATCGGCGCGGACGCGTTCAGCCCCGCCGCGGTGGCCTCCCTGCTGAAGGCCAAGGGCCGCGGCCGGGACATGCCCCCGCCGGTGCTGGTCGGGTCGGTGCGCGCCGCGCACGCGCTCATCGAGGACCTGGGCGGGCACGGCCAGGACCTGATCGACGAGTTCTGGCCCGGGCCGCTCACCATCGTCTGCCGGGCCACCCCGAGCCTCTCCTGGGACCTGGGCGACACCCAGGGCACGGTGGCGGTCCGGATGCCGATGCACCCGGTCGCCATCGAGCTGCTCAAGGAGACCGGCCCGATGGCGGTGAGCAGCGCCAACCTCTCCGGGCGGCCGGCCGCGACCCGGGCCGAGGAGGCCGCGGAGCAGCTCGGCGACTCGGTCTCGGTCTACCTGGACGGCGGCCTGTGCGAGG
Source organism: Nocardiopsis potens DSM 45234 (assembly GCF_000341105.1). Lineage (GTDB taxonomy): Bacteria > Actinomycetota > Actinomycetes > Streptosporangiales > Streptosporangiaceae > Nocardiopsis_A > Nocardiopsis_A potens. Next base: position 185,591 of record NZ_ANBB01000035.1, read on the forward strand.
GCGGCGTCCCCTCCACCATCGTCGACCTCACCTACGCGGTGCCCCGGGTGCTGCGCTCCGGCGCCATCCCGATCGAGCGGCTCCGCGCGGTCTGCGGCACCGTCATCGGCGAGGCCAAGCCGCGCCGCCGCCCCGACCCGGAGCCCGAGGCCGAGCCGGAGAACGCGGAGGGCGGGCCCGAGCAGGGCGCCGCCGCGGAGGCCGGGGACGGCGCGCAGGGCGCGGCGGACAGCGCCGGAACGGACTCCGGGAAGGACGCCGGGACGGACGCCCCGGCCGTGTCCGCGGAGGCCCCCGAGCGGGGCGACGCGGCGGCGGAGGGGCCGGAGAGCGGCCCCGGCGGGGAGACCGGGGAGCCCTCGGCGCGGCGGAGCGAGTAGGGTGCCGGGAGTCCGGGGGAGTGCTAGTTTCGGGGGACCCGAAGATCCCCGCCGATGCGCGCGGCGGCCCGCGAGCCCGCGCGCGACGTCCGTGAAAGGCCACCGGTCACGCCGTGCGTGAGTACGCGCTCACCTTCGTCATCGCCGTGGCGGTCACCTATCTGCTGACCCCCTTCGTCCGGAGAGCGGCGATCGCCGTCGGCGCGGTGCCCCCGGTCCGGGACCGGGACGTGCACACCGAGCCGATCCCGCGGATGGGCGGCATCGCCATCTACGGCGGCTTCGCCGCCGCGATGCTGATCTCCGCGCAGCTCCCGCACCTGCAGGAGGTCTTCCGCACCGACACCGCGAAGATCTGGTCCGGGCTGCTCCTGGCCGGCGGGCTGATCACCGTCATCGGCATCATCGACGACCGGTGGGGGATGGGCCCGGTGCCCAAGCTGGCCGGGCAGACCGCGGCCGCGGGCATCCTGGTCGCCCAGGGCGTGCAGCTGCTCTGGCTGCCGCTGCCCGGGATGCAGCTCTCGCTCGGCCCGTGGCTGGGCGCGGTGCTGTCGGTGCTGCTCATCCTGGTCACCATCAACGCGGTGAACTTCGCCGACGGGCTGGACGGGCTGGCCGCCGGCATCGTGGCGATCTCCGCGATGGCGTTCTTCGCCTACTACTACGTGGCCGCGGTGGACCGCGGGTTCGAGCGGCAGTCCTACCCGGCGATGATCGCGATCATCCTGGTCGGGGTCTGCATCGGCTTCCTGCTGCACAACTTCAACCCGGCCCGGGTGTTCATGGGCGACACCGGCTCCATGCTGCTCGGCCTGCTGCTGGCCTCCATCACCATCTCGGTCACCGGGCTGTTCCTGCCGGACCGCGAGGCCGCGGCCGCCGGCGGGATGAGCGGGTTCCACTCCCTGGCCGCGTTCCTCCCGGTGCTGCTCCCGCTGCTGGTGCTCGCGCTGCCGCTGGCCGACCTGGTGCTCGCGGTGGTCCGCCGCACCCTGGCCGGCAAGTCGCCGTTCGCCCCGGACAAGAAGCACCTGCACCACCGGCTGCTGGAGCTGGGGCACTCGCACAAGCGCGCGGTGCTGCTGATGTACCTCTGGGCGGCGATCATCGCGTTCGCCTCGGTGTCGCTCTCGGTGCTGGACTCGCCGCTGATGGTGCTGACCGTGACCGTGCTGGTGGCCGCCTGCGCAGTGGGACTCATCACGCTTCCGCGGCTGCGCCGGCGGGCGCTCCGGCGCCGGGCCGCAGAGCTCCGCGCCACCGGATCCGAGCAGGCCGAAGGGGGGACCGGCGGCTGAGCGGAGTGTGAACTTCTGTGCTCCGCAGGGGGCGATTCCGGACTTCTCCGGGGGGTGGTGTCGGTGCACGCAGAACACCCCATACCCTGGAGTAGCACCCGGATCCGGACATCCTGAACACAGGTAAGCTGTGCGTAAAGGACTCCCGGATCGGGGGCCGAAATCCTTGTGATAGCTTTCACGAGCAAGCACCCCACTGAACACCGACCGGAGCTCAGCCATGCAGGAACACGACGCCCGGATCCTCCGCGGCGCCGCGATTCCCACCGCCCTGACCGGCCTCGTCGCGATGGCCGTCGGCTTCGCCTTCGCGGGGCTGCACGGGCTGCTCGGGGGAGTGTTCGCAGCGCTGCTCGTGCTGGGCAGCTTCGCGGTGTCCGCCTATGTGATCGCGTGGACGGGTGAGCGCAGCCCGCAGCTGATGCTGCCGGTGGCGTTCCTGGTCTACACGACCAAGATCGGCATTCTCGTGGTGGTCCTCCTGGTCTTCGGGGGGTCGACCGCGTTCGACCACACCGCCTTCGCGTTCTCCGCGCTGGCCTGCATCGTCGCCTGGCTCGGCGGGCAGGCCGTGGCGAGCAAGCGGGTCAAGCAGTTCTACGTGGAACCCGATCCGCAGCCCGCCGCGGAGCCCGAACGCGAAGGGGAGCAGACCGCCGCGTCGCCCGGGGAACAGCGGTGACCCCCCTCCCCAGGGGGGATGTGCAAACGATTATCACCAACTGCTATCTTCCGGAGCGACGAGATGAGCGAGCGTGCGGACGCGAAGGGCGCCGAAGAGGCCCCGCGCGCCAATGCGATGACGGTCCTCTCGTATCTACTGGGGGGCCTGGCCTTCTGGGGTTTCGTCGGCTGGTTGGCGGATCTGGCGCTCGGATTCGAGACGCTGTTCCTGCCCATCGGTCTCCTGCTGGGCCTGATCGGGTCGCTCTACCTGATCATCACCCAGTACGTCCGGTCCTGAACGTCCAGCCCGGTAGCCGGCGGCTCCCCGAGAGCGGCGCGGCAGGGCCCTATAAATCGAGGATTGAGTTGCGTCACGACGAAAGGGTTCGCCGTGAGTGCTGACGTCATGTACAGCGCCGCCGGTGAAGAGGGCTGCCATCTCTTCAACGACTTCGGGTGCGGCTTCGAGGCCCCTGGCACCAGCCTCTTCTTCCCGACCCCGTGGGTGGACTTCGGCCTCCCGATGACCTCGGGGATCACCAAGTACGCCCTGGTGCTGGTGGTCGCCCTGCTGGTCGCCGCGGGCTTCTGGTACTTCACCACCCGCAACGCGAAGGTCGTCCCCTCCCGAGGCCAGAGCCTGGCCGAGCTGCTGGTGGGCTTCATCCGGGACCAGATCACCCGGAACACCATGGGCAAGGAGGGCGACAAGTTCCTCCCGCTGATGGTCGCCCTGTTCCTGTTCATCTTCAGCATGAACGTGATGGGGATCATCCCCGGGCTGCAGCTGCCGGTCACCTCCAACCTGGCGTACCCGGCGGTCCTGGCGATCTTCGTCTTCATCCTCTGGAACGCGGTGGGCATCAGGCGCCACGGCGCGGGCGCGCACTTCAAGGCGCGGCTGGTCCCGGGCGGCGTCCCGGCGTGGATCCTCCCGGTCGTGGTGCCGATCGAGGCGCTGTCGAACTTCGTCATCCGCCCGGCCACGCACATGATCCGACTCTTCGCGACCATGTTCGCCGGCCACCTGCTGCTGGCGGTCTTCGCCGCGGGCGGCTGGTACATGTTCAACCTGTTCGGCGCCCCCAACATCGGCCTGGGGCTGCTCTCCACGGGCTTCTCCGCGGTCGCGCTGATCGGGTTCCTTGTCTTCACCGCCTTCGAACTCTTCATCATGGCCGTCCAGGCCTATGTGTTCGTCCTACTGTCCTCCATTTACCTCGGTGAGGCCATGGAGGGTGCGCACTAGAACGGTGCGCGCGCTTTACGACCCCAGTCCGGTAATCAACGTCAGTTCGGCGGCACAGAGCCCGTCGGCGTGTCTGAGTTAAAGAGGAAAAACAATGGAAATCACCGGTAGCCTCGCGACCATCGGTTACGGTCTCGCCGCCATCGGCCCCGGCATCGGCGTCGGCCTCATCTTCGGCATGGGCGTGCAGGCCATCGCCCGCCAGCCCGAGGCCCGCGGCATCCTGCAGGGCCAGATGATCTTCGGCTTCGCGGTCGTCGAGGCGCTGGCCATTCTCGGCTTCGTTCTCGCGTTCATCCAGGCCGGCTGATCTTCTAACCGTACGCGACAACGAAGGAGATGCCAGCCGTGATCGGATTGGCTGCAGAAGAGAACATCCTCCGTATCCACGTGGATGAGTTCGTCTTCGGCTCCATCGCCTTCCTCATCATCTTGGCCGTCGTCTACAAGATGTGGCCCAAGTTGAGCTCGGCTCTGGACGAGCGTGCCAACCAGATCGAAGGTGGCATCGAGCGTGCGAAGAAGGCCGAGGCGGAGGCGGAGGAGATCCGTCAGCAGTACCGCGAGAAGCTCGACGAGGCGCACCGCCAGTACGCCGCCGAGCTCGAGAAGGCCAAGGAGCAGCGCGCCGCGATCATCGCCGAGGCTCGGGACGAGGCCCAGGTCGAGGCCCGACGCATCGTCGATGCGGCGCACGCTCAGATCGAGGCCGACCGGCAGCAGGCCATCGCCCAGCTGCGGGCCGAGATCGGAACCCTCTCCACCGATCTGGCCGAGCGGATCGTCGGTGAGTCCCTCGCCGACGGCGCTCTGCAGAGCCGGGTGATCGACCGGTTCCTGGACGAGCTGGAGCAGGGCGAGAGCACGACCTCGAGCCAGGCCGAGGTGCGCTGATGCGTGGGATCAGCCGCACCTCCCTGGCCGAGGTCACCCAGCGCCTCGACGCGATCCTGCCCTCGGCCGACGCCGCGGCACTGGGACACGAGCTCTTCGAGGTCGTGTCCCTGCTCGGGGCCGAGAGCTCGCTCCGCCGCTGGCTGGCCGACCAGGCCAACCCGGCCGAGGCGAAGTCGCAGCTGATCGGCGAGCTCCTGGAGTCGAAGGTGTCGCCGTCCACGGTCCTCGTGGTCGGCGACATCGTCCAGGCCAAGTGGTCCCGCCCGCGGGACCTGCTGGACGCGGTCGAGCGGCTGGCGGTCTACGCGACCGTCGCCTCGGCCCAGGCCGGCGGCCTGGACGGACTGGAGGACGAGCTCTTCCGGTTCGAGCGGATCATCGAGGCGCAGCCGGAGCTGCGCGCCGCGCTGACCCTGGACGGGGTCGACGGGGCGCACAAGCGCACGCTTCTGGACGAGCTGCTGTCGGGCAAGGTCAGCGCCCCCTCGCTGGCCCTGATCACCGAGGCGGCCGTGCGTCCCCGGGGACGTACCCTGGAGCAGGGGCTGGAGCACTACCAGCAGCTGGTCGCCGACCGGGCGCAGCACTTCATCGCTGTGGTCCGGACGGCGGCGGCGCTGAGCGACGCCCAGCAGGAGCGCCTGCGCCAGGTCCTCACCAGGTCCTACGGCCGGCCCATCCACCTCAACATCGAAGTCGTCCCCGAGCTCGTGGGCGGCCTCTCCATCCGCGTAGGCGACGAGGTCATCGACGGCAGCGTCGCCGGGCGGCTCGCGGAGGTCCGCCGCCGCCTGGCCGGCTGACACGACGAATCACGCAACGCAATACGCACGGCGCCGGGTACAGCGGCGCCATACGAGAGCAAGGACATACCTGAGATGGCGGAGCTGACGATCCGGCCGGAGGAAATCCGGAACGCGCTGCAGCGTTTCGTCCAGTCGTACGAGCCCGACGCCGCCGCGCGTGAAGAGGTCGGAACCGTCACCAGCGCCGGTGACGGGACCGCCCGTATCGGCGGCCTTCCCTCGGCGATGGCGAACGAGCTGCTCGAATTCGAAGACGGCACCCTGGGCCTGGCCCTGAACCTGGAGATCGGCGAGATCGGCGCGATCGTCCTGGGCGACTTCACCGGGATCGAGGAGGGCCAGACGGTGCGCCGCACCGGCCAGGTCCTCTCCGTCCCGGTGGGCGACTCCTACCTGGGCCGCGTGGTGGACCCGCTGGGCCGCCCGATCGACGGCCAGGGCGAGATCGAGACCACCGAGCGCCGCGAGCTGGAGCTCCAGGCGCCCACCGTGATGCAGCGCCAGCCGGTCGGCGAGCCGATGCAGACCGGCATCAAGGCCATCGACTCGATGACCCCCGTCGGTCGCGGCCAGCGCCAGCTGATCATCGGTGACCGGCAGACCGGCAAGACCGCGGTCTGCATCGACACCATCATCAACCAGAAGTCCAACTGGGAGTCCGGCGACCCGAGCAAGCAGGTGCGCTGCATCTACGTCGCGGTCGGCCAGAAGGGCTCCACCATCGCCGGCGTGAAGGGCGCCCTCGAAGAGGCCGGCGCGATGGAGTACACCACCATCGTCGCCGCCCCGGCGTCCGACCCGGCGGGCTTCAAGTACATCGCCCCCTACACCGGCTCGGCCATCGGCCAGCACTGGATGTACGAGGGCAAGCACGTCCTGATCGTCTTCGACGACCTGACCAAGCAGGCCGAGGCCTACCGCGCCGTGTCCCTGCTGCTGCGCCGCCCGCCGGGCCGCGAGGCCTACCCGGGCGACGTGTTCTACCTGCACTCCCGGCTGCTGGAGCGCTGCGCCAAGCTCTCCGACGAGATGGGCGCGGGCTCGATGACCGGCCTGCCGATCATCGAGACCAAGGCCAACGACGTGTCGGCCTACATCCCGACCAACGTCATCTCCATCACCGACGGCCAGGTCTTCCTCGAGTCGGACCTGTTCAACCAGGGCCAGCGCCCGGCGATCAACGTCGGTGTCTCGGTCTCCCGAGTCGGCGGCGCCGCGCAGACCAAGGCGATGAAGAACGTCACCGGTTCGCTCCGGCTGGGCCTGGCCCAGTACCGCGAGCTGGAGGCCTTCGCCGCCTTCGGTTCCGACCTGGACGCCGTCTCCAAGCAGCAGCTGGAGCGCGGTCAGCGCCTGATGGAGCTGCTCAAGCAGGGCCAGTACGCCCCGTTCCCGGTCGAGGAGGAGATCGTCTCGATCTGGGCGGGCACCTCCGGCCAGCTGGACGACGTGCCGGTCGAGGACGTCCGCCGGTTCGAGCGCGACTTCCTGGACTTCCTGGGCCGCGAGCACTCCGGGATCCTGGACAACATCCGGGAGTCCGGCAAGTTCGAGTCCGAGACCGAGGCCGCCCTGAAGGAGGCCGTGACCTCCTTCAAGGAGACCTTCCAGACCAGCTCCGGCAGCATCCTCGGGTCCGAGGAGGAGGCCGAGGCGCTGGACGCCGAGAAGGTCGGCCAGGAGACCATCAAGGTCGCCAAGAGCGCCGGGAAGTAGCCCATGGGAGCACAGCTTCGCGTCTATCGGCGGAGGATCCGCTCGACCAAGTCGATGGCGAAGATCACCCGCGCGATGGAGCTCATCGCCACCACCCGCATCACCAAGGCGCAGCGGGCGGTCGAGGCGGCCGGGCCGTACGCGCGGGAGATCACCCGCGCCGTCTCGGCGGTCGCGGGCCGGGTCACCGACCACCCGCTGCTCACCGAGTCCGAGAAGCCGACCCGGGCCGCCGTCCTGGTGATCACCAGCGACAAGGGCCTGGCCGGCGCCTACACGATGAACGCGGTCAAGGAGGCGGAGTCCCTCACCGCCCTGCTTCAGGAGCAGGGCAAGGAGGTCGTCACCTACATGGTGGGCCGCAAGGGCGTGGCCTACTACCGGTTCCGCGGACGGCAGCTCGAGGCGGAGTGGGAGGGCCTCACCGAGCGCCCCTCCTACATGCACGCCAAGGAGATCGGCGCCGCGCTCATGGAGCGGTTCACCCAGGACGCCTCCGAGGGCGGCGTGGACGAGATCCACATCGTGTCGACCGAGTTCGTGTCCATGCTGACGCAGTCGGCGGCCTCGCGCCGGGCCCTCCCGCTGGAGGTCGAGCCGGTGGAGCCCGCGGAACTCGCGAAGCAGCAGGGGGGCGCCCTCCCGCTGTACGAGTTCGAGCCCTCCGCGGAGGAGGCGCTGGACCAGCTGCTTCCGCAGTACGTGACGAACCGGATCTATTTCGCCCTCCTCGAGTCGGCGGCCTCCCAGTGGGCCTCGCGCCGCAACGCCATGAAGGCGGCGACCGACAACGCCGAGGAGCTTGTCAAGACCTTGACCCGCCAGGCCAACCAGGCGCGCCAGGCGGAGATCACGAACGAGATCAGCGAGATCGTCGGCGGCGCCGACGCTCTGGCTGGTGCAGCGGGGAGTGAGTGAGAGAAGTGACCACGACTGTTGAAGGGACCGCGGAGCCGGGCACGGCCACCGGTCGCATCGCCGCGGTCAAGGGCCCGGTCGTCGACGTGGAGTTCCCCGTCGGCTCCCTGCCGGACATCTACAACGCCCTCAAGACCGACGTCGTCGTCGGCGGCGAGTCCAAGACCGTCACCCTCGAGGTCGCCCAGCACCTCGGTGACAACCTGGTCCGCACCGTCAGCCTCGCCCCGCAGGACGGCATGGTCCGCGGCGCCGAGGTGCGCGACACCGGCGAGCCGATCAGCGTCCCGGTCGGCGACGTCGTCAAGGGCCACGTCTTCAACACCCTGGGCGAGTCCCTGGACGTGAAGACCTCCGAGCTGAACGTCACCGAGCGCTGGCCGATCCACCGCCAGGCTCCGCCGTTCGACCAGCTCGAGTCGAAGACCGAGATGATGGTCACCGGCATCAAGGTCATCGACCTGCTCACCCCGTACGTGCGGGGCGGCAAGATCGGCCTGTTCGGCGGCGCCGGCGTCGGCAAGACCGTGCTGATCCAGGAGATGATCACCCGTATCGCCCGCAACTTCGGCGGCGTGTCCGTCTTCGCGGGCGTGGGCGAGCGGACCCGTGAGGGCACCGACCTCTTCCTCGAGATGGACGAGATGGAGGTCCTCCAGGACACCGCGCTGGTCTTCGGCCAGATGGACGAGCCCCCGGGCACCCGTCTGCGGGTGGCCCTGTCCGCGCTGACCATGGCGGAGTACTTCCGCGATGTGCAGAAGCAGGACGTGCTGCTGTTCATCGACAACATCTTCCGCTTCACCCAGGCGGGCCAGGAGGTCTCCACCCTGCTCGGCCGCATGCCGTCCGCGGTGGGCTACCAGCCCAACCTGGCGGACGAGATGGGCCAGCTGCAGGAGCGGATCACCTCCACCCGCGGCCACTCGATCACCTCGATGCAGGCGATCTACGTGCCGGCGGACGACTACACCGACCCGGCTCCGGCGACCACCTTCGCCCACCTGGACGCGACGACCGAGCTCTCCCGCCCGATCTCGCAGAAGGGCATCTACCCGGCGGTGGACCCGCTGGCCTCCACCTCGCGCATCCTCGACCCGCAGTACGTGGGCCAGGAGCACTACGACGTGGCGCAGCGCGTGAAGGAGATCCTGCAGCGCAACAACGACCTGCAGGACCAGATCGCCATCCTCGGCATCGACGAGCTGTCCGAAGAGGACAAGATCATCGTGCAGCGGGCGCGGCGCCTGGAGCGGTTCCTCTCCCAGAACATGTTCGTCGCGGAGAAGTTCACCAGCAACCCGGGCGTGTTCGTGCCGCTGGAGGAGACCATCGAGTCCTTCAAGGGCCTGTGCGACGGCGAGTACGACCACCTGCCCGAGCAGGCCTTCCTGGACGTCGGCAACATCGAGATGGCCGTCGAGAAGGCGAAGACGCTGCAGGGCTAGGCGTTGGCGGGAGGCGGGCACCCGGGGCACCGGGCGCCCGCCTCCCGTGAAACCGCCCTCTACCAGAGGAGTTTGTGGCAGTGTCGAAGAAGCTTTTCGTCGAGATCGTCTCCCCTGAGCGCGAGCTGTGGGCGGGCGAGGGCGACATGGTCATCGCCAAGACCGTCGACGGCGAGATCGGCATCCAGCCGGGCCACACCCCGGTGCTGGCCCTGCTCTCGCCGGGCTCGGTGGTCCGGGTGGTGGGCGGCCGCGAGAGCGGCGAGGTCCGCGCCGCGGCGCACGGCGGCTTCATCTCGGTCGCCGACGACAACCGGGTCTCCATCCTGGCCGAGATCGCCGAGCTGGCCGAGGACATCGACGTCGAGCGGGCCAAGAAGGCGCTGGTCGACGCCGAGTCCAAGGTGACCCCGGAGGACACCGAGGCCCAGGCCCGCGCGCTGCGCGCGCGCAGCCGCCTCACCGCGGTGGGGGAGACCACCACCGCCTGAGGCGCTCGGCGCCCCGCCGGGGCCGTACGCAGAGGGGGAAGAACTGTCCGGGCAGACGCTGCTCAGAGTCGCCGAGTGGTCCTTCTTCATCCTGCTCGCGGCGGCCCTGCTGGGGATCGGCGCGGTGGCGCTCCGCCGGTTCCTGCTGGAGCGCGGCGGCGGCGCCGTCGAGTGCCATCTGCGCCCCTGCGGAGGGGCGCGCCCGGCCCCCTGGAGGATCGGGCTCGGACGCTACGGGAGCGAGCGGTTGCACTGGTACCGCGTCTTCTCCCTCTGGCCGCGGCCGGCAGCGACGCTGCCGCGCCGCGGTCTCGTCGTTGTGGGGCGGCGCGACCCCGGCCCCGAGGACCTGACCGAGCTCACCGCGGATCTGGCCGTGATCGGGGTGGGCTGGGCCGCCGAGGACGGCTCCGACCCGGACGAGCCCGCGTACGAGCTCGCGATGGGCGAGAGCGCGCTGACCGGCTTCCTGTCCTGGCTGGAGTCGATGCCGCCGGGGACGCCGTGGGAGAAGTGACCCGGGCCCCCTCCGGGCGCTAGGGTCGGCCCCATGATCGTCGCATTCTCTGTGAGTCCGCTGGGCACCGGCGAGTCGGTGGCTCCGGCGGTGGCCCGTGCGGTCAAGGTGGTCCGGGAGAGCGGCCTGCCCAACCGCACCGACGCCATGTTCACCAGTGTCGAGGGCGAGTGGGACGAGGTGATGGACGTGGTCAAGCGCGCCGTGCAGGCGGCGGGCGAGGGCGCGTCCCGGGTCTCCCTCACCCTCAAGGCCGACATCCGGGAGGGCGTCACCGACGGCCTCACCAGCAAGGTCGAGGCGGTGGAGCGGGAGCTCTCCGAGTAGCCCCCTTCCCCGTCGATCTCGGCGCTGCGGCCCGGTCAGAGCGCTCTGACCGGGCCGCAGCGCCGAGATCACCGCGTCCGTTCGCTCAGCGGTCGCCGCCCGGCTTCCAGAGCACCTCGCCGCCGTCGGCGCCCAGGTACCGGCAGAGCACGAAGAGCAGGTCGGAGAGGCGGTTCAGGTACTTCGCGGTGCGGACGTTGATCCCGCCGCCGGCGCCGGTGCCGTGCTCCTCGATCGCGGCCCAGGCGGAGCGCTCGGCCCGCCGGGCCACCACCCGGGCCTGGTGCATCAGCGCGACCGCCGGGGTGCCGCCGGGCAGGATGAAGCTGCGCAGCACCGGCAGGCCGGCGTTGAACGCGTCGCAGTCGGCCTCCAGCCGGTCGATGTAGTCCTGCTCCACCCGGAGCGGCGGGAACTCCGGCTCCTCGCCCTCCGGGGCGAGCGGGGTGGACAGGTCCGCCCCGAGGTCGAACAGCTCGTTCTGGACCCGGGCCAGCACCGTGCGGACGTCCTCGGGCACCTCGCCGAGGGCCAGGGCGACGCCGATGGCGGCGTTGGCCTCCTCGGCGTCGGCGTAGGCCGCGATCCGGGGGTCGGTCTTGGCGGCCTTGCTCATGTCGCTGAGCCGGGTCCGCCCGCCGTCTCCGCCCCGGGTGTAGATCTTCGACAGCACGACCGGCTTGTCGGTGTCCTTTTTCGTCATGCGGCCACCCTAGACGGCGTCCTTGCGGCGGTCCGGGCGCGGCCTGCGAGCACGAAACGGACGATGCGTGACCGTTGCAGGACAACGGGTTATCTTCGCTGGTCGATCCTGGTACGGTGTGACACACGCAACGCGAAGCGCGGGGCGAGTCGACCTTATCGGCATGGCGGCCCTGACGTCCGGGTGCGAGCCGGGGGCCACCCGGACGGCCCTACCGGCACGGAGGGGAGGTGCCGGGACGGGCGGCCGGGGAGACCCGGGCGGGCGGAGCGGGGCTGGGGGCCCTCACCGCCCGCCCGGGCCCGGAGCGGGGCCCGAACCACCGTCCGCGTCCATGCCGCGGACACGCCGGAGCCCCTGGGCGGTCACCGCCCAGGGGCTCCGCCGCGCGGTCGCGGCCGTGCCGTTCAGGGGCGCCTCAGCGCACCCACTCCTCGCCCCGCTGGTCGAAGGAGAGCGACTCGTTCGCGCTCAGCGTGCGCACCCGCCCGTTCACCGGGAGGGTGGACACCGAGTAGGACTCCACCGCGTAGGCCATGCCGGCGGAGAGCTGCTCCACCGAGGTCCAGTTGATGTTGTCGATGTCGTCGGCGGCGGTGTGGTAGTTCGGGTCGTAGTCCTCCCCGGCGGTGCCGCCGTACCACTCGGCCTGCTGCTCGGTCTTGACCCCGTCGCCGCCGCTGAACAGGCCGCCGGACGGGATGCCGGCCTCCATGAAGGCGGCGTAGTCGGAGCGCCCGCTGAACTCGGTCGGCTCGGTGACCAGGCCCTGCCGCTCGTAGTAGTCCTCGAACAGCTTCTGGATCGCGGCCGAGCCGGCCGGCGGGTTGCCGGAGCCGGGCAGCTCACCGCGGCCGTCGTAGATGAACCGGCCGAAGTTGGGCGAGCCGATCATGTCGAAGTTGAGGTAGAGCCCGATGCGGTCCAGCTGCTTCTGGTTCAGCCCGGCCACGTACTCGGTCGAGCCGATCAGGCCCTCTTCCTCGGTGCCCCACCAGGCGAACCGGACCTTGTTCTTCGGCTTGGCGTCCAGCTCGGCGAACTGGATCGCGGTCTCCAGCAGCGCGCCGGAGCCGCTGGCGTTGTCGTTGATGCCCGCGCCCTCGGGGACGCCGTCCAGGTGGGCGCCGACCACGACCACGTTGTCCTTGGCCCCGCCCTGGGCGTCGGCGATGATGTTGTAGGAGGTCTTCTCCTCGACCGCGGCGTCGATCTTCAGGTGCGCCTCGGCCCCCTCGGCGGCGGCCAGCTCGGCGCCGACCGGGTGGCTGGTGCCCACCGCGGGGATGGCGCCCTCGGTCTCCAGGGTGCCGGCGAACACGTCCTGGTCCTCCGGGGCGTCGGAGGCGCCGCTGTTGTAGACGATCGCGGCGGCGGCGCCGGCGTCCGCGGCGTTCTGCACCTTCTCGGCGAACGCGCAGCTGCCGCGCTTGATCAGCGCGATCTCGCCCGCGGGGAAGCCGGCGAAGTCGTCGGCGGTGCACCCGCTGTCGGTGCCGTCGGTGTCCACCGGCACCACGCCGGCCTCCACCTCGCCGCCGGGCGAGTACGTCATGGTGAGGAAGTCCTCTTCGGCGACGTAGTCCCGCGGGTCCGGGGCGGTCCGGGAGAACACCGGGTCGGTCCTCTCCCGCCAGAGCTCGAAGTCGTAGCTCTGCTTCTTCGGCTTGTACCCGGCCTGCTTCAGCTGGTCGATGACGTAGTTCGCGGCCACGTCGTAGCCGGGCGTGTTGGTGGCCCGGTTGCCGCCGTTGTAGTCCGCGATGGTCTGGAAGTTCTCCAGGTGGCCGCGGACCGCGTCGACGGTGACCAGCTCGTCCAGCCCGGCGGAGTCCGCCGAGGCGGGCGCGGCCGGGCCGATGCCCAGCGCCAGGGCCGCGGCGAGGCCGGTTCCTCCGGCGAGCAGGCGTCGCCGGACGGGGGAGGTCCGGCGGGGGGATGTGTCGGGGTTTCTGCGCACGAATCGTCCTCCTGAAGGGCGCCGGCCACCGCGCACAGGGCGGGGCGGACGCGAGCAGTGCGAGGTAGGTGGCAGCCTGTCACCCCTGTGGCGGCGGAGCAAGGAAACGCACCCGCAATTGCCACATCTAGCCAAAGGGGTTACCAACCGCGCGAAAAGTGTGCTGTGATGTAGATTTTCTCCCGAAAAAGCCGTTCATGTGTCGACTTTCCGGTCAGAGTCTTTCCAGTCAGAGCGGCGGCAGCAGGCCCTGCCGCACCGCGCGGGTGACCGCGGCGGTCCGGTCCGAGACGCCGAGCTTGCCGAAGGCGCGCATCAGGTGCGTCTTGACCGTGGTGGCGCCGATGAACAGGCGCTCGCCGATCTCGGCGTTGGTCAGCCCCTCCGAGGCCAGCCGGAGCACCTCGGTCTCCCGGGCGGAGAGCGAGGGCGCGTCCGCGCGGCCGCGCATCCCGGACACCAGCCGGGTGGCGACCGCGGGGGAGAGCGCCGTCTCGCCCCGGGCCGCGGCGCGCACCCCGGCGGCCAGGTCCGCCCGCGGGGCGTCCTTGAGCAGGTAGCCGGTGGCGCCCGCCTCCACCGCGCGCAGGATGTCGGCGTCGGTGTCGTAGGTGGTCAGGATGAGCACCCGGCAGCCGGGCACCTCCGCCAGCACCCGCTCGGTGGCCCGCACCCCGTCGCAGCCGGGCATCCGCAGGTCCATCAGGACGACGTCCGGGGCCTGCGCGCGGGCCACCGCCACCGCCTCGTCCCCGGAGCCGGCCTCGCCGACCACCTCGATGCCGCCCTCCGCGGCGAGCATGCCGCGGATCCCCTCCCGCACCACGGGGTGGTCGTCGGCGAGTACCACGCGGATCATGCCGGGGCTCCGTTCGGGCGGTCGGTACCGGTGCGGTCGAGGGGGAGGCGGAACACCACGGCGGCGCCCGCCCCGGGGGAGGCCTGCACGGTGCACCGGCCGCCGGCGGCCTCGGCCCGGCGGCGCAGGCCCGGCAGGCCGTGGCCGGAGCCCCCGCCCGGGGCGGGGGCCCGCTCCGGCGCGAAGCCGCGGCCGTCGTCCCGCACGGCGACGCCCACCGTATCCGCACCGTACTCCAGCACCACCCGGACCGCGCCGGCGCCGGCGTGCCGCCGCACGTTGGCCAGCGACTCCTGCACCGCGCGGAGCAGGTCCACCTGGGCGCCGGCGGAGAGCAGGGCCGGCGCCGCGCCGCGCACCTCGAAGACCGCATCGGCCCCGGTCTCGGCGGCCAGCCGATCGGTGGCCCGGCGCAGCGCCTCCTCCAGCGCACCGGCGGCCGCGCTGCCCGCCGCCGGCGCGCCCGCCACCAGGGCCCGCGCCTCGGCCAGGTTCTCCCGCCCGGTCTCCAGCAGCAGCGCCAGGTGCCGGCGGGCCGCCTCCGGGTCGCCGTCCAGCTCCGACTCCACCGCCTGGGCCAGCGCCACGACGCTGGTGAAGCCCTGGGCCAGGGTGTCGTGGATCTCCCGGGCCATCCGCTCCCGCTCGGCCTGGGCTCCGGTGCGGGCGGACAGCGCGGCGATCTGCTCCCGGCCGGCCTCCAGCTCCTCGATGAGCGCGGCCCGCTCGGCGCTCTGCCCGATGATCCGGTTGATCCAGCCGCCGAACCACATGGAGAACAGCAGGATCGCGGTGTTCACCAGCAGCAGCGCGGCCGGTTCGGGCGCCGGCGCGGGGTCGAGGGCCTGGCCGATCAGCACCGGGGCGAAGAGCATCGTGCCGACCGCGGTGCCCGCCCACCGGGGCGGGACGGTCATGTAGGCCAGCGGGGCCAGCGCGAACAGCGCCGAGGAGGCCGGCGGCACCAGCACCGCGGCCGGCACGAACAGCGCGGTGTAGGCGGCCGTCCAGAGCCGCGCGGCGCGGGGGCCGGCCCCCTCCGCCGCCATCAGCGCCCGGCGCCCGCCGGCCAGGTAGCCGGCGGCCAGCGCGGCCAGCAGCCCGGCCGCGGCCCAGGCCCGCCACCCCTCGCCGGCCAGCAGCGCCAGCCCGGCCATCAGGCCCAGCACCGCCACCACGTAGGCGTCCCACCGGGGCACCGAGGACCAGGCGTGCCCGGTCCGCGGCGCCCCCGTCCGCGTCGGCTCCTCCTCCCCGGCCATGGCGCTCAGCCGTCCTTCGCCGTCTTCCACCGGAACGTCGTCATGCACAGCACCGATCCCACCACGCACCAGGCGGCGAGCACGAGCGCCACGGTGCCGAGCTGCCAGGAGCCCGCGGCCTCCAGGGCCGCCGCCTCCTCGGGCAGGAAGACCGAGCGCATGCCCTGAGCCATCCACTTGAGCGGGAAGAGCGAGCCGGCGCCGAGCAGCCAGTCCGGCAGCTGCTGCACCGGGATGAAGACCCCGGAGGCGAACTGCAGCACCAGGAACGGCAGGACCACCGCGCCCTGGGCCGACCGGGCCGACCGGGCGGCGCTGCTCGCCGCGATGCCCAGCAGGGTGCACGCGGCGGTGCCGAGCAGCATGATCCAGGCCAGGTCGAACCACTTCCCCGCGGGCGGCGGCTGGACGCCGTAGACCAGCGAGCCGATGCCGAGCAGCAGCGCCACCTGGCCGGCGGCCAGCACCAGGACCAGCAGCACCTTGCCGAGGAAGTAGGAGGCGCGCGGCACGGGCAGCCCGCGCAGCCGGCGCAGCGTCCCGTCGCCCCGCTCGGTGGCGATGGCCACGCCGAGGTTCTGGAAGCTGACCGACATCAGGCCGGTCGCGGTCAGCGAGGCGGTGTAGTAGGCGGCCACCGCCTGCCCGCCCGCCCCGCCGCCGAAGGCGGCGCTGAGCAGCACCAGCAGCAGTGCGGGCAGGGAGAAGGTGAAGAGCAGCTGCTCCCACTCCCTGCCGAACTCGCGGATCTCCAGCCACCCCCGGGACAGGCCCAGGCGCAGCGCCCCGGGCGGCCGGCCGGGGCGGCCGGCGGCGCGCGGCACCGGCGTCGCGGTCATGCTCATGCGGACTCCTCACGGAGGGACGGGACGGAACGGGAGGCCCCGGTGCCGGGGCGGGCCGGACGGCGGGCGCCCCCCGGCTCGGGGGAGGGGGACGGGGAGGCGGTCACGCCGGCGCCTCCGCGGGGGCGGCGGGCGCTCCGGCGCCGGCGGACTCGCCGATCAGGGAGAGGTAGACCTCTTCCAGCGTGGGGCGGTGCACGGTGAGGCCGGGCACCTCGCCGCCGAACCGGTCGGCGAGTCCGGCGACGGCCCGGGCCGGGGAGCCGGTCCGCACCGACCGGCGCTCGGCGCCGTCGGTCCAGCTCACGGTGGCCTCCGAGGTCCGGCGGCCGCCCAGGGTGGCGGGGTCCCCGGAGGCGGCGATCCGGCCGCCGGCGATGACCGAGACCCGGTCCGCCAGCGCCTCGGCCTCGTCCAGGTAGTGCGTGGTGAGCAGGACGGTGGTGCCCCGCCCGGCCAGGCCGCGCACCGTCTCCCAGAACCGCCGCCGGGCCGCCGGGTCGAAACCGGTCGTCGGCTCGTCAAGGAAGAGCAGTTCGGGGCGGCCGATGACGCCCAGCGCCACGTCCAGCCGCCGGCGCTGCCCGCCGGACATGGCCCGGGCGCTGCGGTCCGCGTCCCCGGAGAGCCCGACCAGCTCCAGGACCTCTTCGGGGTCCATCGGGTCGGGGAAGTACCCGGCGAAGTGGCGGAGCAGCGCGACGGCGCTCAGGGGCGACGCCTCCACCTGGTCCTGCCACACGATGCCGATCCGGGCCCGCCAGCCGCGCCCGGCCCGCGCCGGGTCGGCGCCGAGCACCCGGACCGACCCGGCGTCCCGGTCCCGGAACCCCTCCAGGATCTCCACGGTGGTGCTCTTGCCCGCCCCGTTCGGGCCGAGCAGGGCGAACACCTCGCCGCGGGCCACGTGCAGGTCGATCCCGCCCACCGCGGGGACGCCCCGGTAGGACTTGCGGAGCCCCTCGGCCCCGATCACCTCGTCTGCGCTCATGGCCCGAGTCTCCGCCCCGGGCGCGGCCCGCCGCGTCGGCGCACCGGCCCGACCCGCCGTCCTCCGGACGGAGGACACGCGAGGACACGGAGGCCGGGGCGCGGCACCCGGAGGACCCCGGGGGGAGGGGGCGCGGGGAGGGGCTCCTACCATCGACTGGGGGAAGCGTGCGGTCCGTCAGCGTCGCCGGGTTCACTGGGCGCCCCCCACAGCCACTCAGTGAAGAAATGCGGAGGCACGCATGTCGCCAATCCTCGACGCCAAGGTCGAACCCCTCTACCAGGAGATCCTCCGGCGCAACCCGGGTGAGGAGGAGTTCCACCAGGCGGTGCGCGAGGTCCTGGAGACGCTCGGCCCGGTGCTGGCCAAGCGCCCGGAGTTCGTCGAGGCCAAGCTGATCGAGCGGATCGCCGAGCCGGAGCGCCAGGTCATCTTCCGGGTGCCGTGGACCGACGACGCCGGCGAGGTGCACGTCAACCGCGGGTTCCGGGTCGAGTTCAACAGCGCGCTGGGCCCGTACAAGGGCGGCCTGCGCTTCCACCCCTCGGTCAACCTGGGCATCGTGAAGTTCCTCGGCTTCGAGCAGATCTTCAAGAACGCGCTCACCGGCATGCCCATCGGGGGCGGCAAGGGCGGCAGCGACTTCGACCCCAAGGGCCGCTCGGACGCCGAGATCATGCGGTTCTGCCAGTCCTTCATGACCGAGCTCTACCGGCACCTCGGCGAGTACACCGACGTCCCGGCGGGCGACATCGGCGTCGGCGGCCGGGAGATCGGCTACCTGTTCGGCCAGTACAAGCGGATCACCAACCGCTACGAGTCGGGCGTGCTCACCGGCAAGGGCCTGTCCTGGGGCGGGTCGCGGGTGCGCACCGAGGCCACCGGCTACGGCTGCGTGCTGTTCACCGCGGAGATGCTGCGGATGCGCGACCGGAGCCTGGAGGGCATGCGGGTCGCGGTCTCCGGCTCGGGCAACGTCGCGATCTACGCGATCGAGAAGGCGCGGCAGCTCGGCGCGACCGTGGTCACCGCCTCCGACTCGGGCGGCTACGTGGTGGACGAGAAGGGCATCGACCTCGACCTGCTCAAGCAGGTCAAGGAGGTGGAGCGGGGCCGGGTCTCGGACTACGCCGAGCGGCGCGGCGCGGACGCCCGCTACATCCCCGGCGGCCGGGTCTGGGAGGTGCCGTGCGACGTGGCGCTGCCCTGCGCCACCCAGAACGAGCTCACCGCGGCCGACGCCCGCACCCTGGTCGGCAACGGGGTGCAGGCGGTCGCCGAGGGCGCCAACATGCCGACCACCCCGGAGGGCGTGCGGGTCTTCCAGGAGGCCGGGGTCGCGTTCGGCCCGGGCAAGGCGGCCAACGCGGGCGGGGTCGCCACCAGCGCCCTGGAGATGCAGCAGAACGCCTCCCGGGACTCCTGGTCGTTCGGCTACACCGAGGAGCGGCTGACCGCGGTGATGCGGCACATCCACGACTCCTGCCACGCCACCGCCGAGCTGTACGACCGGCCCGGCAACTACGTGGCCGGCGCCAACATCGCCGGCTTCGAGCAGGTCGCCGAGGCGATGCTGGCCCAGGGCGTCATCTAGGACGCCGGCGGGAGGGGCGGCCGGCGGGTGCCGCCGCCCCTCTCCGATGATCTCGACGCCGCGGCCCCGTCAGAGCGCTCTGACGGGGCCGCGGCGTCGAGACCGCCGGAGGGGTCAGCGCGGCAGGGCCCTGCGGAGCTCGGCGACCTCGCCGCGGAGCGCGCGCAGCTCGGCGAGGACCTCGTCGTCCACCGGCCGGGCGGGCGCCGGCACCACGGCGGACGGGGCGCCGCCTCCCGGATCCTTCCGGCCCTCCTGGTCCCCCCGGTCCTCGGCCCCCTGCTCGCGGGTGCGGTCGGAACCGTGCTCCAGCGCCTCGACCGCGACCGCGATGAACAGGTTGAGGGCGATGAAGGTCGAGATCAGGATGTAGACGATGAAGAACGTCCAGGCGTAGGGCTGGTGCTCCATCACGTCCCGGGCGATCGTGCTCCAGCTGTCCCCGGTCATGATCTGGAACAGGGTGAACAGCGAGGTCCACAGGTCGCCGAAGTGCTGCGGGCTGTCGTGCTGGAAGAGCTTGGTCGCCACCACTCCCGCGACGTAGAGCAGCAGCGCCAGCAGCAGCGAGATCGAGGCCATCCCCGGCAGGGCGCGGAACAGGCCGGTCACCACCATCCGCAGCGACGGGACGGCCGACAGCAGGCGGAGCACCCGCAGTACCCGGAACACCCGCAGCACCGCGAAGGGGCCGGTGGCGGGGAGCAGCGCGATGCCGATCACCACGAGGTCGAACAGGTTCCACGGGTCGCGGAAGAAGCCGCGCCGGTAGGCGTAGAGCCGCAGCGCGATCTCGGCCACGAAGGTCCACAGCAGCGCCCGGTCCAGGGCGCGCAGGGCGGGGCCGTGCTCGGCGAGCACCTCCGGCCAGGTCTCCAGGCCGAGGGTGACCCCGTTGACCAGGATCAGGACTATGATCAGCCGCTTGAACCAGGCGGCGTCGACCAGGGAGCGGATCCGCGCGCGCACCTCAGAAGAGTCTCGGGGTGTCCGGTTCGATGCCGCGCAGCGCGTCGTAGTCGAGCGTGACGCAGCCGATGCCGCGGTCGGTCGCCAGCACCCGCGCCTGGGGTTTGATCTCCTGGGCGGCGAAGACGCCGCGCACCGGCTTGAGCGCCGGGTCCCGGTTGAGCAGTTCGAGGTAGCGGGTGAGCTGCTCCACGCCGTCGATGTCGCCGCGGCGCTTGAGCTCCACCGCGACGGTGCCGCCCTCGCCGTCCCGGCACAGGATGTCCACCGGGCCGATCGCGGTCGGGTACTCGCGGCGGATCAGCGTGTAGCCCTCGCCCAGGGTGGTGATGTGCTCGGCGAGCAGCTCCTGCAGGTGCGCCTCGACGCCGTCCTTCTGCAGGCCGGGGTCGACGCCCAGCTCGTGCGAGCTGTCGTGGGTGATCTCCTCGATCCGCAGCACCAGCTTCTCGCCGGACTTGCCGTGCGTGACGGTCCAGATGTCGGTGCCGTCCTCATCGGTGGACTCGCGCACCGTGCACGGCGGGTTCATCCAGTTCAGCGGCTTGAACGCGCGGTCGTCGGCGTGCACGGAGACCGAGCCGTCCGCCTTGAACAGCAGCAGCCTGGGGGCCATGGGCAGGTGGGCGGTGAGCCGGCCGACGTAGTCGACGCTGCACCGGGCGATCACGAGTCTCACGGTGCCCGATCCTAGCGGCGCCGCAGGCCCGGATTTCCCGGTTCCGGTGGCGCGAAACGACAATGAAAACTATTTTCGTATGGCGCCGGGGGCAGCAATCTGTGACCCCGGGGTCCCATGACGTGACCGCGCGCGGGATCTAACGTCGCTAGCGCGGTCCGCCGACGAAGAGATGAGGACGCAATGTCGCTGACGGTTTCACCGGAGCTGCTGGACAAGGCCGAGCAGGGCCCGGTCTCGGACGAGGACTTCATCGCCTGCATCCGCGAATCGCTCCCCTACGCCTGGGAAGTGGTCAGCGGACTGGCCGACCGGGCCGGCGGCAGCGGCGCCGACTTCGAGGCCAACGAGACCGCGCCCCCCGGAGAGAAGGAGCGCGGCCAGCTGCTCCGCCTGGTCGCCAGCGACGCGATGCGCGGCGCGGTCGAGCGCCACTTCGGCATGCGGCTGGCCTTCCAGAACTGCCACCGCGTCGCGCTGTTCCGGCCGGACGCCGAGGCCGCCTACGAGCGGTTCACCTCGCCCCGCGCCCAGCTGCTCAACCAGTCCCCGGAACTGGTCGACTGCTGACCGGACGGGCGGGGCGCCGGCCGCCCCGCCCGCCCGTCTCCCGCCACCACCCTCATTCGAGGCCCTGCGGGCCGCTGTCCCGCCCGCCCGTCTCCCGCCACCACCCTCATTCGAGGCCCTGCGGCCCGCAGGGCGGTCACCCCGCGCCCCCGGGGCGGGCGGCGCGGACGGCGGGCAGGACCTCGGCGCCCAGCCGGGCGATGTTGCGCCGCACCGCCTCCGCGGCACCGGCCCCCTCCACCAGCAGGATCAGCTCCTCCGCGCCGGTCGCCGCGCCCTGCTCGCGCAGCCGGCGCACGCAGTCCTCCGGGGAGCCGACCGCGTGCGCGTCGCACAGGAACGCCGCGTAGGCGTTCGGGTCGCGCCGCGGCCCCTCCCGCCCGCCGAGCCGCCGGTAGCCCGCCAGCCCCGGGGCCAGCCAGCGCGGCAGCGACTCCAGCAGCGTCTTTCGGGCCTCCTCCCGGGTGTCGGCCACCTGCGCCACCGAGGCCGCCACGTGCCCGGAGACCGGGCCGCCGCCGGCCTGCCCGCGCAGCTCCGCGTACCGCTCCAGCGCCGCGGCCTGCTCCTCCGGGCGCTGGTGCATGCCGAGCAGCACCGGCAGGCCGCGCTCGGCCGCCAGGCCCAGCGACGCATCCGAGGTCGCGGCCAGCAGCACGTCCGGGCGGGGCAGGGTGCGCGGGCCGGGCACCATCTCCACCTCGCGGAACCCGAACACCGGCCCGTCGGCGCGCACCCGGCCGCCGCGCACCGCGGCCAGCAGCAGGTCCAGCGCGTCCGCGTGCCCCCGCTCGTAGCGGTCCAGGGTGCCGAACACCTCCAGGTCGACCAGGGGCAGCCCGCGCCCCACCCCGAGCCGGAACCGGCCCGCCGACACCTGGTCCAGCAGCGCCGCCTGCTCGGCCAGCGCCACCGGGTGCGCGGTGCTCAGCACGCTCACCGCGGTGCCCACCGCGATCCGCTCGGTCCGGCCCAGCACGAACGCGGCCAGGGTGATCGCCGACGGGCACACCCCGTAGCTCATGAAATGGTGCTCGGCGAACCAGACCGAGTCGAACCCGGCCTCCTCGGCGGCTCGGGCGGCGGCGACCGCCGCCTCCAGGGTCTGCGTGTGGTCCTGCCCGGGGAACCCCGCGGCGGGGAGGAAGGCTCCGATGCGCATGCAGACATGTTGCCGGTGACGGAGGCGGCGCGGGGGCGGAATCGGCAACGGATTAGGGTTGGCGCCATGGTGCAGGAATTCAAGAAGTTCGGCGTGGTCGGACTCGGCACGATGGGCGCGGGCATCGTCGAGGTGTTCGCCAGGGCCGGGTTCGACGTGACCGGAGTCGAGATCGACGGAGCGGCGCTGGAACGCGGCCGCGCCCACATCGGCAAGTCCCTCGGGCGTGCCAGGGACAAGGGGCGGATCACCCCCGAGGAGCACGACGCCATCCTCGGCAGGATCACGTTCACCACCGACCGGGAGCGGCTCGGCGACGCCGACTTCGTGGTCGAGGCGGTGCCCGAGCGGATCGACATCAAGCGGGACGTCTTCGGCGACCTGGACCGGATCTGCCCGCCCGGCACGATCCTGGCCACCAACACCTCCTCGCTGTCGGTCACCGAGATCGCCGCGCTCACCGGGCGGCCGTCCCTGGTGGTGGGGCTGCACTTCTTCAACCCGGCCCCGGTGATGAAGCTGGCCGAGGTGGTCGGCACGGTGAGCACCTCCGCGGAGACCGTCGCGGTCGCCGCCGAGGTCGCCAAGCGGGTCGGCAAGACCCCGGTCGCGGTCGGGGACCGCGCGGGATTCGTGGCCAACGCCCTGCTGGTGCCCTACCTCAACGACGCCGTCGCCGCCTACGAGCACAAGGTCGCCTCCCGGGAGGAGATCGACGCCGCGCCGGCCGAGGCGGCCGGGCTGCCGATGGGCCCGCTGACCCTGGCCGACCTGGTCGGCCTGGACGTCTGCCTGGCCGTCATGGACGTGCTCTGGGAGGAGTTCCGCACGCCGCGCTACGCCGCGGCGCCGCTGCTCCGCCGGATGGTCGCCGCCGGGCGGCTGGGCCGCAAGACCGGCCGCGGCTTCTACGCCTACGACGGCGCCGCCCAGGCCGCCGAGGAGCTCCCGGACGGCCCCGTCGCCCTGGCGGTCCGCTCCGGCGAGTACGGCTTCGGCCTGGCCGACCTGCTGCTCGCCCCGCACATCGACGACGCGCTGCGGATGGTCGGCGAGGGCTACGCCACCGCGGACGACGTGGACACCGCGATGCGGTTCGGCTGCGGCTACCCCAAGGGCCCGATCGAGATGCTCGACGAGCGCGGCGCCGGCGCGGTCGCCGGTGCGCTGCGCGGCATCGCCGACGCCGGCCTCGCCCCCTACGCGCCCTCCCCACTGGTGGCCAAGCTGGTGCGGGACGGCGCGGAGACGCTGCGCTGAGCGGAGCCGCGGCACACGCGGGACCGCAGGAGTACGACGTGGCCGTCGTCGGCGCCGGATCGTCGGGGGCGGCCTACGCGGTGCGGGCCGCCGAGGCCCCCGGGCGCCGCGTCCTGCTGCTGGAGGCCGGGCCGGTCTTCGGCGGCGGCGCGGTCCCGGAGGTGCTGCGGGACGGCACCCGGATGGCGGCCGCCCGCCCGGGCGGCCGCTACGCCGACGCCCACCCGGCCCGGTCGGCGGGCGGCGCCGAGCGGACCGTGGTCCGCGGCCGGGTCGGCGGCGGCTCCGGCGCGCTCAACGGCGGGGTGTTCCTCCGCGCCCGCCCGGAGGACTTCGCGGCGTTCGCCGCCGGCGGCCGGGACGCCTGGTCCTACCGGTCGGTGCTGCCGGTGCTGGCCGCCCTGGAGGACGACCGCGACTTCACCGGACCCGGGCACGGCCGCGGCGGCCCGGTCCCGGTCCGCCGTGCCGACCCGCTGCTCCCCGCCACCGAGGCGTTCATCGACGCCTGCCGCTCCGCCGGGCACCCGGAGGAGCCGGACAAGAACGCGGGCGGCCCGCCCGGCGTCGGCCGGGTGCCGCTCAACGTCGTCGGCGGGGTGCGCCACTCCACCGCCCTGACCCACCTGGCGCCCGCGGCCGGCCGGCCCGGCCTGGAGGTGCGCGGCCGGACCCCGGTGCTCCGGGTGGAGCTGGACCGGGCCGGCCGGGCCGCGGGCGTGCTGGCCCGGCCCGGGGGCGGGGCGCCGGAGGTGATCCGGGCGCGCACCGTGGTGCTCTGCGCCGGCGCGCTGCGCACCCCTCAGCTGCTCATGCTCTCCGGCATCGGCCCGCCCGCGGTGCTGCGCGCGCTCGGCGTCCCGGTGCGGGCGGAGGCCCCGGCGGTCGGCGCGGGGACGCAGGACCACGCGATGGTGGTGCTGGGCGCCCGCGGGGCGCCGCCGCGGCCGCCCGGCACCGAGGTGGTGCAGGCCGCGCTGCACCTGCCCGGCCTGGAGATCATGCCCTACACCGCGCCGTTCGCCGAGCTGATCGGCCCCGGGGCCGGGCCGCCGGACCAGACCGGGTGGGGCGTCACCCTGCTCCGCCCGCGCAGCCGGGGCGCGCTGGTCCCGGTCTCCGCCGACCCGGCCGACCCGCCGCGGGCCGAGCACCGGCACCTCGCCGACGCGCACGACCGCGCCCTGCTCCGGGCCGGCGTGCTGCACTGCGTCGAGCTGATGGCCGCCGCGGGCCTGGAGCCGGCCGAGCCGCCGCCGTCCGGCGCCGCGGCCCTGGACCGCTGGATCGCCGAGCGCGCCTCCACCGCGGTGCACCTGAGCGGCGGCTGCGCCATGGGGGGCGCGGCCGACCAGTGGGGGAGGGTGGCGGGCGTCCCCGGCCTGCGGGTCGCCGACGCCTCCCTGCTGCCCCGGGTCCCCTCCCGCGGGCTGAACGCCACCGCGGTCCTCATCGGCGAACTGCTCGGGCGGTGCGCCCCGCGGGACCCGTGAACCGCCCGGCCGGCCCCGGGGCGGGCGCGGAGGCCGGAGCGCGGGGCGTGCGCAGGTCCCGGGGCGGTCCGGCCCCCTCGCCCGCACGTCCGCTCGGCACGGTCAATACCCTGGACAGGTGAGCCCGCGCCGAAACGCCCCCCGCCGCAAGGGGGGCCGCAGCCAGCAGAACGACACCGACCCCGACGCGCTCATGCTGCGCGTCACCGGAGGGCAGCGCCGGGAGACCGGCCCCGACGGGGAGTGGGTGACCCGCAGCATCAGCGGCGCGGCCGCGACCAAGACCTACCGGTGCCCCGGCTGCTCCCAGGAGATCCGGCCGGGCATGCCGCACCTGGTCGCCTGGCGCCCCTACGGCGACGGCGAGGACCGCCGGCACTGGCACTCCTCCTGCTGGCGCCGCCGGGCGAACCTGTTCTGAACTCCGCCTGCGAACGACGAGGAACCATGGAGATCCGCGCCACCACGGTGCTCCCGGCCCAGCGCCGGCCCATCACCCTGCACACCGCCGACGGCCTGGAGCTCGTCGGCGAGCTGGCCCTGCCGCCCTCCGGAGACCCGGTCGCGACCCTGGTCTGCCTGCACCCGCTGCCCACCGCCGAGGGCATGATGGACAGCCACGTGCTGCGCAAGGCCTCGTTCCGGCTGCCCGCCCTGGCCGACGTGGCCGTGCTCCGGTTCAACACCCGGGGCACCACCTCGCGGCACGGCACCAGCCAGGGCTCCTTCGGCGACGGCGAGGACGAGCGCTACGACGTCGCCGCCGCGATCGAGTTCGCCGAGTTCGAGGGGCTGCCCCGGCTCTGGCTGCTGGGCTGGTCGTTCGGGACCGAGCTGGCGCTCAAGTGGGGCCGCGACCCCGAGGTGGCCGGCGCGATCCTGCTCTCCCCGCCGCTGCACCGGGCCACCGACGCCGACCTGGACGGCTGGGCGGAGTTCGGCCGCCCGCTGACCGCGCTGGTGCCCGAGTTCGACGACTACCTCCGCCCGGAGGAGGCCCGCAAGCGGTTCGCCCGGGTCCCGCAGGCCGAGGTGGTCGGCGTCGACGGCGCCAAGCACCTGTGGGTCGGCGAGCCCTACGTGCGCACCGTGCTCGACGCCGTCGTGCAGCGGGTCGCCCCGCGCTCCCACCCGCTGCCCACCGAGTGGGACGGCGAGTACACCCGCGACACCGGGGCCTGAGACGGCGCAGGCCCGGCCGGGTCTCCCCGGGCCGGGCCTGCGGTGCTGCCGTGAACCGCGGCGGTGCCGCCGTGAGTCAGCGGCGGCGGACTACTCCTGCCACCAGTCCTCGTCCTCGCCGGAGCCGCCCTGCTTCGGCTTCTGCTTCGCGGCGCCGGTCGACTCGATGGCGGGCTTCTCCGCGGCGGGCGGAGCGGCCGCGGCCGGCGGGGCGGCGGGCATCGAGTCGCCGCCGCCGAGCAGCTGGCGGAGCTGCTGCAGGTGCGACTGGATGCTGTCGCGCTGCTTGGTCAGCTCGTCGACCTGCTGGCGGGCGGCGGTCAGGATCCGGTCCGCCTCGGACTTGGCGTCGCCGACCAGGTGGTCGGCCTTGGCCTTCGCCTCCGAGCCGGTCTGCTCGGCCTGCTTCTTGGCGTTGGCCACGACCTGCTTGGCGTGCTGCTCGGCGTCGCGCCGGGTCTGCTCGGCCTGGGCGCTGGCCTTGGTGGCCCGCTGCTCGGCGCTGGCGGCGCGCTCCTCGGCCTCGGAGACCAGCTTCTGGGTGGCGGCCTGCGCGGCGGCCAGCCGCTCGGCGTCCTGCCGCTCGGCCTCCTCGCGCCGGCTCGCCAGCTGGATCTCGAACTCGGCCTCCTCCTGGGCGCGGCGGGCCTCGCTCTCCTCCAGGGCCCGCTGCGCCTGG
Source organism: Nocardiopsis potens DSM 45234 (assembly GCF_000341105.1). Classification (GTDB taxonomy): domain Bacteria; phylum Actinomycetota; class Actinomycetes; order Streptosporangiales; family Streptosporangiaceae; genus Nocardiopsis_A; species Nocardiopsis_A potens. Next base: position 212,515 of record NZ_ANBB01000035.1, read on the forward strand.
GCGCGGAGTTCCTCGGCCTGGCGCTTGGCGGCCTGCAGGGTCTCGTCGCGCTCGCGCTTCATCGCGGCGCGGGCCTGCGTGCACTCGCGCTCGGTGGTCATCCGGATCTTGGAGATCTCGGCCTCGTGCGTGGCCTGGCGCTCCGCCATCTCGTGCTCGACCGTGGAGATCTTCTTCTGGACCTCGCGCTCGGTCGTGGCGGTGAGCTCGTCCGCCTCGCGCCGCGCGGTGGTGCGGATCTCCTCCGCCTCGTTCTCCGCCGAGGTGCGCATCTCGTCCGCCTCGCGCTGGGCGGTGGTGCGCATCTCGGTCGCCTCGTTCTCGGCGGCCGCGCGCATGTCGGCGGCCTCGATCTTGGCGGCGGCCTTGATGTCGTTCGCCTCGGCGCGGGCGCCCTGGACGAGTTCGGTGGCCTGCTCCTCGGCGAGGCGGAGCAGCTGCTCGATGCGGGCGCCCAGACCGGAGTAGGTGGGGCGCTCCTGCTCCTGCAGCTGCTGCTTGACCTTGGAGAGCTCCTGCCGGGAGCGCTCGGCCACGTCGCGGGCCTGCTGGAGGTCGCTCTGCTTCTGGCTGATGAACTGGTCGACCTGCTGCCGGTCGTAACCGCGCAGGACCACGTCGAACTCGGTGGTCTGGGTGTCTTCCTCGAAGAAGTTGGAGAGCTGGGCTTCAATATCGGACGACATGTGGCGGAATCCTGAACGGGTGGCGAGACGGCTTGGACGGATCGGCTGCGGCCGGCGCGGTCGGGCCTCCTGCTGGAGAGTACTCTGCGGCGGCTCTAGGCGTAGTGGAGTTGGCTCCATTGGTCGCGGAGTCCCGGCCGACCGCGGCGGTGGACATCGGGGGAAACGCCGTACTCCTGGCGGCTAGCAGACTTTATCAACTCGAACGCCCGCATGGATGTGTCTTCGCCCGACTCGCCGGGTGACGGTTGCATCACGGCTTCACCCGTGCCGCTCCTCCCCGGCCGCCTGGACCAGCTCGGTCAGCACGCCGCCGCAGTCCTTCGGGTGCAGGAAGGCGATCCTGGACCCCATCGAGCCGGCCCGCGGCTCGGCGTCCAGCACCCGGACGCCCCGTCCGGCGACGGCCGCCGACGCGCCCGCGACGTCCGGCGTGCCGAACGCGACGTGGTGCACCCCCTCGCCGTTGCGCTCCAGGAACTTCGCCACCGGCGAGTCGTCCCGGATCGGCTCCAGCAGCTGCAGGTAGGAGGCGCCGCCGTCGTCGGTGCCGCTGACCCGCAGCATGGCCTCGCGCACCCCCTGCTCCTCGTTGACCTCCTCGTGGGCCACCTCGAACCCGTAGGCGCCGCGGTAGAACTCCACCGCGGCGTCCAGGTCGCGGCAGGCGATTCCGATGTGGTCGATTCGGGTGAACACGGTGCCGGATCCTCCCGTGAGACGGACGTTCGGGCATCTGTATCGTTGCAGACCGGGTGCGATAAATGACACTGGGAGGCCCGATATGCCCGGATCCGTCATCGTCAGCGGGGTGCGTACCCCGATCGGCAGGCTGCTCGGCTCACTGGCCGGGCACGGAGCGGCGGACCTGGGCGCCGTCGCGATCAAGGCCGCCCTGGAGCGCGCCGGGATCACCGGCGACCAGGTGGACTACGTGGTGATGGGGCAGGTGCTCCAGGCCGGCCAGGGGCAGATCCCGTCCCGCCAGGCCGCGGTCAAGGCCGGCATCCCGATGAGCGTCCCCTCGCTGACCGTCAACAAGGTCTGCCTGTCCGGCCTGGACGCCATCGCCCTGGCCGACCAGCTCATCGCGGCCGGCGAGTTCGACGTCGTGGTCGCCGGCGGCATGGAGTCCATGACCAACGCCCCGCACCTGCTGCCCAAGGCGCGCAAGGGCTACAAGTACGGCGCGGTGGAGGTGCTCGACGCCACCGAGCACGACGGCCTCACCGACGCCTTCGACCAGGAGTCGATGGGCGCCTCCACCGAGCGGCACAACGCCCGGCTCGGCATCGGCCGGGCCGAGCAGGACGCCTTCGCGGCCCGCTCGCACCAGCGCGCCGCCCGCGCCGCCAAGGACGGCCGGTTCGACGCCGAGATCGTCCCGGTGGAGATCCCGCAGCGCAAGGGCGACCCGAAGGTGTTCGCCGCGGACGAGGGCGTGCGCCCGGACACCACCGAGGAGGGCCTGGCCCGGCTCCGCCCGGCCTTCGCCGACGGCGGCACCATCACGGCCGGCTCCTCCTCGCAGATCTCCGACGGCGCCGCCGCCGTGGTGGTGATGAGCAGGGCCAAGGCCGAGGAGCTCGGCTGCGAGGTGCTCGCCGAGATCGGCGCGCACGGCAACGTCGCCGGCCCGGACAACTCGCTGCACTCCCAGCCCTCCAACGCCATCAGGCACGCCCTGGGCAAGGCCGGCCGGGACGTCTCCGACCTGGACCTGATCGAGATCAACGAGGCGTTCGCCGCGGTCGCCGTGCAGTCCGTGCGCGACCTCGGCGTCTCCGAGGAGATCGTCAACGCCGACGGCGGCGCGATCGCGCTCGGCCACCCGATCGGCGCCTCCGGCGCCCGGCTCGCCGTGCACCTGGTGCACGAGCTCCGCCGGCGCGGCGGCGGCCTCGGTGCGGCCGCGCTGTGCGGCGGCGGCGGGCAGGGCGACGCCCTGCTGCTGGAGGTCCCCGCTTCCTAGCCGAGCGGCCCGGGCCCGGGTTAGGGTCCGGGCATGGCGGTGGACGAGGAGCGGCTCCCCGAGCCGGCCCGGCGGCTGATCGCGCTGGCGCCCTCGGGCGGCGAGCGGGAGACCCTGGAGGCCTTCCTGGACCTGCAGCGCCAGGTGCTGGCGCGGAAGGTGGAAGGGCTGTCCGAGGCCGACGCCCGGCGCGCCCTGGTGCCCTCCGCGACCACGCCGGCCGGGCTGCTGCGGCACGCGGCCCGGGTCGAGCTCAACTGGTTCCAGCACATCCTCTGCGGCCGCCCGCCCGAGGACCTCGGCCTGGACCCGTCCGACCCGGACTCCACCTTCCGGCTGGGCGGGCACGACACCGTCGCCTCGCTCACCGCCGAGTACCGGGAGGTCTGCGCCGAGTCCCGGCGGGCGGCGGACCGCTTCGCGCTGGACGACGCGGTGCCCCACCCCGAGCTGGGCCGGGTGACGCTGCGCTGGATCCTGCTGCACATGGTGGAGGAGACGGCCCGGCACGCCGGCCACGCCGACATCCTCCGGGAGCAGATCGACGGCCGGGCCGGGACGTTCGGTTGAGGGGCCGCGGGTGAGGGGCGCACAGGATCCGGCCGGGATCGTCGAGCGGGTGCTGCGGGGCGAGCGGCGCGCGGTCGCGCGCGCCGTCTCCCTGGTGGAGGAGGGCGCCCGGGGGGACGAGGGCGCGCGGGTGCTGCGCGCGATCACCGCCGGGCTCGCCCCGGCCGCCGGCCGGGCCCGGATCGTCGGCCTCACCGGCCCGCCCGGGGTCGGCAAGTCGACCACCACCGCGGCGCTCGTCGCCGCGGTGCGCGGGCGCGGGGAGAGCGTCGCGGTGCTCGCGGTCGACCCCTCGTCCCCGTTCACCGGCGGCGCGCTGCTGGGCGACCGGGTGCGGATGCAGGAGCACGCCACCGACCCGGGGGTGTTCATCCGCTCCATGGCCAGCCGGGGCCACCTGGGCGGGCTCTCCTGGGCCGCCCCGCACGCGCTGCGGGTGCTGGACGCCGCGGGCTTCGACACCGTGCTGGTGGAGACGGTCGGCGTCGGCCAGGCGGAGGTGGAGATCGCCGCGCACGCCGACACCACCGTGGTGCTGTGCGCCCCGGGCATGGGCGACGGGATCCAGGCGGCCAAGGCCGGCGTGCTGGAGATCGCCGACGTGTTCGCGGTGAACAAGGCGGACCGGGAGGGCGCCCAGGCGGTCGTGCGCGACCTGCGCCAGATGGTCGCCCAGGCGGGGCGCGGGCCGGGGGAGTGGCGGCCGCCGATCGTGCGCACCGTGGCCTCGGCCGGCGAGGGGACCGCCGAGCTGCTGGAGCGGATCGACCGGCACGCCGAGCACCTGCGCGGCTCCGGCGAGCTGGAGCGGCGCCGCCGGGCCCGGGCCCGCGGCGAGGTCGAGGCGATCGTGCTGGCCGCGCTCCGCGAGCACGTGGTCGACGTGCACGGCCACGCCGGGCTGGACCGGGCGGCCGCCGAGGTCGCGGCCGGCGGCGACCCCTACTCCGCGGCCGACGCCCTCCTGCGCATGGGCACGTGGGCGATGCCGTCCTCGGTGAACTCCGGGCCGCACGGCTCGAAGCCGAACGAGCGGTAGAGGCCGGTGGCGTAGGCCTGGGCGTCCAGCCGGACCTCGCGGCCGGCGAGCCGCTCCAGCGCGGCGGCCAGCAGCAGCCGGGCCAGGCCCCGCCCGCGCGCCGAAGAGGCGGTGGCCACCCTGCCGATCCGGGCCGAGCCGTCCGGTTCGGCCAGCACCCGCAGGCAGGCCAGCGGGGTGCCGGGGTCGCCGGGGTCGGCCGCCCAGGCGTGCAGCGTGCCGGGTTCGGTGTCCCGGCCGTCCAGCTCGGGGTAGGCGCACTCCTGCTCGACCACGAACACGTCGGTGCGGAGCCGGAGCAGCGCGTACAGCTCGGCGGTGCCGAGCTCGGCGAAGGAGGCGATGCGGACGGGGATCGTGCTGGTCGCGGGCATGGGGGCCAGCATATCCGCGGTGCCGGACGCCCCTGCGGCCCCGGCGGCGAGCAACACCGGGGCCGCAGCGCCGGGGGCCCGCCCCGGCGGAGGCGGGGCGCCGCCGTCTCCCGTCGGCGGCGCCCCTTTTCAGGGTGGTTCTCCGGTCAGGACCCGTTGAGCTCGCCGTGCAGCGCGCGGAACAGGGTGCCGTCGGCGTCGTCGCCGTCCAGCGACCAGACCATGGCGCCGCTCAGCCCGGTCTCGCGGGCCCAGGCGGTCTTCTGCGCGATGGCGGTGGCGTCGTCGAAGGTCCACCACTGGTCGCCGTCGTAGAGCCAGGCGGTGCCGGCGTGGTCGTCGCGGTACAGCTCGAACCCGCCGTCCTCGGCGAATCCGGCGAGCACGTTGTAGTCGTTGTAGCCGGGGTCGCGCGGGCCGGGGGCGGCGCCGGCGGACTCCTGCCACAGGCCGTCGCCGTCCGGGCCGGGCTCGACGCCCTGCCAGCCGCGGCCGTAGAACGGCACGCCCATCACGATGTCCTCGGGCTCGGCCCCGCGGTCCAGGTAGGCCTGGACGATCGTCTCGTAGCTGCGCGGAGTGGAGGACGGGTCGCCCTCGGGCACCCGGACGTTGGACTGGTGCCCGGTGCTGCTCGACCAGGAGCCGGTGAAGTCGTAGCCCTGCACGTTGATGAAGTCGAACGACTCCATCAGCTCGGGCACCTCGTAGCCGGTGTCCAGCGCGGCGATGGAGGCGGGCATGAACGAGGTGAGGAGGTAGTCCTCGCCGGTCTCCTCGCCGAGCTCGTCGAGCTGGGTGCGGAACTCCGCGGCCAGCGCGGTGAAGTTCTCCTTGTCCTCGGGGCGGACCACGTTGCCGGGCTCGCCCTCGCTGCCGGGCCACTCCCAGTCCAGGTCGATGCCGTCGAAGACGCCCTCGGCGGCGCCCTCGCCGCCGGCGCCGTTCAGCTCGGGCAGGTTCCCCTCGATGAACATGTCGATGCAGGAGGCGACGGCGGCCTCGCGGTTCTCCGGCAGCGCGGCGTTGGAGAAGTGGTCCGACCAGGCCCAGCCGCCGATGGCGATGGAGACCTTGAGGTCGGGGTACTTCTCCTTGAGCTGGCGGAGCTGGTTGAAGCTGCCGCGGAGCGGCTGGTCCGCGTCGTCGGCGGTGCCGCTGACGCTCTCCTCGGCGGTGTAGGCCCTGCCGTAGTCGGAGAGCGCCTCGCCCTCGCCCTCGGTATCGCTGGCGAAGCAGCGGCCGTCCTCGTCCAGGTTGGCGAAGGCGTAGTTGATGTGGGTGAGCCGCTCGGCCTGGCCGGTGGTGTCCAACGACTTGACCAGGTAGTCCTTGTCGTCGGCGCCCCACTGGGTGAAGTAGCCGACCTGGCGGTAGGGGCGCTCGCCGCCCCCGTCGCCGCCGTCGCAGGGCTCGCCGTTGACCGTGCAGGAGACCGGGTCGGTGTCGCCGCCGGAGAACGCCCCGTTGTAGCCGAAGGTGTAGCTGCCCCCGGCGGGGATCTCCGCGCCCCACTCCGGCGGGGCGGCGGTGTAGCCGGAGCCGTCCCGCTCCAGGGAGGCGTCCCACATCTGGTGCACCTTCGCGCCCTCGGGCAGTTCGAAGGAGACGGACCAGTCGTCGAGCGGGGCGCCGGTCGGGTTGGTGACGGTGATCTCCGCCTGGTAGCCGGTGGGCCAGCGGGAGGTCTCGGTGTGCGCGGCGGTGACCGGGCCGCCGTCCGGGGCGTCCTCGGCCGCGGCCGGCGGGGCGAGGAGGGCCGCAGGCAGGAGCAGCGCGGCCGCCACCGCCGCGGCCCGGGCCGCTGTTCGGGGGATCGACATGGGGGGCATCTCTCCAGGGGGTAGGTTGGCCTGCCCGAAATTTTCAGGAAACTTAACTAATAGAAAGGGTGGAGGGCAACGGCCGTGCACCGGGATTCCGCGGTGCACAACCGCCGCCCTCGCCGCTCGGCTCCCCGGGGGGATCAGGAGCCGAGCGTGCCGTCCAGCGCGCGCATCAGGGTGCCGTCGGCGTCATCGCCGTCCAGCGACCACACCATCGCGCCGCCGAGGTTCTGCGAGTTGATCCAGCGCGCCTTGCGCTGCATCTCGGTCGCGTCGTCGTAGGTCCACAGGGTGGTCCCGTCGTAGAGCCAGGCCGCCCCGGTCGCCTCGTCGCGGTGGAGCGTGTAGCCCTGGGCGGGCAGGGCCTTGAGCAGCTTCCAGTCCTGGATGCCGGCCTCGTAGCGGCCGGGGGCGGCCCCGGTCGCGCTCTGGAACATCCCGTCGCCGCCGGGGCCGGGCTGCACCCCGGTCCAGCCGCGGCCGTAGAACGGCACGCCCAGCACCAGGTCGCCGGGCTTCGCCCCGCGCGAGGTCCAGGCGTCGATCGCGACCTCGCCGCTGAACAGCCGCTCCGGCGGGTTGGGGTCGGCGGCCGAGACCACCAGGTTGGACTGGTGCCCGGTGGTGTTCTCCCAGGCCCCGTGGTAGTCGTAGCCCTGCACGGTGACGAAGTCGAAGTCCGGCATGATCTTCGCGACCTCGAAGCCGGCCTCCACCTTGGCCGGGTCGGCGGGCATGAACGAGGTCAGCCCGTAGGTCCGGCCGGTCTCCTGCTCCAGTGCGTCCAGCTGGGTGCGGAACTCCTTCACCAGCGCGGTGAAGTTCTGCTTGTCCTCGGGGCGGTAGACGTTGTCCGGGTGCCCCTCGGAGGCCGGCCACTCCCAGTCCAGGTCGATGCCGTCGAAGACGCCGTAGGCGGAGCCGGGGCCGCCCGCGCCGTCGAACGGCGGCAGGTTGCCGCGGAGGAACATGTCGATGCAGGAGGAGGCCATCCGGGCGCGCGACTCCGGGGTGGCGGCCGCGTCCGAGATGTGCTTGGACCAGGTCCAGCCGCCGATGGACAGGTGCACCTTCAGCTGCGGGTGCTTCTCCTTGAGTTCGAGCAGCTGGTTGAAGTTGCCGCGCAGCCCCTGGTCCCAGGTGTCGCCGACGCCGTCCACGCTCTCGTCGGCGCGGAACGAGCGGCCGTAGTCGGCCCAGGCGTCGCCCTGGCCGGCCTGGTTGGCCTGGAAGCACTGGCCGTTGGAGTTGATGTTGGCGAAGGCGTAGTTGATGTGGGTGAGCCGCGCCGCGGTGCCGCTGGTGTCCATGTTCTTCACCAGGTAGCCGCGGTCGTAGATGCCCCACTGGGTGAAGTAGCCGACCCGGTGCCCGCCGGGCTGCCCGGGACCGGGGTCCTCGGACTTGGCGGTGCGGGCGGTGACGGAGCCGGACTCCGCCGAGCGGTTGCCCGCGGCGTCGAAGGCGCGGACGGTGAAGGTGTACTCGGTGTCGGCCTTCAGCCCGGAGACGGTGGTCTCGGTCCCGGTGCCGATCACGGTGCGCACCGGCTGCCCGCCGCTGACCACCTCGTAGCCGGCCACCCCGGTGTCGTCGGTGGAGGCCTTCCAGGAGAGCGCGACGGTGCTGGAGGTGGTGCCGGTCGAGGCCAGCCCGGTGGGGGCGGTGGGGGCCTCGGTGTCGGCCTGGCCGCCGGCGCAGGGGGCGCCGTTGACGGTGCAGGAGACCGGTTCGGTCTTGGTGCCGGCGGAGGCGCGGGTGCCGTTGAAGCCGATCTGGTAGGTGCCGCCGGCCGGGACGGGGGCGCCCCAGGACGGCGGGGTCAGGGTGTAGGTGTCCCCGGAGCGCTTCATGGTGGCGTTCCAGAGGCTGGCGATCTCGGCGCCCTTGGGCAGGGTCACCTCGATGGTCCAGTCGGACAGTTCGGCGGAGCCGGCGTTGTCGATGGTGAACTGGCCGCTGTAGCCGGTCTCCCAGCCCGACCCCTCGGTGTAGACGACGGTGACGTCGCCGGGGGCGGCGGCCGCGGGGGAGGCGGTGAGCACGAGCGGGGCGGCGATCAGGGCCGCGGCGAGCGCGGCGATCCGGTCACGGAGGCGGAGGCGGGGGCGTCTTCGCGTCACGGACATGGGGGATGTCCTCACGTTGGGTGAGCATCTTTTAGGAAACTTAACTATTAATTTCGCGGAAGGGCAAGACCCGTTCCCCGGAAAAATCAGGTCGGACCACCGCCGCTCCTCGGATCGCTAAAGTGGCGACGTGGGAAATCCGCTGAACCTGCCGTTCGACCCGATCGAGCGGGCGCACGAGAACTGGGAGCGGCGCTGGGGCGCCTCGCCCGCCATGGCCGCGGTCACCTCGATCATGCGGGCGCAGCAGATCCTCATCGGCCGGCTGGACGGCGCGCTCAAGCCCTACGAGCTCACCTTCGCCCGGTACGAGGCGCTGGTCCTGCTCACCTTCAGCGCCTCCGGGGCGCTGCCGCTGGGCAAGATCGGCGAGCGGCTGATGGTCCACCCCACCAGCGTCACCAACACCATCGACCGGCTGGAGCGCCAGGGGCTGGTCCGGCGGATGCCCAACCCCAGCGACGGCCGCGGCACCCTCGCCGAGATCACCGAGGCCGGCCGGGAGGTGGTCGAGCACGCCACCCGCGACCTGCTCGCCATGGACTTCGCCATGGACGGCTACACCGCCGAGGAGCTGGAGCGGATGCACCGCTCCTTCATCAAGCTCCGGGTGGGGTTCGGCGACTTCCCCGACCCCGGCCCCGGCGGGGACTGAGCCCGCCCGGGGCGCCCCCTGTCGGAAACCGGCGCGGCCGCCTACTGTCGGATCCATGGCCACCGGCGATGAGATCGAGGCGGGCCGCGCCCGCTGGCAGCGGCGCTACGACGCGGCGCGCACCCGCGACGCCGACTTCACCACCCTCTCCGGCCAGGACGTCGACCCGGTCTACGGGCCGCCCCCGGGCGCAGAGGTCCCCGGGTTCGAGCGGATCGGCTGGCCGGGGGAGTACCCCTACACCCGCGGGCTGCACCCCACCGGCTACCGCGGCCGCACCTGGACCATCCGCCAGTTCGCCGGGTTCGGCAGCGCCCGCCAGACCAACGAGCGGTACAAGATGATCCTGGCCTCCGGGGGCGGCGGCCTCTCGGTCGCCTTCGACATGCCCACCCTGATGGGGCACGACTCCGACGCGCCCTTCGCCCTGGGCGAGGTGGGCCACTGCGGCGTCGCCGTCGACTCCGCCGCCGACATGGACGTGCTCTTCGACGGCATCCCGCTGGGCGAGGTCACCACCTCGATGACGATCAGCGGCCCCGCCGTCCCGGTGTTCTGCATGTACCTGGCCGCCGCCGAGCGGCAGGGCGCGGACACCGCCGCGCTCAACGGCACCCTGCAGACCGACATCTTCAAGGAGTACATCGCGCAGAAGGAGTGGCTCTACCCGCCCGAGCCGCACCTGCGCCTCATCGGCGACCTGATGGAGTACTGCGCGGAGAACGTCCCGGCGTTCAAACCCCTCTCGGTCTCCGGCTACCACATCCGCGAGGCCGGGGCCACCGCCGCCGAGGAACTCGCCTTCACCCTGGCCGACGGGTTCGGCTACGTCGAGCTCGGCCTCTCCCGCGGCCTGGACGTCGACGCCTTCGCCCCCGGCCTGTCCTTCTTCTTCGACGCCCACATCGACTTCTTCGAGGAGATCGCCAAGTTCCGCGCCGCCCGCCGGATCTGGGCCCGCTGGATGCGCGACCGGTACGGCGCCGCCACCGCCAAGGCGCAGTGGCTGCGCTTCCACACCCAGACCGCCGGCGTCTCGCTCACCGCCCAGCAGCCCTACAACAACGTGGTCCGCACCGCGGTCGAGGCGCTCTCCGCGGTGCTCGGCGGCACCAACTCGCTGCACACCAACGCCCTGGACGAGACGCACGCCCTCCCCACCGAGCAGGCCGCCGAGATCGCCCTGCGCACCCAGCAGGTGCTGATGGAGGAGACCGGGGTCGCCTCCGTCGCCGACCCGCTCGGCGGCTCCTACTACGTCGAGGCGCTCACCGACCGGATGGAGGCCGAGGCCGAGCGGATCTTCGAGCGGATCCTGCGGATGGGCGGCGGCGAGGACGCCGGGCACGAGATCGGCCCGATGGCCTCCGGCGTCCTCGCCGGGATCCGCAGCGGCTGGTTCAGCGCGCGGATCGCCGAGTCCGCCTTCCGCTACCAGCAGGCGCTGGAGCGGGGTGGCAAGCGGATCGTCGGTGTGAACACCGCCACCAACACCGTCTCCGGCGACCTGGACATCCTCCGCATCGGGCACGAGATCGAGCGGGAGCAGACCGCCGCGCTCAAGCGCCGCCGCGCCGCCCGCGACCAGGGCGCGGTGGACGCCGCGCTGGCCCGGCTGCTGGAGGCGGTCCGCGACCCGGCCCGCCCCAACCTGGTCCCGGTGCTGCTGGACGCCGCCCGGGCCGAGGCCACCCTCGGCGAGATCTGCTCCGCCATGGGCGAGGAGTTCGGCACCTACGTGGAGGACCCGCGGTTCTGACCGGCCCGCGCCCTGCATGCGGCAGGATGGAGGCATGCAGCCATCGGACTACTCCATGCAGGGCGCGATCGACCTGGGAGCCCGGAAAGCCGCGATGGAACGCGAGGCCAAGCGCGAGGCCGAGCGGAACTCCGGCACCGCCAACCCCTACGCGATCGACGTCGACGAGAGCAATTTCCAGCAGGAGGTACTGGAGGCGTCGCTCAGCGCGCCTGTGGTGCTCGCCGTCCTGCAGACCAGTTCTGAGCAGTCCGCCCAGGTGGAGGCGGCCATCGACCGCCTCGCCGTGGGCGCCGGCGGTCAGTGGCGCGTCGCCAAGGTGGACGTGCAGGCCAACCCGCAGATCGCCCAGGCGCTGCGGGTCCAGGCGGTGCCCACGCTGGCCCTGGTGATCGGCGGCCAGGTCGTCCCCGGCCCGGTCGGCCCGGCCACCGAGGACCAGCTGCGCGACTGGCTCTCCCAGATCTTCGAGGAACTGCGCAAGCAGCAGGTCCTCCCGCCGGAGTTCACCGGGCTGGGCCCGGAGGGCGCCGGCGCCCCGGAGCAGGAGCAGGGCCCGGAGGACCCGGTCGACGCCGAGGCCCAGGAGGCCCTGGACCGGGACGACTTCGAGGCCGCCGAGGCCGTCTACGCCAAGGCCCTGGAGAAGGACCCGAAGAACGAGAACGCCCGGCAGAAGCTGGCCTGGGTGCGCCTGGTCGGCCGGCTCCGCGACGTCGACGCCGCCGCGGTGCGCAAGGCCGCCGCCGACGACCCGGCCGACGTCGACGCGCACATCGCCGTCGCCGACATCGACACCTACGGCGGCAAGTTCGAGGACGCCTTCAGCCGGCTGATCAACCTGGTCCGGGTCACCCGGGACGACGAGCGCGAGCGGGTCCGCAAGCACCTGGTCTCGCTCTTCGAGGTGCTGCCCGCGGGCGACCCGGTGGTCTCCAAGGCCCGCCGCTCGCTCACCTCCGCGCTGTTCTGAGCCGCCGTTCCGGCCGGCCCGCGCCCGGGTAGGAACCGGTTGAGCGGGGCGGCCCGCGGGAATCGGACCGGATGGTGGCGCTATGGGCTGTGCGGTGACGGTCTCGGCGACCTACGGTGCGGGCGGCGGCGTGGTGGGGCGCGCGCTCGCCGCCCGCCTCGGCGTCCCCTTCCTGGACCGGGCGGTGCCCGGCGCGGTCGCCGAGCGGATCGGCTGCTCCCTGGAGGAGGCGCTGCGCCGCGACGACCGCGCCCCCAGCGGCCTGGAGCGGATGCTGGCCAGTGCGGCCCGGCTGCCCACCGTCACCCTGGGCAGCGTGGACATGAGCTACCTCGGCGCCGCCGACGCCGAGGGCCGCATCTACTACGACCGGGACTTCGTCGACCGCACCGAGCAGGTGCTGGCCAGGATCGCCGAAGAGGGCGGCGTGGTGCTGGGCCGGGCCGGCGCCGTGGTGCTGGCCGGCGCCCCCGGGGTGCTGCACGTCCGGCTGGACGGGCCCAAGGCGCGCCGGCTGGAGCAGGCCGCGGCCCTGCCCGAGCTGGCCCGCGCCCAGGGGCTGCCGGAGCCCCCCGGCGACGGCGGCGAGGCCCTGCCCGACCCGGACGCCGGGGACCGGGAGGACCCCTGGCACCCGCCGACCATGCGCGACCTGGAGCAGAACGACCGGGCCCGGAGCGCCTACGTCCGCCGCTACTACCGCACCGACCCGGCCGACCCCTCGCTCTACCACCTGGTCCTCGACTCCACCGCCGTCCGGCTGGGCAGCTGCGCGGACATCGCGGAGCGGCTCGCCCGCGAACTGGCCGCGGGCCGCACCGGAGTGTGAAGCGCCTCACCGGCCCGGTGCCCACCTCGACCAGCGGCGGTGGCACCATGAAGGGTGCGCACGGCACCGGCGCGCCGGACCTCTCGACGGCGCCCCGGGCGGGACACGACGCCCGGGAAACGCGGCCCCAGCCAGGCCGCCCGCGGTGCCGGCGGCGCGCGACCTGAGCCAGAGCGCGCCGGTTCGCGTCGGACATGTGACATAGAGGAGCTTTACGTGGCCACCCTTCCCAGCGTCTCCTACTCGATAACCGTCCGCCTGGAACTCGACGGGCACGGCAGTGCCGTCGGCAGCCTCACCAACGCGGTCGAGCACGTGGGGGGCGTCATCACGGCCCTGGACGTGGCGCAGGCCGGGCATGAGCGGATCCGCATCGACGTGACGTGCGCCGCCCGCGACACCGACCATGCCCAGGCCATCGTCGACGCCCTGGGGGCCATCGAAGGCGTCGTGGTGCACAAGGTCAGCGACCGCACCTTCCTGATGCACCTCGGCGGCAAGATCGAAATGCAGTCCAAGGTCCCGCTCCGCAACCGGGACGAGCTGTCCATGGCCTACACCCCCGGCGTCGCCCGGGTCTCCCAGGCCATCGCGGCCAACAAGGACGACGCCCGCCGACTCACCATCAAGCGGAACAGCGTCGCGGTGGTCACCGACGGCTCGGCCGTGCTGGGCCTGGGCAACATCGGCCCGGAGGCCTCCATGCCGGTCATGGAGGGCAAGGCCGCGCTGTTCAAACGGTTCGCCGACATCGACGCCTGGCCGATCGCCCTGGACACCCAGGACGTCGACGAGATCGTCCGCACCGTCCAGGTGATCGCCCCCGGCTTCGGCGGCATCAACCTGGAGGACATCTCCGCCCCGCGCTGCTTCGAGGTGGAGGCCCGGCTGCGCGAGCTGCTGGACATCCCGGTCTTCCACGACGACCAGCACGGCACCGCCATCGTCGTGCTCGCCGCGCTGAAGAACGCGCTGCGCGTGGTCGGCAAGAACCTCAGCGAGGTGCGGATCGCGATGTCCGGCGCGGGCGCGGCCGGCACCGCCATCCTCAAGCTGCTGATGCACGCCGGCGCCAAGCACGTGGTGGTCTGCGACGTCGAGGGCGCGGTGCACGAGGGCCGCGACGGCCTCGACCCCAACCTGGCCTGGATCGCCGCCAACACCAACCCGGACGGCTACACCGGGGACCTGCGCGGCGCCGTCGCCGGGGCGGACGTGTTCATCGGCGTCTCCGCGCCGAACGTGCTGGGCGGCGAGGACATCGCCGAGATGAACGACGACTCGATCATCTTCGCGCTGGCCAACCCGGACCCCGAGGTCGACCCGGACGTGGCGCACCTGCACGCCTCGGTGGTGGCCACCGGCCGCAGCGACTACCCGAACCAGATCAACAACGTGCTGGTCTTCCCCGGGTTCTTCCGCGGCCTGCTGGACGCGCAGAGCCACCACGTCGACTCCGACATGATGGTCGCCGCCGCGGAGGCCATCGCCGGGGCCGTCACCGACGACGAGCTCGGCCCGCACTACATCATCCCGAGCGTGTTCCACACCGGCCTGTCCAAGGCCGTCGCCTCGGCGGTGCGCGAGGTCGCGGTCCGCGCCGGCGGCGCCGCCGAGTGACCGCGCCGCGACCGTCCGGCTCCGGTGCGCGATCGTGCGCCGGAGCCGGTGGTCGCGGCCGCCCGGGCGGGGTAGACAGCAGGACATGAGCACGCCGAACCTGACCGGGAGCCTGCTGGTGGCCACCCCCGCGCTGGAGGACCCGAACTTCCGGCGGACCGTCGTCCTGGTCATCGACGACGACGCCGAGGGGACGCTGGGCGTGGTCGTCAACCGCCCCTCCGACCACCTGGTCGAGGAGGTCCTGGAGGGGTGGAGCGCCTTCGCCAGCTCCCCGGCGGTGATGTTCGCCGGCGGGCCGGTCGGCGAGGGCTCCGGGCTGGCCCTGGGGGTCCCCGGGGACGAGGAGGAGCCGCTGGGCTGGCGGCCGCTGGAGGGCGAGGCCGACACCGAGGCCGTCCGGGTGGGCGTCATCGACCTGGACGCCCCGCCCGAGGTGATCGGCGGCGGGCTGGGCCGGCTGCGGGTGTTCGCCGGCTACTCCGGCTGGGGCCGGGGCCAGCTCGGCGCGGAGATCGAGGAGGGCGCCTGGTACGTCCTCCCGGCCAGCGTGGAGGACGTCTTCTCGGACTCCCCGGAGACCCTGTGGGCGCGGGTGCTGCGCAGGCAGGGCGGCGATCTCGCGCTGGTCTCCACGCTTCCCGACGACCCCTCGCTGAACTGACCGGTACCGTAGGAGGCCGGATCCGAGGAGGTGTGAGCGAGCGATGGCCATGGACGTGCTGAACAAGGTCGTGCCGGAGAGCGAGACCCGTCCGGACATCTCGCACGACGACGGGGACCGCGAGCGGTTCGCGCACTACGTGCAGAAGGACAAG
Organism: Nocardiopsis potens DSM 45234; assembly: GCF_000341105.1. Taxonomy (GTDB): domain Bacteria; phylum Actinomycetota; class Actinomycetes; order Streptosporangiales; family Streptosporangiaceae; genus Nocardiopsis_A; species Nocardiopsis_A potens. The sequence continues at coordinate 227,765 of NZ_ANBB01000035.1, forward strand.
ATCACCGAGAGCGCCGTCACCGGTGCCCCGGTGATCGCGCTCTGCGGGAAGGTCTGGGTGCCCAACCGGGACCCGAAGAAGTTCCCGGTCTGCCCCGAGTGCAAGAAGATCTACGAGGAGATGACCTCCTGACCCGCTCGTAGCCCTCCTCCGCCGCTCCTACCTCTGCGTTGATCTTGGACTTATCGACCGGTCCCGCTCCGCGGAGCCGCGCCGGCGAGCGCTCCTCGACCGGTCGATAAGTCCAAGATCGACACGGGGCGGGCGAGGGGAGGGCGCGGAGCGGCCCCCGAACGTCGGCAATGCCCTGCTGTACGGGCTTTGTGCGCACGGCGCCCCGTGCGGCAGGATACGCTCGCAGGCGACGGCGACGACGGGTAGGTCCATATGGTTTCCACCAGTGAGCGCGGGGCGCACCGGCGCACCAGAGGATCGGATCGACGCGCGCGCCGCAGGCTCACCGGCGGGGACATCGCGCGCGGCGTCCTGCGCACCGTCGGCGAGCTGCTGTTCACCGCCGGTGTGGTGATGCTCTTCTTCGCCGCCTACCAGGTCTACGGCAAGCAGATCGAGACCGACCGCGAGCAGGAGCAGCTCTCCCAGGGCCTGGAGGAGACCTGGGAGGCCGGCCCGGACTCCGAGCCGCTGCCCGGCTCGGCCGACAGCCGGATGTACATCCCCGGGCTCGACCTGCAGTGGGTGGTGGTCAACGGCGTGCAGCCGGAGGACATCCGGTACAGCCCCGGCCGCTACACCGACGAGGACGTGGCCGGCGGCGACTCGGCCGACCCCGGGCAGCCGGGCAACTACGCGGTGGCCGGGCACCGGGTGTCCGGCATCTTCTGGGACCTGGACCTGCTCTCCGACGGCGACGAGATCGTCGTGGAGGACCGGGACAACTACTACACCTACGAGGTCATCGACGAGGTCACCGTCACCCCGGACAAGGTCGAGGTGGTCGACCCCGACCCGTTCGACCCGGAGAACAACGACGACCCGCAGCGCTCCCTGCTCACCCTCACCACCTGCGCGCCCAAGCTGAACAACACGCACCGGCTGATCGTGCACGCCGAGCTCAGCGAGACCCGGCCCAAGGAGCAGGGCATGCCGGAGAACATCGCGCACATGGCGCCGGAGGACGGCGACGCGGCGAAGGAAGCGGAGTGAACCGGTGTACGGACTGATCTGGCGGCTGATCCCCGGCCCGGTGCCGGTGAAGCTGATCGTGGTCCTGGCGCTGATCGCCGGGATCGCCTGGCTGCTGTGGACCGTGGCCTTCCCCTGGATCGACCCCTACATGCCGTTCAACGACGGCGCGGTCGACACCGGCGCGGGGGCTGGCACCGGCGCGGGGTAGGGCCGGATACCCTCGTCCGGGTGAGCAATGGGGGAATGGCCAGATGACGGTTGTGCAGACGAGCACGGCGGACCGCCTCACCGGGCTGCGCCAGTGGCAGCGCGAGGCGTTCGACGAGTACTTCCGCCGGGAGCCCCGGGACTTCCTGGCGGTCGCCACGCCGGGGGCGGGCAAGACCACGTTCGCGCTGACGCTCGCCGCCGAGCTGCTGGCGCGGCACGCGGTCCGCTCCATCACCATCGTGTGCCCCACCGAGCACCTGAAGAAGCAGTGGGCCGAGGCGGCGGCCCGGTTCGGGATCGCGATCGACCCCGACTTCAAGAACGCCCAGGGCGCGCTGGGACGGGGGTTCACCGGCGCCGCGGTGACCTACGCCCAGGTCGCGGCGCACCCGATGCTGCACCGCAACCGCACCGAGGCGCGCCGCACCCTGGTCATCTTCGACGAGGTGCACCACGCCGGCGACGCGCTCTCCTGGGGCGACGCGGCCCGGGAGGCGTTCGACCCGGCGGCCCGGCGGCTCTCGCTCACCGGCACCCCGTTCCGGTCCGACGTCAACCCCATCCCGTTCGTGGACTACGTGCAGGACCACGACGGGGTGCGCCGCTGCTCCTGGGACTACAGCTACGGCTACGCCCCGGCGCTGGCCGACGGCGTGGTCCGCCCGGTCATCTTCATGGCCTACTCCGGCGAGATGCGCTGGCGGACCCGGGCCGGCGACGAGCTCGCCGCCCGGCTCGGCGAGCCGCTCACCACCGACGCCCTGGCCCAGGCCTGGCGGGCGGCGCTCGACCCCAAGGGCGACTGGATCAAGAAGGTGCTGGCCGCCGCGGACCGCCGGCTCAGCGAGGTGCGCAACGCCCACCCCGACGCCGGCGGCCTGGTCATCGCCAGCGACCACGAGACGGCCCGGGCCTACGCCCGGATCCTGCGCAAGATCACCGGGCAGGGCGCCACCGTGGTGCTCTCCGACGACCCCACCGCGAGCAAGAAGATCTCCCGGTTCGCCGAGTCGGAGGACCGGTGGATGGTCGCGGTGCGGATGGTCTCCGAGGGCGTCGACGTGCCCCGGCTGATGGTCGGCGTCTACGCCACCTCCACCAGCACCGCGCTCTTCTTCGCCCAGGCGATCGGCCGCTTCGTGCGGACCCGCCGGCGCGGCGAGGTCGCCTCGGTCTTCCTGCCCTCGGTGCCCACCCTGCTGGAGTACGCCGGGGAGATGGAGCGCGAGCGCGACCACGCGCTGGACCGCCCGCTCAAGGAGGGCGAAGAGCCCGAGCAGGAGATGATCGACGAGGCCCGGAAGAAGCGGGACACCCCGGACGCGGGGGAGGAGCTGCCGTTCGAGACGATGGAGGCCTCCGCCGAGTTCGACCGGGCCCTCTACGACGGGACCGAGTTCGGCGGCGGGGCCCCCGGGTCGCCGGAGGAGGAGGACTTCCTCGGCCTGCCCGGTCTGCTGGAGCCGGAGCAGGTCGCCCAGCTGCTCCGCAAGCGCAAGACCGAGCAGCGGGCCGCCGAGCGCAGGGGGCCCTCCGAGCCGGCCGAGGCGCCGGCCCACGAGCGCACCGCCGAGCTGCGCAAGGAGCTCAACACCCTGGTCGGGGCCTGGCACCACCGGACCGGCAGCCCGCACGGGATGATCCACAGCCAGCTCCGCCGCGCCTGCGGCGGGCCGCCCCGCC
>NZ_ANBB01000036.1 GCF_000341105.1 Nocardiopsis potens DSM 45234
ATCCGGGCCTGGGCCACCGGCGGGAAATAACCCGGGAGGGGAAGAAACCGGCGAACGGGGGCGCGCCGTTCATATGCACTACGTCGTCACTCGACTACATTGGGTGACCATGGGCAAAGGAACGGCGTGGCGTATCTGGTCCGGGGCGGGGGCCTGCGCGGCGGCCCTCGCCGGCCTGCTGGCGGCGGCGGCCTCCTCCGCGGAGGACCCGCCCGAGCGCACCCCGGCGGCCGCCGCCGAGGAGTGCGGGCCCGGCGCGGAGCGCCGCACCGGCCCCGGGACGGTCCGCGACAGCCACGGCATCAGCCCGGCCGAGGCCGCGGAGTACGAGCGGATGCTCCGCGAGGCCCGGGTCCCGCACCGGGGCGACGGGCCGGTGACGGTGCCGGTCGCGCTGCACGTGATCACCGCCGCCGACGGCACCGGCGACGTCTCCGACGACAAGGTCCGCGAGCAGATCGACGTGATGAACCGCGGCTTCGGCGGCGGCTACGCCGGCGTGGACACCGGCTTCCGGTTCGAGCTGCGGGAGGTCACCCGCACCGGCGACGACGCCTGGTTCGGCTCCTTCGAGGCCAACGAGGCGAAGGCCAAGGCCGAGCTGCGCCGCGGCGGCCCGGAGACGCTGAACATCTACACCGTGGACATGGGCGCCGGCGTGCTGGGCCAGTCCACCTTCCCGCAGGACTACCGGACCGACCCGAAGGCCGACGGGGTCGTGGTGGACTACCGGACGGTGCCCGGCGGCGGCCGGAAGGGCTTCGACCTCGGCCACACCGCCACCCACGAGACCGGCCACTGGCTCGGGCTGTTCCACACCTTCCAGAACGGCTGCTCCCACCCGGGCGACTACGTGGAGGACACCCCCTACGAGCGGGAGCAGTCCAGCGGCTGCCCGGTGGGCCGGGACACCTGCGCGGACAAGCCCGGCACCGACCCGGTGCGCAACTTCATGAACTACAGCGACGACCCGTGCCTGCGCGAGTTCACCCAGGGGCAGGCGGACCGGATGGGCGACCACTGGCACGCCTTCCGCGGCCGGCAGGGGAACCCGGCTCGATAGAATCGGGGCCATGGCAGCGACCAAGACCTACCTGACCGGCATCCAGACGTCCGGCATGCCGCACCTCGGCAACTACGTCGGCGCGATCAAGCCCGCCCTGGAAGCGGCGGCGAGCAACGACACGCTGTACTTCCTCGCCGACTACCACGCGCTCAACACGGTCAAGGACCCGGAGAAGCTCCGCCACGACGTCCGGTCGGTCGCCGCCACGTGGCTCGCCTGCGGCCTGGACCCCGAGCGCACCCTGCTCTACCGGCAGTCGGCGGTCCCCGAGGTCTTCGAGCTGGCCACCATCCTGTCCTCGGTCACCGCCAAGGGCCTGATGAACCGGGCGCACGCCTACAAGGCCGCCCGGGACCGCAACGCCGAGGCCGGGGTGGAGGACCTGGACGCCGGGGTCAACATGGGGCTGTTCAACTACCCCATCCTGATGGCCGCCGACATCCTGGTGATGGCCGCCGACGTGGTCCCGGTCGGCCGGGACCAGCGCCAGCACATCGAGTACACCGCCGACATCGCGGGCTCGTTCAACCACCTCTACGGCTCGTCCTACGCCTTCCCGATCCCGCAGGGCGCCTACCCCGAGGGGGAGGGCAGCATGCTCCCCGGGATCGACGGCCGCAAGATGAGCAAGTCCTACGACAACCACATCCCGCTGTTCCTGCCGGCGAACAAGCTGAAGAAGCTGGTCCGGCGGATCCCCACCGACTCCACCCCGGTCGAGGCGCCCAAGGACCCGGACTCCTCCGCGGTCTTCCAGCTGCTCTCGCACTTCGCCGACGCGGAGCGCACCGCCGCCGCCCGCAAGCGCCTGGAGCAGGGCGGCATGGGCTGGGGCGAGCTGAAGAACGAGCTGTTCGAGGTGCTCGACGAGACCTTCGGCCCGATGCGCGAGCGCTACGACGCGCTGATCGAGCCGGACAGCGAGCTGGACTCCATCCTCGCCGACGGGGCCGCCCGCGCCCGCGAGCGCGCCCAGGCCACCCTGGCCCGGGTCCGCTCCGCCATCGGCATCGCCTGACCGCGGACCTGCAAGGGGGGGTGCCGCCGCCGGCGGCACCCCCCCTTCGGCCTCCGGCCCCTCAGGCCGCGACGACCGGGGTGCCCTCCAGGGCGACGCCCTTCCCGGCCAGCCGGCGCAGGGCGGCGTCGGTGGTCTCCCGGGACACCCCCGCGGTCAGGCCGAGCAGTACCCGGGTGGCGAAGCCCGCCGCCGCGGCGTCCTCCGCGGTCGCCCGGACGCAGTGGTCGGTGGCGATGCCCACCACGTCCACCTCGGTCACGCCGCGGGCGCGCAGCCACTCCTCCAGCCCCTCCCCGCCCTCGGAGGAGCCCTCGAAGCCGCTGTAGGCGGCGGTGTAGGCGCCCTTGCTGAACACCTCCTCCGCGGCGGAGGCGTCGAACTCCGGGTGGAACGCGGCCCCCGGCGTGCCCGCGACGCAGTGCGGCGGCCAGCTGTCGGTGTAGTCGGGCTCATCGGAGAAGTGGCCGCCCGGGTCGATGTGGTGGTCGCGGGTGGCCACCACCCGGTCGTAGTCGGCCCGGTGCTCGGCGAGGAACGCGGAGACGGCGCGCGCGGTCTCCGCCCCGCCCCGCACCCCGAGGCTCCCCCCTTCGCAGAAGTCGTTCTGCAGGTCCACGACGATCAGCGCCTTCACGGTCGTTCTCCTCTCACACGCCGACGCGCTGCTCGAAGCGGGTCGGCAGGGCGGGTTCGCCCCTCGACATCTGCTGGGCGGAGGCGGGCAGCTCGGCCAGCGAGGCGGCGTGCCGCTCGCGGGCCGCGGACAGCGGCTCGGCGCCGATGATCTCGCCGCCGGCGACCAGGCGGCGCAGGAGCGGCCGGGTGAACGGGCGCTGCGGGGGCTCGTGGTCGAAGACCACCTCGGCGGTGGCGGTGCCGGCCTCGTCGTAGGTGCGCGCGGCCCACTTCCGCCCGCCCTTGCTGGGCTTGCCCACGGACCGCTTGGCCACCGGCTCCAGCGGCGCCGCCGGGCCGCTGCCGTGCGACCGGGCCACCAGCTTGTACACCAGCGAGGCGGTGGGCGCCCCGGACCCGGTGACCAGCGAGGTGCCCACCCCGTAGCCGTCCACCGGCGCGATCGCCAGCGCCTGGATGGAGTACTCGTCCAGGTCGCCGGTGACCACGATGCGGGCGCCGGAGGCGCCGAGCCGGTCCAGCTGCTCGCGGACCCGCGCCGCGGTCGGCGCCAGGTCGCCGGAGTCGATGCGCACCCCGCCCAGGCCGGTGCCGCCCAGCTCCACCGCGGCCTGCACCGCCCGCTCCACGTCGAAGGTGTCCACCAGCAGCGTGGTGCCGGAGCCCAGCGCGTCCAGCTGGGAGCGGAACGCGTGCCGCTCGTTGTCGTGCACCAGGATGAAGGCGTGCGCGCTGGTGCCGGCGGTGGGCACCCCGTAGCGCCGGCCGGCGGCCAGGTTGGAGGTGGTGGCGAAGCCGGAGAGGTAGGCGGCGCGGGCGGAGGCCACCGCGGCCTCCTCGTGGGTGCGCCGGGAGCCCATCTCGATCAGCGGGCGGCCGTGCGCGGCGGTCGCCATCCGGGAGGCCGCCGAGGCGATCGCGGTGTCGTGGTTGTAGATGGACAGGGCCACCGTCTCCAGCACCACGGCCTCGGCGAAGGTGCCCTCCACCACCAGGATCGGCGATCCGGGGAAGTAGCACTCGCCCTCGCCGTAGCCCCAGACGTCCCCGGAGAAGCGGTAGTCGGCCAGCCACTCCAGGGTGGCCTCGTCGACCACCCGGGCGTCGGCGAGGTAGTCCAGCTCCTCGGTGCCGAAGCGGAAGTCGCGCAGCGCGTCCAGGAACCGCCCGGTCCCGGCGACGACGCCGTAGCGGCGCCCCTCGGGCAGCCGGCGGGCGAACATCTCGAAGACGGTGCGCCGGTGCGCGGCTCCGCTGCGCAGCGCCCCCTCCAGCATGGTGAGCTCGTAGTGGTCGGTGAGGAGCGCGCTGCTCGCACCAGCGGCGGTGTGGTCGGTCATGGGTATTCAGACTAGTTTGTGTCTGAGAGGAACAAAATAGGGGGAGCAGCACACCGCCGCAGCGGGCCGAGAGCCCCTGTGATGGATGGGACAATGGGGACGGCGACGGATCGAGCGGAGAGGTGGGCCACCCATGCCGACGGCACCGGCACCGGTCGAGCTCGAACGGCCGGAGACCCGGGAGGACGTCCGGCCCGACGTGCCCTGGGTCACGATCGTCTGGAACGATCCGGTCAACCTGATGTCGTACGTGACCTACGTGTTCCAGACCGTCTTCGGCTACTCCAAGCGCAAGGCGCACAAGCTGATGCTGGACGTGCACCACAAGGGCCGCGCGGTGGTCTCCACCGGCACCCGCGAGGAGATGGAGCGCGACGTGAACATCCTGCACCAGTACGGGCTGTGGGCGACCTTGAAGCGGGACACCTGATGACGAGCGGTTTCCGGGCCGTCCGCGGCGGCGTGGGCATCCGGCTGGACGCGGACGAGGCGGCGGTGCTGCACTCGATGGCCTCCCTGGTGCTGGAGCTGCTCGGGCCGGCCGAGGACGGCGGCGAGGGCGGAGCCGACTCGCTGGAGGCCCTGGTCGGCATCTCCGGCAGCGCGGAGCGGCCGGAGGACCCGGTGCTGGCCCGGCTGCTCCCGGACGCCTACACCGAAGAGGGCGACACCGAGGCCGCCGCCGACTTCCGCCGCTACACCGAGGGCGACCTGCGCCGGCACAAGCGGGAGAACGCCGAGGCGATGGCGGCCGCCCTGGCCTCGCTGCCGCCCGGCGGCGGCGAGCTGGTGCTGGACACCGGGGACGCGCACGCGTGGCTGAAGGCGCTCAACGACGTCCGGCTGGCGCTGGGCACCCGGCTGGAGGCGGCCGAGGAGGACGGGGAGACCCGGGTGCGCATCGAGGACGCGTCCGACCAGGCCGCCGCGCACATCTACGACTGGCTCGGCGGTGTGCAGGAGACCCTGGTCCAGGCGCTGATGGGCGCGCGGCGCGGGTAGCGGCGAGACCTGGAGCACAAACCCATACCCAGTGAGTGGGTAGGGAAAATTTCTCGGCTACGCTGGCTGGCATGCTGAGGATCAACCGCGAGATCCGCGACCGGATCGTGGCGCACGCCCGCCGCGACCACCCCGACGAGGCCTGCGGCATCGTCGCCGGCCCACTGGGCTCCGACCGCCCCGAGCGGTTCGTCGAGATGGCCAACGCGGAGCGCTCGCCGACCTTCTACCGCTTCGACTCCATGGAGCAGCTGAAGGTCTGGCGGGAGATGGACGACCGGGACGAGGAACCGGTGGTCGTCTACCACTCGCACACCGCCACCGAGGCCTACCCCTCGCGCACCGACATCTCCTACGCCTCCGAGCCGAACGCGCACTACGTGCTGGTCTCCACCCGGGACCCGGAGGCGGGCCCGGAGGACATCGAGTTCCGGTCCTACCGGATCCTCGACGGGGAGGTCACCGAGGAACCGGTCGAGGTCGTCGACGCGTACTGACCCGCGGAGGAATCACCGGCGCCCGCGCGCCGTTGTCAACGGGCGGCAAGCCCCATCCTGTGAGGAGAGAGAGCCCATGGCCACCGAGGTCCGCATCCCCACCATCATGCGCAATCTGACCGATGGCGCCAAGGCCGTCGAGGGCGCCGGCACCACCCTCGGCGAGCTCATCGACGACCTGGACCGCCGCCACCCCGGCCTGGGCGAGAAGCTGGTCGACGGCGGCAAGCTGCGCCGGTTCGTCAACGTGTACCTGAACGACGAGGACGTGCGCTTCCTCGGCGGCATCGAGGCCCCGGTGGCCGACGGCGACACGGTCACCGTGCTGCCCGCCGTCGCCGGCGGCATGCGCTAGCCCGCCATGCGCTACGACTCGCTCCTCGACTCGCTGGGCGGCACGCCCCTGGTGGGGCTGCCGGCCCTCTCCCCCTCGCCCGAGGTGCGCCTCTGGGCCAAGCTGGAGGACCGCAACCCCACCGGGTCGATCAAGGACCGCGCCGCGTTCTACATGGTCGAGCAGGCGGAGAAGGACGGCCTGCTCGCCCCGGGCCGCACCATCCTGGAGCCGACCTCCGGCAACACCGGCATCTCCCTGGCCATGGTCGCCAAGCTGCGCGGCTACCGGATGGTCTGCGTGATGCCGGAGAACACCTCCGAGGAGCGCCGCCAGCTGCTGCGGATGTGGGGGGCGGAGATCCACTCCTCGCCCGCCGCGGGCGGGTCCAACGAGGCGGTCCGGGTGGCCAAGGCGATGGCCGCGGAGCACCCCGACTGGGTCATGCTGTACCAGTACGGCAACCCGGCCAACGCCCGCGCGCACTACGAGACCACCGGTCCCGAGCTCCTCGCCGACCTGCCGGAGATCACCCACTTCGTGGCCGGCCTGGGCACCACCGGCACCCTGATGGGCGTCGGCCGCTACCTGCGCGAGCAGCGCCCGGACGTCAAGATCGTCGCGGCCGAGCCGCGCTACGGCGAACTGGTCTACGGGCTGCGCAACCTGGACGAGGGCTTCGTGCCCGAGCTGTACGACCCCGAGGTGCTCACCACCCGGTTCTCCGTCCCCTCCGACGCCGCGCTGCGCCGCACCCGGGAGCTGCTGGAGAAGGAGGGCATCTTCGCCGGCATCTCCACCGGCGGCGCGCTGCACGCCGCCCTGGGCATGGCGGCCAAGGCGGTGAAGGCCGGCGAGCGCGCCGACATCGCCCTGGTCATCGCGGACGGCGGGTGGAAGTACCTGTCCACCGGCGCCTACGAGGGCACCCTCGAAGAGGCCGAGGAGCGGCTCGACGGCCAGCTGTGGGCCTGATCCGGGGGCGCCGCCCCCGCCTCCGAGGGGAGGGGCCGGGCGGCGCCTCCGGAATCCGGTTCGGTTGAATGGGGCCATGACGCGCTTCGAGTCCGCCACCGAGGTCCGCGCCCTGCCCGGGGGCGGGCGCTACGCCGCCGACCTCGACCCCGGGTACCTGATCGGCACCGCGATGAACGGCGGCTACCTGATGGCCGTCATGCAGCGGGCCGCCCTGTCCGAGGCGTCCCACCCGCACCCGGTCTCCTCCTCCTACCACTTCCTCCGCCCCGCGGGCGCGGGGCCGGCCGAGGTCGAGGCGGTCCCGGTGAAGAGCGGCCGGACCGTGGACACCGTCCGGGTCACCCTGCTCCAGGGCGGCAGGCCGCTGGTGACCGGGCACGTCGCCGCGGCGGAACTGGAGCCGGACGGCGAGCCGGCGCACGAGGCCGCGCCCCCGGACCTGCCGCCGCCGGACCGCTGCCGCGCCTACGACCCGCGCCGTGGCAAGGCCGGCGCCGACGGCTTCCCGGGCCGGGTCGACCAGTTCTACACCGAGTCCACCTGGCGGCGGCTGCGCGGCGAGGACCCCGAACCGGTCCCCGAGCTCGACGGCCACCTGCGGCTCAGCGAGCGGGACGGCGGGGCCCCGGCCGACCCGGCGCTCTTCCTGCCGATGGCGGTGGACGCGCTGCCCCCGGTGGTGACGGTCTTCGACTCCTGGCGCTGGGCGCCCACGGTGGAGCTCACCTGGCACATGCGCGCGCTGCCCGCGCCCGGCCCGCTGGCCTTCCGGGCGACATGCCTGGCGGCGGGCGGCGGATGGTTCGACGAGAACGTGGAGTTGTGGGATGTGAAGGGGCGGCTGGTGGCCCAGTCCCGACAAATGGCGCGAAATGGCCGTTGATTGCACTTGCCTGCCTTGAACAGGGCAAACGTGGTGTGTTCGAATCTGGTAGCGGTGCACATGTGATTCAAACCGCGTGAGACGCGGGCCACAATCGGTACCACCGCAGCGGCCGTTGGGGTAGACCCGTAACACGAAGAACAGGGAGGCACCCGCCCCGTGCTGCGACCGCGCCGCCGCGGGCCTCCGCGGAGCACCCCACCGAAAAGGCGAAAGCGACGTGCGACTCACCATCATCGGCTCCTCCGGGAGCTTCCCCGGTCCCGCAAGCCCCGCCTCCTGCTACCTGGTCGAGGCGGACGGCTTCCGCATGCTCCTCGACCTCGGCAACGGTGCGCTGGGTGCCCTGCAGAACTACACCGACATCTACGCGATCGACGCGGTCTACCTCAGCCACCTCCACGCCGACCACTGCTTCGACCTCTGCTCCTACTGGGTGGCCCGCACCTACCCGCAGGGCGGCCGCAAGCCCCGCATCCCGGTCTACGGCCCGCCCGGCGTCGCCGACCGGATGGCCGAGGCCTACGGGCTCGACCCCGAGCCCGGCATGCGGGAGACCTTCGATTTCCACGAGCTCGCCCCGGGGGTCCGGGAGATCGGCCCGTTCACGGCGCGCACCGCCCGGGTCAACCACCCCGTCGACGCCTTCGGCCTCCGCCTGGAGCACGGCGGCTCCACCCTGACCTACAGCGGCGACACCGCCGCCTGCGACCAGTTGGTCGACCTGGCCGCCGACACCGACCTGTTCCTGTGCGAGGCGTCCTTCCACGACCACCACGACAACCCCAAGGACGTCCACCTGACCGGCCGCGAGGCCGGCGAGCACGCGGAGCGCGCCCGCGCCCGGCGCCTGGTCCTCACCCACCTGGTGCCGTGGAACGACGACGAGACCACGCTGCGCGAGGCGCACACGGCCTACTCCGGACCGGTCGAGCTGGCCCGCCCGGGCGCGGTCTACCGGATCGGCGCCGAGGCGCTGGCCCAGTCCCCGGCCTGAGCCCCGGCCCCGGCGATCCCGGCGGCGCGGGGGACCGGAGCGCCCCGGGCCCCGCACCGCCGGGACCGCCGCGCCCGCGGGCCGGAGCCGAAGGGCCGGCCTACTCCTCCTCGCCGCCCTCCCCGTCCCCGTCCCCGGCCGGCTCCGCGCCGTCCTCCGGGGCGAGCACCGCGGCCGCGCTCCCGGCGGCCGCCTCCACCACCTCCGGCCCGGCCTCGGCCATCCGCTCGGAGTTGGCCGAGACGGTGACCAGCAGCCCGGGGAAGTGCAGCAGCACCCGGGAGAACGGCTCGGCCGGCCGCCACTCGCCCACCCCGCCCAGCGCGGCCACCTCCGGGGTGGTGAAGTAGTCCGGATCGCCGGCCGCCCGCTCGGGCGGCTCGCCGGCGGTCTGCACCCGGCTGCCCTCGGCGGAGAACGTCACCATCACCACCTCGCTGCCCTCGGCGGCGCTGAACCCGGCCCAGGAGCACTCCAGCGCGTGCTCCGAGCGGATCCCGGTGAACTGCGGGTCATCCCCGATCAGCTCGGTGAAGGCCTCCTGGTCCGCGGTGATCCCGGCGTCCTCGCAGCGGTCCGGCACCTCGGCCGGGCCGGCCGGCTCCGGCGGCCCGGCGTCGTCCGCGGTGGCCGCCTCGGCCTCCGGCGTGGCGAGCGCCTCGCCGCCGAACCGCTCCCAGACCGGGTCCGGCGAGGCGGACGGCTCCGCGCGCGGCCCCGAGGCGGAACCGCCCCCGCCCGCTCCGCCGGAGGCGGCGCCCTCGCCGCAGCCGGCGGCCGCCAGCACCAGCAGGGCGGCGGACGCAGCCGCCGCAGCACCGATCGAACGCGCACTCATCTGCCGGGACCTCTGCCTTGGGGTGACTCTGCCTTGGAGGGGCCATGGGGGCGGCCCGGGGAACCGGAACCCAATGGTGCCAGCTTTCCGGCGGGCGCCGGTTCCGCCCCCACAGAACGTGAGCGAACGGAGACCTGACCGCACCGGGCGGCATACCGGACTTTTACCGCTTCATTCCTGCTCCCGTCTGGCAGGCCACCGCCCCGGAGCGCATGGTGAAGGCGTGGTGATGGAGAGGAGTGGGAAATGAACATGCGAAGCGCACACGGGTGGCAGGTCTTCTCCGCGACGATGCTGCTCACCCTCGGTGTGATCAACCTCGTCCAGGGCATCGTCGGCATGGGCAGGCCCGATTTCTACGCCGTGGCCGACGGCGGGCTCCTCGTGTTCGACTTCGCCTTCTGGGGCACCGTCCTCACGGTGTGGGGGCTGCTGCTGCTCGCCGGCGGCATCGGCATCATGACCGGGGCGATGTGGGCGCGCACCGCGGGCGTGCTGGTGCTGGCGGTCAACGCGGTCCTCCAGTTCTTCTTCATGCCGGCCTTCCCGCTCTGGTCGCTGGCGATCATGGCCGCCGACGTGCTGGCCGTCTACGGGCTGACCGCGGGCTGGCCCGCCACGGCGCCCGGCGGCAGGGCCGAAGAGGAGGAGGCGACGGCCTACGGTGCGGGCCGGGAGGCGGCGCACGCCAAGCCGGAGGCGCAGGCCCCGCGGCAGCAGGGCAGGCACGAGCAGCCGATGGGCTGAGCCCGGCGGGATCGGGGCGCTCCGGACCCCGTCCGGCGATAGTCTTCGGACATGGCCCGACCTGACGGACGCGCTCCGAACCAACTCCGCCCCGTGACCATCACGCGCGACTGGCTCCGCCACGCCGAGGGGTCCGCGCTCATCGAATTCGGCGACACCCGCGTGCTGTGCGCGGCCACCGTCGAGGACGGCGTCCCGCGCTGGCGCCGCGGCACCGGCGAGGGCTGGGTGACCGCCGAGTACGCGATGCTGCCGCGCTCCACCGACACCCGCAGCTCCCGGGAGTCGGTCAAGGGCAAGATCGGGGGGCGCACCCACGAGATCTCCCGGCTGGTGGGCCGGTCGCTGCGCGCCGTGATCGACTTCAAGGCGATGGGCGAGCACACCATCACCCTCGACTGCGACGTGCTCCAGGCCGACGGCGGCACCCGGACCGCGGCCATCACCGGCGCCTACGTGGCGCTGGCCGACGCGGTCAAGTACCTGCGCAAGAAGCGCAACCTGAAGAACAACCCGCTCACCGGCTCGGTCGCCGCGGTCAGCGTCGGCGTGGTGCAGGGCCAGCCCCGGCTGGACCTCAACTACCTGGAGGACTCGGTCGCCGGGACCGACATGAACGTCGTCGCCACCGGGGACGGCCGGTTCATCGAGGTGCAGGGCACCGCCGAGGGGGCGCCGTTCGACCGCAAGGAGCTGGACGGCCTGCTCGACCTCGCGCTGGGCGGCTGCACCGAGCTGACCGAGCTGCAGAAGAAGGCCCTGGCCGGATGAGCCTGCTGAAACTGGTCCTGGCCACGCACAACGCCAAGAAGGTCCCGGAGATGCAGGCGGTCCTGGCCGAGGCCGGGGTCGACGCCGAGGTGGTCGACCTGTCCGGCTACCCGGACGCGCCCGAGGTCGCCGAGACCGAGCCGACCTTCGCCGGGAACGCCCTGCTGAAGGCGCGGGCCATCGCCGCGCACACCGGGCTGCCGTCGGTCGCCGACGACTCCGGGCTCCGGGTGGACGAGCTCCGCGGCATGCCCGGGGTGCTCTCCGCGCGCTGGTCCGGCCGGTTCGGCGCGGCCTCCGGCGACGTCGACGCGGCCAACCTCGACCTGGTCCTGGACCAGATCGCGGACGCCCCCGAGGAGCGGCGCGGCGCGGAGTTCGTCTCCGCCGCGGCGCTGGTCCTGCCGGACGGAGGGGAAGAGGTCTTCGAGGGCGTCATGCGCGGCCGGCTGCTGCGCGGGCGGCGCGGCGCCAACGGCTTCGGCTACGACCCGATCTTCGTCCCGGAGGGCGAGGAGCGCAGCACCGCGGAGATGAGCCCGGCGGAGAAGAACGCGATCAGCCACCGCGGCAAGGCGTTCCGCCTCCTCGCCGCGCACCTGCGCGGACTCGGCTGACCCGGCCGCCCCGATCCGGCTCGCGAGGGCCCCGTCCGCACCGCCGCGGACGGGGCCCTCGGCCGTCCCGCCGCGATGATCTTGACGTTGCGGGGTATCAGAGCGCGCTGATACCCCCGCAACGTCGAGATCATCGGCAGAGGGGCGCCGGCGGCGGCACAGCAGGCACGAAGAACGTCTTGACCGATCGCGCTCCACCTGCTCATACTGATGGCCAAATCGATTTGGCCACCTCCTCACCCCCCCAGCACAAGGGAGCGCCAACGTGACCGTCCAGACCGACCGCCACCCCGTGGACCGCTACCGACCAGTGCACCGGATGCTGCTCTTCGGAGCCCAGCACGTCCTGGTCATGGCGGCCACCCCGATCTCCAGCGTCTTCCTGATCAGCGCCGCCTGCGACCTGACCCCCGAACTCACCGTCGACCTGCTCGCCGCGGCCTTCGTCCTCTCCGGCCTCGGCTCGATCCTGCAGTCCCTGGGCCCGTGGAAGATCGGCGCCAGGCTGCCCTTCGTGATGCTCCCCGGCGGCGCCCCCGTCGTGCTGTTCGCCGCCATCGCCCAGCAGCACGGCCTGCCCACCGCCACCGGCGCCGTCATCCTCACCGGCCTGTTCTACCTGGTGGTCCTCCCGGTCTTCACCCGGCTGATCCGGTTCTTCCCGCCCCTGGTCATCGGCACGATGATCGTCGTCGTCGGGATCAACCTGGTGAAGGTCGGCGCCCTGCTCATCACCGGCGAACCCGGCACACCGGAGTTCGGCGACCCGACCGCCCTCGTCCTCGGGCTCTCCACCATCGGCCTCACCGTCGCCTTCTACCGCCTTTTCCGCGGGGTGCTGCGGCAGCTCGCCGTCATGCTCGGCCTGGTCGCCGGGGCGCTGCTCGCCGCCGCCCTCGGCGCCGCCGACTTCTCCGGCACCCTGGACGGCGGACTGCTCCAGGCGCCCCGCCCGCTGCCCTTCGGCGCCCCCGAGTTCAGCCTGCTCGCCTCGCTCCCGCTGCTCCTGTACAGCCTGGCCTCGATGGCCGAGGCCACCGGCCAGACGGTGATCAACGGCGAGGCCGTCGGCAAGGACGTGGACGCCCGCCGCGACGCGCCCAAGACGATCCGCGGCGACGCGGTCGTCTCCTTCGCCGGCGGCTTCTTCGGCCTGCCGCTCATGGTCACCAGCGGCGAGAACATCGGCATCGTCCGGGTCACCGGGGTGCGCAGCCGCTACGTCACCGTCGCCGCCGGCGCGATCCTGGTGCTGATCGGCTTCCTCGCCCCGGTGAGCCGCCTGGTCAACGCGGTCCCCTCGGCCGTGGTCGGCGGCACCGCCGTGGTGGTCTTCGGCGTGATCGTGGTGCTCGGCGTGCAGATGCTCGGCCGCGCCGCGCTCGACGACCACACCACCACCTTCATCTGCGCCGTCGCCATCGCGCTGGGCCTGCTGCCCATCCTCGTCCCCGGGCTCTACGCCGCCCTCCCGTCCACCGCCCGCATCCTCCTGGAGAGCGGCGTCGCGGTCAGCGCGCTCACCGCCGCCCTGCTCAACGTCCTGTTCCGCCACCCCGGCGGCTCCCCGGCCCCGGCCGCAGAACCGACCGCGGAGCCGGCCGCAGAGCCGGCGGGCCCCGCCGCCGAACCCGAGAAGCACTGAACCCGAGATAGAGAAGAGCCCCATGGACCGCACCGCCCTCGACCGGCTCGGCACCGGGCCGCTGCTGCTCGCCCCGGACCTGCTCCTGCTCCCCGCCGGACCGGTCCGCGGCCACGGCGCGGTGGTCGACGGCACCGCCTTCGGCGCCGTCGGCCCGCTGGAGCGGCTCCGCAGGGACCGCCCCGACCTCCGCCCCGTCCCGCTCCCCGGCCACCTGCTGATGCCCGGCTTCATCGACGCCCACCACCACCTCACCCAGTCCTTCGGCTCCTCCCTCGCCTACGGCGAACCCTCGGAGATCTTCCGCCGGGTCTGGGAGCCCCTGGAGCGCTCCCTCGATGAGGAGGACGCCTACCTGGCCGCCAAGCTCGCCGCGCTGCGCTCGCTGCGCGGCGGCTTCACCGCCGTCGCCGAGGCCGGGACCCGCTCCCCGGCCGGACCGGACCCGGTGGCCCGGGCCGCGCGCGACGCCGGACTGCGGGTGGTGCTCGGCGCCGTCGCCAACGACGCCGACGGCACCCACGACGGCCCCGGCGCCGCACTGGAGGCCGCCGAGAAGCACCTCGCCCGCTACGACGGCGACGACCTGGTCCACCCGTCCCTGGCGATCTCCATCCCGGAGGCCGCCACCGAGCGCACCCTGCGCGACACCGCCCGGCTGGCCCGGGAGGCGGGCGCGGTGGTGCAGATCCACGTCAACGAGCACCTCGCCGCGGTCGAGCGGTCCCTGCTCCGCAACGGCGCCCGCCCGCTGGAGCACCTGGACCGCATCGGAGCCCTCGGCCCCCAGCTCCTCGCCGCGCACTCCACCCTGGTCACCCCCGCCGAGATCGCCCTGCTCCGCGACCGCGGCGCCGCCGTCTCCTACAACCCGGTGGCCAGCGCCTGGAAGGGGAACGCGGTGCTGCCCGCCCTCGCCCTCGACCAGGCCGGCGTCAGGTTCGGGCTGGGCACCGACGGCACCCGCGCCGACGCCTTCCGCCTCGCCGACGCGGCCGAGACCGCGCAGCGCCTCACACACGGCCTGGCCGCCGGGGACTCCTCCTGCGGCGGCGGCTGGACCTGGCTGGAGCGGGCCACCCGGGGCGCCGCCGACGCCGTCGGCCTGGGCCGGACCGCCGGCGAGATCGCCGAAGGGCGCGCCGCCGACTTCCTCCTCGTCGACCTGGAGGTACCCGAGCTCGCCCCCTCCTGGGACCTGCCCTGGGAACTGGTCCGCACCGCCGACCGGGACCAGATCACCGCGGTCGCGGTCGGCGGCCGGCTGCGGCTCTGGCGGGGCCGCCCGGTCGACTGGGACGACCGCGCCCTGCTGGAGCGCGCCGCCGCCGCGGGCCGGGCCGCCGTCGAACGCGCCCCGATCACCCGCGCGCACCCCGTCTCCACCGAGCACCGGGCCCGCGGGGCCGCCCGGTGAGCGGCGCGGAACTGGCACTGCTCGCCGCGGCCGTGGCCGTCGCCGCGTTCGTCCAGGGCGCCTCGGGGGTCGGCTACGCGCTGGTCGTCGCCCCGGTGGCCGGCCTGATCGAACCGGCCCTGCTGCCGGCCTTCCTGCTCGCCACGATGATCCCGCTCAACCTGTACGTGGCCTGGCGCGAACGGTCCGCCATCGACCTGCGCGGCGCCGGCTGGATCAGCGCGGCCCGGCTGGCCGCCACCCCCGGCGGCCTGCTGCTGCTGGCGGTGATCCCGGCGGACGCCCTCGGCCTGTTCGTCGGCGCGGCCACCGTGCTGGCGGCGGTGGCCAGCCTGGCCGCCCCCGGGTTCCGCCCGGGGCGGGCGGCGTTCATCGGGGCGGGCGCGGTGACCGGCCTGACCGAGACCGCCACCGGGGTCGGCGGCCCGCCGCTGGCCCTGGTCTACCAGCACCGCCCGCCCGCCGAGCTGCGCGCCACCGTCGCGCTCTGCTTCCTGGTGGGGGAGGTCGCCTCGCTCGCGCTGCTCGCCGCGGACGGCCGGCTCGGCACCGCCGACCTCGGCCCGGTCCTGCTGATGCTGCCGCCGCTGGTCGCCGGCGCCCTCCTCAGCCAACTGGTCCGGAACCGGATCGACACCCGCCGGATGCGGCTGCTGGTGCTCGCCTTCGCCCTGGTGTCGGGGGTGGTCCTGATGATCGGGGTCTAGCCCGCCCGGGACCGGCCGCGCACCGAGGAGGCCCGGGGCACCAGGCGGGGGAGCGGAGCCGCGGCGACCGGCCCCCCGCCCCCCTCCAACCGGTTCAGCAGCAGGTCGACCGCGGCCCCGGCGGCCTCGCCCAGCCCCAGGTCGACCGAGGTGAGCGGGGGGCGGTGCGTCTTGGCGCGCAGCCCGTCGTACCGGGTGGCCAGCAGCAGCCCGTCCGGGACGGGGCGCCCCGCGTCGGCGGCCGCCCGCGCGGCGCCCACCGCGAACGCGTCCACCAGCGCGCACACCGCGTCCACCTCGGGGTGCTCGCGGAGCAGCCGCGCGCAGACCTCGTACCCCGCCTGCTCCCCGCCGCTCTCCGGTGCGGCCGGCGCGACCGGCTCGAACCCCTGCTCCGCGGCGAACCGCAGGTAGGCGGCGCGGGCGTCCACGTAGGAGTGCCGGGTGCCCTCCCCGGTGATCAGCGCCGGGCGGCGCGCCCCCTGCTCGCGGAGGTGCTCCAGGAGCAGCCCGGCCACCGCGCCGCCGTGCAGGTCCACCGCGGCGGAGTCGTCCCCGCCGACCTGCCGCCCCAGGGTGGTGTAGGGCAGGCCGCGCTCGCGCAGCAGCCGGACCACCGGGTCGTCCTCCTCCGGCTCGACCACGATCGCGCCGTCGATGTCCACCGACTCCACCCCCGGGCCGGACTCCACCGGCGGGACCAGGACCAGCGCGTAGCCCCGCATCAGCGCGCGCTCGGCCGCGGCCGCGGCGACCTCCATGTAGAAGCCGAGCCGGGACGGCCCGCCGGCCACCGCGACCGGCATCGACGAGGCCAGCGCCAGGGTCTGCGCGCGCCCGTGCCGCAGCCGCTGCGCGCGCAGGTTGGGCCGGTAGCCGAGCTCCGCGGCGACCTCCCGGACCCGGGCCCGGGTGCGCGGGTCGACCTTGCCGATCCCGTTGAGCGCGTGCGAGACCGTGGTCCGGGAGACCCCGGCGGCCGCCGCGACGTCGGCGATGGTGGGGCGCGGCCGGCCGGAGACGGATCGTGCCATCGGGCTGGGCTCCTTCACTCGCGGTGCGGCGCTGCCGGCGCTGCACCCTCGGACCGCACCGCCGGGCCGTACCGCCAGTCTGGCCCATGCCGCCGCCGCGGACCGGCCCAGGCCCCGCCCATGCGCCGGGCCCCGCCCCCGGCGTCGTCGCGGGGGCGGGGCCCGGCGGGCGGTCCGGCCGGGACAGGGGCCCGGGCCGACCCGGGTCAACCGCCGGTGAAGGTGGACCAGAGCTCGTGCACGGACAGCACCAGGAACAGCGCGCCGGCGATGGTCAGGCCGGTGTTGCTGATCAGGCCGTTGCGCCACTCGCGCGGCGTCCGGGAGGAGTTCAGCAGCCAGATCAGGGTGAACGCCAGGAACGGCATGAAGAACGCGCCCAGCACGCCGTACACGATGACCAGCTGGAACGGGCGGCCGAGCAGCAGGAGCAGCATCGGCGGGAAGGTCAGCCAGAGCGCGTAGGCCCGGAACGGCCAGCCGCGCTCGGTCTCGGCGACCGGGCGGTTCGGGCGCTTGCGGAGGTGGTTCACGAAGTCGGCGAACATCAGGCTGACGCCGTGCCAGACACCGATGATCGAGGAGAACGCCGCGGCGAAGAACCCGATCAGGAAGAGGACGGAGACGAAGGGCCCGAACCGCTCCTCCAGGACCTCGCCGAGCTGGATCAGCCCCTGGTCGCCCTCGGTCAGCGCGATCCCGCTGGCGTAGAGCAGCTCGGCGCCGACGATGAGCATCGCGATGACGAAGACACCGGTGGTGATGTAGGCGACCCGGTTGTCCAGGCGCATCATGCGCATCCAGGTGGAGTCCTTCCACCCCTTGGCGTTCACCCAGTAGCCGTAGGCGGCCATGGTGATGGTGCCGCCGACGCCGCCGATCAGGCCCATGGTGTAGAACGCCGACCCCGCCGGCAGCAGCGGGACCAGGCCCTTGACCGCCTCGAGCACGTTCGGGCCGACGTAGATCGCGAGGCCGACCACGGTCACGAACATGAGCCCGACGAACCCCGTCACGATCTTCTCGAAGACGGCGTAGCGGTTGAACCAGACGAGGGCGAGCCCGGCGAGGCCGGCGATGACCGCCCACCCCTCCAGCGGGAGCACCGGGAACAGGGCGGCCAGCGGCAGTCCGGTCGCCGACATCGCGGTGGCGCCGTAGACGAAGCCCCAGATGACGATGTAGGGCGCGAAGTAGAAAGTGGTCCAGCGGCCCAGGCTGCTCCAGCCGTCGAAGATGGTCCGCCCGGTCGCCAGGTGCCACCGGCCGGTCGCCTCGGCGAGCGCGATCTTGACGATGCAGCCGACGATGGTCGCCCACAGCAGGGTGTAGCCGAACCGGTTGCCGGCGATGAGCGTGGCGACCAGGTCCCCGGCGCCGACGCCGGTCGCGGCGACGACGATCCCCGGCCCCAGCTGTCTCCATGTGGCCTTGCGCTGCTCGGTGGCTGCCACAGGCTCCTCCTTCACGACCGGGCCCGTGTGCTCTGCCGGGCCCGTTCCCACCCGCCGTCCGGCGCCGTCGGGGCGAGCGTAGGCACGCCTCCGCACCGCGGAACAGAGGGCGGGGCCGCTCGTGCCGCAATCGATATGGCCCAGGCCACGGTCGGACGGGGTCGAACCGGGGCGGAGCATCGGGTAATGTCGGTCGGGTCGCCACGAAACGGGCCGCCGGCCCGGATCCGGCGGCGGCTCTCCGGAAAAACCGTTCGAAGCACAGGCTTCGGGGGTGTACGCTGGAGGGCAGTGCGGGCGCCGAGCCCCGAACACCCGGACAGGGTGGGCGGTCGGCCCCGATCCTCGACTGAAGATCCTCTGACGCTCTCGGCTCCGGCCGCTGCGTCGTCCATGTTCTTTCGATTCGAATTCGAGTTCGCCATTGGTGTTCCTGAATTCTTTTGAAAAAAGATGGTCGGTTCTTCGGATCAGGAAAGCGGAAACCCGCCGATTTGGCGGGGGCGAGCGGACCTGATAAAGTGGAGACACAACAAAGCGGAAAGCGCCGCCTCTAGCGGAAGAGCCACCGGGC
>NZ_ANBB01000037.1 GCF_000341105.1 Nocardiopsis potens DSM 45234
CCTACCGGCGCCGTCGCCGCCGGTCTGAACCCCCACCCCGTGGGGCGCCGCGCCGGACCGACCGGCCGGTCTCCGCCGCCGCCTTCGCTGCCCGCTTGAACCCCCGCCCCGCGAGACGCCGCGCTCGGCCGAGGAGCCCGACCCCGCCCCTACCGGCGCCGTCGCCGCCCGTCTTGACCTTCACCCCGTGGGGCACTGCACCCGACCGACCGGCCGGTCTCCGCCGCCGCCTTCGCTGCCCGCTTGAACCCCCGCCCCGTGGGGCGCCGCGCCCGGGCGACTCCCGTACTCCGGCCCTTCCTTCGCCTTCGCCGCCCGCTTGAGCCCCTGCCCCGCAAGGCGGCCGCACTTGAACGCTGAGATTCAATCAACGGCCTTCTTCCTGCTTCAGCCGGGAGAGCACTTCAATCGGACAGCGGTTCCAGGCAGGCGTTGTGGTACGGAGCCTCGACCGCGCGGACCCACCCGTCGGAGTTCTCCGATTCCTCGCAGCTCTCGCTCGGGTGGTCGGGGCGGGAAGCCGAGTCCGACCACCCGGAGACGGTCAGGTTGACCTTGTACTCCGCGTCGGCGGACGAGCAGGGGACCTCGGACAGCGAGCCGTCTTCGACGACCGCGCAGTCCCCCGTGTCGAGGTCGGCGTAGGGTGCCCGTTCCGCCCAGGTGGTGAGCTGCGGCAGGAGGCCGGAGAGCAGGAGGGCGAGGGTGAGAAAGGCGAGTCCGGCCATCGCCTTCTTCCACACGGCGGGCTTCTTCGCGGGCGCCTGCGCGGGCCGGCCCCCGGCGGTCTTCGGGGCGAGGGCCGTCGGCGGGGTGTCCGGGGTGAGGAGGCGGGTCTCGTGCCGGGCGATGACCTCGGTGAGGTCGTCGGGCAGCCACCCGCCCTCCGGGCGGCCCGGGGCGGCCGGGGACTCTGCGCCGCACGCGGCCAGGACCTGCTCGGGGGCGGGGCGGTCGGCGGGGTCCTTGGCCAGGCAGGCGGCCACCAGGTCGCGGAGGGGGCCGGTCAGCCCGGTCAGGTCGGGTTCCTCTTGGACCACCCGGTACAGGAGTGCGGGCGCGGGGCCGTCTCCGAACGGGCTGCGGCCGGTGGCGGCGTAGGCGAGCACGCAGCCGAGGGAGAACACGTCCGAGGCGGGGCCGACCTTCTGGGCGCGGGCCTGTTCGGGGGACATGAACGCGGCGGTGCCCAGCACGGTGGAGGTCCGGGTGTGGCTGGTGGCGTCCAGGGCGCGGGCGATGCCGAAGTCGATCAGGCGGGGTCCGTCGGCGGTGAGCAGGACGTTGGCGGGTTTGAGGTCGCGGTGCACCAGCCCGGCGGCGTGCACGGCGGCCAGCCCTTCGGCCAGGCCGGCGCCGAGCGCGGCCACCGATTCGGCGGGGAGGGGGCCGTGGTCGGTGACGGCGCGGTGCAGCGAGGGGCCGGGGATGTAGGCGGTGGCCAGCCAGGGCGGGGTCGCGGCGGTGTCGGCGTCGAGGACCTGGGCGGTGTAGAACCCGCCGACCTTGCGGGCGGCTGCGACCTCGGCGGCGAAGCGGCGGCGGAAGTCGGCGTCGCCGGCCAGGTCGGGGCGGACGACCTTGACCGCGACGGTGTGCCCGCCGGGGGAGCGGCCGAGGAACACCTGTCCCATGCCGCCGCCGCCCAGGCGGGCGCGGATCCGGTAGGGGCCGACCCGGACGGGGTCGCCGGGGTCGGGCCCTGGGGGCGGGGCCTCCGTCGCGGCCGTCCGGGGGAAGGGGGGCGCCGTGCCGCGGGGCCGCCGTATGAGGGGCACCGCCACTGCGGCGGCGAGCAGGAGGAGCACCAGGGCCGCGAGGAGGACGGAGAACAGCGGGGAGGATCCCATGGGCATGGAGTGACTGTAGCGGGGGCGATCGGTGGGCGCGAGGCCCTCCGCGGACCGGTCCGGGGCCGCCGAGGCCCCGCTTCGGGGAGGGGCGGGGCGGCCTGCGGGCGTTCTGCCCGGCCGCGTCCGAGGGGGCGG
The DNA here is from genome assembly GCF_000341105.1 of Nocardiopsis potens DSM 45234. Classification (GTDB taxonomy): domain Bacteria; phylum Actinomycetota; class Actinomycetes; order Streptosporangiales; family Streptosporangiaceae; genus Nocardiopsis_A; species Nocardiopsis_A potens. Next base: position 1,989 of record NZ_ANBB01000037.1, read on the forward strand.
GGAGACCGGTCACCCCGCCCCCGGCGCCCCTGGCCTGGGAGGGCGCGTGCGCTGCGGCGCCGCCCGGATCCGGTCCCGCCCGAGGGCGGGCGCACCGGGGTGGGAGGCGCCCGGGAAACGCGGGGGGCCCGGTCCGGGAGCGCCGCGCGGCGATGCCGCTGCGAACGGTCCCGGGCCGGGCCCGGTGGCGGGTGCTACTCCCGTCCCGCGGTCTCGGCGGGGACGCCCTTCTTGCGGTAGTGGGCGCTGCGGCGGAGCAGGATGCCGGAGGCGAGCACGCTGGCGGTGAAGGAGGCCAGCAGCACACCGCCCTTGGCGTGCTCCAGCACCGTGCCGGCGGGGTAGGCCAGCTCGCTGATCAGCAGGGAGACGGTGAAGCCGATCCCGGCCAGCAGCGACATGCCGGTGATGTCGCTCCAGGAGAGGGAGGGGTTGAGCTCGGCGGCGGTCAACTTGGTGGTGAGCCAGGCGGAGCCGAGGATGCCGACCAGCTTGCCCAGGATGAGTCCGACGATGATGCCCAGCGAGACGGTGTCGGTGAGCATGGTGCCGAACCCGGAGAACGAGACCCCGGCGGAGAACAGCGCGAAGATCGGCAGGGCCAGGCCCATCGCCCAGGGGCGCAGCATGTGCTCGGCGTGGTGCAGCGGGGACTCGTGCTCGCCGTCCCGGGTGGAGCTGCGCATCAGCATGCCCATGGCGACGCCGGCGATGGTGGCGTGCACGCCGCTCTCGTGCATGAAGGCCCAGATCACCACGGCGAGCGGGACGTAGACGACCCAGTTGGGCAGGGCGGAGCGGTCCAGGGCGGCGGCGAGGCCGCGGCCCTGCTGCAGGTAGCCGAAGACGGCGAGGAGGACGAGGGCGCCGATCAGGTAGAGGAAGGAGAGGTCGTCGGTGTAGAAGACCGCGATGACCGTGATCGCGCCGAGGTCGTCGACGATCGCCAGGGTGAGCAGGAAGGTGCGCAGCGCGGGCGGGAGGCCGCGGCCCACGATGGCGAGCACCGCGAGCGCGAAGGCGATGTCGGTCGCCATCGGGATGCCCCAGCCGCCGATCTTGTCCGGGTGGGCCAGGTTGAAGGCGGCGAACAGCAGCGCCGGGGCGACCATGCCGCCGATGGCGGCGACGATCGGCAGTACCGCCCGCCGGGGGTTGCGCAGTTCGCCGTGGACGAACTCCTGCTTGAGCTCGGCGCCGACGATGAAGAAGAAGATCGCGAGCAGGCCGTCCGCGGCCCAGGTGCCGATGCTCAGGTCGAGGTGGAGCGGGGCGCTCGGGCCGATGACGAAATCGCGGGCGGCGTTGTAGGCGTCCGCGGCCGGCGAGTTGGCCAGGACCAGCGCGAGCACCGCAGCGGAGATGAGGAGGAACCCTCCGACGGTGTCCTTGCGCAGGGCGTCGGCGAGTCGCTGCAGGGGCGTGGCGGAGACGGAGGTCACATGCTCTCCAGGGAGACGACGGCTATGGACACGCCGACCAGTCTTCCCGGCACACCGATGCCCGGCTCGGCCGAACCGCCGCCGGGACCGGACCACTTTTTCATATGCCCAGGTCGGGGTGCAAGTCATAGAATGCCCCCTTCGAGAAGGTCTTGGTGAGGGGGCTGCGTTGGGCGGGGCGGAGCGGTTCAACGGGGCGTCGATCCGCCTGGGCGTGCTTCCGGAGCGGCACGATTCCGTGGTGTGCCTGCTGTTCGACGGGGACCGGCCGGTGCTGGTCCGGCACCGGGAGCGGGCCTGGGAGTTCCCCGGCGGCCACGCCGAGCCGGGGGAGGCCATCGAGGCGACGGTCCGCAGGGAGGCCCGGGAGGAGGCCGGCGCCGAGCTGGGCGAGGTGCACGTGGCCGGCCACTACGTGCTCGCCGGCGGGCACACCACGGTCGTCACCCACGCCAGGGTGCGGGCGCTGCACCCGCTGAGCGGGGCGTTCGAGACGCTGGAGGTGCGGGCGTTCGACGCGCTGCCCGAGGCCCTCCTCTCCTGGGACGACGGGATCTACGACCATCTGCTGCGCGCCCTGGGGCTGCCCGGCGCCGCCCCGCTCCGGGGCTGACCGGCGAGGCCGCCCCGTGCAGCGCGATGATCTCGGCGTTCCGGGCCCATCGGACCGGTCCGATGGGCCCGGAACGCCGAGATCATCGCGGAGGGGAGGCGGCCCGGGGAGTCGGTGCCCTTCCTTCCCGCGCCGGGGTCAGAGGTCGCGGCGGTAGACGGTCTCGGTGGCGTGCGGCCGGTAGCCCAGCCTCTCGTTGATCGCCAGCATCGGCGCGTTCGTGGTGTCGTTCTCGGTGTAGGAGGCGGTGAAGCCGCGCTCGCGGGCGCGGTGCAGGGCCGCGGTCTTCGCGTAGGTCGCGATGCCGCGGCCGCGGTGCGCGCGCACGGTGCCGGTGATCGAGTGCCTGAGCGTCCGCTCGCCGTCGGAGAGGATCGCGACGATGCCGATCGGCTCCCCGCCGGAGAGGACCATGAGGGAGAGGTCGCGGTCGACGCGCGGGTCCTCCCACACCGTCTCCAGCCAGACCCGGTAGGGGGAGGAGTCCGTCGGCGCGTCGCCGGGCTCGTCCGCACTGACCGCCTCGTCCACCGCGTGCACCGGGCGAGGGTCGTCGGCGTAGGCGGAGGCGGGGCGCAGCTCCACCCCGTCCGGGCGGGGCGGGACCGGCGGCAGGCCGGCCAGGTCCAGGACCTGGTGGGAGGAGGTGGAGCGGGGCAGGTAGCCCCTCCGCTCGGCGAACGGCGCGGCGGGGTCCTCCGGGCCGGCGGCGCGGACCACCACCGCTCCGGCGTCGGCCAGGTGGGCTTCGGCCGCGTCGGCGAGGGCGCTCCCCGCTCCCCGGCGCCGGTGCCCGGGGTCGACCATGACGATCAGGGTCCCCTGGCCCGCCAGGCCGGTGGTGACGACCAGGGCGGCCCGCGCGTAGCCGATGATCCGGCCGCCGGACTCGGCGGCGAACCAGCGGGCCCGCGCCTGCTCCGGGGTCCGCTCCGCGGACCAGAGCAGGTGGCGCTCGAGGGTGATCTCGTAGGGGAAGCAGCGCCGCCGAAGGGCGGCGACCGCCGGGATGTCTCGCTCGACATCCAGGGGGCGGATGGTGAAGTCCATGGGAGCGCAGACTAAGGGGAGCGGGTCGCCCTGTCACGGGGTTTCCGCCCGCTTCCGCGGCATCTGCGGTCTCCGGTACCGGCCCTGGCCCCGCGGGCGGGGCGGTGGTCCGGGGCGCATCGGGAGCTCCGGCGCGCGGGCGGCCGCGCGGTGCGCCGGCCGGGGCCCCGGGCGGTGGCGGAGCCGGTCAGCCCTCCCCGTCGGCCGCGTCCCGCTCCCGCTGCTCGGCCTCCAGCCGGTCCAGCCAGTGCGAGATGCCGGCGTGGTTGCCCTCGACGCCGCTCAGCACCTCCATCACCTCGGCGGCCTCGGCCGGGGCGTCCGGCGGCAGCGGCCGGTAGCGCTTGGTGACCTGGTCGCGGACCATGGCCACGGCGTGGTCCAGGTCGCCGGTGCTCGCGCGGGCCTCGCGGACCGCCGACACCCAGGCGTGCAGCTCCTCGCGGGCCCGGTCGATCGTCTCCCCGACCGGGTCGACCGCGCCGAAGTGGGAGAACATCAGGCGGCGCGGGGCGATCCCGGTGAACAGGTCCAGGGTGCGCAGGGCCGCGTCCAGGTCGAAGTCGGGCGGCGGGGTGGCCGGGCGAACGTCGCCGGTGTAGGGGTTGTACACGCCCAGGGCGTCGCCGGTGTAGAGGTCCCCGGTGGCGGAGTCGACCAGGCCGACGTGGTGCTTGGCGTGGCCGGGCGCGTAGTGCGCGGAGAGGGTGCGGCCGGCGCCCAGGTCGATCTCGCCGGTCTCGCCCACGGCCCGGATCCGGGCCGCGTCGGAGGGGCTCATCTCGCCGAAGAGGACGTCCAGCCTGTCGCCCCAGACCATCCGGGCCGAGCGCATCAGCCGGGTCGGGTCGGCGAGGTGCCGGGCGCCGCGCTCGTGCACCACGATCTCGGCCCCGGGGAACATCCGGGCGACGTCGCCGACGCCGCCGGCGTGGTCGAGGTGGATGTGGGTGACGACGATGGTGGCCAGGTCGGAGGGGCCGATGCCGAGGTCGGCCAGGCCGTCCCGGAGCACTTCGGCCGATCCCGCGGTGCCGACCTCCACCACGCAGGGCCGCTCGGTGCGGATCAGGTAGCTGGAGGTGATGCCCGGGTAGCCGGCCATCCGGGTGTCGATGGCGAACACCTCGTCGCCCAGTGCGGTGGTGCCCTGCCGGGGCTCGCTGCTCGTGTCCACGGGAGCGAATCTAGCCCACGGGGCCGCGGCGGGCTGTCCACAGGGTCGGGAATCGGGGTGGTGCCGGGCGGGGCGGGTGCCGATGCTGGTCGGTGAGCGCGGCCCGCGCCCGCGGGCGCCGATCAGGGAGGTTCCGCATGCACACGTCCACCGCAGCCGCCGGTACCGCAGAGCGCCCCGGCCACCGCAACGAGGTGGTCCTGGAGGGGCGGGTGACGGCCGAGCCGTCGGTCCGCGAGCTGCCCAGCGGCGACCGCCTGGTGACCTGGCGGGTGACGGTGGCCCGCCCGGGCGGGGAGGGGGCCGCCGGCGCCGGCCGCCAGGCCGACTCGATCACCTGCGTGAGCTTCCGGACGGACATCCAGAACGCCACCCGGGGGTGGCGGATCGGCGACCTGGTGCAGGTGGTGGGGGCGCTGCGCCGCCGGTACCGGAGGTCCCGGGGGTTCGCCGGCGGGGTGGTCGAGGTGGAGGCCGCGGCGGTGCGGGTGCTGGGCGTGCCGGGCGGCCACCGCCCGCCCCCGCCGCCCCCGGCGCCGGGCGGGGAGGGCGCCGCGCCGCCCGGCCGGCCGTAGCGTCCGCGCGGGCCCCGGGGCCGGGGCGACCGGCCCTCGGGGCCGTGCACCGCGCCGCAGGACGGCGCCGTCGCCCGGCCCGGGCCTTCAGCTCCTCCGTGCCGGGGGCTCCTCCGGGCGCGCCGCATCGGGCCCTTCGCGGCGACCGGCCGTCCTCGACGGGCGCGGCGGTCCCCGGAACCCGCTTTATCCCGCCCTGTGGGGAGGGGAGGGCTACCAGCCGAGCAGGGCCAGGGCGGCTCCGGCGTCGACCGGGCCGTCCGCCCGCCAGGCCGCGGAGCAGACCGCGCGCAGGCCGTGCAGCCGGTCGCCGGAGCCGGAGAGCTCCACCCGCCCGTCGCGGACCGAGGCCCGCCAGCCCTGCGGTTCGGGGTGTGCCTCGTTCAGCCCGGCCAGGTCCCAGGCGATGTAGTCGGGGCGCAGCCCTTCCGGGGCGGAGACCAGCTCGTGCGCTCCGGTGACGCCGGAGAGCACCAGCAGGCTCGCGGCGCCGCGCGCCACCGCGCCCTGGACGTCGGTGTCCAGCCGGTCGCCGACGACCAGCGGGCGCTCGGCGCCGGTGCGCTGCACGCCCTCGTCGTGCAGCGGCTTCATCGGCTTGCCGGCGACCACCGGCTCCACCCCGGTGGCGTGCGCGATCACCCGGGCGAACGAGCCGTTGCCGGGGATGATCCCGGCCTCGACGGGGGCGGTGGCGTCGTTGTTGGCGGCCACGAACAGCGCGCCGCGGGCCACCGCGAGGGCGCCCTGGGAGACGAGGTCGTGGCTGAGCCGCGGGGTGTGCCCCTGCACCACGGCGACGGGGTCCTCGGCCGCGAGGGAGACCGGGCGCAGGCCGCGCCGGATCAGGGCCAGGCGCAGCCCGGTGTCGCCGACGACGAGCACCGGCGAGCCGGCCGGGAACCGCTCGGCCAGCAGCCGGGCGGCGGCCTCGGCGGAGGTCACCACGTCCCGGGCGGCGGCCTCGACGCCCAGGCGGGTGAGGCGCTCGGCGATGGAGGAGGGGGTGCGCGAGGCGTTGTTGGTGACGAAGGCGACGCCCATCCCGGAGGCGCGGGCCTTGGCCACCGCCTCCGGGGCGGCGGGGACGGCGCGCGCCCCGACGTAGACGACCCCGTCCAGGTCGAGCAGGGCGGTGTCGTACAGGGCGTTCAGCGGCCGGTCGGCGGTCCTGAGGGTCATGCTCTCCTCGCGGAGGTCGGTGCGGGGCGGCGGGTTCGGCGGTTCAGTCGAGTGAGCGGAGCACCAGGCCGGTGCGGGGCTTGGGGCCGAAGGAGGTGGATTTGCGCGGGGTGAGCTCGCCGCGGGCGGTGACCCGGTAGACGTCCTCCAGGCGCATCGGGGGGAGCAGTACCGCGGTGCCCGGCCGGGCGGCGTCGCAGGCGGAGGCCAGCGCCGCGGCCGGATCGTCGTGCACCAGCTCGGCGGCGTCCTCGGCGGCCTTCCAGGCGGGCAGCAGCAGCCGCTCCAGGGCGGCGGTGGGCAGGGCGCGCCACTCCGCGGAGCGGTCCGGGGCGGCGGCCTCCATCGCGGCGGGGGAGAAGCGGTGCAGCAGGAACCGGTCCTCGGCGTCGGCGGCGATCAGCGCGGGGCCCTGCTCGGCGGCGGCGTGCAGGCGCCGCACGGCCTCCTCCGGCGGGCCGGGCGGCAGCGGCTCGGCCCGGGCGAACGGCTCGGCGGCGTGCGCGGCCTCGCGGGCGCGCAGGCCGCGCAGCACCCGGTGGATGGCGCCGAGCCGGGGCGGTGAGGAGTCGGAGTCCACCAGCAGCGCCAGCCCGTGGTCCCAGGGGCCGGGGGCGGGGTTGTCGGCCCGGAGCCGGCGGTAGGCGGCGTAGCGGTGGTGGCCGTCGGCGATGAGCGCGGTGCGTCCGGCCAGGTCGGCGGCGACGCCGGCGTGCACCGCCGGGTCGGTGACGGCCCACAGCCGGTGCAGCACGCCGTCCGAGGTGGCGGCCTCCACCAGCGGTTCGGCGCCGGTCTCGGCGGGCGCTTCGGCGGCCCGGGAGGCGGCCCCGCCCGTGCCGCGGTAGAGCAGCATGATGGGTTCGAGGTTGGCGCGGGTGGCGGCCATCAGCCGGGCCCGGTCCAGGACCGGTGCTTCGGCGGTGGCCTCGTGCGGCCGGACCGCGGGGGCGTCCGCCGGGGGCAGCCGCAGCGCGCCGATCAGGCCGCGCTGGCGCAGCCCGTCCGGGGTGGTCTGCTCGTAGGGGTAGAGGGCGGGGAGCCGGTCGCGGACCAGGACGCCCCCGTCGATCCAGCGGCGCAGGGTGCGCGCCGCCCCCTGGTAGCTGGGGGGAAGGGTGAGCCGGGCGGCGTTGTGCGGCTCGACCCGGGTCATCTGCGCGTAGCGCTCGGCGTCGACCTGGTCGTAGGGCGGGGCGAGGGCGAGGGCGAGGTCGAACGGGCCGGAGTCGATGAAGGCCCGCGCGTCGGGGCCGGCGTACCGGAATCCGCGCAGCGGGGCCAGTTCCAGGGCGCCCTCCCCGGTGCCGCCCGCCGTCGATCTCCGCACTCTGGCACGATACCGCCCGGGCGCCCGGGCGGAACCGTCGCCGATGTCACAGCAGCTTGCGCAGGCGCATCAGGTCGCCGAAGCTGGCGTCGATCTTGACCCGGCCGGAGAACATGGCCTTGGTGAGCTCCAGCCGGTCGTAGGCGAGCGCGATGAGGTCCTCGGAGCCGAGGGTGATCCGCACCTGGGCGCGGCCGCCGGGGGAGGAGGCGGGGCGGGAGGCCACGTCCTGCAGGCCCTCCCCGGTCAGCCGCATGTCGAAGACGGTGTCCAGGTCCTTGACGACCACGCTGACGCTCCGCTCGACGATGTGCTTGCGGCGGTCGGCCTCGTCGACCTCCATGATCCGGCCGGAGACCCGGTCGATGGCTTCGCGGCACTCTTCAACGCTGGGCATGGCCACCATGATGCCCCAGGTTCGGCCGGTTCGGCCTCGGGCGCACCGCGCCCCCGCTACGATCGGGCGGTGTGCGGCCCTCGGACGCCGGGGAGTCAGTCGATCGCTAGGAGCAGTCCCACCATGGTCGTCGATGCGGTGCGCGCCTACACGGACGCCACCAGTGGTCTGACCGAGCCGTCCCGCAAGCGCGCCGTGGCCGCGGCACGGACCCTGATCAGAGAGGGCGGCGGCGAACTCCCCGAGGAGGGCGTGGGGCAGAGCATCCAGGCGCTCGCCGCGGAGCTGATCGAGACCGGCCAGAGCAACCGGGAGGCGCTGGCCGCCCTGGTCGCCGCCGAGGTCGCCGCCGCGGTGGAGCGGCTCGACGTGGTGCCGCGCACCGAGTACGACCGGCTCGCCCGCCGGGTGGCGGAGCTGGAGCGGCGGCTCGCCGGGGTGCGCGCCCCGGCGCGGGCGGCATCGGCCGGACCGGTCCCGGTGCGGGCGGAGGAGTACGCGGTGCCCGCGGCGCCTGCGGTTCCGGTGGTCCCGGCGGTTCCCGAGCCTGCGGTGGAGCCCGCGGCCCCGGCGGTGCGCGCGGTGGAGCCGGCCGAGGCCCCCGTGGTGCGCAAGGCCGAGGGCGGGAAGGCGGAGGGGAAGAAGGACGCCCCCGCCGCCGAGGAGCCCCCCGCGAGAGCGGAGGCCGCCGAGGAGGAGCCGGCGCCCGCCGCGCAGGACGCGCAGAGCGGGAAGAAGCCGGAGGAAACGCCGGAGAAGGCGTCGGCGAAGTCGGAGAAGGCGCCCGCCGGGGAGCCGGTGGAGGCCGCTGTGGTGGAGCCCGCTGCGGAGAAGCCGGAGCAGGAGCCCGAAGAGAAGGCGCCGGAGAAGGCGGCAGAGAAAGCAGAGCCCGCCGAGCCGAAGAAGACCACGGCCAAGTCCGGGCAGAAGACCGCCGGGCGGACCCGCTCCACGGCCAAGAGCAGCGGTTCCACCACCAAGAGCGGTTCCTCCACGGCCAAGACCGGCACCAAGCGGACGACCGCCGCCCGGTCGAAGACCGCCGGTACGGCGAAGAAGGGCTAGCGCCGTGCCGGAGGAGGGAGAGGCGCCCACGGGCGCCGAGATCGCCGAGCGCACCCTGGAGAGCGCCCGGCGGCGGCTGGCCGCGCTGGACGGCATGCCCGTGGCCGAGCATCCGAAGGTCTTCGACGAGCTGCACCGCGAGCTCTCCGCCGTACTGGGCGGTTTGGAAGGGCGCTGACCGGCTCTCCGGTCGCACTGCCCACCGGCCGCGACGCGGTGGCCACCCCCTGGACCCGGGGGAGCGGTCCGCCCCGGCCTCCCCTCTCACCGGTCCGCCGGCGGGGAGCGCGGAGCCCGGCCGCGAGGGACACACGGGGCGGTTCCCGTGCCCGTCTCGCAAGAGGCGGCGGCGCACCGGGCGATACGGGCGGCCCTGCCGGTCGCCGGAGCCGGCCGGCCGTGTGCGGTGGTGACCGGAACCGCTCCGGTCCTTCCTCGGCGGATGGGCGGCGTCGCGGGTCGGTGTCCCGCCGGAACGGCCTCCTGCGAGCGCGGATCGGGCGATCGATCGCCCCTGTCCTCCGCAGGCCTCTGAGAGGCAGCCGGATCCGCGGAGGGGGTGCCCGGCACGACCTCCGCGGCACCGGGGTCGACGGCCCGGGCCCGGGGCCGCCGGCGGCCGTTCCGCCGGCCGGGCCGGGGACCGTCCGGGCCCCGGCGGGAGAGGGGCAAAGCCGCGCGATTCCCGGCGCGCGGGACCGCGGGTTCTGCGGCGACCGCCCCCGCCGTTCGATAGTGTGTTCGACCGCGAGGCCCGCCCGGGCCGTCCGCCCCCGGGGCGGGCGGCGGACGGGCGCGGCGGTGACCAGGGCGGACCGGCCGGCCGGTGCTCGGCTCCGGGCGAGGGTCGGGAAGCGGGTATCGTCCTAAGGCAGACTTCTTCGGGATAGGCGCGGACTCAACACGATGGCCAAACGCAGTCGGCTCGACGCCGAACTCGTCCGACGCGGACTCGCGCGCTCGCGCGGGCACGCGGCGGAGCTGATCGACGGCGGGCACGTCGCCGTCGCGGGGATGACCGCCGGCAAGGCGGCGACCCAGGTCGGCACCGACCAGCCGATCGTGGTGAAGGCCCCGGACGACGCCCCGTCGTACGTGTCGCGGGGCGCGCACAAGCTCGTCGGCGCGCTGGACGCGTTCGGGATCGACCCGGCCGGCCGGGTCTGCCTGGACGCCGGCGCCTCCACCGGCGGTTTCACCGACGTGCTGCTGCGCCGGGGCGCGGCGAAGGTGTACGCGGTCGACGTCGGCTACGGCCAGCTCGCCTGGTCGCTGCGGAGCGACGACCGGGTGGACGTGCGGGAGCGGTGCAACGTGCGCGAGCTCGACCCGTCCGACCTCGGCGGGCCGGCGCCGACCCTGGTCGTCGGCGACCTGTCGTTCATCTCCCTGTCCCTGGTGCTGCCGCCGCTGGCCGCCTGCGCCGCCCCGGACGCGGACTTCGCGCTCATGGTCAAGCCCCAGTTCGAGGTGGGCAAGGAGCGGGTCGGCGCCGGCGGCGTGGTGCGCGAGCCCGAGCTGCGCGCCGAGGCGGTCCGCTCGGTGGCCGGCGCCGCCGCCGGGCTGGGGCTGGGCGCCAAGGGGGTGGCGGCGAGCCCGCTGCCGGGCCCCTCCGGGAACGTCGAGTACTTCCTGTGGCTGCACGCGGGCGAACCGCCGCTGCGCGAGGAGATGCTGGCGCGCGCGATCGCCGAAGGCCCCCGCTGAGCGGCCGCCGATCTTTCAGAGAGGAAACCCAGTTGACTTCTCCCGGCCCTCGGAGCGCGCGCAGCGTGCTCCTGCTCGCCCACACCGGGCGGCGGGCGGCCATGCGCAGCGCGCAGCTGGTGCACCGCAGCCTCACCGAGGCGGGGCTGGTGGTCCGGATGCTGGAAAGCGAGGCCGACGACCTCAAGCGCGCCGGGTTCGAGCTGGACCCGGTGGAGCGGGTGCGCGGCCCGGAGGCGGCCGAGGGCGCCGAGCTGGTGATGGTGCTCGGCGGCGACGGCACGCTGCTGCGCGCCGCGGAGATCGCCCGCCCGGCCGGCGCGCCGCTGCTCGGCATCAATCTGGGCCACGTCGGATTCCTCGCCGAGGCGGAGCGGGAGGACCTGAGCGCCACGGTGCACAGCGTGGTCGAGCGCCGCTACATCGTCGAGGAGCGGATGACGCTGGACGTCGCGGTGTACAACGGCGGGCGGTGCGACGGCGCCCCGCCGGTGCGCACCTGGGCGCTGAACGAGGCGACGCTGGAGAAGGCGACCGCCCGGCGGATGCTCGACACGGTGCTGGAGATCGACGGGCGGCCGCTGTCCCGGTGGGGCTGCGACGGTGTGGTGTGCGCCACGCCGACCGGGTCCACGGCGCACGCGTTCTCGGCCGGCGGGCCGATCGTGTGGCCGGAAGTGGAGGCGCTGCTGGTCGCGCCGATCGGGGCGCACGCCCTGTTCGCGCGGCCGGTCGTGGTCTCCCCGGACTCGGTGATCGCCTTCGAGATCGTCCCGGACACCCCCGAAGGCGTGCTCTGGTGCGATGGACGCCGTATGGTCGAATTGCCCGCGGGGGCGCGCATCGAGGTGACGCGCGGAGACGTGCCGGTCAGGCTGGCGCGCCTGCAGCGGGCGCCGTTCACCGATCGGCTGGTCGCCAAGTTCGGCCTGCCGGTCGCAGGGTGGCGGGGGCGCGCCGAGCGCGACCTGTGACCGGGACGGCGGACGGATCCGCGCGAGCGGCACCACGACTGGAAGCAGGAGAGGGTTCGGTGCTCGAAGAAGTCCGCATCCGGGGTCTGGGCGTCATCGACGACGCGGTTCTGGAGCTTTCCCCCGGGTTCACCGCGGTCACCGGCGAGACCGGTGCGGGCAAGACCATGGTGGTGACCGGCCTGGGGCTGCTGTTCGGCGGCCGGGCCGACCCGCAGCGGGTCCGCCCCGGCGCGGGCCGCGCCCTGGTGGAGGGGCGGCTGGCCGTCCCCGAGGGCGGCAGGGTGGCCGAGCGGGTCGCCGAGGCCGGCGGCGAGCTCGACGACGGCGTGCTGATCATGAACCGGTCGGTCTCCGCCGAGGGGCGGTCCCGGGCGACGCTGGGCGGCCGGTCGGCGCCGGTGAGCCTGCTGGCCTACCTCGCCGACGACCTGGTGGCCGTGCACGGCCAGTCCGACCAGCAGCGGCTGCTCCGCGCCGAGCGGCAGCGCGCCTCGCTGGACCGCTATGCCGGCCCGGACCTGGCCCGGGCGCTGGGCGCCTACACCGCCGCCTACCGGCGGCACCGCGAGGTCGCCGAGGAGCTGGCCGAGATCACCGAGCGCGCCCGGGAGCGCGCCCAGGAGGCCGACCTGCTCCGCTTCGGCCTGGAGGAGATCAACGCCGCCGAGCCGGTGTCCGGGGAGGACGCCGAGCTGCTGGCCGAGGACACCCGGCTGTCGCACGCCGACGCGCTGCGCGTCGCCGCGACCACCGCGCACGAGGCGCTGACCGGCGACCCGGCCGCGGAGGTGCAGGCCGACGCGGTGGGGCTGCTGGCGGCGGCGCGGCAGGCGCTGTCGGCGGTGCGCGAGCACGACGCGTCGCTGGCCGCGGTCGCCGACCGGTTGGACGAGATCTCCTACCTGCTCGGCGACGCGGCGACCGAGATCGCCTCCTACGCCGGGTCGGTGGAGGCCGACCCGGCGCGGCTGGCGGCGGTCCAGGAGCGCCGGGCGCTGCTCGGACAGCTGTGCCGCAAGTACGGCGAGACCGTGGACGACGTGCTGGCGTGGGCGGAGAACGCGGCCAAGCGCCTGGCGGAGCTGGACGGCGACGACGACCGGGGCGAGGCGCTCCGCGCCGAGCAGGCCGACCTGGCCGAGACCATGGACGGCCTCGCCGCCGAGCTGACCGGGCTGCGCACCGCGGCCGCGGAGCGGTTCGGCGCGGCGGTCACCGCCGAGCTGACCGAGCTGGCCATGCCGCACGCCCGGGTGGAGGTGCGGGTCACCACCGGCGAGGAGTTCGGCCCGAACGGCCGGGACGACATCGAGCTGCTGATGGCGCCGCACCCGGGGTCGCCGGCGCTGGCGCTGCACAAGGGCGCCTCCGGCGGTGAGCTGTCCCGGGTGATGCTCGCGATCGAGGTGGTCTTCGCCGGCGCGGACCCGGTGCCGACCTTCGTCTTCGACGAGGTCGACGCGGGCGTGGGCGGCAAGGCCGCGGTGGAGATCGGCCGCCGGCTGGCCCGGCTGGCGCGCAACTCCCAGGTCATCGTGGTGACCCACCTTCCGCAGGTGGCGGCGTTCGCCGACAACCACCTGGTGGTGCGCAAATCGCAGGAGGGCACGGTGACCGAGAGCGGGGTGACCCGGCTGGACCGGGCGGCCCGGGCCCGGGAGCTGTCCCGGATGCTGGCCGGCCTGGAGGACTCCGAGCTGGGCCGGGCGCACGCCGAGGAGCTGCTCTCGATGGCCGAGCGGGACCGGGTCGGATGAGGCGTTCCGGACAGCGGATTCCATAACGGTGTGAACACGCCGGGCGACGCAGTGTTATGCCGATTGCCGGGGGCCCTCTGGCAAGATGCGAGCAATGAAGGTCCCGGAGGCGCTCGGCGCCCGACTCGTCCGGTTCCGCCGCCCCAGGGGCGACGGGCCGTCCGGCATGACCGCACCGGTCCGCGCGGACCGGCGCACCAAGAACCTCACCAAGCGCCTCAGACCCGGTGACATCGCGGTCATCGACCACGTCGACCTGGACCGGGTCAGCGCCGAGGCGCTGGTCGGCTGCGGTGTCGCCGCGGTGCTCAACGTCGCCACCGGGATCAGCGGGCGCTACCCCAACCTCGGCCCGCAGCTGCTGGTGGAGGCGGGCATCCCGCTGGTCGACGAGGTCGACCCGGAGGTCTTCGCGCGGGTGCGCGAGGGCGAGGTGCTGCGCCTGGACGGCGGCACCCTGTTCCGCGGCGACCGGGTGGTGGCCACCGGCGCGGTGCAGGACGAGGAGTCCGTCGCGGAGGCGATGGAGGCGGCGCGCGCCGGGCTGTCGGTGCAGCTGGAGGCGTTCGCCGCGAACACCATGGAGTACCTCAAGCGGGAGCGCGCGCTGCTGCTGGACGGGGTCGGGGTGCCGCGGATCGCCACCCCGATCGAGGGCCGGCACGTGCTGATCGTGGTGCGCGGCTACCACTACCGGGAGGACATCGCGGCGCTGCGGTCCTACATCCGGGAGTACCGGCCGGTGATGATCGGGGTGGACGGCGGCGCGGACGCCCTGGTGGAGGCCGGGTACCGGCCGGACATCATCGTCGGCGACTTCGACTCGGTCTCCGACCGGGTGCTGGCCTGCCAGGCCGAGCTGGTGGTGCACGCCTACCGGGACGGCCGCGCCCCGGGCCTCAAGCGCCTGACCGACCTGGGCTACGACGCGGTGGTCTTCCCCGCGACCGGGACCAGCGAGGACGTCGCGATGATGCTGGCCGACGACGCGGGGGCCTCGCTCATCGTCGCCGTGGGCACCCACGCCACCCTGGAGGAGTTCCTCGACAAGGGGCGGGCCGGCATGGCCAGCACCTTCCTCACCCGGCTGCGGGTCGGCGGCAAGCTGGTGGACGCCAAGGGCGTGAGCCGGCTCTACCGCAGCCGGATCTCGCCCTGGTCGCTGCTGGGGCTGGTGGCGGCCTCGCTGATCACCGTCGTGGCCGCGCTGTGGAGCTCCCCGGCCGGCCAGGTCTTCCTCACCGGCGCGGCGGCGCGCTGGGACACGTTCCTCTACTGGCTGACGGGGTTGTTCACGTGATCGACTTCCGCTACCACCTGGTGTCCATCGTCGCGGTGTTCCTGGCCCTGGCCGTCGGCCTGGTGCTGGGCACCACCATGCTGCAGGACCCCCTCCTCGACACCTTGAAGTCGGAGACCGGCGAGCTGCGGGAGCAGAGCGACCGGCTGCGCGCGGACAAGGAGGGCTCCGAGGCGTTCGGCGAGGGCGCCGACCAGATGACCGCCGCGCTCGCCGAGGACGTCCTGGACGGGCGGCTGGACGGCGAGGACGTGGTCGTCGTCTCCTCGCCCGGGACCGACGAGGCGCTGCGCGAGGGGATGGAGCAGCGGATCGAGCAGGCCGGCGGGTCGGTGGAGGGCCGGATCGCCTTCACCGACACCTACCTGGACACCTCCCGCTCGGCCTTCGTCGACGAGCTCACCGAGCAGCTCGCCGAGGGGGTCGAGCCGTCCGGCGAGGGCCCCTACGAGCGGGCCGGGTCGCTGCTGGCCGCGGCGGTCTCCGCGGAGCGCGCGGAGAAGGACGCCGAGGAGGAGGGCGGGAAGAAGGGCGGCTTCGACGCGGAGACGGTGCTGGCCGGGTTCGCCGAGGCCGACCTGCTCGCCGTCGAGGGCGACCCGGCCGGCGCCGCCGACATCGCGGTGGTGCTCGCCCCGGCGGCGCCGTTCCCCGGCGGCGGCGAGCACGCCGACGACCACCCGCCCGGCAACGGGGTCATGACCGCGCTGCTGCGGGCGTTCAACGGCGGCGGCACCGAGAACGGCGCGATCCTGGTCGGCGCGGCCCGCGCCGCGGACCCGGGCGGGGTCATCGCGCACGCCCGCGCCGAGAAGGCCCGCTACACCACCGTGGACGCGGCCGGCCGGCCCGCCGGCGACGTGGCGGCGGTGCTCGCGCTGGCCGCCGCGGCCGACGGCGACACCGGGCACTTCGGCATCGGCGAGGGCGCGGAGTCCTTCGTCCCCGACCCGCTGCCCGCCTCCCGGGCCTCAGAAGAGGCCGGGGAGGACGGGGAGGGCGCCTCCGGAGCCGAATCCGAGCGCCGGTCCCCGCCGGAGGGGCGGCCGTGACCAACCCCTGAACCTCGAAAGCGAGTCCCCCTATGCCGTTCACAGCCACCGGGTGGAAGGGCGCCGCCGTCGGTGCGGCGGTGGGCGCCGCGGCCGCCCGGGCGGCCTACGCGCTGCCCGAGCGGGGCCCCGGCCCCGGCGCGGCCGGCGGCGTGTTCCGCGTCGCCGAGCACGCCCGGGACGTGTGGTCGCGCACCAACTTCCGCGGCGAGGAGGTGACCCTGCTGGAGGGCCCCGCGGTGGCGGCCGGCACCTGCGCGGGCATCCTCGCCGCCCCCGGGCTGGCCCCGCGGGTGCGCGCCTCGGCGCTGGCCGCGACGGCCGGCGCCGCGGCGTTCGGCTGCTACGACGACCTGTCCGGCGGGGCCGGGGCGCGCGGGTTCCGCGGCCACCTCGCGGCGCTGGCCCGCGGCGAGGTGACCACCGGCGCGGTCAAGATCGCCGGGATCGGCGGCACCGGGCTGGCCGCGGCCGCGGTGCTCGGCCGGCGCCCGCTGGACGTGCTGGTCGACGGCGCGCTGATCGCCGGGACCGCCAACCTGCTCAACCTGTTCGACCTGCGCCCGGGGCGGGCCGCGAAGGTGGCGCTGGCGGCCGGCGCGGCCGGGCTGGCCGGCCCCGCGGCCGGCGCGGTGGGCGCGATGTGCGGGGCGACGGCCGCGCTGGTCGGCGAGGACCTGGGGGAGCGGGCGATGCTCGGCGACGCCGGGGCCAACGCGATGGGCGCGCTGCTGGGCGCGGCCGCCGCGGCGTCGCTGCCCCGCCCGGCCCGGCTGGCGCTGCTGGCCGGGGTGGCGGGGCTCACCGCGGCCAGCGAGTACGTGAGCTTCTCCAAGGTGATCGCGGGCAACCGGGTGCTGCGCCGGATCGACGAGGCGGGGCGGCGCTGACGGTGGGCCCGCTCCGCCTGGGTGCGGGGGTCGCGGGGGCCGCCGCGCTGATCGCCGCGGTGACCGGGCTGGCGCGGCTGGCCGGGTTCGGCCGCACCGTGGTGTTCTCCCAGACCGTCGGCGACACCTGCACCGGCACCGCCTACGTCACCGCCAACCAGCTGCCCACCGTGCTGTTCGAGATCGCCATCGGCGGCGCGCTGGCCGGCGCGGTGGTGCCGCTGCTGGCGCCGGCGGCGGCCCGCGGCGACACCGAGCGGGTCCGGGAGACCGCTTCGGCCCTGGTCACCTGGGTGGTGCTGGTCTCGGTCCCGCTGGCGCTGCTGCTGGCGGCCGCCGCCGGGCCGGCGATGGCGCTGATGCTGGGCGGCGCGGCCGGCTGCGACCGGGACGAGGTGCTGGGCCTGGCCGTGCGGTTCCTGGTGGTGTTCGCGCCGCAGATCGTGTTCTACGGGCTGGCGGCGGTGCTGTACGGGGTCCTCCAGGCGCACCGGAGGTTCCTCGCCCCGGCGCTGGCCCCGCTGGTGTCGAGCCTGGTGGTGGCGGCGGCCTACGTCGCCTTCGTGCCGCTGGGCGGGGAGGGGCGGGGCGACCCCGGCCGGCTGGGCGCGGCGGCCGAGCTCACCCTGTCGGCGGGCACCACGGTGGGGGTGGCGGCGCTGTTCGCCACCGCGCTGGTGCCGGCGCTCCGGCTCCGGCTGGGGCTGCGGCCCCGGCTGTCCTTCCCCGAGGGGGAGGGGCGCCGGGCCCGGTCGCTGGCGGCGGCCGCGCTGCTGCCGCTGGTGGCGATGCAGCTGGCGCTGCTGCTCTCGGTGGCCCTGGCCAACTGGGGCGGGGGCGCCGGGGCGGCGGTGCTGTACAGCTACGCCTGGGCGCTGTTCACCCTGCCCTACGGGGTGATCGCGGTGCCCATCGCGACCAGCGCGTTCACCGCGCTGGCGGTGCGCCACGGGGAGGGCGACGCGGCCGGGTTCGCCGGGGTGCTGGCGGCGGGCGCGCGGGTGTGCACGGTGGTCACCGCTGGGCTGGCGGCGGCGCTGGCGGCCGCGGCCGGGCCGGTCGCCGGGCTGCTCGCGGCCGCCGACCCGGAGCCGCTGGCCCGGGCGCTGCCGGTGTACGCGCTGGGCATCGTCGGGTTCGGGCTGGTGGCGCTGTTCAGCCGGGCGCTGTACGCCTCCGGGCGGGGCCGGGAGGCGGCGGCGGCCCAGGTCGCGGGCTGGGTGGTGGTGATGGCGGCGGCGTCGGCGCTGGTGGCGGCGGTGCCCCGGGGGTGGGCGGTGGCCGGGCTGGGGGCCGGGGCGGCGGCCGGCCTGACCCTGGCGGCGGTGCTGCTCGGCGCGGCGGTGCGGGCCGCGCACGGCGGGCCGGCGCTGGCCGGGCTGGGCCGCTCGCTGCTGGCCGCCGCGGTCGGCGCGGCGGCGGCCTGGCCGGCGGGTGCCCGGGCGGCCGACGCGGTGCACGGGTGGGCGGGCGCCGGGACCGGTGCCGGCCTGGCCGCGGCGGGGGCGGCGGGCGCGGTGGCACTGCTGGTGTTCGGCGCGGCGGCGCTGCTCATCGACGGCGGGACGGTCCGCTCCGCCCCGGCCCGGCTGCGCCGCTCCGGCCGGGCGGAGGCGGACCGGGAGGACGGGGAAGAGCGGTGACGGAGACCGGCGCGCACGCGGCCCCGGGGCGGAGGGCGCGGCGGGGTCGGAGGGGCGCACGAGGAGGAAGGGGCCACGGGGGTGGACGGGATGCGGATCGCGCTGGTGCTGGGCACGAGCAGCGGAGGGGTCGGCGGCCATGTGCGGTCGGTCGCCGCCGGGCTGGCGGAGCGGGGCCACCGGGTGGCGGTGCTGGGGCCGGAGGGCACCGGCGAGCGGTTCGGCTTCGCGGCGGCGGGGGCGCGGTTCGCCCCGGTCGACGTCGGCGCCGAGCCCCGGCCGGTGCGCGACCTGGCCGCGGCGGCGCGGCTCGGCGGGATGCTGCGCGGGGCCGACGCGGTGCACGCGCACGGGGTGCGGGCGGGGGCGCTGTGCGCGCTGTCCGGGGCGCGCCCCCTGGTGGTGACGGTGCACAACGCCCCGCCGCAGGCGAGCGGGGCCCGGGCGCTGGCCTACCCGGCGCTGGAGCGCGCGGTCGCGCTCCGCGCGGACGCGGTGCTCGGGGTCTCCCGGGACCTGGTCCGGCGGATGGAGGCGCTGGGCGCGCGCGGCACCGGCCTGGCGGTGGTGGCCGCCCCGCCGCTGCCCGAGCCGCGCCGTCCGCGCGCGCGGGTCCGCGCCGAGCTGGGCGCCGCGCCGGGCCGGCCGCTGCTGCTGACCGTGGCGCGGCTGGCCGGGCAGAAGGGGCTGGACGTGCTGCTGGAGGCGGCGGAGGAACTGGGGGCGCGTGCGCCCGCGCCGCTGTTCGCGGTGGCCGGAGGCGGCCCGCTGCGCGGCCCGCTGCAGGAGCGGATCGACGCCGCCGGGCTGCCGGTGCGGCTGCTCGGGCACCGGGGCGATGTGTCCGAGCTGCTCGCCGCCGCCGACGCGTTCGTGCTGCCGAGCCGGTGGGAGGGGCCGTCCCTGGTGGTGATGGAGGCGCTGCGCGCCGGGCTGCCGGTGGTGGCGTCCCGGGTGGGCGGGATCGCCGACCTGTACCGGGATTCGGCGCTGCTGGTGCCGCCGGGGGACGCCGCGGAGCTGGCCCGCGCGGTGCGCAGGGTGCTGGACGAGCCGGGCCTGGCCGAGCGGCTGTCCGCGGCCGCTCCGGCGGCGGCCGCCGCGCTGCCCGGCGAGTCGGACGCGGTGGACCAGCTGGAGCGGGTGTACCGTTCGGTCGCGGACTGTGACCGGGCGAACGCTGCAGGGTGTTCACGGAACTCGGATTAGATGGCATCATTGTGCTCGGGCCTTCTGGCCCGACGTGAGGGGAGTATCCCTAAACCCAACGGCGGTGTCGTCATCACGGTTCGCAATGGCGCGAGCCCGGTGCCGCCGGTCCCGGTACGGTCCTGTGCGGACCCGCGCCCCCGGGGCGGGAGAGACCTCCGGTCGCACGGCATGCCCGGTTATTCCCGGACACCCCGAACCGGAGGAGCGGTACTTCCATGGACATTCCCATGTGGGTCTGGCTGGCCACGATCGGATCGATGATCGCGATCCTCGCCATCGACCTGGCCATCGTCGACCACCCGTGGAGCAAGAAGAGCGGGCCCAAAGAGTTCGGCATGAAGCAGGCGGCCTGGTGGGCCGCCTTCTACGTGGGCATCGCGATCCTCTTCGGGCTCGGCCTGTGGTACTTCGGCGGTTCGACGGTGGCGGGGGAGTACTTCGCCGGCTTCCTCACCGAGAAGAGCCTGAGCGTCGACAACCTCTTCGTCTTCTACCTGATCATGGGCTCCTTCGCGGTGCCGAAGAAGTACCAGCACGAGGTGCTCCTGGTGGGCATCGTCATCGCGCTGGTGATGCGCGGCATCTTCATCGCGATCGGCGCCCAGGCGATCAACGCCTGGAGCGAGGTCTTCTACCTCTTCGGCGCGTTCCTGATCTACACCGCGGTGAAGATCGTCCGGGACCACATGAAGCAGGACGAGGAGGAGCAGGACTACGCGAACAGCTTCGCGGTCCGGATGGTGCGCAAGGTCTGGCCGGTCGCCGACGACTACCACGGCTCCAAGCTCACGGTGAAGCTGGACGGCCGCCGCCACGTCACCCCGATGCTCATGGTCATCGTCGCGATCGGCGTGACCGACCTGGTGTTCGCGGTCGACTCGATCCCGGCGATCTTCGGCCTCACCCAGGACGCCTACATCGTCTTCACCGCCAACGCCTTCGCCCTGCTCGGCCTCCGCCAGCTCTACTTCCTGCTGGCCGGGCTGATGGACAAGCTGGTCTACATCAGCTGGGGCCTGTCGATCATCATGGCCTTCATCGGCGTGAAGATGATCCTGCACGCGCTGCACGAGAACGGCGTGCACGTCCCGGAGGTCGGCATCGCCACCTCTCTGACCGTCATCATCGGCGTGATGACCGTGACGATCGTGGCCAGCCTGATCAAGGCCCGCGCGGACAAGGGCGAGGAGGAGGTCTCGGCCGGGGCCTCCGCCGGGGAGCGGGGAGAGTAACCGCTCCGTTCGAACGGCTGTTCGTCTATAGTGGTCAGTGCGCCCGCGCGGAAGTTCTTCCGGCGCGGGCGCGTTGACCTGGACGGTCCCGGCCGCGGGTGGCGTGCCCCTAGTCTTTGAGGCCGGATCCTTGTTCTTCCCGCGTGCGCTCCGGCGCAGCGGTGCCGATCTGGCGGATGGAGCGACATGGCCGAGCAGCTGGTGATCCGAGGCGCGCGCGAGCACAACCTCAAGGACGTCTCCCTCGACCTGCCCCGCGACGCGATGATCGTGTTCACCGGGCTGTCCGGGTCGGGGAAGTCCTCGCTCGCCTTCGACACGGTCTTCGCCGAGGGGCAGCGCCGCTACGTGGAGTCGCTCTCCGCCTACGCCCGCCAGTTCCTCGGGCAGATGGACAAGCCCGATGTCGACTTCATCGAGGGGCTCTCCCCGGCGGTCTCCATCGACCAGAAGTCCACCAGCCGCAACCCGCGCTCCACCGTGGGCACCATCACCGAGGTCTACGACTACCTGCGCCTGCTGTGGTCGCGGATCGGCGTCCCGCACTGCCCCGACTGCGGCCGGGAGATCGCCCGGCAGACCCCGCAGCAGATCGTCGACCGGGTGCTGGAGCTCACCGAGGGCACCCGGTTCCAGGTGCTGGCGCCGGTGGTGCGCGGGCGCAAGGGCGAGTACCTGGAGCTCTTCAAGGACCTGCAGGCCAAGGGGTTCACCCGGGCGGTGGTGGACGGCGCCGCGGTGCGGCTGGACGAGCCCCCGGCGCTGAAGAAGCAGGAGAAGCACGACGTCTCGGTGGTGGTGGACCGGCTCACCGTCAAGGAGTCGGCGGCCAAGCGGCTCACCGACTCGGTGGAGACCGCGCTGAAGCTGGCCGGCGGCACCATCATGCTGGACTTCGTCGACCTGCCCGCCGACGACCCCGAGCGGGAGAAGGTCTTCTCCGAGCACCTCTACTGCCCCTTCGACGACCTCTCCTTCGAGGAGCTGGAGCCGCGCTCCTTCTCCTTCAACTCGCCCTACGGCGCCTGCCCGGACTGCGCCGGCCTGGGCACCCGGATGGAGGTCGACCCGGAGCTGATCGTCCCCGACCCGGAGAAGACCCTGGCCGACGGGGCGGTCTCGCCGTGGTCCGGCGGGCACGCCGCGGAGTACTTCGGCCGGCTGATGCAGGCGGTCGGCGACGCGATGGGCTTCACCCTGGACACCCCCTGGGAGCGGCTGCCGAAGAAGGCGCAGCGCGCGCTGCTGGAGGGCCACGACACCCAGGTGCACGTCAGCTACCGCAACCGGTACGGGCGCACCCGCTCCTACTACACCTCCTACGAGGGCGTCATCCCGTGGGTGAAGCGGCGCCACTCCGAGAGCGAGAGCGACTTCGGCCGGGAGCGGCTCGAAGGCTACATGCGCACCGTGCCCTGCCCGGTCTGCGCGGGCAAGCGGCTCAAGCCGGTGGTGCTCGCGGTGACCGTCGGCGGCGCCTCCATCTCCGAGGTGGCGGCGCTGCCGCTGAACGAGGCCGCCGAGTTCCTGCGCGACCTGCACCTCAGCGAGCGGGACCAGGTGATCGCCGCCCAGGTGCTCAAGGAGATCAGCGCCCGGCTCGGCTTCCTGCTCGACGTCGGCCTGGACTACCTCACCCTGGAGCGCTCCGCGGGGTCGCTCTCCGGCGGCGAGGCGCAGCGCATCCGGCTGGCCACCCAGATCGGGTCGGGCCTGGTGGGCGTCCTCTACGTGCTGGACGAGCCCTCCATCGGCCTGCACCAGCGGGACAACGCCCGGCTGCTGGACACCCTGCGCCGGCTGCGCGACATCGGCAACACCCTGATCGTGGTGGAGCACGACGAGGACACCATCCGCGCCTCGGACTGGGTGGTCGACATCGGCCCCGGCGCCGGCGAGCACGGCGGCGACGTGGTGGTCTCCGGCACCGTGCAGGAGCTGCTCGACTGCACCGGCTCGGCCACCGGCGACTACCTGTCGGGCCGCCGCCGGATCGAGGTGCCCCCGGTGCGCCGGCCCCTGGCCAAGGGGCGCGAGCTGGTGGTCAAGGGCGCCCGGGAGAACAACCTCAAGGACGTCGACGTGGCCTTCCCGCTGGGCGTGCTCACCGCGGTCACCGGGGTGTCCGGGTCGGGCAAGTCCACGCTGGTCAACGAGATCCTGTACAAGGTGCTCGCCAAGGAGCTGCAGGGCGCCCGCTCGGTGCCGGGCCGGCACACCCGGGTGAACGGGCTGAACCAGGTCGACAAGGTGGTGCACGTCGACCAGAGCCCGATCGGGCGCACCCCGCGGTCCAACCCGGCCACCTACACCGGGGTCTGGGACCACGTGCGCAAGCTCTTCGCGCAGACCCAGGAGGCCAAGGTCCGCGGGTACCAGCCGGGCCGGTTCTCGTTCAACGTCAAGGGCGGCCGGTGCGAGGCCTGCTCCGGCGACGGCACCCTCAAGATCGAGATGCAGTTCCTGCCCGACGTCTACGTGCCCTGCGAGGTCTGCCACGGGGCCCGGTTCAACCGGGAGACCCTGGACGTGCACTACAAGGGCAAGAGCATCGCCGAGGTGCTGGACATGACGATCGAGGAGGCGCTGGACTTCTTCGAGCCGATCAGCGCCATCCGCCGGCACATGCAGACCCTCAACGACGTCGGCCTGGGGTACGTGCGGCTGGGCCAGCCCGCCACCACGCTCTCCGGCGGCGAGGCGCAGCGGGTCAAGCTCGCCACCGAGCTGCAGCGCCGCTCCACCGGGCGCACCGTCTACGTGCTCGACGAGCCCACCACCGGCCTGCACTTCGAGGACATCCGCAAGCTGCTGGGCGTGCTGAACCGGCTCGCCGACGCCGGGAACACGGTGATCGTCATCGAGCACAACCTGGACGTGATCAAGACCGCCGACCACATCATCGACATGGGGCCCGAGGGCGGCTCGCGGGGCGGCATGGTCGTCGCCCAGGGCACCCCGGAGGAGGTCGCGGGCGCGGCCGAGTCGCACACCGGCCGCTACCTGGCGAAGCTGCTCTGATGGCCGGGGAGTGGGCGGTGCTGGGCCGCCGGGCCGCGGCGCGGGTGATCGACCTGGTCCTGGCGACCGGGATCAACATGCTGGTCAGCACGGGGCTGGTGGCCCTGGTCGGGCCGCCGGACACCGGGGTGCCGGCGATGGCGGCGGCCTCGGTGGCGGCGTTCGCGGTCTACGCCGGGTACGAGGCGGCGATGACCGCGGTGTACGGCGCCACCCCGGGCAAGCTGTGGCTGCGGGTGCGCCTGGTGCCCGCCGGGTCCGGCGGGCCGTCCGCGCGGCCCGGGACCGGGGCGGTGCTGCTCCGCTCGGCGGTGCTGTTCGGGTCGGTGCTGCTGGCCTACGTCCCGGTGCTCAACGTGGTGGCGCTGATGGCGGCGCTGTACGCGCTGGTCTCCTCGCTGGCCGACCGGCCCCGGCACCGGGGGCTGCAGGACCGGATCGCCCGGACGGCGGTGGAGCCGGCAGGGCCGGGCGGGTGAGCCGCCCCCTTTTCGGCGCAGGTCAAATGGGTTCTTCGGGGCGATTTTCGGTTCCGGTCCGCCCGTACTACAGTGCGTAGTAGTTTTCGGGCGCCGTGGAACGCGCCCGGTCGTGGACGTTGAGAGGAGCCGTGCATGGGCGCGGGGGGAGCGTGCGGGTGCGGGATCAGCCGCCGCCGGATGATCGGCGCCGCGGGGGCCGCGGGGGCCGCCGCGGTCGGGCTGAGCGCCTGCGGGAACGCGGAGGACAGGCCCGCGCCCCAGGACGCGGTGATGGGCACGGTGATCGCCCGGACCGATGAGGTCCCGGTCGGCGGCGGCACCGTCGTCATCAAGGGCAAGCTGGTGGTGACCCAGCCGGAGAAGGGCGACTACCGGGCCTACAGCGCGGTGTGCACGCACGCCGGCTGCACCATCCAGGAGGTGGAGGAGAACATCCACTGCCTCTGCCACGGCAGCGAGTTCGACATCGCCACCGGGGAGCCGCTGGCCGGGCCGGCCACCGAGCGGCTGGAGCGGTTCGAGGTCTCGGTGCAGGGCGGCGAGATCACCCTGGAGCGCTCGCTGGAGGACTGACCCCCCGACGGCGGCCGGGCCCCGGTCCGCCCTTCCCATCGCCCTCGGGCGGGCGGGGAGGGCGGACCGGGGCCCGGCGGCGTGCGGGGCGGGTTTCCGGCCGGGGCGGGTCAGTCCCCGCCGTCGGAGCCCCCGTCGCCGTCGCCGTCCTCGTCGCCGTGGTCCCGGCCCTCGGCGGTCTTCGGGTCGCCGAGGGAGCCGTCCGGGGCCTGCGCGTAGCGGCCGCGGACGCTCGCCGGGAGGGCCCGCGCCAGCTCGGGCGGGAGCGCCGCGCCGTTCTCCTCCGGGTCGCCGACGATCTCGGTGCGGCCCCGGGGCAGCGCCTGCGGGTAGTGCGTGCTGATGTAGGAGATCAGGTGCTCGCGCAGGTCGCAGCAGATGTCCCAGCGGGCGTCGGAGTCGGCGGTGGTCGCCACCGCGCGCAGCTCCACCAGGCCGCCCTCCAGGATGTCGGTGGCCTGCAGGGACCAGCGCCGGCCGTCCCAGAGCGGGTGCGCGGTGATGAAGTCGCCCACCGCGGTGCGCAGCTCCTCGATCGGCACCTCCCAGTCGACCCGGATCATCACCGAGCCGGTGATCGAGGTGCCCTGCTTGGTCCAGTTCTCGAACGAGGTGGTGGTGAACTGGGACACCGGGATCACCAGCCGCCGCTCGTCCCAGAGCCGCAGGGTCACCGTGGTCAGGCTCAGCTCCTCGACCCGGCCCCACTCGCCGTCGAACACGACGATGTCGTTGATCCGCAGCGCGTCGCCGAAGGTGAGCTGCAGGCCGGCGAAGAGGTTGCCCAGGGTGGACTGGGCGGCGATGCCGGCCACGATGCCGATCAGGCCCGCGGAGGTGAGCAGCCCGGCGCCGAGCGGGCGGACCGCGTCGAAGGTGAACAGCACCGCGGCGGTGGCGATCACCACGATGACCCCGGTGATGATCCGGCGCATCAGCCGCACCTGGGTCTGCAGCCGCCGGGACCGGCGGTCGGCGTCGCCGTTGCTCACCGCCAGCCGGGCCAGCACCCCGTCGGTGATGGCGTAGGCGACCGAGGTGGCCAGCCAGGTCAGCCCGATGATCATCAGGATCTCGAGGGCGTGCAGCAGCGGGGCGTACAGGGAGGTGTCCTCCATCTCGCCCCGGGAGGGAAGCGAGATGTTGACGCCCACCGCGGCCGCGGCGACATAGGCGGAGACGCGGCACCGGGCCACCAGGTACCGCGCCATCCCCCACACCTTGGACAGCTGGTGCGTCAGCAGCCAGTGCGCGATGCTGACCAGCCCCATGGCGATGAGGACGGAGACCAGTATCCCGGTCCACTGCAAGAGGTCCACGGAAGAGTTCCCTTTCAGGCGTCATCGGTTACCCGCACAACCTAGGACATCCGGATACCGAATCGTGACATTCCGGTGGGAACGCGGGTGCGGCGGAGCACACGATCGGCCGTCCGCTGGCCGTCCGTCGGCGGGGGCGACCACAATGGAAGCATGACGGCGCAACCCCACCTCCGCCCCCGCCCGGGATCGATCCCGACCTCGCCCGGGGTGTACCGCTTCCGCGACGAGCACGGCCGCGTCATCTACGTGGGCAAGGCGAAGAACCTGCGGGCCCGGCTCTCCTCCTACTTCCAGGACTTCGCCGGGCTGCACCCGCGCACCCAGACGATGGTCTCCACCGCCGCGGACGTGGACTGGACCGTGGTGGGCACCGAGGTGGAGGCGCTCCAGCTGGAGTACTCCTGGATCAAGGAGTACGACCCGCGCTTCAACGTCAAGTACCGGGACGACAAGAGCTACCCCTACCTCGCCGTCACCATGAACGAGGAGTTCCCCCGGGTGCAGGTGATGCGCGGCGCCAAGCGCAAGGGGGTGCGCTACTTCGGCCCCTACGGGCACGCCTGGGCCATCCGGGAGACGGTCGACCTGCTGCTCCGGGTCTTCCCGGTGCGCACCTGCTCGGCCGGGGTGTTCCGCAGCGCGCGCAACAGCGGGCGGCCCTGCCTGCTCGGCTACATCGGCAAGTGCTCGGCCCCGTGCACCGGGAAGGTGGACGCCGAGGAGCACCGGGCGCTGGCCGAGGACTTCTGCTCGTTCATGGCCGGCGACACCGGCCGGTTCATCCGGGCCCTGGAGCGCTCCATGCGCACCGCCGCCGAGGAGCAGGAGTACGAGCGGGCCGCGCGGATCCGGGACGACATCGAGGCGCTGCGCACCGCCCTGGAGAAGCAGTCGGTGGTGCTGGGCGACTCCACCGACTGCGACGTGATCGCCGTCGCCGAGGACCAGCTGGAGGCCGCGGTCCAGGTGTTCTACGTGCGCGGCGGGCGGATCCGCGGGCAGCGCGGCTGGGTGGTGGACAAGGTCGAGGACGTCGGCACCGGGGGGCTGGTGGAGCGGTTCCTGGCCCGGCTGTACGGGGAGGGGGCAGACGCGGCGGCGGTCCCGCGCGAGGTGCTGGTCTCGACGGAGCCCGACGACCCGGAGGCGGTGGCCGAGTGGCTCGCGGAGCGCCGCGGCTCCCGGGTCGACCTGCGCGTCCCGCAGCGCGGCGACAAGAGGTCCCTGCTGGAGACGGTGGCCAAGAACGCCGAGCAGGCGCTGGCCCGGCACCGCACCCAGCGGGCCGGTGACCTGACCACCCGCAGCCGGGCGCTGCAGGAGGTCCAGGAGGCCCTGGACCTGCCCGAGGCGCCGCTGCGGATCGAGTGCTTCGACATCTCCAACCTGATGGGCGAGCACGTGGTGGCCTCGATGGTGGTCTTCGAGGACGGCCTGGCCCGCAAGTCGGAGTACCGCCGGTTCAGCGTCCGCGGGCTGAGCAAGGGCGACCGGGAGCAGAACGACGTCGCCTCCATGCACGAGGTGGTGCACCGCCGGTTCTCCCGCTACCTGGAGGAGAGCAGCAAGGCCGGCGAGCTGGCCGTGATGGGGGAGAACGCGGGGGAACGGGAGGGGGAACATGGGGCGTCCCGTCCCGGGAGGTTCGCCTACCCGCCTAACCTGGTGGTGGTGGACGGCGGCCGCCCCCAGGTGGAGGCGGCCCGGCGCGCGCTGGACGAGCTCGGCATCGACGACATCGCGGTGTGCGGGCTGGCCAAGCGGCTGGAGGAGGTCTGGCTCCCCGACGAGGAGGACCCGGTCATCCTGCCGCGCACCGGCGAGGGGCTGTACCTGCTGCAGCGGGTGCGCGACGAGGCGCACCGCTTCGCCATCGCCTACCACCGGCAGAAGCGGGCCAAGGCGCTCACCGGCAGCGTCCTGGACGAGGTGCCGGGGCTCGGCCCGGCGCGGCGGACGGCGCTGCTGAAGCACTTCGGCTCGGTGCGCCGGCTGTCCGAGGCGACGGCCGAGCAGATCGCGGAGGTCCCGGGGATCGGCGCGGGCATCGCGGAGGCGGTGCACGCGCGGCTGAGCGGAACCGAAGGGCGCAACGATGGGGGATGACGGGATGGCCGAGAGCGGACCGGCGGAGGGCCTGGGCGGGGAGCTCCCGCCGGAGATCGTGATCGTCACCGGGATGTCCGGTGCGGGCCGCAGCACGGCGGCCCGGGCGCTGGAGGACCTCGACTGGTTCGTGGTGGACAACCTCCCGCCGGGGCTGCTGCCGACCATGATCGACCTGGCCGGGCGGACCAGGGGGGCGGTGGCGCGGGTCGCCGCGGTGGTGGACGTGCGCAGCATGGCCTTCACCGAGGACCTGCTCTCCACCGTGGAGGAGCTGCGCGGGCGGGGGATCACCGCGCGGGTGGTGTTCCTGGAGGCCGGCGACGAGACGCTGGTGCGCCGGTTCGAGAGCGTGCGCCGCCCGCACCCGCTGCAGGGCGAGGGGCTGCTCACCGACGGCATCGCCCGGGAGCGGGAGACGCTGCGCGCCGTCCGCGGCGAGGCCGACCTGGTGATCGACACCTCCCAGCTCAACGTGCACCAGCTCAAGGCGAAGGTGATCGGCTTCTTCGGCGACTCCGAGGAGGTCCGCACCCGGGCCAACGTGGTCTCCTTCGGGTTCAAGCACGGCCTGCCGGTCGACGCCGACCTGGTGCTGGACTGCCGGTTCCTGCCCAACCCGCACTGGGTGCCCGAGCTGCGCCCGATGACCGGCCGGGACGAGCCGGTCCGCGACTACGTGCTGGCGCAGAACGGCGCCAAGGAGATGCTGGACGCCTACACCGAGGTGCTGCGCCTGCTGATCGCCGGCTACCAGCGGGAGGGCAAGCACTACATGACGCTGGCGGTGGGCTGCACCGGAGGCCGGCACCGCAGCGTCGCGATGGCGGAGCGGTTCGGCGAGAAGCTCCGCGAGGAGGGCGTCGAGGTGCACGTGGCCCACCGGGACGTGGGCCGGGAGTGACCCGGGCCGCCGGGCGCCGGCGGCGGATCGCGCACGGGCCGCGGGGTACCTACCATTGGCCCGACCGTCCGCCGCTGCCGTCGCAGGGGCGGTCCGTACGGCGTAGTCGGTAGGCGGGATCGGATGGCTGTGGATTCAGGTGGCGTGTCGGCCGGGGCGCGGATCGCACCGGAGGACGAGGAACTGCCGCCCCGGGTGGTCGCGCTCGGCGGGGGGCACGGCCTGTCCGCGTCGCTGCGCGCGCTGCGCCGCGTCACCACCGACGTCACGGCGGTGGTCACCGTCGCCGACGACGGGGGCTCCAGCGGCCGGCTGCGCGACGAGTTCGGCATCCTCCCGCCGGGGGACCTGCGGATGGCGCTGGCGGCGCTCTGCGGCGACGACGAGTGGGGCCACACCTGGAGCGAGGTGATCCAGCACCGCTTCCGCAGCGACGGCGAGCTGCACGGGCACGCGGTGGGCAACCTGCTCATCGCGGCGCTGTGGCAGCTGCTCGGCGACTCGGTGGCCGGGCTGGACTGGGTGGGCCAGCTGCTCGGCGCGCACGGCCGGGTGCTGCCGATGTCCTCGGTGCCGCTGGACATCGCGGCCGAGGTGCAGGGCGCCGACCCGGCCCGGCCGGACGAGGTCACCACGGTGCGCGGGCAGGTCGCCTGCGCCAGCACCGGGGGGCGGGTCCGGTCGATCTCGCTGCTGCCCGCCGACCCGCCGGCCTGCCCGCAGGCGGTCAAGGCGGTGCACGAGGCCGACTGGGTGGTGTTCGGCCCGGGCTCCTGGTTCACCAGCGTGCTGCCGCACCTGCTGGTGCCGGAGCTGGCCACGGCCCTGGTGGAGACGGACGCGCGCCGGGTGGTGGCGCTCAACCTGTCCCCGCAGCGCGGCGAGACCGACGGGTTCAGCCCCGAGACCTACCTGAGCGTCCTGGAGGAGCACGCCCCCGGGCTGGGGGTGGACGTGGTGCTGGCCGACCGGGGCGTGGTGGACGACCCCGGCCCGCTGCGCGCGGCCGCCGAGCGGCTCGGCGGCGAGCTGGTGCTGGGCGACGTCGCGGAGGCCGAGGGGTCGGCCAAGCACGACCCGGACCGGCTCGCCGGCGTGTTCGACCGGATCTTCCGCGGCTGAGCCGCGGGCCTGTGCCAGGCTGGTGCGGTGAGCGGCGACATCGTGCTGATGCGGGTGCGCGACGCGCTGGCCGACCCGCCGGAGCGGGGCGCGGTGTTCCTGGTGGACCGGCTGTGGCCGCGCGGGGTGCGCAAGGACGCGCTGCGCCTGGACGGCTGGCTGAAGGACGCGGCGCCCAGCACGGAGCTGCGCCGGTGGTTCGGCCACGACCCGGAGCGCTGGGAGGCGTTCGCCGAGCGGTACCGCCGGGAGCTGGCCGCCCGGCCGGAGGCGCTCCGCCCGGTGCTGGACGCGCTGGCCGAGGGGCCGGTGGTGCTGCTGTACGCGGCCCGGGACACCGAGCACAACCAGGCGGTGGTCCTGCGCGGGGTGCTGGAACGCGCACAGGGCCGGTGACACGCGGCGGTTGGCGTGGCCGGGCGCCCCAGGGCGAGTAGTCTGCCTGTTCAGGGGAGTCGACCATCCAGGGGGAGGACCGCGACCATGGCGATGACCGGCGTGGTGAAGGACGAGTTGAGCCGGCTGACCGTTCTCAAGCCATGCTGCCGGAAGGCCGAGGTCTCCACGATCCTGCGGTTCACCGGCGGTCTGCACCTGGTGGGCGGGCGCATCGTCATCGAGGCGGAGCTGGATACCGGGGCGGCGGCGCGCCGCCTCCGCAAGGACGTCTCCGAGGTGTTCGGGCACGAGTCCGAGGTGGTCGTGCTGGCGCCGAGCGGGCTGCGCAAGGGCAACCGCTACGTGGTCCGGGTGATCAAGGACGGGGAGAGCCTGGCCCGGCAGACCGGGCTGATCGACGGCAACGGCCGCCCGGTGCGCGGCCTGCCCCGGCACGTGGTGGCGGGCGGCGCCTGCGACTCGGAGTCGGCCTGGCGGGGCGCGTTCATCGCGCACGGCTCGCTGACCGAGCCGGGCCGGTCGATGTCGCTGGAGGTGACCTGCCCCGGGCCGGAGGCGGCGCTGGCGCTGGTCGGCGCGGCGCGGCGGCTCAAGGTGCACGCCAAGGCCCGGGAGGTGCGCGGGGTGGACCGGGTGGTGGTCCGCGACGGCGACTCCATCGGCGCGCTGCTCACCCTGCTCGGCGCGCACCAGAGCGT
Source organism: Nocardiopsis potens DSM 45234 (assembly GCF_000341105.1). Classification (GTDB taxonomy): domain Bacteria; phylum Actinomycetota; class Actinomycetes; order Streptosporangiales; family Streptosporangiaceae; genus Nocardiopsis_A; species Nocardiopsis_A potens. Next base: position 33,217 of record NZ_ANBB01000037.1, read on the forward strand.
GCTGGCCTGGGAGGAGCGGCGGATGCGGCGCGAGGTCCGCGCCACCGCCAACCGGCTGGCCAACTTCGACGACGCCAACCTGCGGCGCAGCGCCCGCGCGGCGGTGGCGGCCGGCGCCCGGGTGGAGCGGGCGCTGGAGATCCTCGGCGAGGAGGCCCCGGACCACCTGGTGGCGGCGGGCCGGCTGCGGCTGGCGCACAAGCAGGCGTCGCTGGAGGAGCTGGGGCAGCTCTCCTCGCCGCCGCTGACCAAGGACGCGATCGCCGGGCGGATCCGCCGGCTGCTCGCGATGGCCGACAAGCGCGCCTGTGACCTTGGTATCCCCGGCACCGAAGCCAACCTCACGCCGGACATGCTCGTTCCCTGAGTTGTGAATCCGTGTGAAGATTTCCGTATCGTTCCCGGTCAGGGCACATTCGGCTGGGAAGAAGTGTTAAGCCTCGGCGACCTCGGAAAACTTCGGCAAATGGTCTAGTCCTCTCCGTGCGGGCGGTGCGAAACTGGGCCGCGGCGCCCGGTCGAGCCGCCCTCCGGCGCGGGTCCGAGCCCGCGGCCGCGGACCGGGGCGGTAAGGTCGGCCGTGCCACCCCCCGGCGCAAACATCCACTGCGACCGGCAGCTTTCCGGCGGCACCGCCGGGCGCTTCGGCTCTACCCGCGAGAACGTGAGGAGACTGGTCACCGTGACCATCCGTGTAGGCGTGAACGGTTTCGGGCGCATCGGCCGCAACTTCTGGCGCGCGGCCCAGGCCGCCGGCAGCGAGGTCGAGATCGTCGCCGTCAACGACCTCACCGACAACGCCACCCTCGCCCACCTGCTCAAGTACGACTCGGTGCTGGGCACCCTCGACGGCGACGTCGAGGTCGGCGAGGACTCCATCCGGGTCGGCAGCACCACCGTCAAGACCCTGGAGCAGCGCGACCCGGCCCAGCTCCCCTGGGGCGACCTCGGCGTCGACGTGGTCATCGAGTCCACCGGCCGCTTCACCAAGGCCGAGGACGCCGGCAAGCACCTCCAGGCCGGCGCCAAGAAGGTCGTCATCTCCGCCCCGGCCAAGGGTGAGGACCTGACCGTGGTGATGGGCGTCAACGACGACAAGTACGACGCCGCCGAGCACCACATCGTCTCCAACGCCTCCTGCACCACCAACTGCGTGGCGCCGATGGCCAAGGTGCTGCTGGACTCGTTCGGCATCCGCAAGGGCCTGATGACCACGGTGCACGCCTACACCAACGACCAGGTCATCCTGGACTTCCCGCACAAGGACCTGCGCCGCGCCCGCGCCGCCGCCGCCAACATCATCCCGACCAGCACCGGCGCCGCCAAGGCCACCGCCCTGGTCCTGCCCGAGCTCAAGGGCAAGCTCGACGGCATGGCGATGCGCGTCCCGGTGCCGGACGGCTCCGTCACCGACCTGGTCGTCGAGCTGGAGCGGGAGACCACCGCCGAGGAGGTCAACGCCGCGTTCAAGGCCGCCGCCGACGGCCCGCTGAAGAACGTGCTGCGCTACACCGCCGACCCGATCGTCTCCTCCGACATCGTCGGCACCGCCCCGTCCTGCACCTTCGACTCCGGCCTCACCATGGCCTTCGGCAACACCGTCAAGATCGTCGGCTGGTACGACAACGAGTGGGGCTACTCCAACCGCCTCGTCGACGTCGTCAAGCTGGTCGGCGCCGGCCTGTAACCGGGCGCACCGCGCAGGGGAGGCGCCGGCCCGAACGCGGGCCGGCGCCTCCGGGACAACTGGGAGTAGGAGTACTGCATGCGGACGATCGACGACCTCGACGTCGCCGGCAAGCGGGTCTTCGTCCGGGCCGACCTCAACGTTCCGCTGGACGGCGGGCGGATCACCGACGACGGGCGGATCCGCGCCGCCTTGCCCACCATCGCCGCGCTGCGCGAGCGCGGCGCCCGGGTGGTCGTCGCCGCCCACCTGGGCCGCCCCAAGGGGAAGCCCGACCCCGCCTTCACGCTGCGGCCGGTCGCCGAGCGCCTGGCCGAGCTGCTCGGCGCCGAGGTGGCCTTCGCCGCCGACACCGCCGGCCCCTCCGCCCGGGAGGCCGTGCAGGGCCTGGCCGACGGCCAGGTCGCGCTGCTGGAGAACCTGCGCTTCGAGGCCGGCGAGACCAGCAAGGACGACGCCGAGCGCGGCGAGTTCGCCGACCGCCTGGCCGCCCTGGCCGACCTCTACGTCGGGGACGGCTTCGGCGCGGTGCACCGCAGGCACGCCAGCGTCTACGACCTGCCGAAGCGGCTGCCGCACGCGGTCGGCGGCCTGGTGCTGGCCGAGGTCGAGGTGCTGAAGCGGCTCACCGAGGACCCGGAGCGGCCCTACACCGTGGTGCTGGGCGGCGCCAAGGTCTCGGACAAGCTGGCGGTCATCGCCAACCTGCTGGACACCGCCGACCGGCTGGTCATCGGCGGCGGCATGGTCTTCACCTTCCTCAAGGCCAAGGGGTACGAGGTCGGCTCCAGCCTGCTGGAGACCGACCAGTTGGAGACGGTCCGCGGCTACCTGCGCGACGCCGAGAAGCGCGGCGTGGAGATCGTGCTCCCGGTGGACGTGGTGGCGGCCGAGGCGTTCGCCGCCGACGCCCCGCACGGCGCGGTGCCGGTGGAGGCGATCCCCGCCGACCGGATGGGCCTGGACATCGGCCCGGAGTCCGCGAAGCTCTTCGCCGAGAAGGTGAAGGACAGCCGGACGGTGTTCTGGAACGGCCCGATGGGCGTCTTCGAGATGGAGCCCTACTCGCACGGCACCCGGGCGCTGGCCCGCGCCCTCACCGAGTCTCCGGCCTTCACCGTGGTGGGCGGCGGCGACTCCGCGGCCGCGGTGCGCGCCCTCGGCTTCGACGAGGCCGCGTTCGGCCACATCTCCACCGGCGGCGGCGCCAGCCTGGAGTACCTGGAGGGCAAGGAGCTCCCGGGCATCGAGGCACTGCGGGACTGACCCCCGCGCCCGCCGCCGGGCCGGCCCCCCGGGGAGCCGGCCCGGCGGCGCACCCCCTTCACAGCACGCAGCAGAACCGAGCGACGAGGACGACATGGCACAGGCCGAGCGCAAGCCGCTGATCGCGGGCAACTGGAAGATGAACAAGAACCACTTCGAGGCGATCAAGCTCGTGCAGGAGGTGGCCTTCGCGCTGAAGGACGCCGACTACGACCGCGCCGAAGCGGTGGTCCTCCCGCCCTTCACCGACCTGCGCAGCGTGCAGACCCTGGTCGACGGGGACAAGCTGCGCCTGGGCTACGGCGCCCAGGACGTCTCCGCGCACGAGCAGGGCGCCTACACCGGCGAGGTGTCCGCCGCGATGCTGGCCAAGCTGGGCTGCGGCTACGTGCTGACCGGCCACTCCGAGCGGCGCGAGTACCACGCCGAGGACGACGCCCTGGTCAACGCGAAGACCAGGATCGCCTTCGCGCACGGGATCACCCCGATCCTGTGCGTGGGCGAGGGCCTGGACGTGCGCAAGGCCGGCGGCCAGGTCGCCCACACCGCCGCCCAGGTCGAGGCCGGCGTGAAGGGCCTCACCGCCGAGCAGGTGGAGAAGCTGGTCATCGCCTACGAGCCGGTCTGGGCGATCGGCACCGGCGAGGTGGCCACCCCGGCCGACGCCCAGGAGGTCTGCGGGCGGGCGGTCCGGGAGAAGCTCGCCGAGCTGTACTCCGCGGAGACCGCGGCCAAGACGCGCGTCCTCTACGGCGGCTCGGTCAAGCCGGACAACATCGCCGGCATCATGGCCGAGCAGGACGTGGACGGCGCCCTGGTCGGCGGGGCCAGCCTCAAGGGCGAGGACTTCGCCAAGCTGGTGCGCCTGGGCGAGTAGCCGGTGCGCCCGGGGCGGTGAGACCCGCCTCGTCCGCCTTTCCGGGCCCCCGCGGGACCCGAGTGGTGGACGGGGCGGGTTAGACTTCCCCGGAGGTTTTCTTCGCAGCATCCGCGCTCCGCGACGGTGCGCGGTAAAATCGAGCAGTGTCCCCCGGTCCCCTCCTCCGCCGGGCCCTAGGCCCAGCCGAGCGGCGAGTACGCGGTCTTGGGGTCCAAGGTCGTCAATTCCCCCTCGTCGGGGTCGAGTTACGGGTGAGCGTGTGATCCTCGGTCTGTCCATTCTCGTAATGGTCTGCAGCGTCCTCCTCCTGATGCTGGTGCTGCTGCACAAGGGCAAGGGCGGTGGTCTGTCCGACCTGTTCGGCGGCGGCGTCACCTCCTCCCTGGGCGGGTCGTCGGTGGTGGAGCGCAACCTGGACCGGCTGACGGTCGTCACCGCGCTGGTGTGGATCATCGCCATCGTCGTGCTCGGCCTGCTCATCAACCGGGGAGCGTAGTTCCGACTTCCCCCTCGCCGGGGCATGACCGCCGAAGGAGTTTTTCGTGGGTAGTGGTAGCGCCATCCGTGGCAGCCGCGTGGGCGCCGGCCCGATGGGCGAGGCCGAGCGCGGCGAGGCCGCGCCGCGCGTCCGGGTCCCGTTCTACTGCGCCAACAAGCACGAGGTCGTGCCGAGCTTCTCCAACGAGGCCGCGGTTCCCGAGGAGTGGGACTGCCCGCGCTGCGGTTTCCCCGCCGGCAAGGACAAGGACAACCCGCCGTCCCCGCCGCGCACCGAGCCGTACAAGACGCACCTCGCCTACGTGAAGGAGCGGCGCAGCGCCGAGGACGGCGAGGCCATCCTCGAAGAGGCGCTGGAGAAGCTGCGCGCGCAGCGCGCCGAGGTCAGGGCGCACATGGAGGCGGCCGCCAAGGCCAAGGCCTCCTGAGGCCCCTCTGCTCCGAAGGGCGGGGCCGCCGACCGGCGGCCCCGCCCTTCGCGTTGATCTTGGAGTTATCGACCTGTCCCCGCAGTGAACGGGCGCACGTAGCCGTGCCTTGACAGGTCGATAACTCCAAGATCAACGCTCTTCGGGGGGCGGGATCCGGCCGCCGAGCCGCCGGGTGAGCTCGGCCGCGGCGTCGCCCACCCGGTGCGCCAGCGCCGCCGGGCTCACCGGGCGCTGCACCGGGACGGTCAGGCTGATCGCGGCGACCGGGGTGCCGTTGTGGTCGAACGAGGCCGCCGCCACCGAGGAGAACCCCTCGGTCACCTGCTCCTCCTCCAGCGAGTAGCCGCGCCTGCGCTCCTCGGCGAGCAGGGTGCGCAGCTCGCCCGGGGCGGCCGGGCCGCGCCCGGTGCGGTCGGTGAAGGCGGCGGCGTCCGGGTAGAGCGCCCGCACCTGGGCCCGGGGGAGCCGGGCCAGCAGCGACCGCCCCGAGGCGGTCAGGTGCGCGGGCAGCCGCACCCCCACCCCGGTGATCAGCGTCGGCGAGTGCGGCGGCTGCTCCTTGAGCAGGTAGAGGGTGTCCCTGCCGTGCAGGATGCCCAGGTGGGCGGTGGCGCCGGTCTCCTCGGTGAGCCGGGCCAGCAGCGGGCGGGCCAGCCGCTCCAGCGGGTCGTGCCGCAGGTAGGCCGAGCCGATCTCGAACGCCGCGACGCCCAGCCCCCACCGCCGCTCCTCCGGCAGGTGCACCACGAACCCCTCCTCGGCCATGGCCTCCAGCAGCTGGTACAGGCTGGACCGGGGCAGCCCCAGCTCGGCCGCGAGCCCGGACGCCGACACCGGCCCGGACCGCCCGGCCAGATGCCGCAGGACGCGCAGCGCTCGACTCGCCGCAGGAACGTGGGACATGCCCGCATTCTGGCATGTCGCAGCGGTCCCCCCGGCCCGCGCCGGGCGCCCCGGCCCCGGTGGCCCCGGCGCCGCGGGGGTGTCAGAGCGCTCTGAACGCCCCCGCGGCGCCGAGAGTCAGCCGTGCAGGGCGCCGGGGGTGCGGAGCAGGCGGGCACTGAGGCGGCCGCAGGGGCAGCGGGTGTAGAGGAGCAGGCCGGCGGAGACGGCGTGCCGGGAGACCACCTGGTAGGTCTGGTCCTCGGGCCAGCCGCAGTCGGGGCAGCGGGCCGGGTGGCGGGATCCGTTCCGTGTCGCTTCGGTGTCCATGGGAACGAGTCTGCAGCGCAGGAACCTTTCACGTCCATCTCAACTTTTCGCTCGATATTGTGTAGCCTCGACTGCATGATCGATATCCGCAGGCTCCAGGTGCTCCGCGCGGTGGACCGGCACGGCACCGTCACCGCCGCGGCCCGGGCCCTGCACCTGACCCCGTCCGCCGTCTCCCAGCAGGTCCGCCTGCTCGCCCGGGAGCTGGACACGGAGCTGCTCCACCCGGAGGGGCGCGGGATCCGGCTCACCTCCGAGGCGCACGTCCTGCTCCGGCACGCCGACGAGCTCAGCGCCGGCTGGGAGCGGGCCCTGGCCGACCTGGCCGCGCACGGCAGGGGCGAGACCGGGCGGCTGACCATGATCGGCTACCCCACCGCGGTCGCCACCCTCATCGTCCCGGCCGCCGCCCGGCTCCGCGCCGAGCGGCCCGGGCTGGAACTGGTCGTCGGCCAGTACGACGACGCCGCCGTGCACGAGGAGCTGCTCGGCGGGCGCGCCGACATCGCGGTCACCGTGCCGGTCCCGGGCGGGCCCGCCGCGGACGACCCGCGGTTCGAGCAGCTGCCGCTGTTCCAGGAGCCCCAGGACCTGTTCGTCCCGGCCGGCCACCCGCTCGCCGGGCGGGCCGCGGTGGAGCTGTCCGAGGCCGCCCGGGAGACCTGGATCGAGTCCACCGACGAGTGCCACCACCGCCAGGTCGTGCAGACCGCCTGCTCGGCCGCCGGCTTCACCCCGCGCACCGAGCACCGGGCCTCCGAGTGGATCGCGGTGTTCGCGCTGGTCGCGCACGGCATGGGGGTGACCCTGGGGCCGCGGCTGCTGCAGCTGCCCGGCGACGGGCGGGTGGTGCGCGTCCCGCTGAAGGGCGAGGTCGCCCCGGTGCGCAGCGTCTTCGCCACGGTGCGGCGGGGCAGCGGCCACCGGCCCGCGGTCGCGCACGGGCTGGACGGGCTCCGCCGGGTCGCGGCGGAGGTCAGCGCCTCCCTGGAGCCCGCCGTCTGAGATCTCGGACGGAACGGGCGCGGCGGGGCTCCCGCCCGGCCGCCCGGGGGCGTGGAATGGAGGCATGTCGACCTCTACTGACACGACCGCCGCCGAGGTGCGGATCGGCCCCTCCGGGCTGAGCCCCGCCGACGTGATCGCCGTGGCCCGCGGCGGGGCCCCGGTGCAGCTCACCGACGACGCCCGCAAGGCCCTGGCCGCCGGCCGGGAGCGGGTCCGCGTCCTGGCCGAGGGGGACACCCCCGCCTACGGGGTGAGCACCGGCTTCGGCGCCCTCGCCACCCGCCACATCGCGCCCGAGCTGCGCGCCCGGCTGCAGCGCTCGCTGGTCCGCTCGCACGCCGCCGGGTCCGGCCCCGAGGTGGAGCGGGAGGTGGTGCGCGCCCTCATGCTGCTCCGGCTGCGCACCCTGGCCTCCGGCGGCACCGGGGTCGAGCCGGCCACCGCCGAGGCGCTCGCCGGTATGCTCAACGCCGGCATCACCCCGGTGGTGCACGAGTTCGGCAGCCTCGGCTGCTCCGGCGACCTCGCCCCGCTCTCGCACGTCGCGCTCGCGCTGATGGGCGAGGGGACGGTGCGCGACGCCGCCGGCGAGGCGCGCACCGCCGAGGAGGCGCTGCGCGCCGCCGGCCTGGCCCCGGTCGAACTGGGCGCCAAGGAGGGCCTGGCCCTCATCAACGGCACCGACGGCATGCTCGGCATGCTCCTGCTCGCCTGCCACGACCTGGCGCGGCTGATCACCACCGCCGACATCGCGGCCGCGATGAGCGTGGAGGCGCTGCTCGGCACCGACCGGGTGTTCGCCGCCGACCTGCAGGACCTGCGCCCGCACCCGGGTCAGGCCCGCTCCGCGGCCAACATGCGGGCGCTGCTCGCCGGCTCCCCGATCGTCGCCTCGCACCGCGGCCCGGACTGCACCAGGGTGCAGGACGCCTACTCGCTGCGGTGCGCCCCGCAGGTGGCCGGCGCCGCCCGGGACACCCTCGCGCACGCCCTCACCGTCGCCGAGCGGGAGCTGGCCGCCGTCATCGACAACCCGGTGGTCACCGAGGACGGCCGGGTCGAGTCCAACGGCAACTTCCACGGCGCCCCGGTCGGCTACGTGCTGGACTTCCTCGCCATCGCCGCGGCCGACGTGGCCTCCATCGCCGAGCGGCGCACCGACCGGATGCTCGACGTGGCCCGCTCGCACGGGCTGCCCGCGTTCCTCGCCGACGACCCCGGCGTGGACTCCGGGCACATGATCGCCCAGTACACCCAGGCCGGCCTGGTCTCGGAGATGAAGCGGCTGGCCGTGCCCGCCAGCGTCGACTCCATCCCCAGCTCCGCCATGCAGGAGGACCACGTCTCGATGGGCTGGTCGGCCGCGCGCAAGCTGCGCCGGTCGGTGGCGGCCCTCACCGACGTGCTCGCGGTCGAGCTGCTCACCGCCGCCCGCGCCCTGGACCTGCGCGCCCCGCTGGCCCCCGCGCCCGCCACCCGCGCCGTGCGCGACCTGCTGCGCACCAGGGTCGCCGGCCCCGGCCCCGACCGCTACCTCGCCCCGGAGATCGCCGAGGTCTCCGCGCTCGTCGCGGACGGCTCCGTGCTGGCCGCCGCGGGCACCGCCGCCGAACTGAACTGACCCGCGCCCGCGAGGGCACGACCGAAACGAGAGCAGAGATGACCGACCGACCGAGCGGCGCCCGGACCGTCCGCGCCCCCCGCGGCACCGAGCTGACCGCCAAGGGGTGGCAGCAGGAGGCCGCCCTGCGGATGCTGCACAACAACCTCGACCCCGAGGTGGCCGAGCACCCCGACGAGCTCGTCGTCTACGGCGGCACCGGCAAGGCGGCGCGGGACTGGCGCAGCTTCGACCGGATCGCCGCCACCCTGCGCGACCTGGAGGGCGACGAGACCCTCCTGGTCCAGTCCGGCCGCCCGGTCGGCGTGATGCGCACCCACGAGTGGGCGCCGCGGGTGCTCATCGCCAACAGCAACCTGGTCGGCGACTGGGCCAACTGGGAGGAGTTCCGCCGCCTGGAGGCGCTGGGCCTGACCATGTACGGCCAGATGACCGCCGGGTCCTGGATCTACATCGGCACCCAGGGCATCCTGCAGGGCACCTACGAGACCTTCGGCGCGGTCGCCGCCAAGCGCGGCGGCACCCTGGAGGGCACCATCACCCTCACCGCCGGCCTGGGCGGGATGGGCGGCGCCCAGCCGCTGGCCGTCACGATGAACGGCGGCGTGGCCATCGTGGTGGAGTGCGACGCCAGCCGGATCGACCGCCGCATCGAGCACCGCTACCTGGACGCCCGGGCGGAGAGCATCGACGAGGCGCTGCGGCTGGCCGTGGAGGCCCGCGACGCGCGCCGCCCGCTCTCCATCGGCCTGCTCGGCAACGCCGCCGAGGTGCTGCCCGAGCTGCTCCGCCGCGGCGCCCCGATCGACATCGTCACCGACCAGACCTCCGCCCACGACCCGCTGGCCTACCTGCCGGCCGGGGTGGCCTTCGAGGACTGGAAGGACTACGCCGCCGCCAAGCCGGAGGAGTTCACCCGGCGCGCCCGGGAGTCGATGGCCGCCCACGTCGAGGCGATGGTCGGGTTCATGGACGCCGGCGCGGAGGTGTTCGACTACGGCAACTCCATCCGCGGCGAGGCCAAGACCGCCGGGTTCGAGCGCGCCTTCGACTTCCCCGGCTTCGTCCCGGCCTACATCCGCCCGCTGTTCTGCGAGGGCAAGGGCCCGTTCCGGTGGGCGGCGCTCTCCGGCGACCCGGCCGACATCGCCCGCACCGACCGGGCGGTCATGGACCTCTTCCCGGAGGACGAGCACCTGAACCGGTGGATCCGGATGGCCGGGGAGAAGGTCGCCTACCAGGGCCTGCCGGCCCGGATCTGCTGGCTGGGCCAGGGCGAGCGGGCCGCCGCCGGCGAGCGGTTCAACGAGCTGGTCGCCTCCGGCGAGGTCAGCGCCCCGCTGGCGATCGGCCGCGACCACCTGGACACCGGCTCGGTCGCCTCCCCCTACCGGGAGACCGAGGCGATGCGCGACGGCTCGGACGCCATCGCCGACTGGCCGCTGCTCAACGCCCTGGTCAACACCGCCTCCGGCGCGTCCTGGGTCTCCATCCACCACGGCGGCGGCGTCGGCATGGGCCGCTCGCTCCACGCCGGGCAGGTCAGCGTGGCCGACGGCACCGAGCTGGCCGCGCAGAAGCTGCGCCGGGTGCTCACCAACGACCCCGGGATGGGCGTCATCCGGCACGTCGACGCCGGCTACCCCGAAGCCGAGGCGGTCGCCGAGCGCGAGGGCCTGCGCATCCCGATGCGCGAGGGGGACGCCGCGCGATGAGCGACGGCTTCGACCGGCTCTGGGCCGACCTGGAACCGATCGGCCGCCACCCGGGCACCGGCGGCTACCGGCGCTACACCTTCGGCGCCGCCGACGCGGAGCTGCGGTCCTGGTTCGCCGGGGCCGCGGCCGCCCGCGGCCTGGACGTGGAGACCGACGGCAACGGCAACATGTGGGCCTGGTGGGGCGAGCCCGGTCCGGGCGCCGTGGTCACCGGATCCCACCTGGACTCGGTGCCCGACGGCGGCGCGTTCGACGGCCCGCTGGGCGTGGTGAGCGCCCTGGAGGCCGTGGCCGAGCTGCGCCGCCGCGGGTTCGCCCCGTCCCGGCCGGTGGCGGTCGCGGTCTTCGCCGAGGAGGAGGGCGCCCGATTCGGCGTCCCCTGCCTCGGCAGCAGGCTGCTGACCGGCGCCATCGCCCCGGAGCGGGCCGCCGCGCTCACCGACGCCGACGGCGTCGCCTGGGCGGACGCCATGGCCGCCGCCGGGTTCGACCCGGCCGGGCTGGGGCCCGACCCGGAGCGGCTGGGCCGGATCGGAGCCTTCGTCGAGCTCCACGTGGAGCAGGGGCGGGCGCTGGCCGACACCGGCGACGCCGTCGGCGCGGCCCGGTCCATCTGGCCGCACGGCCGGTGGCGGCTGGAGTTCACCGGGCGCGCCGACCACGCCGGGACCACCCGGCTCGCCGACCGGCGCGACCCGATGCTCCCGTTCGCCCGCACCGTGCTGGCCGCGCGGGAGCGCGCGGCGGAGAGCGGCGCGGTGGCGACGGTGGGCAGGGTCCGGGTGGAGCCGAACGGCACCAACGCGATCCCGTCCCGGGTGACGGCGTGGCTGGACGCCCGGGCGCCCGGCGCGGCGGAGCTGGACGCGGTCGTCGCGGGAGTCACCGCCGACGCCCGCGCCGCCGCGGCAGAGCACGGGGTGCGCCTGGCCGGGGAACAGGAGTCCGACTCCCCGCTGGTGGAGTTCTCCGCCGGGCTGCGCGACCGGGTCGCCGCGGCGGCCGGCGGCCCCCGCGGCCCGGTCCCGGTACTGCCCACCGGAGCCGGCCACGACGCCGGCGTGCTGGCCGCAGAGGTGCCGACCGCGATGCTCTTCGTCCGGAACCCCACCGGAATCTCGCATTCCCCCGAAGAACACGCCGACCGCCCCGACTGCCACGCGGGAGTCACCGCCCTCGCCGACGTCCTGCAGAACCTCGCCGGCAAGGACGAGTGAGCACAGAACGAGGACGCGGAGCCGTCCGGTCCGCCTGGTCACCCCGGCCCGCCTGGTCCGCCGGGCGGGCCCGGGCGGGCCGGACGGCCGGGCGCGGCGTCTCGCGGAGTCGGGCGTCTCACCCGGGTGCGGCGCCTCGCGGGGTCGAGGTTCAGACGGGTGGCGAAGGCAGGGAGGGGCACCGGCTGGTCGGTCGGGCGCGGCGCCCCACGGGGCCAGGGTTCAAGCAGGCGGCGACGGCAGAGGAGGGGCCGGGGTGCGGGCGTCGGCCGAGCGCGGCACCCCACGGGGTCGAGGTTCAGACGGGCGGCGAAGGCAGGGAGGGGCACCGGCTGGTCGGTCAGGTGCGGCGCCCCACGGAGCCGAGGTTCAAGCAGGCGGCGACGGCCAAGGAAGGGGCGGTGGTCGGGCGTCTTACCCGGGTGCGGCGCCTCGCGGGGTCGAGGTTCAGGCCAGCGGCGACGGCGGGAGCGGGATCGGGGCGGCAGGTCACCGCTCCGGTCTGCGTTTCCAGCGGTAGAGAGCGAAGTCAGAAGAAGGGGTCGGGTCGGCCCCGGCGGTAAGAGGGAGGCGTGTCCTATATGTCGGGTTGCTGGCAGGGGGCGGGCGGCGCGGCGCGGCCTGCGCACCTCGGCGGCGGCCCGGATGACGTCCACCAGCGAGTAGTAACCCCTGGGGCCTGCCCTGCCCCCGAATCGCTCACACAGAGTGACGAAGTGGGGCCTTCGGGAGGGAGTGAGCGCGACATTTCGCCCTCTCGCCGCCCGTCTGAACCTCGACCCCGTGGGGCGCCGCGCCCGGCCGGCACCCGCGCCCCGTCCGTCGTCGCCGCCGCTGTCGCCTCCGCCGTCGTCGCCGTGCGGAGCCGACTGCATACTCGACAGTCCGTCAACAGACGAGCAGTGGAGGAGCCCGTAGTGCCGGACCGTGAACCGACCCTGTACTGGTGCGAGTGGGCGATGGCCGCCTCCGAGCCCGACTTCTCCCAGCCCGACTTCTCCCAATCCGGCCCCACCCAGTCCGATCCCGTCGATCAGCCGTCGGCGGCGGCCGCGGCGCCCGGGGTGCTGCTGGAGGTCGCAGGGGGCAGGATCGCCTCGGTGCGCACCGGCACTGAGCCGCCGCCGGGCGCCGAGCGACTGTCCGGCCTGGTGCTGTACGGCTTCGCCAACGCCCACTCGCACGCCTTCCACCGGGCGCTGCGCGGCCGGACCGGGGAGTACGGCGGGTCGTTCTGGAGCTGGCGGCGGCTGATGTACGCCGCGGCGGAGCGACTCACCCCCGACTCCTACCGGGAGCTGGCCGCAGCGGTGTACGCGGAGATGGCGCTGGCCGGGGTGACCTGCGTGGGGGAGTTCCACTACCTGCACCACGCCCCCGGCGGCAGGCGCTACGCCGACCCGAACGCGATGGGTGCCGCGCTCGTCGCCGCGGCGGCCGACGCCGGGATCCGGATCACCCTGCTGGACACCCTCTACCTCGCCGGCGGGCTGGGCGCCGACGGCCGGCACACCCCGCCCGAGGGCGTCCAGCTGCGCTTCGCCGACGCCGACCTGGACGCCTGGGCGGACCGGGCGGCCTCCTTCCGCCCGGAGGGCGGCCATGCGCGGGCGGGCGCCGCCGCGCACTCGGTGCGCGCCGTCCCCGCCGATGCGCTGGCCGGCTTCGCCGATCTGTACCGGGAGAGCACCATCGAGTGGCCCTCCCCGCACATCCACCTCTCCGAGCAGCCCGCGGAGAACGAGGCGTGCCGGGCGGCCTACGGGCGCACCCCCGCCGCGCACCTGGCCGAGGCGGGCCTCTTCACCGATGTGCACCCGGTGCTGGTGCACGCCACCCACCTGGACCCGGCCGACGTGCGGCTGCTCCGCGAGCGGCGGGCCGACATCTGCCTGTGCCCGACCACCGAGCGCGACCTCGCCGACGGCCTCCCCCCGCTGGCCGAGCTCGGCATGGACCGGGTGACCCTGTCGCTGGGCAGCGACGGCCACTCCACCATCGACATGCTGGCCGAGGCGCGCGCGGCGGAGATGCACGAGCGGCTGCGCACCGGCCGCCGCGGAACGGTCCCCGCGCTGATGCTCCTGGACGCCCTGCACGAGAACGGCCACGCCGGGGCCCTCGGCTGGCACGACGCCGGCTGGATCGGCGAGGGGAAGCGCGCCGACCTGGTCGTGCTCGACATGGACGGGGTCCGGACGGCCGGGTTCGACCCGGCACAGGCCGCCGAGGCGGCGGTCTTCGCGGCGACCGGCGCCGAGGTGCGGCACGTCATGGCCGACGGCCGGTGGATCGTCCGGGACCGGGTGCACACCGCGATGCCGGACGCCCCGGCCCGCCTGGACGCCGCGATCGGGAGGCTCCTCGGGTGAGCCCGCACCCTCCGGCGGCGCCGGACCCGCCCGGGCGTCCGGCCCGCGCGGCGGAGAGGACGGACCGCCCCGTCCGCCTCGCCCGCCTCACCCGCCCCGGGAGCCACGGCCGGTACCGCCGCCCCGGCCCGACCGCGGGATCCCGGCTCCGGGAGCGCGGCCCGCACCGCTTCGGTGCGGCGATGAGCCCATGACCGGCGCCTCCGGGGCGGAAAGGCCCCGGGGCGCCCGGAGTGAAACGACCAGAGAAGAGGGACAGATGAACCAGAGCGAACCCCGGACCGTCCTCATCGACCGGATCGGAGTGCTCGCCACCAACGATCCCGCGCTCGGGGAGGGGATCACCGGGGAGATCGCCGACGCCGCGCTGGTGATCGAGGACGGGCGGGTGGCCTGGGTCGGCCCGGCCGACCGGGCGCCCGCCGCCGATGCGCGGGTGGACGCCGCCGGGCGCTGCGCCGTCCCGGGCTTCGTGGACAGCCACTCGCACATCGTCTTCGCCGGCGACCGCAGCCGCGAGTTCGGCGCCCGGATGAGCGGGCGGCCCTACGAGGCCGGGGGGATCCGCACCACCGTCGCCGCCACCCGGGCCGCCTCCGAGGCCGACCTGGCGGACAACGCGGTCCGGCTGCTCCAGGAGGCCCGGGCGCAGGGCACCACCACCCTGGAGGTCAAGTCCGGGTACGGGCTGAGCACCGCCGACGAGGAGCGCTCGCTGCGGGTGGCCGCCCGGATCACCGACGAGGTCACCTTCCTCGGCGCGCACGTCGTGCCGCCGGAGTACGCCGACGACCCGCAGGGCTACGTCGACCTGGTCACCGGGGAGATGCTGGAGGCCTGCGCGCCGCACGCCCGGTGGATCGACGTGTTCTGCGAGCGCGGCGCCTTCGACGAGGAGGCCTCCCGGCGGGTGCTGCGCGCCGGCGCCGCCAAGGGCCTGCTGCCCCGGGTGCACGGCAACCAGCTGGGCACCGGCCCCGGGGTGCGGCTGGCCGTCGAGGTCGGCGCCGCCTCGGTGGACCACTGCACCCACCTGACCGCCGAGGACGTCGACGCGCTGGCGCAGGCCCCGGAGACGGTCGCCACCCTGCTGCCCGGCGTGGACTTCTCCACCCGCCAGCCCTACCCCGACGCGCGGGCGCTGCTGGACGCCGGGGCGACCGTCGCCCTGGCCGGCGACTGCAACCCGGGCTCCTGCTTCACCTCCAGCATCGCGTTCTGCATCGCGCTGGCGGTGCGGGAGATGCGGATGACCCCGGAGGAGGCGCTGTGGGCGGCCACCGCGGGCGGCGCCCGCGCGCTGCGCCGCACCGACGTCGGCCGCCTGGCCCCCGGGGCCCGCGCCGACCTGGTGCTGCTGGACGCCCCCAACCCGATCTACCTGGCCTACCGGCCCGGGGTGCCGATGGTGCAGGCGGTGTGGAAGGACGGCCACCGGGTGCACGGCGGGGATCTCACCCGGGGTTGATCCGGGCGTAGCGCTCCGGAAACCTTCCCCGCCCAGACTCGGTGGCGAACGGCGGGCGGACCCGCGCGGAGCGATCGGGAGGGGAGGGGCCATGGCGCTGTGGCGCATCCGGACACCGGTGGAGGACCGGCCGGGGCGGCTGGCCGGGCTGGTCGGGGCGATGGCCGCCGAGGGCGCGGACATCGTCGCGCTGACCATCCACACCGACGCCTCCGGCGCGGTCGACGAGTTCGTCGCGGACGTGCCGGGCGACCCGGAGCGGCTGCGCCGGGCGGTCGCCGAGCGGGCCGGGGGCGGCGAGGTGCTGGCGGTCCCGGCCCGGCCGCGCGAGGTCGGCGACGAGACCACCCGGGCGCTGCTGCTCACCGCGCGGCTGCGCAGCGCGCCCAACCGGCTCCCGGAGGCGCTGGCCGAGCTGCTCCGCGCCGAGGAGGCGCACTGGACCGACCCGTCGGTCCCCGGGCCCGGCGCGGGGGAGGCCGACACCCTGCTGGTGCCGGTGGGCCCGCTGCGCGCGGTCCGGGTGCACCGGCCGGGCCGCCCCTTCACCTGGACCGAGTCGGCCCGGGCCGACGCTCTGGTCAGGTCGGTGCTGCCGGCCACCGGCCCGCCCGTCTCCCACCACCGCCCTCAACGGAGGCCCTTCGGGCCGCGGGTTCTTTCGCCTCCCACCGAGGGCGTGCTGGTGACCGCGGGCGGGGACCGGCTGCGCCTGTCCCAGGTGGGCGCGGGCGACGCGGACGCGGTGCGCCGGCTGCACGCGCGCTGCTCGGCGGAGACCAGGCGCCGCCGCTACCTGTCCTCGGTGGCCGAACCGGGGGCCCGGATGCTCCGGGTCTTCTGCGACCCCGAGCGCGGCCTGACCGTGGCCGCCCGCCCGGAGGGGGAGGACGAGCCGGTCGCGCTGGCCCACCTGATGTACACCTTGAACCCCGGCGTCGGGGAGATGGCCTTCCTGGTGGAGGACTCCTGGCAGGGCAGGGGAGTGGGGGCCGCGCTGGCGGACGCGGTCGCCGCGACCGCCGCCGACTGGGGGCTGGCGGAGGTCCGCGCGGAGACCGCCGCAGAGAACCGCGCCATGCTGCGGATCGTGCACCGGATGGGGGCGGCCGTGGGCCGGCCCGAGGCCGGCGCGGTCCAGGCCCGGGTGCCGCTGGCCGGCCGTGCGCCGGCCGCGCCCCCGGGGCGGCTGACGGCGCTGATGACCCGCCCCGGGGCCGCCGGGCGGTGAGGGAAGCGCGGCCGAGGGCCAGGGGTGCGCCCCCGGCCGCGCGAAAAGGGGCCGGGGCGTTCGACGCCCCGGCCCCTCCTCTTCAATCTCCGGACCGGTGTCCGGCGGGTTCGCTCCCGGTCACTCCTCGGACGAGGCGGCCTCCGGAGCAGGGGTCTCCTCGGTGGCGGCGGCCTTCTTCGGCGCGCGGCGCTTCTTCACCGGGCGGGAGTAGTCGACGAGGGGCTCGTAGCGGGCCTCGTGCTCCTTCTTGCACTCGTCGCACGCGTCGACCTCGCGGACCGTGCCCTCCCAGGCGAACTGGACGACGTCCGTCGCCTCGACCTTCTCGTCGCGGACGGCGTGCGGGTCGCAATACTTGCGCGTGAAGACCTCGGTGACCACGGCGGTGGCATCCCTTCGGTTCGGTGCGGGTGCGGACTGAACGAAATCATACACACGTTCGAAGGGCTCTCAGGTGGCGCGCGTGCCCGGAATCGGGGCGCACTGAGGGGTTCTCCGGAAGCCTAGCGAATCGGCGCCCGCGGGGTGGCGCCGGAGCGGGGCGCGCCGCACCGCATGACGGAAGTCACGTGTGGCGTTGCGGTACGCCCCCTGATTTTGCTTTCCAAGGAAGAATTCATCTGGTTTGATGATGCTCCGGCGCTGCGGCGTCGCCCACCGTCACCTACCCGCTGGAGTGAACGAGCATGACCGAGAGCACCCGCAGGGCCCTGGGCCCGGCCGCGGACGCCACCGCGCTGATCGCCCGCGTCGTCATCGGCGTCGTCTTCATCGCGCACGGCTGGCAGAAGGCCTCCCAGATGGGGCTGGCCGGCACCACCGAGATGATGGCCGGCATGGGGATCCCCATGCCGAGCGCGGCCGCGGCCTTCGCCATCGCCGCCGAGATCGGCGGCGGCGCCCTGCTCCTGCTCGGCCTGCTGCTGCCGCTGGCCGGAGTGGTGCTGGCGGCGCAGATGGCCGGCGCGATCTTCTTCGCGCACGCCCAGGGCCCGCTGATCGGCGAGGGCGGGATGGAGCTGCCGCTGGTGCTCGGCGCCGCCGCGCTCGCCCTGGGCTTCGGCGGCGGCCGGATCGCCCTGGACCGGCTGCTGCCCTGGGGGCGCCCCGCGGCCGGCGAGCGCACCCCCGCCGCCGAGTCCGCCGCGGCCTGACCCGGACCGACCCCGGCCCCTCCGCGCACCCCGCGGGCCCGCCCTCCGGCGGGCCCGCTTTTCCGTGCGCGGAGTCCCGGAAGCGACACCCCTGAACGCACATTCCTTTTCCCCGGCCGGTGAATTCACCCGTCTTTCGGAACAACGCCGCGGGGCGACGCGGCGCTGTATATCGTGTGCCTCCACTACGCGCCGTATTTCCGCGGCGCTTCGCCGTGCCCGCGTTCTCCGTGCGCGAGCACGCGGGGGCGGTGTTCCGCGAGGGGGAGGAACGAATGGTCGATTATCTGGAGGGGACGACCGGGCGAAGAGGGGCGCGGCCGGGCGCGCCCGCCGCCCCCGGAGCGGCGGAGGCCCGCTTCGCCGTACTGCGCCGCAGGCACGCCGTGTACGGCACGGTCCTGGTGGCGCTCTTCCTCGGCTGGTACGCCGCCTTCCTCCTGATGTCGGTGTTCGCCCGCGACCTGATGGCGGTGCGGGTGGCCGGCGCGGTCAACGTCGGGCTGCTGCTGGGCATCGGCCAGTTCGCCTCCACCTTCCTGCTCGCCTGGTGGTTCGTCCGCTGCGCCGAGCGCCGGCTGGACCCGGTCGCCGACGAGCTGCGCCTCCGCGCCGACGCGCCGCGCCTCCGCGCCGGGGAGGTGGGCGGCCGATGACGGCCGGGCTGGACGCCGTGCACCTGTGGACGCTCGGCCTGTGCGGCCTGTTCATCGCGGTGACGCTGGGGATCACCGTGTGGGCGCGGCGCAGCACCCGGGGCGCCGTCGACTTCTACGCCGGCGGCCGCTCCTTCGGCGGTACCCAGAACGGCCTCGCGCTGACCGGGGACTACCTGTCCGCCGCCTCCTTCCTGGGCATCGCCGGACTGATCGCGCTCCGCGGCTACGACGGCTTCCTCTACTCCATCGGCTTCCTGGTCGCCTGGCTGCTGGTGCTGCCGATGGCCCAGCTGATCCGGAACAGCGGCCGGTACACCATGGCCGACCTGCCGGGGTACCGGATGCGCCGGATGCGGGTCCGGCTGGCCTGCACCACCTCCACCGTCGCGGTCAGCACCGTCTACCTCATCGCGCAGATGGTCGGCGCGGGCGCCCTGGTCACCATGCTGCTCGGCATCGACCACGGCGGCACCTTCCTCGGCATGACCGGGACCCAGACCCGCACCGCCGCCATCACGCTGGTCGGCGTGCTGATGGTCGTCTACGTCATGTACGGCGGGATGAAGGCCGCCACCTGGCTGCAGATCATCAAGGCCGGGCTGCTGCTCACCGCCACCGCGCTGATGACCGCCCTGGTGCTGGCGGTCTTCGGCTTCGACCCGAGCGCGCTGCTGGAGAGCGCCGCCGCGGCCAGCGGGAGCGGCCAGGCCTTCCTCGAACCGGGCCGGCACTTCGCGGTGGAGGTCGCCGGCGACCCGGTGCAGACCCTGGTCAACCGGCTCGACCTGTTCAGCCTGGGGATGGCCCTGGTACTGGGCACCGCCGCCCTGCCGCACATCCTGGTCCGCTTCTACACCGTGCGCGACGGCCGGGCCGCCCGCACCTCGGTGAAGCGCACCATCCTGCTGGTCGGCGCGTTCTACCTGATGACGCTGGCGCTGGGGTTCGGCGCCGCGGCGCTGGTCGGACCGGACGCGATCGCCGCCCAGGACCCCTCCGGCAACGCCGCGGTGCCGCAGCTGGCCGCCGAGCTCGGCTCGCTCGTCGCCGGCCCGGCCGGGTCGGCGGTGATGCTGGCGTTCGTCTCCGCGGTGGCCCTGGCCACCATCCTGGCGGTGATCGCCAGCCTCACCCTGGCGTCCTCCTCCTCGATGGCGCACGACTTCTTCGGCCACATCCTGATGTGGGGCCGGTCCAAGGAGTCCCAGGAGGTGGGGGTGGCCCGGATCTCCGCGGTGCTGGTCGGCGCGCTCGCCATCCTCCTCGCGGTCCGGGCCCAGCACCTCAACGTCGCCTTCCTGGTGGGACTGGCCTTCGCCATCGCCGCCTCGGCCAACCTGCCGGTCATCGTGCTCACCCTGTTCTGGCGCCGGTTCAACACCCGGGGCGTGGAGTGGGGCGTCTACGGCGGCCTGGGCACCTCGCTGCTGCTGGTGCTGCTCTCCCCGGTGGTCTCCGGCAAGACCCACCCGGAGACCGGGGAGAGCCTGTCCCTGCTGCCCGCCGGGATCGACATCCAGGTGTTCCCGCTGGAGAACCCCGGGCTGGTGGCGATCCCGCTGGGCTTCGCCTTCGCGATCGCCGGCTCGCTGCTCTCCCGGGAGAGCGACGGGGACCGGTACGACCGGATGCGCCTCCGCTCGCTCACCGGCATCGGCGCCAGCTGACCGCGCCCGGCCCGCTTCGTCCCGCCTTCCGCGGGGCCGGGGGCGAGGCGGTGTCGCAGCCCGGTGGCATGATCGGCCCATGACACGCTGGATCGCGCTGCTGCGCGGCGTCAACGTCGGAGGGCGCCGCAAGGTGCCCATGGCCGAGCTGCGCGAGGTGGTCGCCGGGCTCGGCCACACCGGGGTCGCCACCCTGCTGCAGAGCGGGAACGTGGCCTTCACCGAACGGCACCGGACCCGGCGTCCCGGTTCCGGCGGGGAGGAGGAGCTCCGCACCGAGCTGGAGGCGGCGCTGGCCGAGCGGTTCGGCTTCGCCGTCGACACGGTGTTGCGCGACGCCGCCGGGATGCGCGCCGCGGTGCAGGCCAACCCGCTGCCGGTCGGCGACCCCTCCCGGTTCCTGGTGCTCTTCCTGCGCGGGGAGCCGGACGCCGCGGCGCTGGCCGCGGTGGACGCCGCCGCCTACGCCCCGGAGGCCATGGCGGCGGGCGCCCGGGAGGTCTACTTCGACCTGCCGGACGGCCTGGGCCGGGCGAAGCTGCCCGACGCGGCCGCGCGCGCCCTGGGCGGGGCGGTGGCCACCGGCCGGAACTGGCGCACCGTGCTCCGCCTACTGGAAATGGCGGAGGAATAGCGCATTTCAGGCGGCTGTTGCCATTCGGCGGGCGCGGCCGCGCCCGCCGAACGAGATAGGGGACAACGCCCGTGCGCGTCGACATCTGGTCCGACATCGTCTGCCCGTGGTGCTACATCGGCAAGGCCCGGTTCGAGCGGGGGCTCGCCGCCTTCGCCCACGCCGACCGGGTCGAGGTCGAGTTCCACAGCTTCCAGCTGGACCCCTCCGCGCCCGCCGAGCCCGAGCCGGCGCTGCGAATGCTGACCGAGAAGATGGGGATCACCGAAGAGCAGGCCCGCTCCGCCGAGGCCGGGGTCGCCGACAACGCCCGCGGCGAAGGCCTGGACTACACGACCGACCGGCCGCACGCCAACACCGCCGACGCCCACCGGCTGCTGCACCACGCCAAGGCGGAAGGCGCGCAGAAGCCGATGGTCGAAGCGCTCTTCGCCGCCTACTTCGGCGCCGGCGAGGACGTGTTCGGCACCGAGGAGCTGGTCGCCCTGGCCGAGCAGGCCGGCCTGGACGCCGGGAAGGCCCGCGAGGTCCTGGAGGGCGGCGCCTACGCCGACGAGGTCCGCCGGGACGCCGAGGAGGCCCGCACCATGGGCGCCACCGGCGTCCCGTTCTTCGTGGTCGACTCCAGGTACGGCGTCTCCGGCGCCCAGCCCGCCGAGGTGTTCACCCGGGTGCTGGAGCAGGCCTGGGCCGACGCCCACCCGCAGGCCCCGGTCATGGTCGGCGGCGGTGAGGGCGACGCGGACGGCTGCGCCGACGGCGCGTGCGCGGTCCCCGGCGAGTGAGGCCGCACCCGGCGCGCGCCGGGAGCGGCCGGTAGCATCGCGGTGCCCCGCCCCTTCCCCCGATGATCTCGGCGCCGCGGCCCCATCAGAGCGCTTCGGCGGGGCCGCGGCGCCGAGATCATCGCCCTGCGGCGGGACGCCCCCCGCCGTCGATCTCCCTTCGGAGGACCGATGCTCGTTCTCGCCCACATCAGCGACACCCACCTCGACGGAGGCGGGCGCAGCGCCGAGCGAGTCCGCCGGGTGATGGGCCACATCCGCGCCCTGGACCGCCCGGTCGACGCCATCGTGCACACCGGCGACGTGGTCGACGGCGGGCTGCCGGAGGAGTACCGGCAGGCCGCAGAGGAGCTCCGGGCCGACGTGCCGATGCTGCTCTGCCCGGGCAACCACGACGCGCGCGCCCCGTTCCGGGAGTTCCTGCTCGGCGAGGAGCCGGCGGACGGGCCGATCGACGGGGTGCACCGGGTCGGCAGGGCGCTGGTCGCGGTCTGCGACACCTCGGTCCCCGGCGAGCACTGGGGGCGGCTGACCGACACCACCCTGGACCGGTTGGAGAAGGCGCTCGCCGCGGCCCCCGCCGACGCCCCGGTGGTCATCGCGCTCCACCACCACCCGGCGGACCTCGGCATCGCCTACGTCGACGATATCCGCCAGCGCGACGAGCACCGGCTGGCCGGGCTCATCGAGCGGTACCCGCAGGTCGCCGCGGTGCTCTGCGGGCACGCGCACACCCCGGCGGCGACCTCGTTCGCCGGCCGCCCGCTGCTGGTCGCGCCGTCCGTCGCGCCCCCGCTGCGGATGGAGTGGGAGCCCGCGCCGCCGACCGGGGACGACGCCCCACCGCCCATGCTCGCCCTGCATCTGATCGGCGACGACGGCCGGATCACCACCCACTTCCGGGCGGTCTGAGGATGCGCCGCTACACCGGGGAGGACGGTCCGGAGAGCGAGCTGCCGTCCGGCGACGTCACCGAGGGCGTGGTGCGGGCGGGCGGCACCGTGCGCCGCCCGCCCCAGCCGCAGAGCCCGGCCGTCGCCGCCTACCTGGACCACCTGGAGCGCGCCGGGTTCGACGGCGCCCCGCGCTTCCTCGGCCGCGACGAGCAGGGGCGGGACGTCCTCACCTTCCTGGACGGGGACGTCGCCGGGAGCCCGCCGGAGCCGTGGGCCGCCGACGACGGGCTGCTCGCCTCGCTCGGGCCGCTGCTGCGCCGGCTGCACGATGCTTCAGAGGGGTTCCTGGCCGACACCGGCTTCGCGGCGCCGGACGGCGGGGTGTGGCGCCGGGACCAGGTCCCGGTCGCCGTCCCGGTGCCGGACCCCGAGCCCGAGCTCGTCTGCCACCTGGACGTGACCCCGCAGAACGTGGTGGTGCGCGGGGGGAGGGCGGCCGGCCTGATCGACTTCGACCTGGCCGGCCCGGGGACCCGGCTGCTGGACGTGTACAACGCCGCGATGCACTGGGTGCCGCTGTGCGCGCCCGAGGACGTGTACCCGGGCTGGCCTGCTGCTGCCGCTGCTGACCGCCCGGCCCGGCTCCGGGTGCTGGCCGACGCCTACGGCCTGGGGGAGGCGGAGCGGAGGGCCCTGCCCGACCTGGGCGTGGACCGCTGCGACAACGGCCGGGCCCGGATGAAGGCCTCCGCCGAACTCCTCGGCGGAGGCTGGGCCCGGATGTGGGAGGAGGGCGTCGGCGACGTCATCCTGCGCCGCCGCGCCTGGCTCGCGGAGAACCGAGAGGTTCTGCTGGACGCCCTGCTCGGCTGAGCCGGGCGGGGGTTCAGAGGAGGCCGGTCTTCACCTGCTGGAGGAAGGCGGCCCAGGTGCGGGGCGGGTATTCGAGGTGGCCGAGCTCCCTGTTCTGTGTGTCCCTGACCAGGACGGTCGGGCCTTCGGCCACCTCGACGCAGTCAGCGGAAGAGCCGCTGTAGCTGCTCTTGTGCCAGGCGACCTCGACACAGCTGCCCTGGGCCGTGCTGTAGCTGCTCTTGTGCCACTGAAGGTCATCCTTCGTCGTCATCGAGTTCTTCCTTGACCTTCCTGATGAACTCGGCGCTTTGCCGAGGGGACATCGCTTCGGCTTGGAGGGCGCCGAAGATCGTCATGCACTGCTGGACCTTACGGCTGTCATCGATGAGAATCTCACCCTGCTGATACTCGGCAGAAGCGACCATGGGCTTGTCCGAGAACGAGTACACCCGGAAAGGTCCGGATGCGCCGGGGTGGCAGCCAGGGTTGGGCGGTACGACCTGAAGACGTATCACTTCCTTCTCTATCAGAGCCAGCACACGTTCCAACTGTGCGGATAGCACTTTGGGGCTGCCGATGATCCTGGTGACGGCACTCGCTTCCAATACCACGTAGATGAGCGGTGGGGTTTCTTTCTCCAAGATCGCTTGTCGTTGCAGTCGGGACTTGGCCATCTCTTCCAGCTCTGCGGCCGACACCCACGGAGCGGTATCTCGGTTGGCGGCCTTGATGTAGTCCTTGGTCTGGAAGAGGCCCGGGATCACCTGGCCCTGGTACTCGCGCAGCTCGGTCATCACGGCTTCCAGCTGCTCGACCTCTTCGTACCACTCCGGCAGCGACGTCGGTGTGTTCGCCGTGTTCCAAGCACGCAGAACTACACCAGAGGTACCGAACAGCTGGTCGAGTTCTCGCGCCCCCTCCTCCTGGAGTCCGCGGGTGCCGCACTCCCAGGCCGAGATCGTGGAGGGGACGACCTGCATCGCCTTCGCCGTCTGTACTTGGGTGAGTTTCGCGCGCTTGCGCGCCTTCCTGATCTCGGCCCCGAGACGGCGCCATGCGGGGTTCAGCCTGCGGTCCATGAGGGCTCCACCTCCACCAGAGAACTACCGGCACGACCAGTAGAGGACGAAGCATTTTCCAAAGTCCACCGAAACGACAAGACTGTGACCTCTTGGTGAGATGTATGGCACTCAGCGTGATCGGTCTTCAGGGTGTTGCCACGGACACACCGATTGGACGTGATCGACGTGGTGACGACCTCTTCCCCGCAGGGCTCCAACGAGTTCGGCCCCCTGCTCCCCGTCCCCTCCGCCCCCGACGAAGTGGCGCACGGCTACACCGCGATCCAGGTGACCCGGCTGGCCGCCTGGGCCGCCCGGGAATGCAACTGGGTCAACGGCATGGCCATGGAGCACCGCGCGCTGACCGCCTGGGAGGCGATCTGCGAGCACCTCGCCCTCGCCTCCACCCGCCCCGAGGAGACCGAGCTGATCGCCACCGGCTGGAAGGCGATGAAGTCCGAGCACTACCAGGACCTCAAGTCCCACGGCTGGGGCGGCCAGAACAAGAAGCTCATCTCCCGCGCCTTCCTGCGCTACTGGACCGACCACTCCGCACCCACCCGCAGCCCGGAGGACGCGATCGTGGACCGGATCGCGCTGGCCCAGATCTGGGCGGCGCTCCGCCCACGGCACCGAGACGTGCTCACCGCGCTGGCCGTCCACGACGACCGGCGCGCCGCCGAGCGGTCGCTCGGCATGGACCCCGTGACCTTCGCCCGCGCGCTGGGGCGGGCCCGGCGAGCCTTCTACGCGCTCTGGCACGAGCACGAGACCCCGTCCAAGATGTGGGGCTACGACCGCCCCGGCGCCCAGCACCAGAACGTCATGTACCTGGTCCGGCTCCGCAAGCGCAAGGCCGCGCAGCGCAGGGCCGAGTCCCGCCCGCGCGGCCGGATCGGCCGCCCGCCCAAGGACATCGGGATCTCGGCCCGGGGGCTGCTGGAGCGCTGGGAGGCGGGGGAGTCCTACTCCGGGCTGGCCCGCGCCTTCGGCGTCAGCAAGGAGATGATCCGCGACCGGATCCTCCGAGCTGAGGCCGAGCGGGCAGAGATAGAGCGAGCGCAGACGGAGCGGACGCAGACGGAACGGGTCGGAGTCCCGGCCTGAGAGAGTGTCGGGGGCGCGGCCGGCTCCACACGCTGACGCGCCCCACGGGGCGGGGTTCAAGCAGCGGCGACGGCAGAGGCAGGGGCGGGGCGGAGGCGGCCGCCCGGGCGCGGCGCCTCGCGTGGCGAGGGTTCAAGCAGGCGGCGAGGGCGGGAGGGGGACCGGCCGGTCGGTTAGGCGCGGCGCCCCACGGAGTACAGGTTCAGGCAGGCGGCAACGGCGCTGGCAGGGCCGGGGCGGAGGCGGTCGCCCGGGCGCGGCGCTCCGCGAAGCGAAGGTCAAAGCGGGCGGCGAAGGCAGCGGTGGGGACCGGCCGGTCGGTTCGGTGCGGCGCCCCGCAGAGCGAAGGTCAAGACGGGCGACGGCGGCGGTAGGGGCGGGGCGAGGGTGGTCGCCCGGGTGTCGGGCCCCACGGGGTCGGGGCTCAAGCGGGCGGCGAGGGCGGGAGTGGGCGGGGCGGCGTGTGCTCCCAGCGAGGGGAGCCGGCCCGCCTGCCCGCGCCCGGCAGGGGCCCTTATCCCTATATGCCTGGTTTGCAGCGAGGAACGGGCGGGGGTGGGGGCGCCCTGCGTACTGCGAGAGCACCCCGATTACATCTACCAGCGAGTAGTAAGCTCCGAGGCCCCCACCACCCCCTCATCGGTTACCCAGAGTGGCCAACCGAGGGGACGAATACGACATCCCGCCCCACGCCATCCCTCCCCGGGTTCCGGCCCCCTGCATCCCGGCCTTGCGGGTGGCTCGAACCCCCGATCACCGGCCCGATCGGGGTCATTCGGGCCTCTAGGGGCCTGTTCCGGGCCGGGATGCGCGCCCGGGAATCACCGGGGTGCTCTCGCGGTGCGCAGGGCGCCCCTCCTCGCCATCACCCTGTGTATTTGCCAAGGTCAGATAGGGGTAGCGGTTTCAAGGGCGGTCGGCCCCGGCGCCCGGGCGACGCGGGAACGGCGAACCCGCCACCCCACCTTGCCCCGACCGCCCCCACCCGCTCTGCCGCACCGGACCGACCAGCCGGCACGCTCTCCCGCCCTTGCCGCCCGCTTGAGCCCCGGCCCCGTGGAGCGCCGCGCCCGGGCGACCACCTGCGCCCCGCCCCTACCGCTGCCGTCGCCGCCTGCCTGAACCCCGACCCCGTGGGGCGCTGCACCGGACCGACCAGCCGGTGCCCACCACTGCCCTCGCCGCCCGTCTCGACCTTCGCTCTTCGGAGCGCCGCGCTCGGGCGACCGCCTGCGCCCCGCCCCTACCTTCGCCGTCGCCGCCGGCCTGAGCCTTCGCTCCGTGGGACGCCGCGCCCGACCGACCAGCCGGTCCCCCTCCCCGCCGTCGCTGCCTGCTTGAACCCTCGCCCCGTGGGGCCCGCGCTCGGGCGATCGCCTTCGCCTCGCCCCTGCCGCTGCCGTCGCTGCCTGTTTGGGCCTTCGCTTCGCGGGGCGCCGCGCCTAACCGACTGGCCGGTTCCTCTTCCTGCCCTCGCTGCCAGCCTGAACCGCCACCCCGTGGGGCCCGCGCTCGGCCAAGACGCTCGGCCAAGACGTCCAGCCGAAAGGCCGCCGGGAAACGCGCCGCGCCGCCTCGGAGGGGTCCGGGGCGGCGCGGGGCGGGTATCGGGAACAGGGGCCGGGGGCGGTGGTGCCGCCTTCGGGCCTCTATTCAGAGCGGTCCTCTAGAGCAGACCTGGGCCGGTGAGGTCCTCCGGGAGGCGGGAGGCGGCCGCGCGGTCCAGGAGGAACAGGGTGCGGGAGCGTCCCCGGGCGCCTGCGGCGGGGACCTGGACCGGGCCCGCCTCCGGGTCCAGGGCCAGGCGGACCGCCTCCGCCTTGGCCCCGCCCGAGGCCAGCAGCCACACCTCGGCGGCGGAGCGGATCGTCGGCAGGGTCAGCGAGACCCGGGTGGGCGGCGGCTTCGGCGCGCCGTGCACCGCCACCACGCTCCGCTCCTCCTCGTACAGCGCCGGCTGCTCGGGGAAGAGCGAGGCCACGTGGGTGTCCGGCCCCACCCCCAGCAGGCACACGTCGAACGCGGGCTCGCCCGGGCGGGCGGCGGCGCGCAGCGCCTCGGCGTAGCGCTCCGCCCCGGCCTCCGGGGAGTCGCCGCCCGGGCCGTCCGGGCCTCCCGGGGCGGGCATCGCGTGCACCCGCGCCGGCTCCAGCCCCACCCCGTCCAGCAGCGCCTCGCGGGCCTGGGTCTCGTTCCGCTCCGGGTCGCCGGCGGGCAGGTAGCGCTCGTCCCCCCACCACACGTCCAGCGCGCCCCAGTCCACCGCGTCCCGGGCCGGCGCCTTCGCCAGCTCGGCCAGGACCGCGATGCCGATGCCGCCGCCGGTCAGCACGATCGACGCCGAGCCGCGTGCGGCCTGCGCGTCCACCAGGCGGGTCACGATCCGGGCCGCGGCGGCCTTGGCCAGCAGCCCGGCATCGGGGTGGACGATCACGGCGGGTGCGCTCACCGGCGCGCCTCCTCTGCTCCCAGGGTGCCGCCCTCGACCAGCCCGGCCAGGTGGGCGGCGGTCCTCTCGTACATCTCGTCGGGGTCCAGCCGGCGCAGCTCCTCGGAGAGCGCCTCGGCGGCGCGCCGCCGGGCCAGCGCCACCACCTGGTCCGGCTGGCCCGGGCGGGACAGCGTCGCCACCCGGCCGTCCATCCGGTGCAGGGTGATGTCCCCGGCGTCGCTGGTGAGCCGGACCGCGGTGATGCCGGGGCCGTTGGAGGCCGACCGCCGCACCGGGACGTCCAGCTGCCGGGAGAGCCAGGCGGCGAGCAGCTCGGCGCTGGGGTAGTGCGGCTCCGCGGTGACCTCGGCGCCGGTCACCCAGCCCGGCGGGTGGTCCATGGCGCTGGCCAGCATCGACCGCCACGGGGTGAGCCGGGTCCAGGTCAGGTCGGTGTCCCCGGGCCGGTAGGCGCGGACCCGGGCGAGCAGGTCCTCCAGCGGGTCGCCGGCGCGCAGCGCGTCGGTGATCCGCCGGTGCGCCAGCCGGCCGACCGGGTCGGCCGACGGGTCGCGCGGGCCGGGGCCGGGCCACCACGCCACCACCGGGGCGTCCGGCACCAGCAGCGGGGTGATCACCGAGTCGGCGTGCTCGCCCAGCGGCCCGTAGAGCCGCAGCAGCAGCGCCTCGCCGGGCCCGGAGGTGCCCGGGCGGCGGATCTCTGCGTCGATCGCCGGCTCGGCCCCGGGGTCGCGCCGGATCAGCGCGATGATCCGGGACGGGTGCTCCCGGCCGGCCTCGGTGGCGGCGCGCACCGCGTCGTAGTGGTCCGCCTCGTCGGTCACCACCACCAGGGTGAGCACCATGTTCATCGCGCCGCCGCCGATGCTCAGCCGCTCGGCGGAGAGCGCCTCGGCGACCTGGGCGGTGTCGGTGCGCGGCAGGTACAGCGTCATCGCCGGTCCTTCCGGTCGTCGTTCCCGGTCACGGGCGCCTCCACTGGCGCCCCTCGCGGGCCAGCATGGCGTCGGCGGAGGCCGGGCCCCACTCGCCGGAGCGGTACTGCTCGGGCTGCCCGGACTCGGCCCAGTGCCGCTCCACCGGGTCCAGGATCTCCCAGGACAGCTCCACCTCCCGCTGGCGCGGGAAGAGCGGCGGGTCGCCGATGAGCACGTCCAGGATGAGCCGCTCGTAGGCCTCCGGGCTGGCCTCGGTGAAGGACTGGCCGTAGGCGAAGTCCATGGTCACGTCGCGGACCTCCATGGCCGCGCCGGGCACCTTCGAGCCGAACCGCATGGTGACGCCCTCGTCCGGCTGGATCCGCAGCACCAGCGCGTTCTGCCCCATGTCCTCGGTGTCGGTCTGGCTGAACACCTGGTTGGGGGTGCGCCGGAAGACCAGCGCCACCTCGGTGACCCGGCGGCCCAGCCGCTTGCCGGTGCGCAGGTAGAACGGGACCCCGGCCCAGCGGCGGGTGTTGACCTCCAGCCGCAGTGCCGCGTAGGTCTCGGTGACCGACTCCGCGGGGATGCCCTTCTCCTGCAGGTAGCCGCAGACCTCGGCGCCGCCCTGCCAGCCCGCGGCGTACTGGCCGCGGGCGGTCCCGGTGGACAGGTCCTCGGGCAGCCGCACCGCGGAGAGCACCTTCTCCTTCTCGGTGCGGATGGCGTCGGCGGTGAAGGAGACCGGCTCCTCCATCGCCACCAGCGCGAGCAGCTGCAGCAGGTGGTTCTGGATCACGTCGCGGGCGGCGCCGATGCCGTCGTAGTACCCGGCGCGCCCGCCCACCCCTATGTCCTCGGCCATGGTGATCTGCACGTGGTCGACGAGGGTGCGGTTCCACAGCGGCTCGAACAGGGCGTTGGCGAACCGCAGCGCCATGATGTTCTGGACGGTCTCCTTGCCCAGGTAGTGGTCGATGCGGAAGACCGAGTGCGGCGGGAAGACCTCGTCCACCACCGCGTTGAGCTCCTGGGCGCTGTGCAGGTCGTGGCCGA
Source organism: Nocardiopsis potens DSM 45234 (assembly GCF_000341105.1). GTDB lineage: Bacteria > Actinomycetota > Actinomycetes > Streptosporangiales > Streptosporangiaceae > Nocardiopsis_A > Nocardiopsis_A potens. Next base: position 63,075 of record NZ_ANBB01000037.1, read on the forward strand.
ACGGCTTCTCGATCACCACCCGGCGCCAGGCGCCGTCGGCGGAGGACGCCAGGTCGGACCGCTTGAGCTGCTTGACCACGCTGGGGAAGAGCGCGGGCGGCAGCGACAGGTAGAAGGCGTAGTTGCCGCCGGTGCCGCGGTCGGCGTCGAGGCTGCGCACCGTGCGGGCCAGCTCGTCGAATGCCTCGTCGTCGTCGAGCTCGCCCTGGACGAACCGCATGCCCTCGCTGAGCTGGCGCCACACGTCCTCGCGGAACGGGGTGCGGGCGTGCTCGCGCACCGCGTCGTAGGCGACCTTCGCGAAGTCCTGGTCCGCCCAGTCCCGCCGGGCGAACCCGACCAGGCCGAAGCCGGGCGGCAGCAGGCCGCGGTTGGCCAGGTCGTAGATGGCCGGCAGCAGCTTCTTCCGGGCCAGGTCGCCGGTGACCCCGAAGAGCACCAGCACGCTCGGCCCGGCGATCCGCGGCAGCCGCCGGTCCAGTTCGCTGCGGAGCGGGTTCGGGGTCGCCCCCGGCATCGCCGGTTCCTTCACCGGGACACTCCTTCCAGGGAGCCGGCCGCCCGGCGCAGCTGCTCGATGCCGGCGGCGCGGTCGGTCAGGTGCAGGCGCACGGCGGGGCGGCCGCGCGAGTCCAGGGCCCCGAAGTCGCCCAGCGCCTGGGCGAGCTGGAGCCGGGCCAGCCCGTAGGGGCGGCCGGGGATCTCCAGGTCCTCCGCGGAGTCCGCGGTGATCTGCAGGAACACCCCGGCGGCCGGGCCGCCCTTGTGGTACTGGCCGGTGGAGTGCAGGAACCGCGGCCCCCAGCCGAAGGTGACCTGCCCCGGGCCGGCGGCGGCCAGCCCGGCGCGCAGGCCCGCCGCGGGGGCGTCGCCCACCCGGTCCAGGTAGGCCATGACGGCGAGGTAGCCGCCCTCGGGGACCGCGCCGAGCAGGCCGCGCAGCAGGCCGGCCAGGTCCTCGGCGCGCGGTGCGGAGCCGGAGGCGTGCACCTCCACCGCGCCCTCGGTGAACAGCGGCTCGCCGGCGGGCAGCGGCCCGGTGCCGGCCCGCTCCAGCAGCGCCTTGGTGTTGTCCTTGGACTCCTGCACGTTGGGCTGGTCGAACGGGTCGATGCCGAGCAGCCGGCCGGCGACGGCGGTGGCGTACTCCCAGGCCAGGAACTGCGCGCCGAGCGGCCCGGTGACCTGGACCAGGGCGCCGCCGTCCGGCGCCGGGCCCGCCTCGGAGCAGGAGACGGGGAGGGTGTCCGGGGCGTCGGTGAACCCGGGCGCGTTGGCGCCCTCGACCACCACCGGCAGCACGCCGGTGCCCTGCTTGCCGGTGGACTCGGCGACCAGCTGCTCGATCCAGTCGCCCAGCCCGATCGGGGTGGCGGCGGCCAGCGCGGCCAGGTTCCGGCCGGAGGCGCCCAGTGCCGCGCCGAGCAGCAGGGCGGGATTGTCCTTGCCCGCGGCCAGCGATTCGGCCAGCGCGGCCGCCTCGTCCAGCAGCGCGGCGACGTCCACCCCGGCCAGCGCCGTCGGCACCAGGCCGAACGCGGACAGCGCGCTGTACCGGCCGCCGACGTCGGGGTCGGCCAGGAAGGTGCGGTAGCCGCGCTCGGCGGCCAGGCCGGCCAGCGGCGAACCGGGGTCGGTCACCACCACGATCCGCTCGGCCGGGTCGATCCCGGCGTCGGTGAAGGCCTTCTCGAACACCCGCCGGTGGCTGTCGGTCTCCACCGTCCCGCCGCTCTTGGAGGAGACCACCAGCACGGTGCGGTGCAGCCGGTCGGCTGCCGCGGCGCGCACCTGCGCGGGGTCGGTGGTGTCCAGGACGGTCAGTTCCGCCCCGCGGGTCGCCGCGATCACCTCGGGGGCCAGCGAGGAGCCGCCCATCCCGGCCAGCACCACCCGGTCCAGCCCGGCGGCGCGGTTCTCCGCGGCGAGCCGGGACAGCTCGGGCAGCAGCTCCCGGGAGGTGTGCGGCAGGTCGAGCCAGCCCAGCCGGACCTCGGCCAGCTCGGCGGCGTCCGGCCCCCACAGCGTGCTGTCCCCGGAGGCCAGTGCGGCCGGGACCCCGTCGGCGGCCAGTGCGGCGACCGCTTCGGCGGCGGCCTCCGCGGCCGCGCCGCGCACCCGCACGGCCAGTCCGCCGGCGCGGGCCTCTTCGACTCGGTTCTCCGTGCTCAACGTGGGTGACCCTTCTAAATCAGCGAGTTCGGCGAAAACTTTCGTGGAGCCCCGTACCCGTTCCGACCCCGGGAAGACGAAGACGGGGGGCCGGGAACGCGGAGAGCGTTCCCGGCCCCCCGCGGGCGGCGGGAACGGTCAGACCGCGCCGAGCGCGGAGCCGACCTTGTCCAGCAGCTGCTCCCAGGACTTCTCGAACTTGGCCACGCCGTCCTCTTCGAGCAGGCGGAGCACGTCGTCGAAGTCGACGCCGGCGCCGGCCAGCGCGTCCAGGTCGGCGCGGGCCTGCGCGTAGCCGCCGCGGACCGTGTCACCGGTGATCCGGCCGTGGTCGGCGACCGCCTCCAGGGTGGCCTCCGGCATGGTGTTGACGGTGTCCGGGGCGACCAGCTCGGTCACGTACCGGGTGTCGTCGTAGGCGGGGTCCTTCACGCCGGTGGAGGCCCACAGCGGGCGCTGCCGGTGCGCCCCGGCGGCCTCCAGCACCCGCCAGGACTCCGAGCCGAAGAACTCCTCGTAGGCCTGGTAGGCGAGGCGGGCGTTGGCGACGGCGGCGCGGCCGCGCAGCGCCTTGGCCTCGGGGGTGCCCTGGGCGTCCAGGCGCTTGTCCACCTCGGCGTCGACCCGGCTGACGAAGAACGACGCCACCGAGTGGATCCGGGAGACGTCCAGCCCGGCCTCGCGCGCCTTGGACAGGCCCTCCTGGAAGGCCTGCATGACGGCGCGGTAGCGCTCCAGGGAGAAGATCAGCGTGACGTTGACGCTGATCCCCTCGGCGAGCGCCCGGGTGATCGCGGGCAGGCCCTCGACCGTGGCCGGGATCTTGATCATCAGGTTGGGGCGGTCGACCAGCCACCACAGGGCGCGCGCCTCGGCGACGGTGCGCTCGGTGTCGCGGGCCAGCCGCGGGTCGACCTCCAGCGACACCCGGCCGTCCCGGCCGCCGGTGGAGTCGAACACCGGGCGCAGCACGTCGGCGGCCTCGCGGATGTCGGCGCCGGTCAGCGCGCGCACCGCCTCGTCCACCGAGACGCCGCGCAGCGCCAGGTCGCGCAGCTGCGCGTCGTAGGCGTCGCCCTCGCCGAGGGCCTTCTCGAAGATCGTCGGGTTGGAGGTCACCCCGACGACGCTGCGCTCGGCGATCAGCTCCTTCAGGTTGCCGGTGCGCAGCCGGTCGCGGCTGATGTCGTCCAGCCAGACCGCGACGCCCTCAGCGGAGAGCTCGCTCAGCGGGTTCGTCATCGACTTCTCGTTTCTCCCTCGAATGGGTCGTGCGTCAGGCGGAGGCGGCGGCGAGGCTGCGGCGGGCGGCCTCCACCACGGCGTCGGCGGTCAGCCCGAACTCCTCGTAGAGCCTCTGGTAGGGGGCGGAGGCGCCGAAGTGCTCCAGGGAGACGGCCTCGCCGGCGTCCCCGGTGAACTCGCGCCAGCCCAGCTCGATCCCGGCCTCCACCGAGACGCGGGCGCGCACCGCGGGCGGCAGCACGCTCTGCCGGTACTCGGCGTCCTGGGCGCGGAACCACTCCACGCACGGCATGGAGACCACCCGGGTCGGGGTCCCCTCCGCCTCCAGGCGCTCGCGGGCGTCCAGGGCGATGGCGACCTCGCTGCCGGTGGCGATGAGGATCGCCTCCGGGGTGCCGGTGGAGGCCTCGGCCAGCACGTAGCCGCCCTTGGCGGTGCCCTCGGCGGAGCCCAGCACGGTGCGGTCCAGCACCGGCACGTTCTGCCGGGTCAGCGCGAGCGCGGCGGGCCGGTCGGCGTTGCCGATCAGGGTGCGCCAGGCGACGGCGGTCTCGTTGGCGTCGGCGGGGCGCACCACGTCCAGGCCGGGGATGGCGCGCAGCGACCACAGGTGCTCGACCGGCTGGTGGGTCGGGCCGTCCTCGCCCAGGCCGATGGAGTCGTGCGTCCACACGTAGGCGACCGGGAGCTTCATCAGCGCGGCGAGCCGCACCGCCGGGCGCATGTAGTCGCTGAACACCAGGAAGGTGCCGCCGTAGGGGCGGGTCGGGCCGTGCAGCGCGATGCCGTTGAGGATCGCGCCCATGCCGTGCTCGCGGATGCCGAAGTGCAGCACCCGGCCGTAGGGGTCGCCGGGGAACGCCTTGCTGGCGGCGCTCTCCGGGAGGAAGGACGGCTGCCCCTTGGGCGTGGTGTTGTTGGACCCGGCCAGGTCGGCCGAGCCGCCCCACAGCTCGGGGAGCTCCGGGGCCAGCGCGCTCAGCACCTCGCCGCTGGCCTTGCGGGTGGCCATCCCCTTGGCGTCGGCCTCGAACACCGGGAGGGCGTCCTCCCAGCCCTCGGGGAGCTTGCCGGACTCCAGGCGGGCGAAGAGCTCGGCGCGCTCGCCGGCCTCGGCCTGCCAGGAGGCGAACCGCTGCTGCCAGGCCTCGTGCGCGGCGCGGCCGCGCTCGGCGGCGGCGCGGGTGTGCGCGAGCAGCTCGGCGGGGACGTCGAAGCGGGCGTCGGGGTCCATGCCCAGCACCTGCTTGGTGGCGGCGACCTCCTCGGCGCCCAGCGCGGCGCCGTGGATGCCGCCGGTGCCCTGCTTGTTCGGCGACGGCCAGCCGATGATGGTGCTCAGCCGGATGAACGACGGCCGCGAGGTCTCGGCGCGGGCCGCCTGGATCGCGGCGTGCAGCGCCTCCACGTCCTCGTGGTAGGTGCCGCCGGCGGTCCAGTCCACGGTCTGCACGTGCCAGCCGTAGGCCTCGTAGCGGGCGGCGACGTCCTCGGAGAAGGCGATCCGGGTGTCGTCCTCGATGGAGATCCGGTTGTCGTCCCAGATCAGCACGAGGTTGCCGAGCTCCTGGGTGCCGGCCAGGGCGCTGGCCTCGTGGCTCACGCCCTCCTGCACGTCGCCGTCGGAGCAGATCGCGTAGACGTGGTGGTCGAAGAGGCTCTCGCCGGGGGCGGCCTCCGGGTCGAACAGGCCGCGCTCGCGGCGGGCGGCCATCGCCATGCCGACCGCGTTGCCGATGCCCTGGCCGAGCGGGCCGGTGGTGGTCTCCACGCCGGCGGTGTGCCCGTACTCGGGGTGGCCGGGGGTGGGGCTGTCCCACTGCCGGAGGTTCTTGACGTCGTCCAGCTCCAGGCCGTAACCGGCCAGGAAGAGCTGGATGTACAGGGTGAGGCTGCTGTGGCCGCAGGAGAGCACGAAGCGGTCCCGGCCGACCCAGTGCGGGTCGGTGGGGTCGTGCCGCATGACCTTCTGGAACAGCAGGTAGGCCGCCGGCGCGAGGCTCATCGCGGTGCCGGGGTGCCCGGAGCCGGCCTCCTCGACTGCGTCCATGGCCAGTGCGCGGACCACATCGACCGAGCGGCGGTCGAGGTCCGACCACGCAAGGGAGTCGGAGGTGTCGGTGTTCACGCGGGCTCAGGGCTCCTTTCGCGCATTCGACCGGTCCCGTGCGGCGTTGGGCCGGGGCACCGTGAATGTGAGGTTGTCCATGCTCATCGGGTCGGTGCGCCGTGCGTCGGGGCGCCGGTCGGCTCCCGGGGAGAGAACACGGCAGGATTGACCAGGTACGACCCTATCGCTCGCGGAAGGGGACGGGACTGTGCGACGCGGCACGTCGGCGCCCGCGGTCAAACGGGGGCAAAGGGGTGCGGGCGGCGCGGAAAGGCCGGGCGGTGCGCGGGCAAGCGGCCCGGCAAGAGCGGGGCCGGGCGGGCCGGCCGGGGGCGGGCCCTGCGGGGACGGAGCGGTCCGCACCGGGCCGGGCGCTGGGCGAGCCCCGGTCGAGGGGGCGGCGCAGGCAGTACTACAGTATGTCGTTGACGGGGTTTTACGGGCTCTTGGCCGGCTGCCGGAGATGCCCCGGATCCCGCTGTGGCGAGCAGTGCAGATCCCTATTTCTTCGAGGTACAGCGTGTCATTGTCCGTAGAGCGGGTGCCCCAGGGGGAGCGGTCCTCCGCGAGCGGCGCCGGCGAGAGCGGCGGGCCGGGGCGCCGGGCGTCCTTCGGCGCCTATGTCCGGGCCTACGTCGCGCTGTCCAAGCCCCGGGTCATCGAGCTGCTGCTGATCACCACGATCCCGGTGATGTTCGTGGCGGCCGGCGGGGTGCCGCCGCTGTGGACCGCGGTGGCCACCCTGGTCTTCGGCACCTTCTCCGCGGCCAGCGCCAACGCCATCAACTGCTACATCGACCGCGACATCGACCAGGAGATGCGCCGCACGCGGCGGCGCCCGGTGGCGATGGACCAGGTCACCCCGCGCGGGGCGATGGTCTACGGGCTGGTCCTGGCGGCGCTGTCCACCGGCGGGTTCGCGCTCTTCGTGAACTGGCTGGCGGCGGCCCTGTCGCTGTTCGCGATCCTGTTCTACATCTTCGTCTACACGATGCTGCTCAAGCGGCGCACCGCGCAGAACGTGGTGTGGGGCGGCATCGCCGGGTGCATGCCGGTGCTGATCGGCTGGGCCGCGGTCACCGAGCGGCTGGACTGGGCGCCGTTCGTCCTGTTCCTGGTGGTCTTCTTCTGGACCCCGCCGCACACCTGGGCGCTGGCGATGCGCTACCGGGACGACTACGCGGCGGCGAAGGTGCCGATGCTCCCGGTGGTCGCCACCGACCAGCGGGTGCTGCTGGAGTGCGTGCTCTACAGCTGGGCCACGGTGCTCACCTCGGTGCTGCTCTGGCCGGTCGCCGGGACCACCCTGTTCTACCTGGCGGTCGCGGTGGTGCTGGGCATCGTGCTGCTGGTGCAGGCGCACCGCCTGCTTGCGGCCAGCCGGGCCGGGGTCTCCGGGGCCAAGCTCAAGACGATGGGCTTCTTCCACCTGTCCAACGCCTACCTGGCGCTGCTGTTCACCGCGGTGACCATCGACCCGCTGCTGCGCGGCTGGCTGACCTGACCCGGGCGGGCCCCGGAGCGGTTACGATCTGGGGCCATGCCCGCTCTCGACAGCAAGGCCATTCTCGAAGGCCGCAAACCGGGGAGCAGGTCCTACGGCCTGCTCATCGGCATTTTCATCAGTGTCCTGTGCACCCTGGGGATGCTCGGCTACCTGCTGCTGTCCGGCCTGGTCACCGGCGGCGTCTCCGGTGTGGTCGGGTTCCTGGTCAGCCTGGTCGCCGCGGTCATCCCGGTGGCGATCCTGATCCCGCTGATCCTGATGCTGGACCGGCTGGAGCCCGAGCCCGGGTCCATGCTGCTGTTCGCGTTCCTGTGGGGCGCGGGCGTGGCGGTCGGCGTCTCGTTCATCCTCAACACCGTCGGCATGCAGCTGGGCACGGTGCCGCTGTTCGGCGCGGACACCGGCACCTACATCAGCACCGCGGTGGGCGCCCCGGTGGTGGAGGAGAGCGCCAAGGGCCTGGTGCTGGTGCTGCTGCTGTGGCGGCGGCGCTACGAGATCGACTCCTACACCGACGGCGTCATCTACGCGGGCATGGTCGCCACCGGCTTCGCCTTCACCGAGAACGTGCTGTACTTCCTCACCTCCTACTTCGAGGAGGGGTTCTTCGGCCTGGCGTTCACCTTCGTGCTGCGCGGCCTGATCGGCCCGTTCGGCCACCCGATCTACACCGCGATGATCGGCCTGGGCGTCGCCTACGCGGCGATGCGCCGCGGCCCGATGCGGCTGGTCGCCCCGGTGGCCGGCTGGGTGGCAGCGGTGCTGCTGCACGCGCTGTGGAACGGCTCGACCATCTTCGGCTGGTACGGCCTGGGCGCCGCCTACCTGGTGCTGTTCTTCGTTCTGGTGGCGATCATCGGCGTCGCGGTGCAGGACCGCCGCCGCCAGATCGCGGCCATCTCCCACTACCTGCCGCCCTACATCCCGACCGGGCTGGTCACGCCGGCCGACATCAGGATGCTGAGCAGCATGGGCGGGCGGCGCGCCGCCCGCGCCTGGGCCTCGCGCAACGCCGGCGTGCGCGGCCGCCGGGCGATGCAGGACTACCAGCTGGCCGCCACCGAGCTGGCGCTGCTCCACCAGCGCCTGGACCGGGGCGTGGCCCGCCCGCACTGGGAGGGCCGCCGGGACGCGTTCCTGGCGCTGATGCACGTGGCCCGGGAGGCGTTCCAGGGCCGGGTGCAGGCGCCCGCGACACCGGCCTGGGCCCCCTCGGCGACCGACTCCGGCTTCCTGCGCCGCTCGGACTTCTCGCACGTCATCGCGGAGGCGCAGGCGCGCCGCGGGTTCAGCGGACCGCCTCCGCAGGCGCCGCCGGGGCGGCCTCCGGGGCGCTGACCCGCTCGGCGGTGCCGAAGTAGAGGCGCAGGATCGCGATCCACACCAGCGCCGACCCGAGCACGTGCAGCACCACCAGCCACTCGGGCAGGCCGAGGAAGTACTGGACGTAGCCGATCACGCCCTGCAGCAGCACCGACCCGAGCAGCAGCAGGCTCTGCACCCGGGGGGTCCGCGCGCCGGCGCGCAGCGTCAGCACCACCATGGCCAGCGCGCCGGCCAGCACCGCCCAGGCCAGCACCGAGTGCACCCGGGTCACCAGCACCAGGTCGAAGCCCCACCGGGGCGCCTCGGCGTCGCCGCCGTGCGGGCCGGTGCCGGTGACCACGGTCCCCGCGACCAGCAGCACGAAGCCCAGCGGCACCAGCGCGGTGGCCAGGGTCCGGGCGGCCGGGCCGACGGTGGGCCGCAGCACCCCCTCGGGTTCGCGGCAGCGCACGTAGTAGGCGACGGCCACCACGACCACCAGGGTGGAGAGCAGGAAGTGCGAGGCGACCGACGCCGGGTGCAGGTCGCTCCAGACGGTGATCCCCCCGACCACGGCCTGGCCCAGCACGCCCAGCGGGATGACCGTCGCCATCACCCGCAGGTCCCGGCGGCGCGGCCGGAGCCGCAGCGTCGCGATGAAGACGATGACCCCCACGGCCAGCACCAGGAAGGTCAGCGTCCGGTTGCCGAACTCGATCGCGGCGTTGAACGCCGAGTGGTCGGTGCCCACCGGGACGAAGCTCTCCTCGGTGCACTTGGGCCACTCCGAGCAGCCCAGCCCGGAGGAGGTCACCCGCACGGTGGCCCCGGTGACCGCGATCCCCGCGTTGACCACGATGTTGCCCAGCGCCCACCAGCGCAGCGACGCGGTCGTGGGCCGCCACACGGTCCGGGCGAGCAGCGCCAGCGCCACCACGCCGACCACGGCGAAGGCCACCTGCCAGGCCCACAGCGGCAGGGACAGGATCTCGATCTCTTCGGCCGCCACCGGGCCCGGACCAGCGTCGATCAGCATACGACAGAGCGTAGTAGATTCTCGGGGCCGCCTGGATCCGGGGCGCCGGGACCGCGTGGCCTGCGCCGACGGGAGAGCGGAAGGCGCCCGCCGCCGCGGCCGGGTCCGGCCGGGAGGGAACGCCCGGCGGTGCCGCGGGGTCGGACCCGGCATGACCGCAGCTCCCCAGGACCCGCCGGACCCGCCCCGAGAGCTCCGCGCCTCGGACGCGGCCGTCGCGGCCTTCGTCCACGTTCCGGCGGCGTCCGCCGCCGTCCTCGGCTGGCTCATGCTGGTGCACAGCGGCTACCCCGCGCCGATGGCCGAGAACCTGCTCATCCTCCTTCCCGTCGCAGGCGCCGCCGCTCTGGCCTCGGGGACGCACTTCAGAGTGCGCAGCGTCCCCGCCCCCTACCGGATCGGCGCCCTGGCGGCGTTCGCGTCGGCCTTCTGCGCCGCCTTCGGCATCGACACGGGGATCTGGTCGACGGGCCGGGAACGGCTCCTCTACCTCGCCTTCCCGGTCTCCCTGGTCTTCGCCGCGCTGCTGGCCGCGGCGAGACTGCCCCGCGGCCGGCTCCGCGTCTCGCCCGCCTGGACCTCGGGGACCGCCTGGGCGGTCGCGGCGGCGGTGCTCCTCCTCGTCGACGGAGCGGTCCGCCACGCCGAGGCGCAGGAGGAGCAGCGGCGGGCGGCCGCCGCCCTGCGCGGGTACGACACCGTGGCCGTCCTCGACGCGCCGGGGTGGCGGCTCGCCCACGCCTACCACGAATCGGACTTCCCCGAGCTGGTCTACCGCGACCTGCTGGGCCGCACGGTCCTGCTCGGCTCCGCGCCGGGGCCGCTTCCGGAGGAGGCGGAGGAGTGGGAGCTCACCGCCGACGTCCTGGACCCCGGGAAGTGCGGCACCGGGCCGGGGGAGCCCAGTGAGGAGGAGTGCGAGGTGCGGGCGGGGATGCTCGTGGTGGAGATGGAGGGGGCGTCCGCCGACCGCTACCTGGGCGACGACACCGACCGGTGGCCGTCCGGGTGGACGGAGGTGCGGACGGAGACCGCCGACGGGCGGTACGTGCGCCTGCGCTCGGACTCCCCGGGCGTCGACCTGGTCGGGCTCGCCGGATCGATCGAGGAGGCGGACCCCGGCGACCCGCGGGCCGACGCCGCGGAGGCGTCCTGCCTGCTCCGCTGCCCGGTGTGGCGGAACTACCACCCGTGAGCGCGGGCGGCCGGGGGAGCCGGACGCCCGAGTGCGCACGGCGCCCCGCCCGCCGAGGCGGTGCGCCGGCCCGGCTCACCCGGCCGGGTCGATGTTGTGGTTGCCGGAGAAGAGGTTGCCCGGGTCCCAGGCGCGCTTGGCCCTGCGCAGCCGCTCGGCGTTGACCGGGGCGTAGACGCCGAGGGCGAACGGGTCGCCGTCGGCGCGCTCGTGGAAGTTGCCGTAGGTCCCGTGCCCCTCCCCGATCGCGGACCAGGCCTTCTCCAGCCGGGCGACGTCGCCGGCGCCGCTCCCCGGGGGGAGGACCCCGGTGAAGACCGCCAGCGCCTCGGCGTCCCGCCAGCCGAACGCGGTCGCGGTGGGCGCCACCCGGCCGAACGCGCCGCCGAGGGCGCGGACGGCCAGGATCGACCCGGGGGCCTGCCCGACCAGGCCGGCCAGGCCGTCGACCACCGCGTCGTCGAGCCGGAGGAAGGCGTTGCGCTCCTCCACGACGACGTCGTCGTGGCCGGCCCCGGGCGCGTCCGCCAGGGCATGCTCCACGACGCCCTCCAGGCCGTCGGGCTCGCCCCCGTCCTGGAGCACCGATACGTAGGAGCGGCGCTCGAACCGGGTGCGGACGATCCCGGGCAGTTCGAGCAGGGGCGCGACGGCGGCGCGGGCCCGGTGCCCGTCGCCGCCGCCCCAGACGGTGAAGATCTGGCAGTTCGCCGGCGCGCCGCCTTCGGCGGGCATGGCGAAGAGGGTGGAGTTCAGCCGCTCGTCGGCGCCGCGCATGGCGTCCCGCCATCCGCGGAGCAGGGCGGCCAGGCTCTCCCGGGACGGACTGACCGCGGTGACGGTGCCGTAGTGGACGGCGGGCAGCGGGTGGGCCTGGAAGGTGAACCGGGTGACCGCGCCGAAGTTCCCGCCGCCGCCCCGCAGCGCCCAGAACAGGTCGGGGTGGTGCTCGGCGTCGGTGTGCAGCACCTCGCCGGCCGCCGTCACCACCTCGGCGGCGAGCAGGTTGTCCAGGGTCAGCCCGTGCCGGCGCACCAGCCAGCCCACGCCGCCGGTGAGCGCCAGCCCGCCCACCCCGACGCTGTCGGTGTCGCCCGAGCTGAGCGCCAGCCCGTGCGGGTGCAGCGCCCGGGCGACCTGCCGCCACACGGCGCCGCCGCCGACGTCGACGCGGCCGCCGCCGCGGACCTCGACGGAGTCCAGCCGGGACAGCAGCACCAGCACCGCGCCGGCGCGGGCGGCGAACGCGCCGTGGCCGCCGCCGCGGACCGACAGGGGCAGCCCGTTCCCGGCGGCGAACCGCACCGTCCGGGCGACGTCCGCCGCCGTGGCGGGCCGGGCGATCGCGGCCGGCGCCGCGGTGCCGCCGTCCTGGGCCGCGGCCTCGGCGAAGCCGGGCTCGCCGGGCAGCAGCACCTCGCCGTCCAGGGCGGCGCGCCACGCGGCGAGCGCGGCGGCCGGTGCGGCCGGCGGTCGGAGTTCTGCGGTCATGGTCGCCTTCCCCGGGTCGTCGCCACTCTTTGTTTGCAGTGCAAACAAGGTCGGTTTGCACCGTACACTCGTCCCGGACACCGCCACAAGCCGCCGAAGGGGGACCGGGCCGATGACACCGGAGCACCGGGAACGGCGGGCGCTGAGCGTCCCGCTGATCGTGGAGGCCGCCATCGCCCTCGCCGACGAGCAGGGCCTGGACGCCGTCTCCACCCGCAGGCTCGGCGGGCGGCTCGGCACCTCCGGAATGGCCGTCTACCGCCACGTCAGCGGCCGCGGAGAGCTGCTGGAACTGATGGTCGACGAGATCGCCGGCCGCTTCGCCTACCCCGAGCCCCGGCCCTCCTCCTGGCGCGAGGCGCTGGAGGCGGCCGGATGGCAGGACTGGCGGGCCTACCGCGCGCACCCGTGGCTGGTCGCGGCGGCGGCCGGCACCCGCCCGCGGCTCGGCCCCAACTCGCGCGCCGCGATGGAGTGGACGCTGGCCGCCCTGGACGGCTTCGGCCTCGGCTCCGCCGAGCGGCTGCACCTGCTGGGGGCCGTCGCCTCCTACGCCAGGGGCCTCGCCCTGGCCTGGATGCCCGAGGGCGGCGCCCCGCCGCCCGAGCCGCCGGACATCGCCCGGCACTGGAAGGAGCGGTTCGCCCCGGGAGGGGACCCCGCCGCGGACCACCCCCGGCTCGCCGCCGCCGTCGCGGAGCTGGCCGGCGACCGGGGCGCGCCGGGCCCCGACGCCGAGTTCGGCTTCGGCCTGGCCCGCGTCCTCGACGGGATCGAACAGCACATCGAACAGCACCTCGCCCACCGGCGCGGCCGCTGACCCCCGGCCCGCCCGCTCCCGGCCGCCGCTGAATCGGTGGCGCCGCGACCGGCCCGGACGGAGACCGGTCCGGGCCCGGCCGGCCCCGGTGCGGCGGCGGCCCGGTCGGCCGGGAGGCGCGCCGGCGCGGCGGCCGAGGGCATGAGCGGGTACCGGAGCGGGAATGCATCCGGTCTCAGCGGTCGCGGAAGCGCAGTACGCGGCAGCCGCCGGGAGGCTCGGCCATGGGGGGCTATGCGACCCAGATCGGTCTCGTCGTGCTGCTGGTGGTGATCAACGCGGCCCTCGCCGGGACCGAGATAGCGCTGGTGACGCTGCGCGCGGGGCAGATCGCGCGGCTGGAGGCGAGCGGGCCGGGAGGCAGGGCGGTGGCGCGGCTGGCCCGCGACCCCAACCGGTTCCTGGCCACCATCCAGATCGGCATCACCCTGGCCGGGTTCCTCGCCTCGGCGACGGCCGCGGTCACCCTGGCCCAGCCGCTGATCGGCCCGCTGGGGTTCCTCGGCGACGCCGCCGGGCCGGTCGCGGTCGTGCTGGTCACCGTGGTGCTCACCTTCTTCACCCTGGTCGTCGGCGAACTCGCGCCCAAGCGCATCGCGATGCAGCGGGCCGAGGCCTGGTCGGCGCTGGCCGCGCGCCCGCTGGAGCTGCTGGGCACCCTCTCCCGGCCGGCGGTGTGGCTGCTCGGCATCTCCACCGACCTGGTCGTCCGGGTGTTCGGCGGGGACCCCCGGTCCCGGGGCGAGGAGGAGATCGGCGAGGACGAGCTGCGCGCCATGGTCTCCGGGCACCGGGGCATGACGCCGACCCAGCGCACCATCATCACCGGCGCCCTGGAGCTGTCCCAGCGCCGGCTCCGGCACGTCCTGGTGCCGCGCCGGGAGGTCGACGCGGTCTCCGCCGCGGCGCCCTCCCGGGAGGCGGCGCGGATCCTCGCCGAGCACGGGCACAGCCGCGCCCCGGTGGTCCAGGGCGACGAGCTGGACGATGTGGTGGGCGTGGTGCACTGGTGCGACCTGCTGCTCAACGACGACCACGCGGGGGCGGTGGCCCGGCCGCCGATGCTGCTCCCCGACACCCTGGGGGTGCCCGCCGCGTTCCAGCGGATGACCGCCGAGCGGCAGCAGCTGGCGGTGGTCATCGGGGAGACCGGCGAGGTGGCCGGCATCGTCAGCCTGGAGGACCTGCTGGAGGAGATCGTCGGCGAGATCTACGACGAGACCGACTCCGACGTCCGGGGCGCCACCCGGCTGGAGGACGGCTCGATCCGGCTGCCCGGCACCTTCCCGGTGCACGACCTGCCCGACGTCGGCGTCCACCCGGAGGACCTGCCGGACGGCTCCTACGTCACGATCGCCGGGCTGGTCATCGCGCACCTGGGGCACATTCCGGAGGCGCCCGGCGAGACCGTCGACATCGGCGGCTGGCTGGCGCTGGTCGCGGCCACCGAGGGCCGCGCCGTCACCGAGGTGATCCTCACCCCCGACGTGGCCGAGGCCGGCGAGGAGACCGGCCCTTCAGAGCGGTGATCTCGACGGCTGTCAGTGGCTGCCGGCGGCCTTGTCGCCGAGTGGCCGCCACAACGAGGAAGGGGAATCCGGGAAGGGGGAGGGGAGCGGGAGACGCCCCACCCGGGCGCGGCGCCTCACGGGACCCGGTGACAGCGGCCCGGGAAGGAACGGCGCGGAGGGCGGTCGCCCGAGCACGGGCCCCACGGAGCGGGGGTTCAAGCAGGCGGCGAGGGCGGGAAGGGGCGACCGGCCAGTCGGTCGGGTGCGGCGCCCCACGAAGTGAAGGTTCAAGCGGGCGGCGAGGGCGGTGGTGGGGGACCGGCTGGTCGGTCGGGTGCGGCGCCCTGCGGGGTGGGGGTTCAGACCGGCGGCGACGGCAGCGGTAGGAGCGGGGCGGAGGCGGCCGCCCGAGGGGCGGGCCCCACGGGGTGGCGGTTCAGGCTGGCGGCGAGGGCGGTGGTGGGGACCGGCCGGTCGGTCGGGCGCGGCGCCTCACGGGGTGGCGGCTCAAACCGGCGGCGACGGCATAGGAAGGGGCGGGGCCGGGCGCCTCACCCGAGCGCGGCGTCTCGCGGAGCGAAGGTTCAAGCAGCGGCGACGGCAGCGGTGGGGGCTGGGGGCAGGTGGTCGCCCGGGCGCGGGCCCCACGGGGTGAGGGTTCAAGCGGGCGGCGAAGGCGGGGAGGGACACCGGCTGGTCGGTCGGGTGCGGCAGAGCAGGGCGGGGGCGGTCGAGGTGGGCCGGGGCGGCGGGATCGCCGTTCCCGCGTCGCCGGGGGCACCGGGGCCGGCCGCCCCTGAAACCGCCGCACCTCCCTGAACTGGATGAATACGCAGGGTGATGGCGAGGAGGGGCGCCCTGCACACCGCGAGAGCACCCCGGTGATTCCCAGGCGCGCATCCCGGCCGGGAACGGGCCCCGGAAGCCCCGAATCGTCCTGATCAGGCCGGTGGTGAAGGGTTCAAGCCGCCTGGAAGGCAGCAAAGTAGAGGCCCGAAACTCGGGCAGGGGCGGCGCGGGGGCGAGATGTCGCTTTTGTTTCCTCGAGGGGCCCCGCCCTGGCCACTCCGGGTAATCAGCGAGGGGGCGATGGGGGTCTCGGGGCTCACTACTCGCTGGTAGATGTAATCGGGGTGCTGCGGAGGTGTGCAGGGCGCCTCCTCCTTCGGCTGTTCCCTGCTGCAAACCCGGCATATAGGGATAAGGCCCCAGGTGGGCCCGCCCTCGCCTTCACCGGGCCCCGCCCTGCTCCCCGCCGGAAGCATGTGCGGGCCGGACCGGTGAGCGCGGCGCCCGCCCCTCCTCGCCTTCGCTGCCTGCTTGAACCCTCGCCCTGTGAGGCGCCGCGCCCGGGCGATCGCCTCCGCCCTGTCCCTACCTTCGCCGTCGCCGCCCGTTTTGACCTTCGCTCCGTGGGGCGCCGCGCCGGACCGACCAGCCGGTTCCCACTGCCGCCTTCGCCGCCCGCTTGAACCCCGACTCCGCGAGGCGCCGCACCCGGCTGGAGCGTCAAGCTCCGTCCCCCCGCTGCCGTCGCTGCTTGTCTTGACCTTCGCTCTGCGGGGCGCCGCGCCGGACCGACCGGCCGGTTCCCACTGCCGCCGTCGCCGCCTGCTTGAACCCTGACCCCGCGAGATGCCGCGCTCGGGTGAGACGCCCGCCCCGTGCCTGCCGCTGCCGTCGCCGCCTGCCTGAACCTTCGCTCTGCGGGGCGCCGCGCCGGATCGACCGGCCGGTTCCCACTGCCGCCTTCGCCGCCCGTCTTAGCCCCCGCCCCGTGGGATGCCGCGCTCGGGCGATCGCCTTCGCGCCGTTCCTTCCCGGGCCGCTGTCGCTGGGTCCCGTGGGCACCGTGCTCGGGAGGAGTGAGGTGTCAGGCCGGGTCGGGAGGGCGTTGGCCGCGGGTGGCGCCGACGCTGGCGGCCACCACGCAGCCGATGGCCAGCCACTGCCAGCCGGAGAGCACCTCGCCCAGCAGTGCCAGGCCGACCAGCGCGGCCGCCGCCGGCTCCAGGCTCATCAGGATGCCGAACACCCGGGTCGGCATCCGGCGCAGCGCCTGCATCTCCAGCGAGTACGGCACCACCGAGGAGAGCAGGCCCACCGCCAGGCCGATCAGCAGCAGCCGCCAGTCGAGCAGGCCCGTCCCGCCTTCGGCGATGCCGGCCGGCGCCATCGCGAAGGCGCCCACCACGCTGGCGATGGCCAGCCCGGAGGTGCCGGCGAAGCGCCGCCCGGTGGACGCGCTGAGCAGGATGTAGGCGGCCCAGGCCGCCGCGGCGAGCAGGGCGAAGCCGACCCCGGCCGCGGTGATGTCGCCGTCGCTGCGGCCCAGCAGCACCACGCCGGTCCCGGCCAGCAGCACCCACAGCACGTCGATCCGGCGCCGCGAGCCCAGGATGGCCACGGTGAGCGGGCCGAGGAACTCGATGGTCACCGCGATGCCCAGCGGGATCCGGGCGATCGCCTGGTAGAGCGCGTAGTTCATGACGGCCAGGGAGAGGCCGAAGGCGACCGCCACCGCCCAGTCGGCGCGCGTACGCCCGCGCAGCACCGGCCGGGCCAGGGCGACGAGCACGATCGCGGAGGTGAGCAGCCGGAGCCAGACCACCGCGCTCGGCGGGAGCACCCCGAACAGGTTCTTCGCGATGCCGGCGCCGGCCTGCACCGACACGATGCCGACCAGCACCATCCAGGTGGGCGGGATGTTGTCGGCGAGCCCGCGCAGGCTCCCGGCGGCGAACGGGTTGGAGAAGAGGGGCCGGCCCGGGTACTCGGGGCGGCCGGAGGCTGCTTCGGCGGTCACGACCGATCATCCTAGGACCTGGGGGGCGCCGCCCGCTTCGGCCTCCCCCGGGTTCACCGGCGCCCCCGGGGGAATGCAGCCTTCGTCCGGAGCAGCCGGAACCCAGGAGACAGGAGAGGGGAGCGCATGGTCTTCCGCGTCGCATCGGAGGTGGGGCGCCTGCGGCAGGTCATCGTGCACCGGCCCGGCCTCGAACTCAAGCGGCTCACCCCGTCCAACAAGGACGCCTTCCTCTTCGACGACGTGCTGTGGGTGAAGCGGGCCCGGGAGGAGCACGACGCCTTCGCCGCCCTGCTGCGCGGGCACGGCGTCGCGGTGCACTACTTCCACGAACTGCTCCAGGAGGTGCTGGCGGTGCCCGAGGCCCGCGCCTTCATCCTGGGCGAGGTGGTGGACGAGCGGTTCCACGGCCCCCGGGCCGCCGACCCGCTGCGCGCCGCCCTGGACGGGATGGGCGACGAGGAGCTGCGCCGCTTCCTCATCGGCGGCATCACCAAGGCCGAGATCCTGGAGCGCTCCGCGGACCCCTCCTCGCTGTGGCTGCACTCCCTGGGCCCGGACGACTTCGTCCTCGACCCGCTGCCCAACCACCTGTTCACCCGGGACACCTCCTGCTGGCTGTACGGCGGGGTGTCGATCAACCAGATGCGGAAGAAGGCCCGGCGCCGGGAGACCGTCCACTACGAGGCGGTCTACCAGTGGCACCCGATGTTCGCCGGGGCCGGGTTCGAGGTCTGGAACCGGGGCCGGGTGCACGCCCCCGCCACCATCGAGGGCGGCGACGTGATGCCGATCGGCAACGCGTCGGTGCTGGTGGGGATGGGGGAGCGGACCCAGCCGCAGGCCGTGGAGCTGCTGGCCCGGGAGATGTTCGCCCGGGGCGGCGCGGAGCGCCTGGTCTGCCTGCGGATGCCGCACGCCCGCGCGGTGATGCACCTGGACACCGTGATGACCAACGTGGACCGGGGCGTGTTCACCGCCTACGCGGGCCTGGGGCTGCTGCCGTCGTTCACCATCGAGCCCGGCGGGGACGGCAAGGAGCTCAAGGTCACCGACCACCCGCCGGAGGACATGTACCGGGTGATCGCCGAGGCCGCCGGGGTGGACCGGCTGAAGGTGCTCACCCCGGTGCAGGACGTGTTCTCCTCCCAGCGCGAGCAGTGGGACGACGGGTGCAACGTCTTCGCCCTGGAGCCGGGGGTGGTGGTCGCCTACGAGCGGAACATGACCAGCAACGCCCACCTGCGGGACAACGGGATCGAAGTGCTCACCATCAGCGGCGGCGAGCTGGGCCGCGGCCGCGGCGGCCCGCACTGCATGACCTGCCCTATCGAACGGGATCCGTGACCGGCTCCGCGGTCTCCGCGGCCGGCGGCCCCCCGGCCGCGGGCCGCACCCGGCGCAGCCCGCCGACCGCTGCGACCAGCAGCAGCGCCCAGGCGGCCGCCTCCAGCCCGGGCTGCACCAGGATCATCGCCAGCCCGACCTCGGTGCGCCCGCCGATCCCGGCGCCGGCCTGGGCCAGCAGCCAGCCGAACGGCAGCGCCGCCGCGGCCAGCTGCACCGCCAGCGCGGCCCACACCAGCCCGCGCCGGGCCGGCCTCCGCCGCACCAGCAGCACCGCGCCGACCGCGAACAGCACCGCGGCGGGCCCGACCGCCCGCACCACCGCAACCCAGGGAACGTCGATGAACTCCACCGGCACACCCTACGGGGACGGCTCAGGCGGCCTGCACCGAGGCCGCGACGGTGGAGGGGACGGGGACCGGCAGGCCCTCGGCGCGGAGCCCGTCGAGGTGGAAGTCGATCGCCCCGCGCATCTCCTCGATGGTCTCGTCCACGGTGTCGCCCAGGGCCACGCAGCCGGGGAGGTCCGGGCACCATGCCCCGTAACCGTCGTGGCCGGGTTCGATGAGGATCACGTACCGGCTCATCCGAGTCCTTCCTTGCTCCCGCACCGGATCCGTCGGTGCCAGGATGCCGGAGCGGCCGCCGGTACGGCGGCTCTTCCGGCGGAAAGTCACTCCCAGCGGAAGAAGCGGGCCGCCAGGGCCGCGCCGGCCGCGGTCCACAGGGCCAGTACCAGGACCGGGGCCAGGGTCGGGGCGGCGCCGTCGGCGAGGACCGCGCGCAGGCCCTCGGCCAGGGCGGTGACCGGGAGGGCCTGGAGGAGCGGCTGGACCGCGTCGGGGAAGCGGTCGGTGGCGAAGACCACCCCGCCCAGGCCGAGCAGGACCACGTAGACCAGGTTGGCCGCGGCCAGGGTGGCCTCGGCGCGCAGGGTGCCCGCCATCAGCAGGGCCAGCGAGCTGAACGCCGCGGTGCCCAGCAGCACCAGCAGCACGCAGTAGGCCAGCCCGGCCGGGTCGGCCGCGGGGCGCCAGCCGAGCAGCACCGCGGTGGCCCCGATGACCAGGAACTGCAGCGCCTCCACCGCGAGCACCGCCAGGGTCTTGGCGGCGAGCAGCCCGAACCGGGAGAGCGGGGTCGCGCCGAGCCGCTTGAGCACGCCGTAGCGGCGCTCGAAGCCGGTGCCGATGGCCTGGCCGGTGAAGGCGGTGGAGAGCACCGCCAGGGCCAGCACGCCGGGGGTGAGGAAGTCGACGCGCGGCCCGGAGCCCAGGTCGAGCACGCCGGTGGTGCTGAAGCCGACCAGCAGCAGCACCGGGATGACCATGGTGAGCAGCAGCTGCTCGCCGTTGCGGAGCATGACGCGCAGCTCCATGCCGGCCTGGGCGGCGACCATCCGGTGCAGTGGGGCGGCGCCCGGCGCCGGGGTGAACGGGGAGGTCCCCGAGGCGGTTGGGGTCATGGTTCTCGCAGCTCGCGTCCGGTGAGTTCGAGGAAGACGTCTTCCAGGGTGCGGCTCTGCACGCGCAGCCCCTCGGGGTCGACGCCGTTGGCGGCGCACCAGGTGCTGACCGTGGCGACCAGCTCCGGGCCGATCCGGCCGTCGGCGTCCTCCCCGGAGACGGTGCAGGCGGTCCGTCCGCCGGCGCCCTCCGCGCGGACCTCCACCCTGGTCCCCTCGGGCAGGGCGGTGCGCAGCGCCTCGGCGTCCAGCCCGGAGCGGGCCTCGAAGCGCAGCTCCTGGCGGGCCCGGGTGAGCTCGGAGGTGCTGCCGTCGGCGACCACCCGGCCGGAGTCGATGATGACCACCCGGTCGGCCAGCCGCTCGGCCTCCTCCATGTAGTGGGTGGTCAGCAGCACCGCCACCCCGGCGTCGCGCAGTTCGGCGACCAGGTCCCAGGTGGCGTGGCGGGCCTGCGGGTCCAGTCCGGCGGTGGGCTCGTCCAGGAAGACGGCCTCGGGGCGGCCGATCACCGCCGCGGCCAGCGACAGCCGCTGCTGCTGGCCGCCGGAGAGCCGGCGGAACGGGGTGCGCGCCGCCGAGGTCAGGCCCAGCCGCTCCAGCAGCGACTCCGGGGCGATCGGGCGGGCGTGGAAGGAGGCCATCAGGCGCAGCCACTCGCCGGCCCGGGCGCCGGTGGGCACCCCGCCGGACTGCAGCATCACGCCGACCCGCGGCTTGAGCCGGGCGGCGTCGGCCACCGGGTCCATGCCCAGCACCCGCACCGTGCCGGCGTCGGCGCGGCGGAAGCCCTCGCAGATCTCGACCGTGCTGGTCTTGCCGGCGCCGTTCGGGCCGAGCAGCGCGGTCACCGCGCCCGCGGGCGCGGTGAACGACAGTCCGGCGACGGCGGTGGTCTCGCCGTACCTCTTGACCAGGTCGGTGACCTCGACCGCGGGTGTTCCCATGGCAGCAGAGTCTATGGGCGCCCCGCCGCCGGGCTGCACCGGCCCGGCCCGGCGGGGCGCCGCGGCCTCCGCCCCGGCCCCCGCGGCGCCGTGCCGGACGGGGCGGATGCGCACCGGCGGGACGTGCGGGGGCGCCGGGGCCGTCCCGGATACCGGTCGCCCTGTATCACATGCCGAGAGAATTTCGGCCCGGCCGCGGCCCGCTGCGGAGTGACGGACCGCTCTCTGCGGGTGAAACGCCTGCAAGGTAAGGCTTGCCTGGGTGATGAATGGCATGGATCACCGTTTGCCCCAACGGAACTATTTACGCCACACTGATGTTGTGAAAAAGGTGAGCGGCGGACAGAGGGCGCGCGAGGGCGGCGCGCACGATCCCGCGCGCACTCCGGCCGTGCCCGACCTGGGCGCCGAGACCGGGACGCGCGCGCGGGTCGCCCGACTCATCCTCGAACAGGGTCCGATCACCGCCTCCAGCCTGGGGGAACGGCTCGGACTCACGCCGGCGGCGATCCGCCGGCACCTTGACAACCTCATGGGCGAGGGCCTCGTGGAGGCCCGCGACGCCCGGCCGATCGGGCGGCGCGGCCGCGGCCGGCCGGCCAGGGTGTTCGCGATCACCGAAGCCGGGCGCGACGCGTTCGTGCACGGCTACGACGACCTCGCCTCCAGCGCGCTCCGCTTCCTGGCGGAGCGGGCGGGACCGGGGGCGGTCACCGAGTTCGCGCGGCGCCAGGTCGCCGAACTGGAGGCCCGCTACCGGCCGCTCCTGGAGGGCGTGCCCCCTCAAGCGAGGGTGCGCAAGCTCGCCGAGGCGCTGACCAACGACGGCTACGCGGCTGCCGCGGCCGAGGCGCCCGCGCCCGGCGGTGGACAGCAGCTCTGCCAGCACCACTGCCCGGTGGGGCACGTGGCGGCCGAGTTCCCGGAGCTGTGCGAGGCGGAGGTGGAGGCCTTCGCCCGCCTGCTGGGGACCCCGGTCCGGCGGCTGGCGACCATCGCCCACGGCGACGGCGTCTGCACCACCCACGTGACACCCCGGGACATCGAGGCCGGCGGTACCGCCCAGGCCCGCCAGACCCCCGCCGACGGCGGGCGAGACCAACAGGACGTCTGAGTCCAGGAGGATCCGCGTAATGACGTCTATCGCGCACCCCGAGCTCGAAGGGCTCGGAACATACGAGTACGGCTGGGCCGACTCCGACGAGGCCGGCGCCTCGGCTCGGCGCGGCCTGAACGAAGAGGTCGTCCGCGACATCGCGGGCAAGAAGTCCGAACCGGAGTGGATGGTCAACACCCGGCTCAAGGCGCTGAAGCTCTTCGACAAGAAGCCGATGCCCTCCTGGGGTGCCGACCTGTCCCGGATCGACTTCGAGAACATCAAGTACTTCGTGCGGTCCACGGAGAAGCAGGCCACCTCCTGGGAGGACCTGCCCGAGGACATCAAGAACACCTACGACAAGCTGGGCATCCCCGAGGCGGAGAAGCAGCGCCTGGTCGCCGGCGTCGCCGCGCAGTACGAGTCCGAGGTCGTCTACCACCAGATCCGCGAGGACCTGGAGGAGCAGGGCGTCATCTTCCTCGACACCGACACCGCGCTCAAGGAGCACCCGGAGCTCTTCAAGGAGTACTTCGGCACCGTCATCCCCTCCGGCGACAACAAGTTCGCCGCGCTCAACACCGCGGTGTGGAGCGGCGGGTCGTTCATCTACGTGCCGAAGAACGTGCACGTGGAGATCCCGCTGCAGGCCTACTTCCGGATCAACACCGAGAACATGGGCCAGTTCGAGCGGACGCTGATCATCGTCGACGAGGGCGCCTACGTGCACTACGTCGAGGGCTGCACCGCGCCGATCTACAAGACCGACTCGCTGCACTCCGCGGTCGTCGAGATCATCGTCAAGAAGAACGCGCGCTGCCGCTACACGACCATCCAGAACTGGTCGAACAACGTCTACAACCTGGTCACCAAGCGCGCCGTCGCCTACGAGGGCGCCACCATGGAGTGGATCGACGGCAACATCGGCTCCCAGGTGACCATGAAGTACCCCGCGGTCTACCTGATGGGCGAGCACGCCAAGGGCGAGACGCTGTCCATCGCCTTCGCCGGCGAGGGCCAGCACCAGGACACCGGGTCCAAGATGGTGCACTGCGCCCCGAACACCTCGTCCACCATCATCTCCAAGTCGGTGGCCCGCGGCGGCGGCCGCGCCTCCTACCGCGGCCTGGTCCAGGTCCAGGAGGGCGCCGACCGGGCCAAGTCCACGGTCAAGTGCGACGCGCTGCTGATCGACACGATCAGCCGCTCGGACACCTACCCCTACAACGACATCCGCGAGGACGACACGGAGCTCGGCCACGAGGCCACCGTGTCCAAGGTCAGCGAGGACCAGCTCTTCTACCTGATGAGCCGCGGCCTGGACGAGGACGAGGCCATGGCCATGATCGTGCGCGGCTTCGTCGAGCCCATCGCGCGCGAGCTGCCGATGGAGTACGCGCTGGAACTGAACCGGCTCATCGAGCTGCAGATGGAAGGAGCGGTTGGTTAAGTTGGCCGCCAATCTCGGAATCAAGGAGCACAGCCACGGAGCGGGCGAGCTCCCGGTCTCCCGGCTCGACGTGCACGGGTCGTTCGACGTGGACGACTTCCCCGTGCCGAACGGGCGCGAGGAGGAATGGCGGTTCACCCCGCTGCGCCGGCTGCGCGGCCTGCACGACGGCCGGGACATCAAGGACGGCAAGGTCTCCGTCGACGTGACCGCCCCCGAGGGCGTCACCCACGAGACCGCGCCCTCCGGCGACCCCCGGCTGGGCACCTCGTTCCTGCCCACCGACCGGGTCTCCGCGCTCGCCTTCCGCGACTTCGGCTCCTTCGGCGAGGCCACCGTGGTGACGGTGGCCCCCGACGCCAAGCCGGCCGACCCGGTCTTCATCAAGATCACCGGGCACGAGCACGGCGACGCCTACGGCCACGTGCTGGTCCGCGCGGGCCGGCACAGCGAGGCCACCGTCGTGCTGGAGTACGCCGGCGACGCGGTCTACGCCGACAACGTCGAGTTCATCGTCGAGGACGGCGCCCGCCTCACCGTGATCAGCCTGCAGGACTGGGACCGCGACGCGGTGCACGTCGGCCACCAGTACACCAAGGTCGGCCGGGACGCGAAGTTCAAGAGCTTCGTGGTCACCCTCGGCGGCGACCTGGTCCGGCTCTCGCCGAAGGTCGGCTACACCGGCACCGGCGGCGACGCCGAGCTGCACGGCCTGTACTTCAGCGGCGAGGGCCAGCACCACGAGCACCGCTCGCTGATCGACCACAACGTCTCGCACACCCGGAGCCGGGTCGAGTACAAGGGCGCGCTCAGCGGCGAGGGCGCGCACGCGGTGTGGATCGGCGACGTGATCATCGGCGAGGGCACCGAGGGCACCGACTCCTACGAGCACAACCGGAACCTCGCGCTCACCGACGGCACCCGGGTCGACTCCGTGCCGAACCTGGAGATCTTCACCGGTGAGGTGGAGGGCGCCGGGCACGCCAGCGCCAGCGGGCGGCTCGACGACATCCACCTGTTCTACCTCCGCTCCCGGGGCATCCCCGAGGACGAGGCCCGCCGCCTGGTCATCCGGGGCTACTTCGCCGAGCTCATCAACCGGATCGAGGTCCCCGAGCTGCGGGACCGGATCATGGCCGAGGTCGAAGAGAAGCTGGCCGAGCATGAGTGACGGCGGTTTCGTGAAGGTCTGCACGCTGAGCGACGTCCCCGACGAGGGGGCGCTCGGCGTGGAGGTCGGCGACACCCCGGTCGCGGTGGTGCGCAGCGAGGGAGAGGTGTACGCGATCAGCGACATCTGCTCGCACGCCGAGGTCAACCTGTCCGAGGGGGAGGTCGAGGACGGCACCATCGAGTGCTGGCTGCACGGCTCCTGCTTCGAACTCTCCTCCGGCAAGCCGATCAACCCTCCCGCCACCCGGCCGGTACCCACCTACGCAGTCAAGATCGATGGCGATGACGTGCTCGTCTCGCTGGACACCGAGAATTCCTGAGGCCTGAATCAGATGACGAAGTTCGAAATCCGCGGGGTGCGCGCCGATGTCCTCATCGGGGCCGAAGAGCGCGAAGAGATCCTGAAGGGCGTCGACCTCACCATCAACTCCGGTGAGACGCACGCCATCATGGGGCCCAACGGCTCCGGCAAGTCCACCCTGGCCTACGCGATCGCGGGCCACCCCAAGTACGAGATCACCGCGGGCGAGGTGCTCCTCGACGGCGAGAACGTGCTGGAGATGAGCGTCGACGAGCGCGCCCGCGCCGGCCTCTTCCTGGCCATGCAGTACCCGGTCGAGGTGCCCGGCGTCTCGATGTCCAACTTCCTGCGCAGCTCGGTCACGGCGATCCGCGGCGAGGCCCCCAAGCTCCGGCAGTTCTCCAAGGAGCTCCAGGGCCACATGAAGGACCTGTCCATCGACGGCTCCTTCGCCGCCCGCGGCGTCAACGAGGGCTTCTCCGGCGGTGAGAAGAAGCGGCACGAGATCCTCCAGCTGGAGCTGCTCAAGCCGAAGATCGCCGTCCTCGACGAGACCGACTCCGGCCTCGACGTCGACGCGCTCAAGGTGGTCTCCGAGGGCATCAACCGGGCCAAGGCCACCCACGAGATGGGCGTCATGCTCATCACCCACTACACCCGCATCCTCAACTACGTGAAGCCCGACCACGTGCACGTCTTCGCCAACGGCCGGATCGCCGAGTCCGGCGGCCCGGAGCTGGCCGACGCGCTGGAGAACGAGGGCTACGAGCGTTTCGTGAAGGCAGGCGCTTCGCAGTGACGGCTACCGAGCCGGGGCGGCTCGACGCCGAGGCGGTCCGGGCGGACTTCCCGATCCTCGCCCGGACCGTCCGCGACGGGCGCCCCCTGGTGTACCTGGACTCCGGTGCCACCTCGCAGAAGCCCCGCCGGGTGCTCGACGCCGAGCGGGAGTTCTACGAGCGGCACAACGCCGCCGTGCACCGGGGCGCGCACCAGCTCGCCGAGGAGGCCACCGACGCCTACGAGGCGGCGCGGGCCACCATCGCGTCGTTCATCGGCGCGGTCCCCGGCGAGGTGGTGTTCACCAAGAACGCGACCGAGGCGGTCAACCTCGTCGCCTACGCGATGGGCAACGCGGCCACCGCGGACGAGCCCTACCGCAGGTTCGCGGTGGGCCCCGGCGACGAGGTGGTCGTCACCGAGATGGAGCACCACGCCAACCTGGTGCCCTGGCAGGAGCTCTGCCGCCGGACCGGCGCGACGCTGCGCTGGTTCGGCCTCACCGAGGACGGCCGGCTCGACCTGTCCGACCTGGACGGGCTGATCAACGAGCGGACCAAGCTGGTCGCGCTCGCCCACCAGTCCAACGTGCTGGGCACGGTCAACCCGGTCCGCGAGATCGCGGAGCGGGCGCACCGGTTCGGCGCCCTGGTGCTGCTGGACGGCGCGCAGTCGGTGCCGCACATGCCGGTCGACGTCGCCGACCTCGGCGCCGACTTCCTGGTGTTCTCCGGGCACAAGATGCTCGGGCCCAACGGGATCGGCGTGCTGTGGGGCCGCGCGGAGCTGCTCGCCGCGATGCCGCCGTTCATCACCGGCGGCTCGATGATCGGCGTGGTGCACATGGAGGGCAGCACCTGGGCCGACCCGCCGCAGCGGTTCGAGGCCGGGGTGCCGATGGCGCCGCAGGCGGTCGGGCTGGCCGCGGCCTGCGACTACCTGTCCGACCTGGGCATGGAGAACGTCGCCGCGCACGAGCACCTGCTCACCGAGTACGCGATCAAGCTGCTCGGCGGGATCGACGGGGTCCGCATCGTCGGCCCCGCCGACACCGTGGACCGGGGCGGGGCGGTCTCCTTCACCGTGGAGGGCATCCACCCGCACGACGTCGGCCAGGTCCTCGACGACCAGGGCGTGGAGGTCCGGGTCGGGCACCACTGCGCCTGGCCGCTGCACCGCCGGTACCAGGTCCAGGCGACCACCCGCGCGTCGTTCTACGTGTACAACACCGTCGCCGACGTGGAGGCGCTCGCCGCGGCCGTCCGGGAAGCCCAGCGGTTCTTCGGCACCGCGCCGGCGCTCTGAGAGAGGTTGACCCACCCCGATGCGTTTGGACGCGATGTACCAGGAGATCATCCTGGACCACTACCGCAACCCGCATAACAAAGGGCTGCGGGACCCGCACGAGGGCGAGGCCCACCACATCAACCCCACCTGCGGGGACGAGGTGACCCTCCGGGTGCACCTGGAGCCGTCCGGGGCGTCCCTGGACGGCGGCGCCACCGTCGCCGACGTGTCCTACGAGAGCATGGGCTGCTCGATCAGCCAGGCCAGCGCATCGGTCATGACCGATCTGCTGATCGGGCGGACGGTGGACGAGGGCATGAAGATGCTCGACTCGTTCAACGAGCTCATGCACTCCAAGGGGCAGGGCGAACCGGATGAGGACGTGCTGGAGGATGCGGTGGCCTTCGCCGGCGTGTCCAAATACCCTGCCCGTATCAAGTGCGCCCTGCTCGCCTGGATGGCGTGGAAGGACGCGACCGTGCAGTCCCTGGAGAAGCAGTCCGCGGACGAGGAGCCCCGCCAGGCCGGGGCAGGACCGGAGGGTGTCTCATGACGGAGAACGAGACCGCGGCGCCCGCCCCAGAGCAGGGCGGCCCGGCCGTGGACGAGGAGCTGGTCGAGGAGATCAGCGAGGCGCTCAAGGACGTCATCGACCCTGAGCTCGGCGTCAACGTGGTCGACCTGGGCCTGCTCTACGGGGTCCGGGCCGACGACTCCGCCATCACGCTGGACATGACGCTGACCAGCGCCGCCTGCCCGCTGACCGATGTCATCGAGGACCAGGCCACCAGCGCCCTGGACGAGTTCGGCCGGGACGTCACGATCAACTGGGTCTGGATGCCGCCGTGGGGTCCGGACAAGATCACCGAGGACGGCCGCGACCAGCTCCGGATGCTCGGCTTCAACGTCTGAGGCCGGACCGGGCGGAAGCAGTGCGAAGGGGCCGCCGCGCCGAACGGCGCGGCGGCCCCTTCGACGTCTCCGGGCCCCGCCCCTTCCCCGCCGGTCTTGCCCTCCCGCGATGGTCCTGCGGCCCTGTCGGAGCGCTCCGACAGGGCCGCGACGCCAAGATCATCGCCGGCGGGCGGTTCTTCCGGGCCGGTCGTCAGTGCGGTGCGAACAGGCTCTGCCGCAGCTCCTCGGCGATGTCGTCGTCGCCGCGCCGGGCGAGCCGGTCGATCAGCTCCTGCGGGTCCGGGACCGGGGCGGCCGGGTCGGCGTCCTCCTCGCTGATCCGCCGGGAGATGATCCGCAGCGCCTCCTCCGCCGGGGCGGGCGCGGTGTAGCCGATCAGGTGCAGCGCCCTGCCGGTGGGGCCGTTGCCGCCCAGTTCGGCGGCGGGGAGCCGGCGGGCCTCCAGCCGGTCGCCGTCCACCGTGATGAAGACCCGGTCGCCGGGCTGGGCGGAGAGCCGGCGCAGCAGCGGCCGCAGCGAGTCGAACGCGGCCTGGTCCCGCCAGACCAGCACCAGCAGGTCGGCCCCGGGCGCGGTGAGGCAGAGCAGCCGGCCCGGCTGCAGCCCCAGGTGGGTGGCGTAGCCGGGGGGCACCGTGACCGGGGCGCCGTTGAGGTGGTCGGCGCCGATGTCCACCCGGTGCCACCAGCGCCCGTCGGGGGCGCGGAAGCAGCGCGGGGAGGACGCGACCCCGGGGCCGGGCGGGGCGGCCGCGGCCGGCCGGGAGGCCTGCTGCGCGGCGGCCGGGGGCGGCGTCCCGGGCCGGCGCCGGATCGGCAGCCCGCTGGCGGTGGCGGAGGGGGCGTCGACCAGCTCGGAGCGGGCCGGGGCCGGGGCGGGCCCCTCCTGCGGGGGCAGCGACGGGTCGAGGATGACCCGGCCGTCGCGGATCTCGATCCCCGGCGTGCTCAGCAGCCAGGCGCGCAGCGACTGCTGCCGGATGCCGATCCGGCCCAGCCGCACGCCCGCGTCGGCCAGGGTCGGCGCGTCGCCGAGCATCTCCCGGGTCTGCCAGCGCAGCCGCTCCGGGTCGTCGGCGACCAGCCAGCCGTTGTGCATCCGCCGGTCGGTGAAGAAGGTGATGACCACCCGCCACAGCGGCGCGTTCAGCGACGGGACGTCGACCGGGTGGTCCGGGTGCGCGTTGATCAGCTGGTCGATGGTGGTGGCGGCGCCGAGCCGGTCGCTCAGCTCGCGCATGTGCCGGCCGATCGGCTCGCCGTCGGGGGAGGCGAGCCAGCGCAGCAGCCGCTCCTCGACGCTGCGCTGGGCGGCGCGGATCTCCCTTATGTCGGTGCTGATCTGGTCGGCCAGCAGCCGGATGCTGATCGGCTCGGCGGAGAACAGCCGCTGCGCGGCCACCGTGCGCTCCAGCGGGCTCCAGCCGCGCAGCAGCTCCTCGATCAGGTCGACCAGCGGGTGCGCGCCCAGCTCGGGCCCGGTGGGCCCGGCGGGCTCGGGCGCGCCGGAGGCGGCCGGGGGGGCGGCGGGGGCCGCGGACGGCTCGGGCCGGGGCGGGGCGGGCGGCGGGGCCGCTTCGCCCGCCGCCTTCTCCTCGGCGTGCTGGGCGCGGAGCGCGCGCAGGGTGCGGATGGCCCGGGACGCGGCGCTCTGCGGCGGCTCCCCGGGGCCCCCCGCGACCTCGGGCGGGAGGGCCGGCGGGGCCTCGTCCTCGGCGCCGGTAGCGGTGGACAGGTAGCCCAGGGCGCGCCGGACGTGCTCGGGCGCGGTGTCGGGGAGCCAGTGCGCGATGGTGCGCACCGCCTCGATGATGAGCGCGGGGGAGGGCAGCGGGGTGCGCCCCTCATCGCCGCCGAACGGCTGCACGGCCCGCCAAGCGGCGGCCCCGATCACCTCGATCCGGCCGCACTCCTCGGTGAACGCCCAGGTCTTCATCTCGGCGGGGGAGGCGGTCACCAGCGCCTCCCAGCTGCCCGCGGTGGCCAGCACCGCGCCGCGCACCGGCTCGGCGATGTCGTCGACGTCCACCGAGGAGGCGAGCAGCGGCGGCAGGAACTCGCCGATGGGCAGGTGCTCCCAGTACTCGGCGGCCAGTAGCGCGAGGTTGTGCGCCAGCCAGGCGGTGCCCGCGATGTCGAGCACCCTGGGCAGCGGCACGGAGCGCCACCAGCCGTCGACGAGGCGGCTGTGCCGCAGGAAGGGGGTGAGGTCGGAGGGCCGGTGCCAGCGGAGGGCCGGGGCCAGGTCCGTCAGGCAGACCGGGGAGATGGCGTTCATCTGCTCGGGACCTCGGCCTCCAGGGAATCGGCGCGTTCGAAAGGAAAGAACCGCACGTGCATTGGGTCAGTGCTCCACTGTATGCGTCCTTTGCCGGTTTCGGGGCCGTGCGGCCGCGATGGGGGGTGGGCGGGCCGCGGACGCCGCGGGCCTGCCGGAGATCGTACGTCGCCGCACCGCCCATGGGTAGCCCCGGCGGTGCGCCGCGCGACCCGCGGAACCGCGCCCCCGCGCGCGATCCGCTCCCCGACCGAACCGTACTATGACCCGCGCCACATGTGCGGCCGGTCGGGGAGCGCGGTCAGCGGCGGGTCACGCGGAGGCCAGGGCCGGCACCGCCTCGGGCGGGACCGGCAGCCCGGCCGCGTTGCCCGGGTTGACGGCCAGGCCGACCCCCTCGGGGAGCACCTGGGCCAGGTCGCGGGCGTCCAGCACCGCGCAGGGGATGTCCCCGCTGCGCTGCTCGTACTGCTCCTGCGAGGTGAAGACCGGGATGAACACCGCGCCGTCGAGCTCCAGCGAGGGCAGTGCGACGGCGCCGTCCTCCTCCCGCCGGCCCGACCCCTCGGGCACCGGCACCCACACCCGGCCCGCGCCGAGCGCCTCCAGGAAGGCCGCGTCGGGCGCGGTGTCCTCCGGGTCCTCCCGGTCGGCCTCCAGGACCCGCAGGAGGGCCTGCTCGACGGGGTTGGCGGGGAACCCCGGGCCGTAGCCGGCCGGGGAGTCGTGGCTGGTCATGCTGGACGGATCCGTTCCTTCCCGGGGGCCGCGCCAGGTCACGGTAGGGACCTGCGCCGGTCTCGGTCGGGATTCACTCCCGCCCCCGGCGGATACGCGGCGGTATGCTTGTCGGGCACGCCGTACCCCCGTCCCTCGCCTCCGACACCTGGTCGCCGGTGTCGCGCGAGGCACACAGGCGGCGCTCCCAGCCCCGCGCACCGTCGGCGGAAGCGGCGTGCCCCGCGCAGCCGTGCGGGGCGACGACCGGCCCGACGATCGACCAGCACGATGGGTAGAAGTGACTGACCTGGAGATGAACCCCCCAGGAAGAGCGCAGGCGGAGAGCCCGGCGGTCATCCGCTCGTACATGGCGATCGGCGACAGCCTCACCGAGGGACTGGAGGACGTGGGTCCCGACGGCGGCTACCGGGGGTTCGCCGACCGGCTCGCCGAGCACCTCGCCGAGGGAGTCCCGGGGTTCCGCTACGCCAACCTCGCCGTCCGCGGCCGCCGGATGCGCCACATCGCCGGCGAGCAGCTCGACTCGGTCCTGGAGCAGCGCCCCGACCTGGTCACCGTGCACGCCGGCGGCAACGACGTGCTGCGCCCCAACGCCGACCTGGACGGGCTCGCCGGCCGGCTGGAGGAGGCCGTGCGGCGGATGCGCGCGGCCGGGGTCCGCGTGGTCCTGCTCTCCGGGCACGACACCGGCTGGGTGCCGGTGCTGCGCATCTACCGGGGGCGGATCGCGGTGTTCAGCATGCACCTGCGGGCCATCGCCGAGCGCACCGGCTGCGACATCGTCGACCTGTGGTCCATGGCGGCGCTCAACGACCCGCGGGCCTGGAGCGAGGACCGGCTGCACTTCAACGGGGAGGGCCACCGCATCGTCGCGGCCCGGATCGCCGAGCTCCTCGGCCGCCCGATGGGCCCGCGCGAGCTCTGGGCCGACCCGTGGGACACCCCCACCGAGCGGCTCCCCAAGATCCTGCGCCGCCGCGAGCACCGCCGCTGGGCGCGGACGTACCTGGTGCCCTGGCTGGGCCGGCGCGCCCTGGGCCGCTCCTCCGGCGACGGCCGCCTCCCCAAGCGCCCGCACCTGGAGGAACTCGCCCCCCGCGACGAGACCGAACCGCCCCGCGACTGAGCGGCCCCCGGCCGCCCTGCACCCGCCCGCGTCGCGCGGCACCGGGAACCGCGAAGAAGGGCGGACCGGGGGGTCTCCCCGGTCCGCCCTTTCTCTCCGTGCCAGGGAGGGGCGGTCAGGTGCAGCACCGTTGAGTGAATCCCAGCGTTCCTCGAATCATCGGGAAGCGCCGGTGAAATCCCCAGCAGTCGCCGGCCCCGCTGCGCCGGCCGTGCGCGCCGGCGCCGCCCGGCTCCTCTCCGGTGACGCTGCGCACCACGTCGGGGCCGGTGACGAAGACCCTGCCGCGCTCGGATCCCCGGGCACGGGGACGGGGCGGCGCGGGTCCGGCGGGTCCGGCCGGGTCAGACCCGGCGGAAGGCCACGGCGACGTTGTGCCCGCCGAAGCCGAACCCCTCGTTGATCGCGGCCACCGTGTCGGCGGGCAGGTCGCGCGGCTTGTCCCGGACGATGTCCACCACGACCTCGGGGTCGAGCTCGTCGATGTTGATCGTCGGCGGGATGCGGCCCTCGTGCAGCGCCAGCACCGTGGCGATGGACTCGACGGCGCCGGCGCCGCCCAGCAGGTGCCCGGTCATGGACTTGGTGGAGGTGACCGCCACCCGGTCGGCCGCGGCGTCGCCCAGCGCGCGCCGGATCGCCACGGTCTCGCCGACGTCGCCCGCCGGCGTCGAGGTGGCGTGCGCGTTGACGTGCGTGATCTCCTCGGGGCGCAGCCCGGAGTCGTCCAGCGCCGCGCGGATCGCGCGGACCTGGCCGTCGGGGTCCGGGGAGACGATGTCGTGGGCGTCGGCGGAGTAGCCGGCGCCGGCCGCGACCGCGTACACCCGGGCGCCGCGGGCCGCGGCGTGCTCGGCGGACTCCAGCACCAGGATCCCGGCGCCCTCGCCCATGACGAAGCCGTCCCGGGAGGTGGCCCAGGGCCGCGAGGCGCCGGCCGGGTCGTCGTTGTTGGTGCTCAGCGCGCGCATCGAGGCGAACGAGGCGATGTTCAGCGGGTGGATCGCGGCCTCGGTGCCGCCGGCGATGACGATGTCGGCGCGGCCGGAGCGGATCAGCCGGATCGCGTCGGCGACCGCCTCGGCGCTGGACGCGCAGGCGCTGACCGGCGCGTGCGCCGCGGCGCGGGCGGTGAACTCCAGGGAGACCGCGGCCACCGGGCTGTTCGGCATCAGCATCGGCACGGTGAAGGGCGACACGCGCCGCCAGCCCTTCTCCCGGAACGTGTCGTACTGCTCGAGGATGGTGAGGATGCCGCCGATGCCGCTGGAGACGACGGCGCCCAGGCGCAGCGGGTCGACCTCGGGGGCGCCGGCGTCCTGCCAGGCCTCCTTGGCGGCGACCAGCGCGAACTGCTGGGTGCGGTCGAGCCGGCGCAGCCGCGCGCGCGGGAAGAGTTCCGCGGGGTCCTGAGCGGCGCGCCCGGCGATGCGGACGGGCAGCTCCTCGGCCCACTCCTCGTCGATGGTGGTGATTCCGGACCGGCCTTCGAGGAGGGCGGACCAGGTCGAGGCGACGTCACCCCCCACAGGGGTGGTGGCGCCGAGGCCAGTGACGACGACTTCGGTGGTGCTCATCGGCCTTTATCGCCCTTCGGGTCTCGTCGGTCGGTTCCGGCCGCGGTGCGGCCGGCCGGGGGATGCGGCGGCGGTCCGGGCCGCGGAGGCGCGGGGAGCGCCGCCGCGGCCCCGCCGCGGCCGCGCCTACTTCTGGATGAAGTTGATGACGTCCTGGACCGTCTTGAGGTCCTTCAGCTGGTCGTCGGGGATCTCGCTGCCGAACTTGTCCTGAGCGGCGACGGCGATCTCCACCATCGACAGGGAGTCGATGTCGAGGTCGTCGACGAAGCTCTTCTCGGGGGTCACGTCGGCGGCCGGAACACCGGCGATCTCGTCGATGATCTCGCCGAGACCCTCGAGGATCTCCTTCTCGCTGTGCTGCGCCATGGTGTCGCTTTCTCCTTAGTTCGTTCTCTCACCGGGGGCGGGGCCCGCGGTGGGTCAGGGGATGCGCAGGACCTGGGCCGCGTAGGTCAGGCCGGCGCCGAATCCCAGGGTGAGCACGGTGCTCCCCGAGGGCAGCTCCCCGCGTTCGGTCATCCGGGCGATGGCCAGCGGAATGGACGCGGACGAGGTGTTGCCAGCGGAGACGATATCGCGGGCGACGACCGCCTGCGGCGCTCCGAGCCTGCGCGCGATCGACTCCACGATCCGCAGGTTGGCCTGGTGCGGGACGAACGCGGTCAGCTCCGCCGGGTCCACCCCCGCCCGCTCCAGCGCCTCCAGCGCGACCTTGTACAGCTCGGTGGTGGTCCACCGGAACACCGCCTGGCCCTCCTGGTAGAGGTAGCGGTGCTCGCGCAGGTAGATCTTGTCGGCCCGCTCGCCGGAGCTGCCCCACACCACGGGGCCGACGGCGTCCTCCTCGGCGGCCGAGACCACCGCGGCGCCCGCGCCGTCGGCGAAGATCACGCAGGTGGAGCGGTCGTCCCAGTCCACCCAGTCGGAGAGCTTCTCCGAGCCGATCACCAGCACGTTGCGGGCCGAGCCGCCGCGGACCGCGTCGGCGGCGATGCCCAGCGCGTAGCAGAAGCCGGCGCAGGCGGCGTTGACGTCGAAGGCGCCCGGCGCGGTGATGCCCAGCTTCGCGGCGACGCTCGCCGAGGCGTTGGGGATCTGGTCCTGCTGGGTGCAGGTGGCGACGATGACCAGGTCGATGTCGTCCGGGGAGAGGCCGCCGGCCGCCAGCGCCTTGCCGCCGGCGGCGACCGCCATGCTCACCACGGTTTCGGCGGGGCCGGCGATGCGGCGCTCGGCGATCCCGACCCGGCTGCGGATCCACTCGTCGGAGGTGTCCACCCGCTGGGCGAGGTCGTCGTTGGTGACCACGTTGGCGGGCTGGTACTCGCCGAAGGAGACCAGGCGCGCGCCGCGGGGGCGGTCGGTGCGGCCGCTGTCGTTACTCATCGGAGGGGCCTTCCACGAGGACGGCGTCGCCGGAGTGCTTCGCGACGAGCTCCTTCGCCCGCTCGAGGTCGTCCGGCGTCTTGACGGCCAGCAGCTCCACGCCGCGCAGGGCGCGCTTGGCCAGCCCGGTGAGCGTCCCCGCCGGGGGGAGCTCGATGATCGCGGTGACGCCCAGGTCCGCCAGCGTCTGCGTGCAGGCGTCCCAGCGGACCGGGGAGCTGATCTGGGAGACCAGCCGGTCCAGGTACTCGCCGCCGGACTCCACCACCGCGCCGTCGCGGTTGGAGAGCAGCCGGGTCCGCGGGTCGGCGGCGCCGACCCGGCCGGCGACCTCCCGCACCCGCTGCACCGCCGGGGCCATGTGCTCGGTGTGGAACGCGCCGGCCACCGACAGCGGGCGCAGCCGCGCCCGGGCCGGGGGCTCCTCGGCGAAGGCGGCCAGCCGCTCCAGGGTGCCGGCGGCGACGATCTGGCCGGAGCCGTTGTCGTTGGCGGGGGTCAGCCCGGCGGCCTCGATCGCGGCCAGCACCTCGGCGCGGTCGCCGCCGAGCACCGCGGTCATCCCGGTGGCGGTCGCCGCGGCGGCCTCGGCCATGCCCCGGCCGCGCTCGGCGACCAGGGCGAGCGCGTCCTCGGGGGAGAGCACGCCGGCGAGCGCGGCGGCGGTGAACTCCCCGACGCTGTGCCCGGCGACCGCGTCGGCCCTGGCGGCCGCGGTCTCCAGGTCGCCGAAGAGCGAGACGGCGGCCGCCATGCCGGCGCTGACGAGGAGGGGCTGGGCCACCGCGGTGTCGCGGATCTCGTCCGCGTCCGCGGTGGTGCCGTAGCGCACCAGGTCCAGCCCGGCCACCTCGGACCACGCGGCGAAGCGCTCGGCCATGCCGGGCGCCTCCAGCCACGGGGAGAGGAAGCCGGGTACCTGGGCGCCTTGGCCCGGAGCAACGATTACAAGCACGACAACCACCCTGCCCTGTAGGACATCACCAGTTGGATGAGGAGCATGACGAAGTTTAGGAGAGACCGCTTGTCGGACTTCTACAACATAGGGGCGGTTAGGCACCTGATCGGGGCCGGATGTGACCGGGGTCGCGCACTCGGCGGGTGCGGAGTGCGCCGTTCTTCCGGCGGGATGCCACTCTGGGAGCGTGAGCACTGGATCCGCTGATCAGAACGAACACGACCAGGAGAACGGGCGCCCCGCGGAGGAGGGCCCGGAGGCCGGCGCCGTGCGTGCGGCGACCGTGCAGCGCCTGGAGCGGGCCATGGGCGCGCTGGGCACCGCCGCCGTGGCGCGGATGGAGAGCCGGCTGTCCTGGTTCCGCAGGATGTCGGCGGAGGACCGCTCCTGGGTGGGGCTGGTCGCCCAGTCCGGGGTGGCGGCCTTCGTCGACTGGTTCAAGAACCCGGAGCGGGGCCGGCCCGCGATCACCGTCGAGGTCTTCGGCACCGCCCCGCGCGAGCTGACCCGCTCGGTCACCCTGCAGCAGACCGTCGACATGATCCGGGTCGTCATCGACGTGGTGGAGAACCAGGTGGAGGAGCTGGCCGCGCCCGGCGGCGAGCAGCAGCTGCGCGAGGCGGTGCTGCGCTACACCCGGGAGGTGGCGTTCAGCTCGGCCAAGGTGTACGCGCGCGCCGCCGAGGCGCGGGGCGCCTGGGACGCCCGGCTGGAGGCGCTGATCGTCGACGCGCTGCTGCACGGGGACCGGGACGAGGGGCTGCAGACCTGGGGGTCGGCGCTGCGCTGGACCCGCACCCCGGTGATCGCGATCGCCGGCCACGCCGGCGAGGACGGAGAGGCGGTCCTGGAGGACCTGCGCAACGCCGCGCGCCGGTCCGGCCACGACGTGATCGCCGGGCTCCAGGGCGACCGGGTGGTCGCGGTGCTCGGGGTGAACGAGAAGGACGTCCGCGACGACGGGGTGTCGGCGGCGGTCACCGAGCCGCTGACCGAGCTGTTCGGGCCCGGCCCGGTGGTGGTCGGCCCGCCGGTCGGCGAGCTGCCCCGGGCCGGCGCGTCGGTGCGCGCCGCGGTGAGCGGGCTGCGCGCCGCGGTGGGCTGGCCGGACGCGCCCCGCCCGGCGCTCGCCGAGGACCTGCTGCCGGAGCGGGCGCTGCAGGGCGACCCGAGCGCCCGGACCCAGCTGGTGGAGGAGATCTACAAGCCGCTGCGCGGGGCCGGGTCGCCGCTGCTGGACACCCTCTCGGTCTACCTGGAGCACGCCTCCTCGCTGGAGTCGACGGCGCGGATGCTCTTCGTCCACCCGAACACGGTGCGCTACCGGCTGAGCCGGATCGCGGAGCTGACCGGGCACATGCCGGCCGACGGCCGCGGGTCGTTCGTGCTCCGCATCGCGGTCACCCTGGGCAGGCTCGCGGAGACCGGCGAGGAGCCCTGACGCCCCGGTGGTACGGGGCCGTGCCGCGGACCGCGGACCGCGGAGCGAAGGGGCGATCGGGCCCACCGGAATCTCCCGGAATGTGGGGTGAACGGCGGAACGCGACGGTTGCCCCGCACGTTGTGACGGGGGAGGATGGGGGCGGTGCCGCGGAGCGGCGTCCCTCCCGGTGGGGCGGGGTTCGCGGTGCCCGAGGCATCGGTGCCGACGGTGTGATGCGGGCCGCTCCGGCGAACGCGCTCCCGGGGGTGAACCCCTTGCCGGGCGCGGGCGTCTCCTCCCCGGAGGCGGACGCGGGGTCAGGATTCGGGGCGGGCACCGGTCCGCCGCCGAAGAAGTCGGAACTCAGGCGGTGTGGGGGCATTGCGGTGAGAAAGATGAGCGCGGAGCCGGTGAAGCGGCTGTACCGCGAAGCGGTCGATGCGGTCATGGCGCCCGACGAGGCCGGGAGGCTCTGGCGCACGGTCCTGGTCTGCCTGCCCGCCCCGATCCCGATACTGGCCCTGGTCGCCCTGGCGGTGGGCGGCGGCTGGTCGGCCGCGGGCGTGTGGATCCTGGCGTCGGTCTCGGTCGCGGTGGCGGCGCTGCTGCTGGCCGCCGTGGTCCAGCCGTCGCCGCTGCCCGAGGGGCTGTCCACCGGCGCCTCGGTGCGCCGGTCGCTGCACCGCTACCGCCAGATCACCTCGCTGCGCCTCGCGCTCGGCCTGGTCCCGGTCGCGGTCGGCGCCGGCTGCTCCATCGCCGGCGGCGGACTGCTGCCGCTCGCGGCGGCGATGGCGCTGTCCTGGCCGCAGCTGGCCCTGGCCGCGCCGACCTTCTTCTCCATCACCCGCGCGCGCCGCGCGATGGAGGCCTGGGGGACCAAGGCCTACCTGTGGGCCGCCCTGGCGCAGCCCGCCCCGGTCGAGTGGCCGGTGCTCACCCCCACCGCGGCCTGGATCCGCGCCCGCCTGGACGCCCGCCGCACCGGGGGCGCGCAGCCGCCCGCCGAGGCGGCCGGGCCCGCCGCCGAGCCGGGCGAGGAGCCCGACGACGAGGCCGAGGCCGCGACCGGCCTGCCCACCCGGCTGGCCGCGCCCAGCGCCGCCCGGCAGGAGCCGGCCGACCTGGTCCCCGGCTTCCCGGTGCAGGACCCGGCCACGGCCACCGGGCCGCGCCCGATCGTGCGCGCCCCGGCCCCGGCCCGCCGCCCGCTGCGCCCGCTCCGCCGCGACCGCAGGTCCAAGACGAAGCGCTGACCCGCCCGGCCGCTCCGCGCCGGAGGGCCTGCGCGCACCCCGCCCGGCCGCTCGCCCCGAGCGGCCGGGCGGCGGCCGTTCGGGCCGGCCCGTTCGGGGGTAGGCCCCGGTGAGCGCGGGCCCCGATCCGCCCGCGCCGGGGACGAGGGCTCAGGAGGACCGCGGTGGCGACCGGGCGCTGGCAGTTCTGGGTGGATCGCGGCGGCACGTTCACCGACGTGGTGGCGCGCGGACCGGACGGCCGGATCACCACCCGCAAGCTCCTCTCGGACAACCCGGCGGAGTACCGGGACGCGGCGATCGAGGGGATCCGGTCGCTGCTCGCCGCCGAGGGGGAGGAGCTCGGCCCGGACCGGGTCGAGGTGGTGCGGATGGGCACCACGGTGGCCACCAACGCGCTGCTGGAGCGGCGCGGCGAGCGCACCGCCCTGGTGGTCACCCGGGGCTTCGCCGACGCGCTGCGGATCGGCTACCAGAACCGGCCGCGCATCTTCGACCGGCGCATCGCGCTCCCCGAGCCGCTCTACGAGCGGGTCATCGAGGTCGACGAGCGGATGAGCGCGGACGGCGAGGTGCTGGTCCCGCCCGACCTGGAGCGGCTCGCCGCCGACCTGAACCGGGCCCGCGCCGACGGCATCGACGCGCTGGCGGTGCTCTGCATGCACAGCCACCTCCACCCCCGGCACGAGCGGCTGATCGGCGAACTCGCCGAGCGGACCGGCTTCGCGCAGATCTCGCTCTCCAGCGAGGTCTCCCCGCTGATGAAGCTGGTGCCGAGGGGCGACACCGCGGTCGCCGACGCCTACCTCTCGCCGGGGCTGCGCCGCTACGTCGGGCGGGTCGCCGAGCAGGCGAGCGGCGTCCGGCTGATGTTCATGCAGTCCAACGGCGGACTGGCCGAGGCGGGCCACTTCCGCGGCAAGGACGCGGTGCTCTCCGGCCCGGCCGGCGGCATCGTCGGCATGGTCCGCGCCTCCCTGGCGGCCGGCCACGCCAAGGTGATCGGCTTCGACATGGGCGGC
This sequence comes from Nocardiopsis potens DSM 45234, assembly GCF_000341105.1. Taxonomy (GTDB): domain Bacteria; phylum Actinomycetota; class Actinomycetes; order Streptosporangiales; family Streptosporangiaceae; genus Nocardiopsis_A; species Nocardiopsis_A potens. The sequence goes on from NZ_ANBB01000037.1 coordinate 102,804, forward strand.
ACCTCCACCGACGTCTCGCACTACGCCGGCGCCTACGAGCGGGTGCTGGACTCCCAGGTCGCCGGCGTGCGGCTGCGCTCGCCGATGCTGGACATCCACACCGTGGCCGCGGGCGGCGGGTCGGTACTCCGCTTCGACGGCGGCCGCTACCGGGTCGGTCCCGACTCGGCGGGGGCGGCGCCCGGCCCGGCCTGCTACCGCGCCGGCGGGCCGCTCACCCTCACCGACGCCAACGTGATGCTCGGCCGGATCCGGCCCGAGCACTTCCCCCGGGTGTTCGGCCCCGGCGGCGACCAGCCGCTCGACGCCGAAGAGGTGCGCCGCCGGTTCACCGGACTGGCCGCCGACATCGCCGGGCGGACCGGCGACGACCGCTCGCCGGAGCAGGTCGCCGAGGGGTTCCTGCACGTCGCGGTGGAGAACATGGCCAACGCGGTGAAGCGCATCTCGGTGCGGAAGGGGCGCGACCTCACCGAGTACGCGCTGACCACCTTCGGCGGCGCGGGCGGCCAGCACGCCTGCGCGGTCGCCGACGCGCTCGGCGTGCGCACCGTGCTGGTCCCGCCGATGGCGGGGATGCTCTCCGCACTGGGCATCGGGCTGGCCGACACCACCGCCATGCGCGAGCGCTCGGTGGAGGAGCGGCTCGGCGAGGCCCTGCTGCCCCGGCTGGAGGAGGTCGCCGGCGCACTGGAGGACGAGGCCCGCGCCGAGCTGCGCGAGGAGGGCGTGCCGGAGGAGCGGCTGCGGGCGCGGCGCCGGGTCCGGCTCCGCTACGACGGCACCGACACCGCGGTGGAGGCGGAGCTGGCGCCGGTCGCGGAGATGACCGCGGAGTTCGAGGCCGAGCACCGGCGCACCTACTCCTTCCTGATGGACCGGCCGCTGGTCGCCGAGGCGGTCGTGGTGGAGGCCACCGGCCTGTCCGAGCAGCCCGACCCGGTGCCCGAGTCGGCCCCCGAGTCGGCCCGCGGCCGGGCGGAGCCGGAGCGGGTGCGGATGTACGCCGGCGGCCGGTGGCGGACGGTGCCGCTGCACCGCAGGGAGGCCCTGCCGCCGGGCGAGGAGGTCGAAGGGCCGGCGATCATCACCGAGGACGGCGCCACCACCGTGGTCGACGAGGGGTGGCGGGCCGGGGCGGCGGCCACCGGCCACCTGGTGGTGCGCCGGGTCCGCCCGCGCCCCCGCAGCGAGGTCGGCACCGGCGCCGATCCGGTGATGCTGGAGGTGTTCAACAACCTCTTCATGTCCATCGCCGAGCAGATGGGCGCCCGACTGGAGGCGACCGCCCAGTCGGTCAACATCAAGCAGCGCCTCGACTTCTCCTGCGCGCTGTTCGACCCGGACGGCGGCCTGATCGCCAACGCCCCGCACATGCCGGTGCACCTGGGATCGATGGGCGCGACCGTGCGCGAGGTGATCCGGCGCCGCGCCGGGGACCTGCGCCCCGGCGACGTCTACGCGGTCAACGACCCCTACCACGGCGGCACCCACCTGCCCGACGTCACCGTGGTGACCCCGGTCTACGACGAGGCCGGGCGGGACGTGCTGTTCTACGTGGCCTCGCGCGGCCACCACGCCGAGATCGGCGGGATCACCCCCGGCTCGATGCCGGCGTTCAGCACCGACGTGCACGAGGAGGGGGTGCTGTTCGACGCGCACCTGCTCGCCCGGGACGGCCGGTTCCGCGAGGAGGAGACCCGGGCCCTGCTCACCGGCGCCCGGTACCCCTCGCGCGCCCCCGACACCAACCTGGCCGACCTGCGCGCCCAGGTGGCCGCGAACGCCAAGGGGGTGGAGGAGGTCGGCGCGATGATCGGCCACTTCGGCCTGGACGCGGTGCAGGCCTACATGCGGCACGTGCAGCGCAACGCAGAGGAGGCGGTGCGCCGGGTGATCGACGCCCTGGACGACGGGGAGTTCCGCTACGAGACGGACTCGGGGGCGGTCATCGCGGTGCGGATCTCGGTGGACCGGGAGCGGCGGTGCGCCGACATCGACTTCACCGGGACCTCGCCGCAGCTGGCCTCCAACTTCAACGCCCCCTCCTCGGTGGCCGCGGCCGCGGTGCTGTACGTGTTCCGCACCCTGGTCGCCGACGACATCCCGCTCAACGACGGCTGCCTGACGCCGCTGCGGATCACCATCCCCGAGCACACCATGCTCTCCCCGTCCTACCCGGCGGCGGTGGTCGCCGGGAACGTGGAGACCTCCCAGGCGGTGACCGGGGCGCTCTACGGGGCGCTGGGGGTGCAGGCCGAGGGGGCGGGCACGATGAACAACGTCACCTTCGGCGACGACCGGCACCAGTACTACGAGACGGTCGGGTCGGGCTCCGGGGCGGGGGAGGGCTTCGACGGCGCCTCGGTGGTGCAGACGCACATGACCAACTCCCGGCTGACCGACCCCGAGGTGCTGGAGTCGCGGCTGCCGGTCCGGGTGGAGTCGTTCGCGGTGCGCAGGGGCAGCGGCGGCGCCGGCCGGTGGCGCGGCGGGGACGGCGGGGTGCGCCGGATCCGCTTCCTGGAGCCGATGACGGTGAGCACCCTCACCGGCAACCGGCGCCGCGCCCCCTACGGCATGGCCGGCGGCGCCCCCGGCGCCTGCGGCGCCGACCACGTGGTCCGCGCGGACGGCACCGTCGAAGAACTCCAGGGCTGCGCCTCGGTCCGGATGGCCCCCGGAGACCTGCTGGTCGTAGAGACCCCCGGCGGCGGCGGATACGGCCCCCCGCAAGCCCGACCGGACTGACCCGCCCGCGCCCGCACCGCCCACGGGACGGGCGGATCCCCAGCGCCCCGGCGACCTTTCCGCCGGACGCGTCGGTCGGGCACGGCGAAGGAAGGCACAGCAAAGGAAGGCACAGCGAGGGTAGGGGCGGGGCGCAGGCCTCACCCGGGCGCGGCGCCCCACGGGGTCGGGCTTAAAGCGGGCGGCGAAGGCGGCGGTGGGGGCCGGCCGGTCGGTTAGGCGCGGCGCCCCACGGAGTGAAGGTTCAAGCAGCGGCGACGGCAGCGGTAGGGGCGGGACGAAGGTGGTCGCCCGGGCGTCGGGCCCCACGGGGTCAGGGTTCAAGCGGGCGGCGAGGGGGGGAGCGGGGCGAGGCTCCGCGTTCACCGGTCAGGGGCGGCGCGTGCTCCCGGTGAGGGGAGCAGGGCGGCGCCCCGGCGGCGCGGGCCGGCCCGCCTGCCCGCGCCCGCCAGGGGGCCTTATCCCCATATGCCTGCTTTGCGGCAGGGAACGGGCGAGCGTGGGGGCGCCCTGCGCATCGCGAGAGCACCCCGATTACATCTACCAGCGAGTAGTGAGTCTCGAAGCCCCCACCACCCCCTCATCGATTACCCAGAGTGACCAATCGGGGCCTTTTGGGGGAACGAAAGCGGCATTCCGCCCCTGCCTCTCCTCTTCCCGGGTTCCGGCCCCCTGCTTTGCGGCCTTGCGGGCGGCTCGAACCCCCGATCACCGGCCCGATCAGGGCGATCCGGGCCTCTCGGGGCCGATCCGGCCCAGGATGCGCGCCCAGGAATCACCGGGGTGCTCTCGCGGTGCGCAGGGCGCCCCACCCCGCCATCGCCCTGCGTATTTGCCCAGGTCAGAGAGGTGTGGCGGTTTCAAGGGAGGCCGACCCCGGCGCCCGGGCGGCGCGGGAACGGCGATCCTGCCGCCCCGGCCAGCCCCGACCGGCCCTCCCCGCTCTGCTGCACCCGACCGACCAGCCGGTTCCCCTGCCTGCCTTCGCTGCCCGCTTGAACACCCGCCTAGCGAGACGCCGCGCCCGGGCGATCACCTCCGCCCCGCCCCTACCTGTGCCGTCGCCGCCCGTCTTGACCTTCGCTCCGCGAGACGCCGCGCCGGACCGGCCGGCCGGTCCCCACTGCCGCCCTCGCTGCCCGCCTGAACCTCGGCCCCGTGGGGTGCCGCGCCCGGCTGGGGTGCTCGGCCCCGCCCCTACTGGCGCCGTCGCCGCCTGCTTGAACCCTCACCCCGCGAGACGCCGCGCTTGACCGACCGGCCGGCACGCCCTTCCGCCTTCGCCGCCTGCTTGAACCCCGGCCCCGCGAGATGCCGCGCCCGGCCGGGGCGCCTGACCGGGGCGCGGGGGGGGTGAGGCACCGGGGTGCCGGGGTGCCGGAGTACTGGGGCGCCGGGGTCAGGCCGGGGCGTGCCGCTCTGCGCCGTCGAAGGCCTCGACCAGCTGCCGCTCGGCGGCGTCGAAGTAGGCGGCGAGCCGCTCGGCGGCGGCCTCCGTGCGGCCCTCCCGGAGCAGCTCGTAGATCTCCCGGTTCAGCGCCACGTAGGGCACGTGGAACTCCTCGGGGGCGGCCATCACGTGGAAGACCAGCCGCAGCTCCGCGAGGAGCCGGCGCACCGCCTCGTCGGTCCGCGGGCTGCCGGCCAGTCCGGCGACGGCCTGGTGGAAGTGCATGTTGGCGGTGCCCACCGCCCACCAGTCGGCGCGGGCCGCCGCGTCCTCGGCCTCCTGCACGGCGGCGCCGACCCGGGCCACCGCCTCCGGGTCCGCGCCGCCGGCCGCGCGGAGCGCGGCCAGCTCCAGGGCGCGCCGCACCAGGTACAGGTCGGTGACGTCGTCCCGGGTCGGCTTGGCGACGAACACGCCGCGGTTGAACTCGTGCACCAGCAGCCGCTCGTGGCCGAGCAGCCGGAACGCCTCGCGCAGGGTGTTGCGGGAGACGCCCAGTGCCGATCCGATGGCCTCCTCGGACAACCGTTCGCCCGGCGCCATGGCCCCCGCGATGACCTGCGCGCGCAGGACGTCGGCGACACGCTCCGCGGTGCTGGAGCGCTCCAGCGTGCCGCGCAGTGCGGAGAGCCGGTCCAGTCCCTCGCTCGTGGTCACCCGTCCCCGCCTTCGCCCGCCGTCGCCGTCCGTCCTCCCATTGTGGCGGATCGCAGCGGTGGTCCGGCTCACCGGGGGGTGTGGCCTGGGACGCTCTCCGGGGGTACCATGGCAGCCGTTCGCTCGATCAGAGAATTGTTCAACAATCCTCATGTCGTTCGGGCGGACGCCCCCCGCCATTCCCCGCAACCCCCTCCTCCCCGGAGGGCCGGACCCCAGTGAGGACCGTATGAGCGGAACGAAGGGAACCGCCGCGCCCGTGCGGCGCGCAGCAGGGCGCAGCGCCCTCCTCGGGGCCGTGTTCCTGATGGCCACCAGCGCCGTCGGGCCGGGCTTCATCACCCAGACCACCGAGTTCACGGCGACGCTGGGCGCCGCCTTCGCGTTCGCCATCGCGGTGTCGATCCTGATCGACGTCGCCGTCCAGCTGAACCTGTGGCGGGTGATCGGCGTCGCCGGCCGCCGCGCCCAGGAACTGGCCGAACAGGTGCTTCCCGGCGCCGGGTACCTGCTGGCCGCGCTGGTGGTCTTCGGCGGCCTGGTGTTCAACGTCGGCAACGTCGCCGGGACCGCGCTCGGCCTGGACGCGCTGGCCGGGATCGACGTGAAGATCGGCGGCGCGGTCTCCGCGCTGATCGCGATCGGCGTCTTCGCCAGCAGACGCGCCGGGATGGCGATGGACCGGATCATCGTCGCCCTGGGCGTCGCGATGATCGCCATGACGCTCTACGTCGCGTTCACCTCGAACCCCCCGGTCGGCGAGGCGCTGCGGAACACGGTCCTCCCCGAGGAGCTGGGCTCCCCGATGTTCGTCGCGATCGTGACCATCGTCGGCGGCACGGTGGGCGGCTACATCACCTACGCCGGCGCGCACCGGCTGCTCGACGCCGGCGTCTCCGGGCCGGAGAACGTCAAGGAGATCACCCGGGCCTCGGTGACCGGCATCATCGTCACCGGCGTCATGCGGGTGGTGCTCTTCCTCGCGGTGCTCGGCGTGGTCGCCGGCGGCGTCTCGCTGGCCGGCCTGGACAACGCCCCGGCCGCCGCCTTCCAGCACGCCGCCGGGGAGTTCGGGCTGCGCCTGTTCGGGGTGATCATGTGGGCCGCCGCGATCAGCTCGGTGATCGGCGCCTCCTACACCTCGGTCTCCTTCGTCACCTCCTTCCACCCCTGGGCGGAGCGGAACCGCTCCTGGCTGGTGGCCGGGTTCATCGCCGTCTCCGCCGTGCTCTACCTGCTGCTCGGTCAGGCCCCCGCGCAGCTGCTGATCACGGCGGGCGCGCTGAACGGCCTCATCCTGCCGATCGGCTTCGCCATCATGCTGTGGGTGGCGGCCCGCCGCCGCGACCTGCTCAACGGCTACCGCTACCCGCGCTGGCTGCTCGCCCTGGGCATCGCCGGCTGGCTGGTGAGCGTGTACATCGCCTGGCAGGCGCTGTCCGGCCTGTCCGCGCTCTGGTCCTGACCGCCCCCATCGCCCCACCGCCCCCGACAGAGGAAACAGGAGGACGCACACCGGTGCGCATCGACCTCAACTCCGACCTGGGTGAGAGCTTCGGACGCTGGGAACTCGGCGACGACGAGGCGCTGCTGTCCATCGTCACCAGCGCCAACGTCGCCTGCGGGTTCCACGCCGGGGACCCGACCGTGCTCCGCCGCACCTGCGAGCAGGCGGTGCGCGGCGGCGTCGCCATCGGGGCCCAGGTGGGCTACCGGGACCTCGCCGGATTCGGCCGCCGGTTCATCGACGTGCCGCCCGAGGACCTCGCCAACGACGTGCTCTACCAGATCGGCGCCCTGGAGGCGATGGCCCGCGCGGCCGGCGGCCGGGTCGGCTACGTCAAGCCGCACGGCGCGCTGTACAACGCCATCGTGCACCACGAGGAGCAGGCCGAGGCGGTGGCGCGGGGCGTCCGCGCCTTCGCCCCGGACCTGGCCGTGCTCGGGCTGCCCGGGTCGGCCTGGCTGCGCGCCGCCGAGCGGGCCGGGCTGCGCCCCGTGCGCGAAGCGTTCGCCGACCGCGCCTACACCCCGGAGGGCACCCTGGTGCCGCGCCGCGAACCCGGCGCGGTGCTGCACGACGCCGAGGAGATCGCCGAGCGGTGCCTGCGGATGGCCCGCGGCGAGCCGGTGGCCGCCGTCGACGGCACCCCGGTCCGGGTCGGCGCCGAGTCGCTGTGCGTGCACGGCGACAGCCCCGGCGCGGTGGACATCGCCCGCAAGGTCGCCGAGCGGCTGCGCGGCGCCGGGGCCGCCGTCGAGGCGTTCGCCCCGCCGAGCCCCGCCGCACACCGGGAGGACCCGGCGTGCACGTTCTGAACTGCGCCGACTCCGGGGTGCTGGTCGAGGTCGAGGACCTGGGGCGGGTGCTGGCGCTGCAGGCCGCGCTGGCCGAGGACCCGATCCCCGGAGTGGTCGAGGTCGTCCCGGCGGCGCGCACCGTGCTGCTGCGGATCGACCCGGCGGCCCCCGGCGGGCCCCGGGCCGTCGCCGACGCGGTGCGCCGCCTCCGCCCCAGCCCCGGCGGCCGCCCCGCCGGGCCCGAGGTGGAGATCGAGGTGCACTACGACGGCGCCGACCTGGCCGACGCCGCCGCGCTCACCGGGATGACCGAGCGGGAGCTGGTCCGCGCGCACACCGCCGCCGAATGGACCGTCGCGTTCTGCGGGTTCGCCCCCGGGTTCGGCTACCTGGTCTGCGACGACCCCCGGCTGCGGGTGCCGCGCCGGGGCGAGTCCCGCACCCGGGTCCCGGCCGGGTCGGTGGCCCTCGCCGGCGGCTTCGGCGGGGTGTACCCGCGCAGCTCCCCCGGGGGCTGGCAGCTCATCGGGCGGACCGACGCCGTCGTATGGGACCTGGACCGCGACCCGCCGGGCCTCCTCGCCCCGGGCACCCGGGTCCGGTTCCACGAAGCATGAGCCGGACACCCCGCCGGCACGGGGAGGGCGCTCGGCGCCGGGGCCGGCGGTGACCACCGCGGATCGTGCGGCGGGCCTTCTCCGCCTCGGGGCCACTCACCGCCGGCGGGCAGGGGGCGCGGCCCTGAACGGGTGAGCGCTTCCGGGACGGCGGCCGGGCCGGTGCAGAGGGGGGCGGGGATGCCGTGCAGCGGCGGTCGAGGGCCGTGCGGGGCGGGTCTTCTCCGCTCTGCGGGACCGCCGCCGGCGGATAGGGCTGCGGCCCTGCGCCGGTGAACGGCTCCGGGCCGGTGCAGGCGGTGCAGGGAGAACGGCGGTGGCGGCCGCCGGCCGTGCGGCGGGTCTTCTCCGCTTCGCGGCTCGCCCGCCGCGGACGGCTCCGGGGCGCGGCCCTGCACGGGTGAGCGGATGCGGGCCGGCGGCCGGATCGGCGCCGGAAGAGGGGAGGCCGTAGGGCGGGCCCCTCCGCCGGTCGCGCCGCCCGTCCGCGGCCGGTCGGCGGGGACCGCGGTCCGGCCCGGCGAGCGGCCCCGGGGCGGCCCTAGGCCGGCGGGGAAGGGACAGGGAGAGTACGGGGGCGGCCCGCGCCGGGAACGGATCGGGCGCGGGCGGTTCAAGGAAGGTGGAAGATGACGGCGACGATGACGGCGCCGCTCCCCGGGGCGGGGGCGGCACCGGCGGAGGGACGCGGCGGAGCGGCACTGGAGGTGCTCGCTCCGGGGCCCTTCGCCACCGTCCAGGACGGCGGCCGGCCCGGCCGGGCCGCACTGGGCGTGGGCGCCTCCGGCGCGGCCGACCGGGCCTCCTACGGCCTGGCCAACCGGCTGCTCGCCAACCCGGAGGGCGCCCCGGCCGTCGAGGCGACCCTGGGCGGCCTGGAGCTGCGCGCCCGGGGCGACCTGTGGGTCGCGGTCACCGGCGCCGAGTGCGCCGTCACCGTCGGCGGCCGCGGCGGCGCGATGAACACCGTGCTGCGGCTGCGCGACGGCGAGCGGCTGCGGCTCGGCGCCCCAGCCCGCGGCCTGCGCAGCTACGTCGCGGTGCGCGGCGGCGTCGCGGTCCGCCCGGTGCTCGGCTCGTGCAGCACCGACGTGCTGGCCGGCCTCGGCCCGGACCCGCTCGCCCCCGGCGACCTGCTCCCGGTCGGCCCGCCGCCCGCGGCGGCCCCGGTGCTGGACGCCGCACCGGCCGCCCCGGTCGGCGCCGACTCCGCGGAGCTGCGGGTGGTGCTCGGCCCCCGGGACGCCTGGTTCGCCCCGGAGGCGGTCCGCGCCCTGCTCGGCGCCGACTTCGAGGTGACCGTCCGCAGCGACCGGGTCGGCATGCGCCTGGCCGGCCCGCCGCTGCCGCGCGCCGTCGACGGCGAGCTGCCCAGCGAGGGCATGGTGCCCGGAGCCCTCCAGGTGCCCCCGGACGGCGAGCCGGTGCTGTTCCTCGCCGACCACCCGGTGACCGGCGGATACCCGGTGATCGCGGTGGTGCTCTCCGCCGACCTGCCCGCCGCCGCCCAGGCCCGGCCCGGCACCCGGCTGCGCTTCCGGGCGGTGCGGCCGTGACCGGCCCCGACCGGAGAACCGACCCCGACCGGAAAGGCGGCGACGCCGTGACCACCGACCCCGCTGCACTCACCCCCGCCGAGGCCCGCGCGCTCTTCCGCGGCGGGCTGGTGACGCCCACCGCCGGCTACAGCGCCGGGTACGCCCAGGCCAACCTGATCGCGCTCCCGCGCGACCTGGCCTTCGACTTCCTGCTGTTCGCGCAGCGCAACCCCAAGGCCTGCCCGGTGCTGGACGTGGCCGACGCGGGCGAGGTCTCGGCGTCGGTCTTCGCCGGCGACCTCCGCACCGACCTGCCCGCCTACCGGGTGTACGAGCACGGCCGCCAGGTCGCCGAGACGGCGGACGTGCGCGACGTGTGGCGGGACGACCTGGTCTCCTTCCTGATCGGGTGCAGCTTCACCTTCGAGGCGCCGCTGCTGGCCGCCGGGGTGCCGCTCCGCCACCACGAGGCCGGGAGCAACGTGGCGATGTTCACCACGAACCGGCGGTGCCGCCCGGCCGGCCGGCTCTCCGGGCCGCTGGTGGTCTCCATGCGCCCGATCCCCGCAGGGCAGGTGGCCGACGCGGTCCGGGTGACCTCCCGCTACCCGGCGGTGCACGGCGCACCGGTGCACGTCGGCGACCCGGCCGCACTGGGCATCGCCGACCTGGACCGGCCCGACTTCGGAGACCCGGTCGAGGTCTGCCCCGGGGAGATCCCGGTCTTCTGGGCCTGCGGCGTCACCCCGCAGGCCGCGGTGGCGGCCTCCGCCCCCGAGTTCGCCATCGGCCACGCCCCCGGCCACATGGCGATCACCGACGCCCGGGACGCCGACTACCAGGTCCCCTGACCGGCCGCCGGCCCCGGGCCGCCCGCCCCGGGTCGCTGATCTCGGCTCTGCGGGCCCCTGGGCGCTGAGGAACCCGGGAAGGGGCGAGGGGCGGGGGAGGAGGGGATCGGCCGGGCGCGGCGCTTCACGGGGTGAAGGTTCAAGCGGGCGGCGAGGGCGGGAGGAGGGGCCGGCCGGTCGGTCGGGTGCGGCGTCTCGCGGGGCGGGGGTTCCAGCGGGCGGCGACGGCAGCGGTGGGGGCCGGGCACTCCAGTCGGGCGCGGCGCCTCGCGGGGCGGGGGCGCAGGCGGGAAGGGGACCGGCTGGTCGGTCGGGTGCGGCGTCTCGCGGGGCCGGGGCTCAGACGGGCGGCGAGGGTGGGAGTGGGCGGGCGCTGCGTTCACCGGTTCGGCCCGGCGCCTGTTCCCGGCGGGAAGAGGCGGCGCCCCGGCGGCGCGGGGGTCTGCCCGCGCCCACCAGGGGTCATATCCCATATGCCCGGTTTGTAGCGGGGATCGGGGCAGGGTGGCGCACCCTGCGCACCTCCGCAGCACCCCGATTACATCTACCAGCGAGTAGTAAGCCCTGAGGCCTCCACCACCCCCTCTTCGGTTACCCAGAGTGGTCGAGGTGGGCCTTTGGGTGGGACAAATGCGACATCTTGCCCCCGTCTCTGTCCTTCCCCGGGTTTCGGTCCCTGCTTCCCGGTCTTGCGGGCGGCTCGAACCCCCGATCACCGGCCCGACCGGGCCGATTCGGGCCCCTGGAGGGCCGAATGGCCCCGGGGTGCGCGCCCAGGAATCACCGGGGTGCTCTCGCGGTGCGCAGGGCGCCCCTCCTCGCCGTCACCCTGCGTATTCGCCCAGGTCAGGGGGGAGTGGTTTCAAGGGCGGTCGGCCCCGGCGCCGAGGCGGCGCGGGCGCGGCGATCTCGCCGCTGCTACCCGCCCCTGCCGCCCCGACCCGCTCCGCCGCGCCTGACCGACCGGCCGGCACGCCCTCTCGCCCTCGCCGCCTGTTCGAGCCTTCGCTCCGTGGGGCGCCGCGCCCGACCGACCGGCCGGTGCCCCTCCCGCCTTTGCCGCCCGCTGGAACCTTCGCCCCGTGGGGTGCCGCGCTCGGGTGATCGCCTCCACCCCGGCCCTTCCTTGGCCGTCGCTGCGGCCCCGGAGGCCGCTGCCCCTTTCCCCTTCCGGGCTCCTGCTGCAGAGGAGACCAGGAGACCCCCGCAGGGGCAGCGTGGGGTCAGTGCGGGGAGAGGACGTGGGTGGGGCCGTCCTCCAGTAGGGGGGAGCCGGAGTCGCAGCCCTGGGCGGCGAAGGACCAGCGGACCTCTGCGCGGTCGCCGTCGAGGAGCAGTGTCGCCACGGCGTTGCCGAACCACGGGCCCTCGTCCATCCCCCAGGTGAGGGGGGAGCGGGCCACGCCGGCCAGCCGGGCCATGACCGTGCCCACCGCGGCCGGGAGGCGCCGGGGCGACAGCCAGGCCGCCCGGCGGAAGTTGCCGGGCAGCCGGTTGCACAGCGGCGACGAGGTGAGCTGCGCGATCACCGTCCGGCCGGCCGCCGCGGCGGAGCCCGCGGCCCGCGTCGGCCGGGCCCGCGCCAGATAGGAGAAGTGCACGTCCCCGGAGAGCAGCAGCGCGGTGGCCGGCGGTGCGCCGCGCTCGCCCGCGGCGACCCGCACCAGCGCGCCCGCGACCGCGTCGAAGGAGCGGCGGAACGCCGCCCAGTGCTCCAGGTCGAGCGCGCGGCGCAGCCGCTCGCCGAAACCGCGCAGCCGGCCGCCCCAGGCGCCGGCGCACAGCGCCTCGCTCCACCCCTCCAGGTGGTGCACGGCCCGGGGGAGCAGGAACGGCAGCGTGGTCGCGACGACCAGGTGCCGGGTGCCGCCGCGCAGCCGCTCGTCCAGCCACGCCTCCCCGGGGCCGCCGAGGATCGACCGGTCCGCGTCGTCGGCCACGTCGCGCGAGGCCCGCGCGTCGACCATCAGCACCCTGCCGTCGCCGACGGCGTGCTCGTGGCTCCACAGCATGCTCTGCGGCTCGGTGTGCGCGCGCAGCGCGGCGGCGTCCACCTCCGCGCCCGCGTCGCGCCCGGCGGCCGCCGCCCGCCGCACCTCGGCGAAGAGCGGGTCCTCGGCGCGCTGCGCCGCGGTGAGGTTGCCCAGGTGCTGGTAGACCCAGTAGGAGCCGAGCCCGGAGACGATGCGCCGCCGCCACCACGGGGAGGCGTCCATGTCCCGCCGCCAGGAGCCCGAGGTGTTCCAGTCGTCGCGGACGTCGTGGTCGTCGAAGAGCATCAGCGACGGCACGGTGGACAGCAGCCAGCGCACGTCGGGGTCGGTCCAGGTCTGCCGGTACAGCTCGGCGTACTCGTCGTAGAAGACCACCTCGCCGTCGGGCGGGGCGGCCGCCGCGCGCTCCCCGGAGTCCTGGGCGCGCGCCTCGGCCAGGTGCGCCGCCATCCGCGGCTGCAGTTCGTCGGCGTAGACCTGGTCGCCGATGAGCAGCAGCGCGGTCGGCTCGTCCTCGCCCGCGTGGCCGCCCGCGGCGGCGCGCCGCCCGGACAGCCGCAGGGCGTAGGCGCGCAGCGCGTCGGGGCCGTACCGGGCGACGGCGCCGGGGGAGTGGTCGGTGGGCGTGCGGCAGGAGCCGAACGCCAGCCGGACCGGCCGGCCCGTCCCGGGCAGGGTGCGCAGCAGGCTCGGCGGGTGCGGGGAGGCGGCCGGCGGCCAGACGCGCTCGCCGTCCACCTCCACCGTGTAGGGCTCGGCGGAGTCCGGGGCGAGCCCGCCGACCTCGCACAGCGCGTAGTGGTGGCCGTGCACGGTGAACGTCTCCGCGCTCGCCGCGGCGGTGCCCGCGCGGACCCGCACCGTGCCGGGGGCGTCGGTCTCCACCCAGACCGTCGCGGTGGTCTCGGTCGTCTTCCGCAGGATCGGGCCGAGCCGGAGACCGGTTGCCACGCGCACCCCTTTGACTGATCGGCTGACTGGTCGGCACTGCAGGCCGCCCGGGGGCGGCGGGGCCGGAGCCCCAAGGGCGAGTATGGCGCCCCGGCGAGGCGGGCGTCACCCGGACGGCTCCCGGAAAGAGGTTCGGTACCGCCCCGGCGTGGGTAACCGTTGCCGCATGCGGACAAAAGAACTGGACCTCCGCACGGGGGACCGCGAGGGCGTCTTCGACATCACCGAGGAGTGCCGCGCGTTCACCGCGGAGGCGGGCGGGGACGGGCTGCTGAACGTCTTCGTGCCGCACGCGACGGCGGGCGTCGCCGTGATGGAGCTGGGCGCCGGCTCCGACGACGACCTGCTGGCCGCGCTCGCCGACCTGCTCCCGGCAGACGACCGGTGGCGGCACCGGCACGGATCGCCCGGTCACGGACGCTCGCACGTCATGCCCGCGATGATCGCGCCCTACGCCACGCTGCCCGTGCTGGACGGCCGTCCGGCACTGGGAACCTGGCAGTCGGTCGCGGTGGTCGACCTCAACGTGGACAACCCCCGGCGCACGGTGCGGCTGTCCTTCTTGACGGGCGGTGCGGACGGAGCAGGATGGTAGGTGGCGAGGCCGCCGGTGGGGCGCGCGTTGACGGATCGGTGCCGCAGCGTGTGAACTTAGGCGGCAGCAAGCGGGAACGAGCCGGTGACGGTACAGGACCGGTGGACACAGTGGATTTTCGTGGAGGAGGACTTTCGTGAGCGCGACCGCGGGCCAGGCGCAAAGTGAACGAGGCCTGGCCGATCGACTCGGGTTCAAACCGGGTCAGGTGGTGCAGGAGTTCGGCTACGACGACGACGTGGACGAGCGGCTGCGCGAGTCGATCGCCGAGCTGACCGGCGAGGAGCTGGTCGACGAGGACGACGACGGCATCTTCGACGCCGCCCTGCTGTGGTGGCGGAGCGACGAGGAGGGCGACCTCACCGACGCCCTGGTCGACGTGCTCGGGGCGGTGGAGGGCGGCGGCGCCATCCTGGTGCTGACCCCCAAGGCGGGTCGGGAGGGCCACGTGCCGCCGACCGACGTGTCGGATGCCGCTTCGACCGCGGGCCTGTCGCAGACCAGCGCGGTCAGCGTCGGCTCGGACTGGGCCGGCTTCAGGCTCGTGGCCCCGAAGGCCGGCCGCTGAGCGGCGCCGCACGGGGTCGCGCCCGGAGGGCCTCCGGCACCCGGCTGCCCTAGGCTTGGCCGTGCAGGGTGCCGCCCGCCCGAGCGCGGGCGGCACCCTCGCGGTGCGCATCGTCGATACAGAGAGGTACAGGTGCCGACCCCATGTCGATCGAGATCGGGCAGCCCGCCCCGGACTTCGAGCTCTCCGACCAGCACGGCCAGACCGTGCGGCTGTCCGACTTCAAGGGCCGCAAGAACGTGGTCGTGGTCTTCTACCCGCTGGCGTTCTCCGGCGTGTGCGAGGGCGAGCTCTGCTCCCTGCGGGACAACATCTCCGACTTCCGGAGCGGCGACGCCGAGCTGCTGAGCATCTCCGTCGACTCGATGTTCGCCCACCGGGCCTGGGCGGACCGGGAGAACCTGGACTACCCGCTGCTCTCCGACTTCTGGCCGCACGGCGCCGTCGCCAAGGCGTATGGTGTGTTCGACGAGGACAAGGGCGTCGCCGTGCGCGGCACGTTCCTGGTCGACAAGGAGGGCGTGGTCCGCTGGAAGGTCGTCAACCCCATCTCGGAGGCGCGCGACCTGGACGACTACCGCAAGGCCCTCGCCGAACTCAGCTGATCTCCGGAGGACCGTGATGCCCTGCTCGCTCTGCGGGGCGCGGCACACCGACCCGGCCCGTGGCGCGCGCCCATGGAAGCGCGGCGTGCGCCACGAGCGCCAGGTCCTGATCTGCCCGGAATGCCAGCTCGCCCGGGACTGGAAGGCGGACCTGGACCGCTGCCCCCGCTGCCGCTCCACCTTCCTCCTCTCCCGCCTCGGCGAGGTCGAGTGCCACAGCTGCGGCCACATCCGCCCGCAGACCTCCCCCTGCCCGGCCCCGGATCCGGACCCGGCCCTCACCAACGCGGTCGAACAGGCCCTCTCCCGCGCCCTGCGCGGCCTGTCCTTCCTCCCGGCCGACCGCACCCACCACTGACCCGACCCTGTACCATTTCTTCCGACCCGGTTCAGGGCGCATAGCTCAGTTGGCCAGAGCATCCGGCTTACAACCGGAAGGTCGCAGGTTCGAGCCCTGCTGCGCCCACCCAGCCACAGACCAGCGAGAAGCCCCGCCACCTGCACGGGCAGGCGGCGGGGCTTCTCTGCGCCCGGGGATCGCCGACCGGTTCCGGTCGGCCGCTCAGCGGGGCACTAGCTCCTGCTCACGCTCATGAGGTGCATCTTGGGGGGATTGCTGGTGACGCACCAGTAATAGCGGGAGGTCCCGGTGCCGATCGAGCTGTTGTAGAGGAAGGCCTTGGCCTTGCACTCCTTCTCCGAGAGGTTCTTCTCCTCGATCCTCGTGTCGTTCGGAGGGCCGTAGGCGCTCACCGTGTCGGCTCCGGCCGGCGCCGCGGCGAGGAGGATTCCGGATGCGGCCGCTGCGGCCACCAGGAGCGAGGCCGCTCCCTTCTTGATGCGGTTCACGTGGAGGACCTTTCTGCGGATGTCGGCGCCGGCTCCGGCGGATGAACGTGAAAACGGAACGGCCTTCTCCTTGGGAGAGCGCTCCGAATTCGCGGACCCCGACGCTATCCAGCGCCCGTGGCGGCCGCAAGGCGCCGGGGCTTTTCCCGATCGGACCGGAAAAGGGGGCGGAGAAGTGCACTGAGATCCCTGTTGACCTGGCCGTATGTCGCCATCGAAGGGGTGCCGTGCCTATTGCCGGGCATTTCGATCCTCGTTGAAAAACCCTGATGCGGAGAGTAAACCGAATGCGGGGAACGCGGGCCGTGTGAAGTGGGCCACTCGAATTCCGTGCTTCGGATGCCTCCCGGGTCGCCCGTTCAGTTCTGCAGGCGGGTGCCGATCTCGAGGAACGCCCGGACGAGGGGCGGGTAGGGGGCCGCCGGGGAGACGACCTGGGAGGCGTAGTGGACGACGACCAGTTCGAGCGCGGGGGAGATGAACAGGCGCTGGCCGTGGATGCCGCTCGCCATGAAGGAGCCGTAGGGGTCGTTCAGGATCCACCACAGGTCGTGGTAGGAGAGGGCGGCAGGTGAATCGGGCGGCGCCGCGGGGAAGCGGACCCGGTGCCCGCAGCCGTCCGGTACGTCGGAGGCGATCGCCGAGGCGACGGCCTCCGGGACGATCCGGCGGCCGCCGAGCACGCCGCCGAGCCGGACCATCTCGCCGAACCTGGCCAGGTCGCGGGCGGTGCCGGGCCCTCCCGCCCGGAGCGGGCGGGGGAGGGGGCCGGCGCCGCAGGAGCGCCGGGACGGGCGGTGTTTCCGCGCGGGCGGCCGGTGCGCTGGACGGGCCGGACACGAGGATCTCCCCGCCGGCGGAGCGGGCGACCTGCCGCCTTCGAGGCGTTGAGGCCGATTGAACCACGTTGTTCAATCGGTTCCCGGTGCCGCAGGGCCGGACAGGGGAAAGCCAGTGGAATCATCGACCCGATTGCAGATCCTGCTCACCGCGGAGCAGCTGTTCGCGACGCAGGGAATCGACGCGACCTCTCTCCGGCAGATCGGTTCCGAGGTGTGGAAGCGCAATACCGTCGCGGCCAAATACCACTTTCAGAACAAGAAAACCCTGATCAGGGCCATTTCAAGCACTGGCTCAGTGTGATCGCCGCCCGCTGCGCAGAATTCTTGAAAACGGCCGATGCCGACGGGCGACTCGACGATCCGCGGGCATTGGTGGGGATCCTCGTGCGGCCGCCCGCCGATCAGGCCACCGGCTCGGGGAGCCACTACGTGCGTTTTCTGCACCGGGTGTTCGAATACGTCGGACGCTATGTCACCGCCTTCCCGGAATCGGGCGGGCTCGAAGAGGCGGTGGCCGTCGGGCGCCTGGTCGCCGACCGGCTCCCCGGCCTGACCCTGCCGGCGCTGCGCCCCCGGATCACCTGGGCGGGCCGGCCGATCATCTCCGCCCTCGCCGACCTGGAAGGGGCGGAGGGGGCCGCGCCCCTCCGCGAGCCGGACGCCGAGACGTACGCGGCGGCGCTGATCGACGCGGCCACCGGCCTGCTCACGGCCGATTCCACCGCCCGGCCCACCGGGGAGCGGTGGCGGCCGGCCCGCCTCGGCCCAGACGCTCGGGGACGAGGAGCGCCTGCGGCAGGTCGTCACCAACCTGGTCGGCAACGCGGTCGCGCACACGCCGGCCGGAACGCCGGTCCGGATCGGCGTGGGCGCCGAGGACGGATACGCGGTGCTGGAGGTGGCCGACCAGGGGCCGGGCCTCCCGCCGGAGGAGGAGCGGCGGGTCTTCGAGCGGTTCTACCGGGCCGACGCCTCGCGCACCCGCGCCACCGGCGCCGGCGCGGGCCTCGGCCTGTCGATCGTGCACTCCCTCGTCACGGCCCACGGCGGCGACGTCGAGGTCGACAGCGCCCCGGGGCGGGGGTGCACCTTCCGGGTGCGGCTCGCCCTGCTCGGACCGGCGGACTGAGCGGGCCCGCGGCGCGGCGCCCCGTCCCGCCCGGCGCGCTGTGACGGGTTTCACCGGCCCTGCCTGCGAGGATGGCCTACCATGAGGCCGGGCCCCCGGAACCGGGTCCGCGGACGAGGGAGCCGTACCCGCACCACGACAAGACGGCCTCGAAAGGGGCTCGTTCTTCCATGGCCTGGTTCGTTCTGGTCGCCTCCGGCGTCCTGGAGGCCGTCTGGGCGCTGGCGCTCTCCGCCTCCAAGGGGTTCTCCCGATGGCGCCCCACCGTCCTCTTCCTCGTCGCCCTGACCCTGAGCATGGCGGGTCTGGCCTGGGCGATGACCTCCCTGCCGACCGGTACCGCCTACGCGGTCTGGGTGGGCATCGGCGCCACCCTGACGGTGCTGTGGGGCCTGGTCACCGGGCAGGACCGCGCGACCTGGAGCAAGTCCCTGCTGCTGGTCCTGCTCGTCGGTTCGATCGTCGGCCTCAAGGCGGTGAGCTGACATGCCGTGGATCGTCCTTCTCGTCAGCGCGGTGTTCGAGGCCGTGTGGGCCACCGCCCTGGGCATGTCCGAGGGGTTCAGCCGGCCGGTCCCGACCGCCGTCTTCCTCGTCGCCCTCGCGGTGAGCATGGTCGGCCTGGGATGGGCCGCCGAGCACATCCCCATCGGCACCGCCTACGCGGTCTGGGTCGGCCTCGGCGCCGCGCTGACGGTGCTCTACGCGATGGCCACCGGCGGCGAGAGCGTCTCGGCGGCCAAGATCGTCTTCCTCATCGGGATCATCGCCGCGGTCGTCGGGCTGAAGCTGGTGCGGGGCGCGCCCGAACCGGCCGCCGAGAAGCCCTGACGGCCGCCCGGGGCGGCGCTCCTCCGGGCCCGGCCGTGTCCCCGCCGGGCCCGGAGGCCGTTCGAGGAGCGGCGCCCGCCGCGCCCGCGGCCGCCGCTCCGTCCGCCACTCCGCCCGCCGGGCGGAGCACCGGCCGGCGCCGCTGCGTCCGCGACCGCGGGCGCCCGCCCACGCACCGCGGAGCCGCGGCCCTGCGGCGAGTGGGCGGGCGCATGCGCGGACGGCTCACCCGACCGGAGCCCTCCCGCCCGTCACCGAGGGGCGCGGGGGCCCGCACCGCCTTCGCCGCCCGCACCGCTCTCACCGTCCTCGCCGCCGGGCGGCCGGTCGTCGGAGTGCCGCGCCCTGAGCACGAACGACGCGGTCAGGGCGACGCCGCGGTCCGGGTCCTCCGCGAGCGCGGCCAGGACCGCGCGGGCGCGCGGGCCGGGGACCTCGGCGAGCGCGCCCGCGAGGCGGCGGCGGGCCGGCTCCGCCGCGCCGGCCAGCCCGCCGGCGACCGCGTGCGCGATCTCGTCCGCGCAGCCGTGCAGGCGGGCGAGGAGCCCGAGCACGTCGGCGGCTTCGACGTCGTCACTCCCCTCGGCGACCAGGGCGACGAGCGCGGGGACGGCGTCGGCCCGGCCGCGCGCGCCGCGTGCGAGCACCGCCCGCCGGCGCACCAGCGGGTCGGGGTGGCGGAACGCACCGGCGAGGGCGGCGGAGGCGCGGGGCGAGCCGATCTTCTCGAGCGCCGCCACCGCGCGCCGCCTCCGGTCGGCGTCCGGGGAGTCCAAGGCCTCCACCAGGACCGGGAGCGCGCGGTCGCCGGTCCGCGCCAGGGCCCAGCGCAGCGCGCCGGCGACGTTGGGGTCGGGCTCGTTCAGCGCCGCTTCGGCGAGGGGGACGGCGTCGCGGTCCTCCCCGCCCGGGAGCGACAGGGCGAGGCGCTGGCGCGCCGAGGGCGTGCCGGCGCCGAGCCCGCGCACCAGCTCGACCAGGCGCAGCACGTCGGACCAGGCGTCCGGGCCGCTCGCCCGCACCCGGTCGAGCCGGCGGAGCAGCTCCTCCTCGCGGGCGATGCGGTCGCGGGCGCGGGCGGTGAGCTGCTCGACCATGGCCGCCGGGCTGAACGAGAGGTCCCCGAGCACGTCGGCGATCTCGTTCAGGCTCAGCCCGAGCGAGCGGAGCCCCTCCACGTGGAACAGGCGGCGGACGTCCTGCTCCGAGTACTCCCGGTACCCGCCCGGCGTGCGCCCGCTCGGCGACACCAGCCCGATCCGGTCGTAGTGGCGCAGCATGCGGGTGCTGATGCCGGACCGCTCCGAGACCTCGCCGATCAGCACCGGTTCACTCCCCGGTGAGCGGTGCGCCGAGAAGCGTGACGATCCGCTCCGCCTCCGCGATCGCGGCGTCGAACCCCTCCTCGGGGTCGAGCATCAGGCGCTCGGTGGCGACGGCGTGCGTGCGCACGCCCTCGTCGGGGTCGGCCCGGGCCCGCTCGACGGCGGGCGCCGCCGCCGGGCCGAGCGCGACGAAGGCCCGGCTGAGGCTCAGCCGCACCTCGCGGCCCCCTCGGCCGAACTGGGTCGACAGGGTCTCGGCGAGGTCGGCCTCGAAGCCTTCCGGGACGAGCCCGGCGGCGGTGCGCCACGCGGCGCGGGCGACCTCGTCGTCCTCGTCCCGCAGCAGGTCCGCCGTGATCGCGGGCCACACCCGCCGGTCCCCGATCTTGGAGAGCGTGTGCAGGGCCTGGCTCCGGGCCTGCGGGTTCTCCGACTCCAGCTCGGGCAGGAGCAGGCCGACGGCGGCCTCCGCGTCGTGCTGGGTGAGCGCCCAGGTCAGCATGTCGCGCACGTAGAAGTCCGGCTCGGTGCCGCACCGCTCCACCAGGACCCCGACGTACTCGGGCGCGGGCCGCATTCCGGCGGCCAGCGCCGCCTGCAGCCGGGCCGACGACTCCGCGGCCTCCAGTGCGCTCTTCAACCGCGGCGCGATCCGGCCGCCGTGTTTCCCGTCCACTTCTGGACCACCTCCGCCCGCGATTCAAGACCTTGTCACAGTGGCAAGGTCAAGTCCTCGCGGCGGGGCCGTGCCGGGCGGGGAAAGCCGCCGGCCGCCGGCCCGCCCGCCCGCCGGAGCGCGGGGCGGGTGCCGGCTACCGGGCCGCCCGCTCGGTGGACCTCCGGATGGACCGCTGGACGGAGCGCTGGAAGAGGGCGCTCACCCCGGGAAGCCCGATGGCGCGCATCACCAGGTCGTTCGCCCGGACGTGGGCCCTGGTGGGCGGGGCGAACCGGGTCATCCCCTTGCGGGCCGAGGCCTGGCGCCCGCGGACCTCGGGACGGAGCCGCGCCTCCCAGGCGGCCAGCGCCGCCGGGACGTCGCCGCCGTGCTCGTCCAGGGCGTCGCCGAGTCGGTCGGCGCCGCTGAGGGCGAGGGTCGCGCCGTGCCCGGCGAACAGGGAGACGCACCAGGCCGCGTCGCCGAGCAGCACCACCCGGCCCCGGCTCCACCGGTCCATCGCGGTCTGGGAGACGGAGTCGAAGTAGGCGTCCTCCGGGGCGCCGGCGAGCAGCTCCAGCGCACCGGCCGCGCCCCCGCCGAGGTCCCCGAAGGCGGTGCCGAGCGCGCCGACCGGGCCGCGGTCCAGCTCGGCGTCCGGGTCGGCGCAGCGGTAGGCGAAGAACGCGGAGGACCGGCCCGGCCCCAGGTTGACCACGGAGGCGGTGCGCCCCGGGCCGATGAACACGGTGCCCGCGCCCTCGGGGACGTCCGCCGGGACGCGGGGGAGCGGGAACGCCGCCACCGCGTGCCGCAGGTCCACCCGGAAGTCCCGCTCCGGGCCGAAGACGGTCCGGCGGACGCCGGAGTGCAGGCCGTCCGCGCCGACGAGGAGGTCGGCCTGCTCGGACGTGCCGTCGTCGAGCGCGACCCGGACCCGGTCGGCGTCCTGCTCGACGGCCCGCACGGTGGTGCCGAAGCGGATCGCGGCGTGCTCCCGCACCGCCCGGTAGAGAGCGGACTCCAGGTCGCCGCGGAAGACCGTGAGCGCCCGGTCGCCGAGCGCGGCCTGCGCGAGCGCGGCCGGGACGGTGAACTTCGGCCGCCCGTCCGCCCTGACCATGACCGTGGTGAACAGGCCGAGGTCCCGGGGGGCCAGCGCGGGCAGCAGCCCCAGGCGCTCCGCGGCGGCGTGGCCGGGGCCGACCAGGTTGATCATGTAGCCGCCGCTGCGGCGGGCCGGGGCGCGCTCGACCACGAGCACCTCCCACCCCGCGTGGTGCAGCCGGAGCGCGGTGGCCAGGCCGGCGATGCCGGCCCCGGAGACGACCGCCCGTCCGGCCCGCGCTCCTCCGCCCGAACCCCGGGCGCGCCGCCCGCCGCCGATGTCCGCCATCGCTGCCTCCACCATCTCCGAGCCGGGTACGAACGGTTGCCCACGCCAAGTATGAACACATGTTCATTCTGGGGGCAAGTCGCCGGAAGCGCCCCGCGCACCGGGCGCATAGACTGGTCGGCATGCCAAGGGGCGTCGCCATTCCGGAGGTCCGGCAGCACCTGTTCGCCGCCGCCGAGCGGGTGATCGTCCGAGACGGACCCGCCAGGCTCAGCGGCCGGTCCGTCACCGCCGAGGCCGGGGTCGCGATCGGGCTGCTGCACCGGCACTTCGCCGACTTCGACGCGTTCCTCGCCGACTACGCCGTCGACCGCGCGTTCCTGATCTCCGCCGAGGCGGCCGCACTGCCGGACCGGGCCGGCTCGGGCACCGTCGCCGGCAACCTCCGCGACGCGCTGCTCGCCACCCCGCCGACCGCCCTGCTGGCACCGGTGCGGCTGCTCGCCTCGCGCCCGGAGCTGGCCGAGCGGGTCCGCGCGATCCTCGGCGAGCGGACGGCCGGCCTCGACGCGATCGAGAGCGCCGCCGCCGCCTACCTCGCGGAAGAGCAGCGCCTCGGCCGCCTGACCCCCTCGGCGGACCCCGGCGCACTGGCCCTCGCACTCGTCGGCGTCCTGCACCACCTCGTCCTCACCACCGGGGACGAGACCGCCGTCCGCACCCGCATCCGGCACACCGCCACCGCACTGGCCGACGGCTTCACCGCCCCCGCCCCGCACCACTAGCCGGAGGAGAGGCGCCGCACACCCGGACCCGGGCGAACGATTTCCCGTCGACTCCGCGGGTGCGCTAAAGTCGGTGTGCAGCAAGGGCGATTGGCGCAGCGGTAGCGCGCTTCGTTCACACCGAAGAGGTCACTGGTTCGAACCCAGTATCGCCCACATCGAAGAGAGCCCCACGGCCTGTATGGACAGGACGTGGGGCTTTTTCGTGTCTCGGGGCACCGCGGCCTCCTGCGGGAAGCGGCGCCGGACATCCCACCGAGGGCCCGGCGGGGCGGGCGATGCCGGTGGAGGTCGCCGGTTCCGGCCGGGACCGGAGCGCTTCACCGGGCGGAAACGCGGGGACGGGAAGCGGAGAGCCGCGGTGGGAGGGCGGGCGGATGCACGACGGTGAGAGCGGCGCGGCGCGCAACACGATCGGCGGTGACGTCGGCAGCGCGTTGCAGGCCGGGAGCATCATCGCCGGAAGGATCAGCGTCGGCGCACCGGAACCGGGGCCGGTGCCCGGCTGGGTGCGGGGTTCGCCGCGAGTCGCCGAGGCCGATCCGCTGGTGCTGGGGGTGAAGCGGGCCCGCTCGGCGAAGGGCGCCTCCCCGGTGCCCGAGTACGTCCCGCGAGACATCGACGCGCGGGTGCGCGCGCTTCTGGCGGGCATCGCGGCGAAGGGCGGCGGGCTCCTCCTGCTCCGCGGGGCGTCCACGGCGGGCAAGAGCCGCTGCCTGTTCGAAGCGGTCGCCGGACTGCTTCCCGAGTACCGCATCATCGCTCCTCCGGTCGGCGAGGAACTGGACGATCTGCCGGAGCACCTCGACCACGCCTTCCCCGGGGAGGGGCGGCTGCTCTGGCTGGACGGCATGGACCGCTACCTCGGTCCGCGCAGGCTCACCGCCGAGCTGGTCGCGCGCCTCGGACGGGCGCGGGTGCCGGTGGTGGCCACCGTCCAGGAGCAGGCGGTGGACCTGCTCGGTATCGGCGCCGGGTACGAGGTGCTGAACCTGGCCGAGCAGGTCACCCTGGCCCGGGTCTGGTCGGAGGATGAGCTCGGGCGGGCCGAGGACGCCGGTGATGATCGGCTGGTCGAAGCGGTTCGGGGACGAGGGCCGCACGGGATCGCGGAGTACCTGGCCGCAGCCCCCGTGCTGGACGCGGAGTGGCGGGGCGCCTGGCGGAGCACCGGCGAAGGCGGGCACCCGGGCGGGCACGCCTTGGTGGCCGCAGCGGCCGACCTGGCCGCGGCCGGCGTCGCCTCCGCGATCCCCGTCACCGAGTTGAGCGAGCTCTACCGCGAGTACCTGCGCGGCGGGGCGGCGCTCCGGCCGGAGCCGTTCGAAGAGGCGCTGGAGTGGGCGCTGCGCCACCGCTGCGGAGTGGCCGGTCTGCTCGTCCCGGAAGACCTGGAAGAGGAGTACGTCCGGCCGTTCGACTACCTGGTGGACGTCGGCCGGGCCCGCCGGGCACCGGAACCGCTCTTCCGCACCGCACTCCGCTTGGCCGTCACTGATCAGGAGCGGTCGATGGTCGGCCACATCGCCTTTCTGGCCGGCCACAGGGATGCTGCCGAGAGGGCGTGGGACTCGGTTCGCAGCGCATTCCATGTCTACATTGATGGATCAATTCTTTTTGAGTATGGGCACAAGGAGGCTGCGGAGAGGAGGTGGAGCTCGATATCGGAAGGTCATGAGGAGCTTTTTAGGTTGTCTATGGTCGCTCCGCTCATGGAGGCCGAGGGTCGTTCTGCCCTCTCTCGAAAATGGGTTGAGATGGCCAAAGGAAACAAGGAGGCCGTATATGCTTATATTTTTGGCCTCTTGTTTTTGGAGAGAGAGGGTAGGGAGGTGGACGTCGATGGGGCGATAGAAAGAGTGGTTGGCGGACTTTCTGGTGGGGGTGTCTCGCTTTTGTGTGTTCTTCTGGTGAGCCATGGTGAATTGGGGAGGGCTGATCGCGTCATCTCTTCTGGTGTAGCCGACTCTAGCGCAATGGTCACGTCTGGAATATTTGTTGGACTCGGGAGAGGCTTTTATGGTGAAAAATGGATCAGAAGAGCGATCTATAGAGAACCTGAGAATGTTGAATTTATGTACGTCTTGGCTTGGTTGTTGAGTGGGTGGGGGAGGGGGAATGAGGCGGATATTTGGCTGCGCAGAGGGAGCGATGCAGGAGATTCTCGAGCTGCTGAAATGCTGGGGAAATCTCATGAAGAGAGAAGAGGGATGTTCGACCTGGGGGTATGGGAGGATTTTTATGAGTCGGTTTGTTGGTCGCTCGGGAGAGGTGATTGAACCTCTCTGAGGCTGCCTTTGTGTTATCTCCTGCGGCGATGGGCCGCGACGCGGGTGCGGGTGGCGCAGCGGGGGGAGCAGAACCGGCGCGGGGCGGCGCCGGAGGCGAGGAAGACGCGGGGGCAGCCGGGGGCGGCGCAGCGGCCGCCGGGGAGGCGCTGGCGGTCCGCGATGAGCTGGGCGATGGCCAGGGCGCCCGAGGTGAGCAGCCAGTCGGCCCAGGGGGCGTCGTCCCGGGCGTCGATGTGCAGGTGCCAGTGGGCGGTGCCGTGGTGGTCGGTGAGCCGGGGCGGGTGGGCCGCCTCGGCGAGCAGGGCGTTGACCCGGCGGGAGGCCTCGGCGAGGTCGTCGGCGAGCAGGGCGGTGCGCAGCCGGCGGGCCGCATCGGCCAGCGCGGGGAGGTCGGCGGGGGCGAGGTCGAGCGGGTCGGTCTCGCCGTGCGCGCGCAGCGTCTCGGCCACCGCCTCCAGTGGCGGTTCCTCCGCTCCGGCGAGCAGGTTGACCAGGTCGGCGGTGCGCTCGGCGACCGCACGCACGGAGCGGCCGGCGAGCAGGCCGGTGACGCCGTCGGGCATGGATCCCCCGTTCGGTCAGGGGCGGGCGGATGTAACGCAGTCTAGGCGTACCACCGTTACCGCCGTAGCGTCGCCGGTCATGGAAAGACCTGATGCGGGGAGACCGGGCGCGGAGGGGCGCGGCGGGCGGCGTACCGGTCTGGGCGGCTACCTGGCCGGGGCGGGGGCGGCGCGGATCGGCGAGGAGATGGCCAAGCCCGCGCTGGTGCTGGCCGGGCTGGCGGTCACCGGGTCGGCGGCCGCGGCCTCGGCGCTGCCGGCCGGGCTGGCCGTCGCCGCGGTGGTCGGCGGGCCGCTGGTGGGGGCGGTCCTGGACCGCGGCCGCCGGCCGGGCCGCGCGCTGGCCGGGATGCTCGCCGGGTACGCGGCCGGCATCGGGGCGGTCGCGCTGCTACTGGGGCGGGCCCCGCTCGCGGCGGCCGCCGCGGTGGCGGTCGGCGCGGGACTGCTCGGCCCGGCGGTGGCCGGCGGGTGGAGCTCCCGGCTGGGGCGGGCGGTCGGAGCGGCCCGCCTCGCCCGGGCGAGCGCCCTGGACGCGATGACCTTCGGGGTCGCGGGCCTGGTCGGTCCCGCCCTGGTCGGCCTGGCCGCCGAGGCGGCCGGGACGGGCGCGGCGGTGGCACTGGCGGTACTGCTGCTGGCCGCAGCGGTGCCGTTCGCCTGGTCCCTGCCGGACGGAAAGGGGCCGCCGCCCTGCGGTACGGGACAGGGGTGCCGCCCGGCCGGCCACGGGGGCCGGGACGGGGGCGACGCGCGCCCGGGCGGGCCTCCGGGAGGCTCCGGTGGCGGGAGCGGTGCGCGGCAGGGCGGGGCCGCAGGCCGTTCCGGTGGCGGAGGGGGTGCGCGGCAGGGGCGGTCTTCGGCCGGCACCGGAGGCGGGGTGCGGCGGGGGGCGGTCCCGGGTGGAGGCGGCGTGGAGCGCCCGGCGCCGGTCGGGCCGCTCGCGGGGGCGGTCGCGCTCTTCCGCGGCCGGGAGCCGGCCCGGGCGACCGCGGCGACCACGCTCTCCGCCGCTCAGGACGGAATGCTGGTGGTGTGCTGGCCGCTGCTGGGCGCGGCCCTGCTCGGCGGGGCCGAGCGGGGAGCGCTGATGATGGCGCTCTCCGCGGCGGCGTCGCTGGCGGCCAACATGGTCCTGGCCCGCCGGCCGCCCCCGGTGCGGCCCGGCACCGTGCTCTGGGCGAGCAGCGCGCTGCTGGCCTGCGCGGTGCTCCTGGCCGCGTCGGCGACCGGCGGGTGGCCGCTGGCGGGGGCGGCGCTGCTGATCGGCATCGCCCAGGGGCCGCAGCTGACCGCGCTGTTCCGGGTCCGGCACCGGGCCTCCGACGAGCGGGTTCGGGGGAGCGTCTTCACCACCGGCGCCAGCCTGAAGATCACCGCGTTCGCCGCCGGGGCGGCGCTGGCCGGGCCGCTGGCCGCCCGCTCCCTCACCGGGGCGCTGCTCGCCGCGGCCTTCCTGGAGCTGCTGGCGCTGGCGGTGTTCGCGCTGATCACTCTGGTGGTTCCGGACCGGGCGGCAGGGGCGGGAAGGGGGCCGGGCCGGCCGCGGCCGCCTCTTTCCCGGGGTTGAGGCACTCCGCGGCCCGGCGGGGGGAGTCGGGGTCAGCCGAGCCAGATCGGGCCGAGGAGGAAGGCCAGGCCCAGCGGTGCGGGGACGAGTCCGATGGCGAGGAAGACGAACAGGCCGGTGCCGAGGGTGAGGACCGAGACGGGGGAGCGGTCGTCGACCCAGGCGGTCACCGGCCGGCCGGTGCCGAGGGAGGAGGCGTAGGAGGCCGGGCTCCACGCGCGGCGCACGGCACCGGCGTACTCGTACTCCACCTGGGCCTGGGAGGCCGGGGTGTCGTTGAACCGGATGTGCGGGTGGCGCCGGAAGGCGGCGACCCGCCCCCGGACACGGGTGCCGCGGCGGATCAGGGCGAGCACTCCGGCGAGTTTCCCGGCGGCCAGGAACGGCAGGGCGGAGAAGACCGCGCCCACCAAGCGGAGCGGACTCGCGGCGGGGGAGCCGGACGGGGCGGTCAGAGCGTGCGCGCCCAGGGCGAGCAGCAGCACGCCGTAGGCGAGGAGACCGGCCCAGAGCTCCTCGGCCGGGCGCGGGGCGGCGGCGTAGCGGCCCGGGGCATGCCGGGACGGGCGCACCATCAGCTCGTCGCCGGGGCGGAGCCAGGGGCCGGCCTCCTCCAGCACGCCCTCGGCGGGCCGGTGCGGGCCGGTGCCGACGACTTCGGCGCTCTGGTCCTCGGTCACGCGCACCACGGCGACCGGGAGCAGTGAGCGCGCGGTGCGCAGCCGACGCGCGCCCCACACCGCCCCGATCGCGGTGAGCACCGCTCCCGCGGCCGACAGCAGCCATCCGGCGTGCAGGTATTCGGGGAACATGGACGCTCCTCGGGGGCGGGGGAGAGGTGTCGAAGGCTGGGATGCGCCGGTGCCGCGGGCGGTTCCGTGCCTCGGCCCGGAGCGGAGCGCGCGGCGGCCCGGGGCCCGTTCCGCCGGCAGGGAAGGGGCGGAACCAGGGTACGCAGCGGGCGGCGGGCCGGAGAACGCGCCCCTGGGACGCCGCGGGGAGGAGGCGTGCCCGGGTGTTCGGCCGGACGCGCGTCCGGCCCCGTACCCACCCTGTTGAGCCCAGGGCCGCTGCTCTTTCCCTCGGTCCCCGGCCCCGCGCCCGCCTTGTTGAGCCCAGGGCCGCTGCTCCCCTCCACCCCGGCCCCGCGCTCACCTTGTCGAGCCCAGGGCTGTTGCTCTTTCCCTCGGTCCCCGGCCCCACGCGGGATCGCCGGGGCGGTGGGCCGGGCAAAAGCAACAGGCCGGGGCTCAACACCGTCGTGGTACCGCCGCGATGACGTCGAGCTTCGCGTCGTCGTCTTTGCCCGGCCCACCGGAGGCGGTCCCCTCATCCCCGAGCGGGAAGGGGTCGGGAAAAGACGACGACGCTGAGCTCGACGAGGTGGGCGCGGGGGCGGGGAAAGCGGGGCGGTGCGGGCGGGGCCTGTGCGGGGGAGGGGCCGGCGGAGCGACCGCTTCCCTGATCTTCATCGGACCAGCGGCTCAGGACACGAGAGGCGGTGCGGAAGGAGCGTCCCCGGCTTCCGGTGCCGGGGCGCCGGTCTCCTCCCGGGGGAGGGGACCGGTCCGGGATCGGTTTCGCGGGCCGTCCGGGGGCGGCCGCGGGCTCGGCGAGGCTCGGGCCGCCTTGCGCGGCAGGGGATTCCGGTGCGCGGAACGGGCGCCGACTACTGCGTGTAATGCGCAGTTCATCAAGGTGAGACTTGCGCTTCATGCTCATTTCGGTCATTCTTGCGCGAGAAACCTGCTTGAAATGAGCACGAAGGGGGCGCGGTGCGGCACCGGAAGCTGCTGGACGCGGTGACCGACGGGGTGGAGCGGGTCGACGACCTGGCCCGTGAGCTCGGCGTCAGCCCGTCCACGGTGCGGCGCGGCCTGACCGACCTGGAGCAGGCCGGCCGGGTGGTGCGCACGCACGGCGGCGCGGTGCCCGCGCCGGTCGGCGGCGAGCTGTCCTGGGTGCAGAAGGGCCGGCAGAACGCCCCCGCCAAGCGGCGCATCGCCGAGCGGGCCGCGGAGATGATCGAGGACGACCACATGGTCCTCCTCGACGCCGGCAGCACCACCGCCTTCATCGCGGAGCGGCTGGCCGGCCGGTCCGGCCCCACCGTGCTCACCACCGGCACCGGCCCGATGTCCGCGCTGCTCGACGCGGAGGGGATCGAGCTGATCCTGGTCGGCGGCCGGCTGCGGCGCCGCCGCGGCGCCATGGTCGGCGAGTACGTCCGCGGCGTCCTGGAGCGGGTCAGCGCCGACATCGCCTTCCTCGGCGCCGACGGCCTGGTCCCCGGGCGCGGCATCAACTGCCCCAGCCCGGAGCTGGCCGCGGTCAAGGAGCTCCAGGCGCGCGCCGCCCGGCGCACCGTGGTCGTCGCCGACTCCACCAAGATCGGCGCCGACGCCGAACCGCACTGGGCCCTGCTCCCCGGCCCCTACACCCTGATCACCGACGACGGGCTGTCCCCCGCGGCCCGCCGCGCGATCGAGGACGACCCGAACTGCACCCCCCTCATCGTCCCGGCCCCGGAAGCACCCCGCACCCCCGGCCGGACCGGCTGACATCCCCACCGTGAGAAAGGGGAACGGACATGGATCCGCTCCTTCTGGCGGCCCTGCTGCTGGGCGTGGCCTCCGCCGTCGCGCTCATCCTCTGGAGCCGCCTGGACGCCTTCGTCGGGCTGCTGGCGGGCGCCCTGGTCACCGGCGCCGTCGCGGGCGTCCCGGCGGCCGAGCTGATCGGCCACATCACCACCGGCTTCGGCAACACCCTGGCCGGGATCGGCATCGTCATCGCCATGGGCGTGATGATCGGCAAGGTCCTGGAGGAGAGCGGCGGCGCCGACGCGCTCGCCAAGATGTTCGTCCGGATGGCCGGCAAGGGCCGCGAGGACGCCGCCATGACCGCCACCGGCGCCGTGGTCTCCGTCCCGGTCTTCTGCGACTCCGGCTTCGTCATCCTGCACCCGCTGGCCAAGTCCCTGGCCCGGCGGTACGGGAAGCCGCTGGTGGTGCTCTCGCTGGCGCTGGCCGGCGGGCTGTCCATCACCCACCACCTGGTGCCGCCCACCCCCGGGCCGCTGGCCGCGGTGGGCCTGCTCCACGCCGACATGGGCACCGTGGTCGTGGCCGGCTCGGTGTTCGCGCTGCTGCTCGTCCCGGTCGTGGTGGTCTACGCCCGGATCATGGGCCCGCGCCTGGAGCGCCACCTGGACCCGAACCTGGTCGGGGTCGGCGCCGCGGCCGGGGGCGGTGACGGCGGCGCCGACGCCGGGGTGCCGCGCACCGCCGACGGCCGGCCCATCACCGAGGAGCCTGCGGACCCGCAGGTCGGCGCCTTCCGCGCGCTCATCCCGCTGCTGCTGCCGCTCGGCCTGATCATCGGCCAGACCGTCAGCGCCGCCGTCGCCGAGGGCACCGCGGCCGCCGAGGTGTTCGCCTTCATCGGCGCCCCGCCCATCGCCCTGCTGGTCGGCCTGGTCATCGCCGTCTACCTGCTGCCCGCCAAGGGCACGCCGCGGGCCACCGTGGTCGGCTGGCTGACCGCCGCCGCCTCCTCGGCCGGCATGATCGTCTTCGTCACCGGCGCCGGCGGCGCCTTCGGCGAGGTGCTCCGCCAGTCCGGGGTGGGCGACGCGCTGGCCGACGCGGTGTCCGGGTGGCCGGTGCCGATGCTCCTGGTCCCGTTCCTGATCGCCACCTTCGTCCGGCTGGCGCAGGGGTCCGGCACGGTCGCCATCATCACCGCCGCCACGCTCAGCGCCCCGCTGGTCGAGTCGGGCGGGATCGAACCCACCCTCGCGGTGCTCGCCGCCTGCTCCGGCTCCTTCGTCTTCTCCTACGTCAGCGACTCCTACTTCTGGGTGGTCACCCGGTTCACCGGGCTGTCCGGGGTCCCGGCGATGAAGATGTGGAGCGGCATGACGACCGTGCTGTGGCTGGCCAGCCTGCCCCTGCTGGGCGTGACCGCCCTGATCCTGGGATAGGAGTCCGATATGGCCCAGGTACTCGTCGTCGCCGACGACCTCACCGGCGCCAACGCCACCGGCGCCCGGTTCGCCCGCGCGGGCATGCGGGTGGCCACCGTCGCCCCGCGGCACGCGCCCCGGGCGGCCGCCGAGTTCGACGCGGTCGTGGTCGACCTGGACAGCCGGCACCTGCCCGCCGACGAGGCGGCCGCGCTGGTCGGCGAGGTGATCGACGCGGTCGGCCCGGTGCCGCTGGTGGTCAAGCGCACCGACACCACGCTGCGCGGCAACGTCGGCGCGGAGCTGGAGGCCGCCTGGCGGGCGGTGCGCGGCCGCACCCCGGCCGCGGCCCGGGTCCGCGCGCTGTTCGCCCCCGCGTTCCCCGCCTCCGGCCGGGTCACCGTGGACGGCGTGCAGCTGCTCGACGGCGTGCCGCTGGAGCGCACCGAGCTGGCGGTGGACCCGCTCAGCCCGGTCACCGGGAGCGTCGTCGCCGACATCGTCGCCCGGCAGAGCCCGCTGGCGGTGCGCCGGGTGTCGCTGCGCGACGTCACCGGCCCCGACCTGGCCGACCGGCTGGCCGAAGGGGACGAGCCGGTGGTGCTCTGCGACGCGCTCACCGAGGAGCACATCGCCGACACCGCCCGGGCCGCCGCCGAGGTGCACCGCAGGGACGGCACCGTGTGGGTGGCCGTCGACCCCGGCCCGTCCGGGGCGCTGCTGGCCGAGGCGCTCGGCCTGACCGGCGGCGGCACCGCCGCCGGGCCGCTGCTCGCGGTGGTGGGCAGCGCCACCGAGCTCACCCGCCGCCAGCTGGACGCGCTGGCCCGCGCGGGCGGCGTGCGCTTCGTCGACGTGGACGCGCGCGCCCTCACCGGCGGCGGCGCCGGGCACGCCGACGCGGTGCGCGCCCGGCTGGCCGCGCACCTGGACGACGCCGCGTTCCCGGAGGCGGTCGTGGTGCGCACCGCCTCCACCGCCCAGGACGTCGTCGAGCTCTCCTTCGAGGCCAAGCGGGCCCTGCCGGGCCTGCTGGCCGGGCTGGTCGCCGAGGCGGTGCGCGGCGTGCGCACCGCCCCCGGCGGCCTCTACACCAGCGGCGGCGACGTCACCTCGGCGGTGCTGGAGGAGCTCGGCGCGCACGCCTTCGAGGTCGGCGGGGAGGTCGTGCCGCTGGCCGTGCACGGCCGGCTGGCCGGCGGCCCGCTGGACGGCACGCCGGTGGTCACCAAGGGCGGGCTGGTCGGCGACGACGGCACCGCGGCGGAGTGCCTCGGCCGGCTCCGCCGGGAGGTCCGGGCGCGGGCCCGCACCGTCCCCGCGGAGCTGGGCGCCCGCCCCCGCACCGCTGAATCCGGAGCCGGGCGCGAATAGCCCGGCCGGCGCGAACGGAACACGGGCGGGGCGCGACAAGGGGAGCGCCCCGCCCGGCGACAGGGAGGAAGACCCGAATATGACTGAACGCCCGACCCTTGCCGTGACCGTCGGCGACCCGGTCGGCATCGGCCCGGAGATCACCGTGCGCACGCTCGCCTCGGTGGGCACCGGCGCCCCGGCGCGCGGCGTGGTGGTGGCCGACCCGGCCGTGCTCCGCCGCGCCGCGCGGGTCTGCGGACTCGACGTCCGGGTCCGCGGCTTCTCCTCCTGGAGCGAGCTGCCCGCCGAGGAGGAGGGGGTGATCGACTGCTACGACATCGACTCCCTCGGCGAGGCGGAGCCGCCCTGGGGCGAGGTGGACGCCCGCGCCGGCGCCGCCGCGGTGCGCGCCATCGAGGTGGCGACCAAGGCCGCGATGGAGCAGGACGTGGCGGGCATCGTCACCGGCCCGATCAACAAGGAGGCCATCTGGGCGGCGGGCAGCGAGCACCTCGGCCACACCGAGATGCTCGGCGCGCTGACCGGGGTCACCCGCCAGACCACCATGTTCGTGGTGCGCGGCAAGAAGATCTTCTTCGCCACCCGGCACCTCTCCCTGCGCAAGGCCCTCGACCAGGTCAGCGAGGAGCAGCAGGTCACCGCGATCGAGGAGGCGCTGACCGCGCTGCGGGTCTTCGGCCACGACGAGCCGCGCCTGGCGGTCGCCGCGATCAACCCGCACGGCGGGGAGAACGGCGCCTTCGGCGACGAGGAGATCGTGCACCTGGCCCCGGCGGTGGAGCGGATGCGCGCCCGCGGCGCCGGCGTCTCCGGCCCGGTGCCCGCCGACTCCGTCTTCCACCAGCTGCTCCAGGGCCGCTACGACGGGGTGCTGTCGCAGTACCACGACCAGGGCCACATCGCCGCGAAGACCTACGACTTCGACGGCACCATCTCGGTCACCGTGGGCCTGCCGATCCTGCGCACCTCGGTGGACCACGGCACCGCCTTCGACATCGCGGGCAAGGGCACCGCCGACCCGGGCACGATGACCTCGGCGTTCCTGCACGGCGCCGACTTCGCCCGGTTCGCCGGCCGGATCCGCGCCGAATACGGCGGCTGACGGGGGAGGGCCGCGCTCCGTCCGCCCGGCCCTCCCCGATGACCGGGGCCCCGCCGGGGCACTCCGCCGGGACCCCGGTCATCGCCCCGCCCCGGGGGGATGAGCATCCGTACTCATCCCCCCGGGGCTTTCCTGTGCTGGGATGGCGTGCGGACACGGGCAGCGGGAAGGCCCCGGGGCAAGGGGCGGAGCGGACGAGGAAGGGCGGTGCGCGGTGGCGGAGGAGCCGCAGGGCGCCAGAGGCGAGGCGCTGGACCGGCTGGTCGCCGAGGGGGTGATCACCCGGGGGCAGGCGGCGGCGGTCGCCGCCGCCCTGGAGGCCGCCGAGGCCCGGCCCGCGGTGCGCTGGGCCGAGGCCGTCGGCTACGTCGGCGGTGCCCTGGTGCTGGCCGCGGTGGCGGTCTTCATGGCGACCGCCTGGGACGCGATCACCCCCACCGCCCGGGCGCTGCTGCTCGCGGCGCTGGTGCCGGTGCTCGCGGCCGCCGGGGCGGTGATGGCCGGAGGGGTGCGCGCGCTCCGGCCGAGGACCGAGCCCCCCGCGGTGCGCCGCCGGATCGGCGGCACCCTGTTCGCCCTGGCCGCGGTCGCCGCGGCGCTCGCGACCGGGGTGTGGCTGGAGGACCTGGTGGACTCGTACGCCTCCCTCACCCCGCAGATCGCCGCCTCGGCGGTCGGCCTGGCCGCGGCCGCCGCGGGCTACGCGGCGCTGCGCTCGGCCCCGGGGGCGGTCGCGGCCTGGGGGATGAGCGCCTCCCTGGCCGGCTCCTCGGCCTGGGAGGCCGCCTACCGGATCAC
Source organism: Nocardiopsis potens DSM 45234 (assembly GCF_000341105.1). Lineage (GTDB taxonomy): Bacteria > Actinomycetota > Actinomycetes > Streptosporangiales > Streptosporangiaceae > Nocardiopsis_A > Nocardiopsis_A potens. The sequence goes on from NZ_ANBB01000037.1 coordinate 137,105, forward strand.
CGGCTCCATCGAGGACTACGACGACCCGGGCTACGCCTTCGCCCAGGACGCCATGGTGAACACCACCGGGCTGGCGCTGGCCGCGCTGGGCGCGGTCTGGATCGGCCTGGCCTTCGCCGGGGCGGTGCGCGAGCGCGGCACCGCCGTCGGACTGGGCGCGGCGACCGCCTTCACCGGCGCCGAGTTCCTCACCGAGCCGTTCGACCGCATCGGGGTCCTCGTCCTGGCGGCCGCCCTGTTCGCCTGCCACGTGCTCTGGCGGGGCAGGGCCGGCGCGGGGCGCGGCCCGGGCGCCGCGCTCGTCTTCGGGATCATCGCGGTGACCGTCGGCGTCCCGCAGCTCGTCTGGTACCTCACCGACGGCGAGATGTCGGCGGCCGGCGTCCTCCTGGTCGCCGGCGCGGTCCTGCTGCTGTCCAGCTGGCTCGGCCTCCGGCTGCACAGGAGCGGCGGCGGCCCGGCCGGACCGGGCGCGGGCGCCCCGGCCCCGCAGGGCCCGCCCGGCCCGCCCCCGGAAGCGGGCGCCCGGCCCGGGCCCTCGGAGCAGGCTTCCCCACCGCCGTCCCCCGCTCCCCGGGAGGAGGAGCCCCCGCCCCTGGTCGACCCCCGGGACCCGGACGAGCGGCTCTGAGCGGCCGGTGGGGCGTTGAGACGGAGACGGCGCCGAGCACGGCGCGAAGGGGTCAGGCGCCCGGGTCGGCCAGGGCGTCCGGCAGCGGGTCGGCGTGCACCACGTGCAGCCGGGTCACCGCGCGGGTGAGGGCCACGTAGAGCAGGCGCAGGCCGCGGGCGGGGCCGCCGGGGGCGCTCGCCGCGATGGCGGCCGGTTCGGCCGCGACCACGGTGTCGAACTCCAGGCCCTTGGCGAGCGAGGCCGGGACGCAGACCAGGCGCTCGGCCTCCAGCGCGTTCTCGTCGGTGCCGAGCAGGGCGGCCGCCAGCCCGGCGCCGAGCAGGGCGCGGTGCAGGTCCGGCAGGTCGGCGTCGGCGGCGATCAGCCCGACCGAGCCCTCCGTCCGCAGCGCGTCGGCGCATGCGGCGGCCGCGGCGGCGGCCAGGCCGCCGGGGGCGGCGCGGGTCAGCCGCAGCGCACCGGGGGCGCGGCGGGCCGAGACGGGAGCGCCCAGGCCGGGGGCGATGTGCGGGAGGAGCCGGGCGGCGAAGCCGATGACCTGGGCGGGGACCCGGTAGCCGCGGTCCAGCACCGCGCGCTCGGCGCCGGGGCGGCCCAGGTGGTCCAGCAGCTCGTCCCAGTCGCGCACCGCGCCGGGTCGGGTGGCCTGGGCGAGGTCGCCCAGCACGGTGGCCGACCCGGTCCCCGCCCGCCGGGCCAGTGCCCGGCACTGCATCGGGCTGAGGTCCTGCGCCTCGTCGACGGCCAGGTGGCCGACCGAGCCCGGCCGCTCGATCAGGCAGGCGGCCTCGTCGATGAGGGCGAGGTCGGCCTCGGACCAGCGGGCGCTCTCGGGGCCGCGGGGGCGGCCGGGCAGCAGGACGGCCTCCTGCTCTTCGGGGGTGAGCAGGCCCTCGGCGGCGCGGGCCAGCCGGTCGGGGTCGGTGAGCAGGCCGAGGACCAGCTTGACCGGGTCGGCCTCGGGCCAGATCGCGGCCACCGCGGAGGCGACCTCCCGGGAGCGGGCCAGGCGGGCGCGGGTGCGCGCGTCGCAGGGCCGCCCGGCGCGCTCCATCGCGGACTGGACCGCGCCGGCGATGCGCTGCGCGAGCAGGTCGCGCCCGGCCGCGTAGGGCAGGTCCTGCGCGGCGAGGCCGCCGAAGAGCGCGGCGACGTCCTCGGCGGGGACCCGGTAGCGGCGGGCGCCCACCGCCACGGCGACCTCCTGCTCCGGTTCGCGGAGCAGGGACCGCAGGTCGCGGCGGATCACCTCGGCCATCCGGGCGTCGCCCTTGACCCGGGCCGCCTCGGCGGTGTCGGTGCGCCGGGCCTCGCCCAGTCCGAGCAGCCCGGCCAGCGTCGTCTGCTCGACCCGCACTTCGCCCAGGGCGGGCAGCACGTTGCGGATGTAGGAGAGGAAGGAGCGGTTGGGGCCGACGATGGCCACCCCGGAGCGGTTCAGCCGGTCGCGCTCGGTGTAGAGCAGGTAGGCGATGCGGTGCAGCGCGACGGCGGTCTTGCCGGTGCCGGGGGCGCCCTGGACGCACAGCGTGGTCTCCAGCGGGGCGCGGACCAGGTCGTCCTGCTCGGGCTGGATGGTCGCGACGATGTCGCGCATCGGGCCGGTGCGCGGCCGCTCGATCTCGGCGGCCAGCAGCCCGCCGCCGCGCCCGTCCTCGGCTCCGCCGCCTGGTCCGCCGGCGGTGAGGTCCTCGTCCTCGAAGGCGGTGAGCTCCCCTCCGGCGCCGAACCCGTACCGGCGGCGGGCCAGCACGCCCATCGGGTCGCGCGGGCTCGCCCGGTAGAAGGCCGCCGCGACGGGCGCCCGCCAGTCCAGCACCACCGGGGTGCCGGTGCCGTCGTGCACGTTGCGGCGGCCGATGTAGCCGAGGTCGGGGGAGTCCGGCCGGTCGCCGTCCCGCGGCCCGCCGTCCTCCCCGTCGAACAGCCGGCCGCGCGGGAAGGCCAGCCGGCCGAAGAAGAGCGGCACGTCGGGAAGGTCGGCGAGGAGTTCGGCGCGCCGCTCCCGGGAGCGGCGCAGCACGGCGTTGGTGTACTTGTCCACCACCGCGTCGCCGAGCGAGGTCTCGGTGGTCAGGACGTCCTCGCGCATCCGGCGCAGTGCGTCGCGGGCGGCGTCCAGCCGGGCCCGCTCGGTGCGGATCTCCGATGAGAGTGCGGTCTCCATACCGATATCTTAACTCGGTCAAATTATTAACCGGGTCGGTGCCGAAGTAGGATGGCGGCATGGCGGAGCGCATCGGACTGCGGGAGGCGAAGCGGCGGCGGACCCGGGAGGCGATCTCGGAGGCGGCGATCGCGCTGTTCACCGCGGAGGGGTACGACCGGGTCCCGGTGGCCCGGATCGCCGCCGCGGCCCAGGTCTCCAAACCCACCCTGTTCGCCTACTTCCCCAGCAAGGAGGACCTGGTCCTGCACCGGATCGCCGACCACGAGGACGAATCGGCCCGGGTGGTGCGCGCCCGCCCGGCCGGCACCGCCCCCCTGGCCGCGCTGCGCGCCCACTACCTGGGCGCCCTCGACCGGCGCGACCCGGTGACCGGCCTCAACGACTCGCCGGAGGTGCTGGAGTACCAGCGCCTGCTGTACGGGACCCCGGCCCTGGCCGCCCGGCTCCCCGCCTACCTGGCGCGGGGCGAGAAGGCGCTGGCCGAGGCCCTCGCCGAGGCCGGCGCGCCCCCGGGGCCGGCCCGCACCGCCGCCGCCCAGATCGTCGCGGTCCAGCGCGTCCTGGGCGAGGACACCAGCGCCCGGATGCTCGCCGGCGAACCCGCCGACACCGCCGCCCCCGCCGCCCGCCGCCGCGCCGAGGACGCCTTCGACCTGCTGGACGGCGGGCTGGCCGGGCTGTTCGCCGGCGACTGACCCCGCCCCGCAGGGCCCGGGCGCGCGGGCGGACGGCGGCCCCCGTCCGTCCGCCGGGCCCCGCGCGGCGCGATCCCTTGCCGGCCCTCCCGTACCGGGGAGGGGCCTCCGGGCCGGGAGGCGCGAAAGGGCCCTCCGCCGCGCGGCGGAGGGCCCTTCCGGATCCGGGCGGATCAGTTGAGCTTGGACGGGTCCAGGCCGGCCCGGCGGAGGGCGTCGGCCATGGCGCCGGAGGGCTCGGCGGAGCGGCGGGAGTCGCGGCCGCCGCCCTTGCGGCCGCCCTTGCCGGAGCGGCCGCCCCCCTTCGGGGCGGCGGAGCGGTCGCCGCCGCGGCGCTCGGCGTCCTCGCCGGACGCCTTGCCGCCGACCTCGTCGTCCAGCCGCATGGTCAGCGAGATCCGCTTGCGGCGCACGTCCACGTCGAGCACCTTCACCCGGACGATGTCGCCGGGCTTGACGATCTCGCGCGGGTCGGAGACGAACCGCTTGGCCATCGCCGACACGTGCACCAGGCCGTCCTGGTGCACGCCGACGTCGACGAACGCGCCGAACGCGGCGACGTTGGTGACGGTGCCCTCCAGGATCATCCCGGGCTCCAGGTCGTTCAGGGTCTCCACGCCCTCCCTGAACGAGGCGGTGGCGAACGCCGGACGCGGGTCCCGGCCGGGCTTCTCCAGCTCGGAGAGGATGTCGGTGACGGTGGGCAGGCCCACGCCGCCGCCGGTGAAGTCCTCCGGGCGCAGCCGGGACAGCGCCGAGGTGTCGCCGATCAGCGACGCCACGTCGGTGCCGGCGGCCTCGGCGATGCTCCGCGCCACCGGGTAGGACTCCGGGTGCACCGCGGAGGCGTCCAGCGGGTCGCCGCCCTGGACGCGCAGGAAGCCGGCGCACTGCTCGAACGCCTTCGGGCCGAGCCGCGGCACCTCCTTCAGCGCGGCGCGGGAGCCGAACGGGCCGTTGGCGTCCCGGTGCGCCACGATGTTCTCGGCCAGGGTGGAGCCGATGCCGGAGACCCGGTTCAGCAGCGGCGCCGACGCGGTGTTCACGTCCACGCCGACCGCGTTCACGCAGTCCTCCACCACGCCGTCCAGCGACCGGGAGAGCTTCACCTCGGAGATGTCGTGCTGGTACTGGCCGACCCCGATCGACTTCGGGTCGATCTTGACCAGCTCGGCCAGCGGGTCCTGCAGCCGGCGGGCGATGGACACCGCGCCGCGCAGCGAGACGTCCAGGTCGGGCAGCTCCTGGGAGGCGAACGCCGAAGCGGAGTAGACCGAGGCGCCGGCCTCGGAGACCGTCACCTTGGTCAGCTTCAGCTCCGGGTGCCGCTTGATCAGGTCGGCGGCGAGCCGGTCGGTCTCCCGGGAGGCGGTGCCGTTGCCGATCGCCACCAGCTCCACCGCGTGCTCGGCGGCCAGCTTCGCCAGCGCCGCGATCGACTCGTCCCACCGGTTGCGCGGCGCGTGCGGGTAGATCGTGTCGGTGGCGACGACCTTGCCGGTGCCGTCGGTCACCGCCACCTTCACCCCGGTGCGCAGCCCCGGGTCCAGGCCGAGCGTGGGGCGGACCCCGGCCGGCGCGGCGAGCAGCAGGTCGCGCAGGTTGGCGGCGAACACCCGGACGCCCTCGTCCTCGGCGGCCTGCCACAGCCGCATCCGCAGGTCGATGTCGAGCCGGACGAACACCCGGGTGCGCCAGGCCCAGCGGACCGTGTCGCGCAGCCAGGCGTCGGCCGGGCGGCCCCGGTCGGCGATGCCGAACCGGGAGGCGATGGCCCGCTCGTAGGAGCTCGGCCCGGCCGGCGCCTCCTCGGCGGCGCCCTCCGGCTCCGGGTCGACGGTGAGCGAGAGCACCTCCTCCTTCTCGCCGCGGAACATCGCCAGCACCCGGTGCGCGGGCAGCTTCGCCAGCGGCTCGGCGAAGTCGAAGTAGTCGGCGAACTTCGCGCCCGCCTCCTCCTTGCCCTCGCGGACCCCGGCCACCAGGCGGCCCCGGGACCACACCCGCTCGCGCAGCTCGCCGATGAGGTCGGCGTCCTCGGCGAACCGCTCGACCAGGATCGCGCGCGCCCCGTCCAGCGCGGCCTGCGCGTCGGCGACGCCCTTCTCCGGGTCGGCGTAGCCGGCCGCCGCGGCCCGCGGGTCCTGACCGGGGTCGCCGAGCAGCAGCTCGGCCAGGGGCTCCAGGCCGGCCTCCCGGGCGATCTGCGCCTTGGTCCGCCGCTTCGGCTTGTAGGGCAGGTAGATGTCCTCCAGGCGCGCCTTGGTGTCGGCGGCGCCGATCCGGGCCTCCAGCTCGTCGTCGAGCTTGCCCTGGGAGCGGATCGACTCCAGGACGGCCGCCCGGCGCTCCTCCAGCTCGCGCAGGTAGCGCAGGCGCTCTTCGAGGGTGCGCAGCTGGGCGTCGTCCAGCCCGCCGGTGGCCTCCTTGCGGTACCGGGCGATGAACGGGACGGTGCTGCCGTCGTCGAGGAGCCCGATCGCGGCGGCCGTCTGGTGGCCGCCGACGCCGAGCTCCTCGGCGATCCGCTGTTCGATAGAGGTGGTCACGATGCCTTGTCCAACGTCGTCGAATGGTCCACGCCGCATTCTCCTGTGGCGCCGGGCGGTTGTCACGCCGGGGCGCCCGGGGCGAGGCCCGGTGGCGGACCCGGTGGCGGCCCCGATGGCGGGCCCGGTGGCGGACCGATTTCTTGGTTCTGGTATGGGGCGGTCCCGACCGATCGTTGATCCGTCCCCTGGTCTCCTGTTAAGCAGGGAAGAGATCTCGCCCCGGGGCACGGGGGGAGCACAACGCTGAAGATTGGCGGGATGATCATCGTGCACCTTGATCAGACATCGCTCCGGGATCTGGCGGCCTTGCGGGACGAGGTGGGGGTGCTCTCCGTCTACGCCACCGCAGACCCCCGGGACAGGTCCTCCTCTCCCGCGTGGCGGCTGCAGATCGCCAACGAGATCAACGCGCTGCGGAACGAGGTCTCCTCCAACGGGGACAAGCAGCGCAAGGCCGCGGTCCTGGCCCGGCTGGAGGAGCTGCGCCCGCAGCTCGACGATGTCCTGGACAGCGGTGCCGAATCCGGTGTGGGGCGGGCCCTGTTCGCCCCGATCGGCTCCGACGAAGTGCGGTTGCTGACGGTGCAGATGCCGCTGGACGACTGCGCGGTCCTGGACTCCACCGCCTACCTCAAGCCGCTGGCGACCGCCATGGCCGCCGGGGCCCCCGCGGGGGTGCTGGCCGTCTCGCAGGACGCGCTGCGCGTGGTCGACCTGCGGTTCGGCACCGCCGAGGACGTCACCAGCATGCCCATCACCCTGGACGACGAGGGGTGGCGGCCGGACCGGGCGCCGGCGTCCTCCGGCAAGCCCGGCCTGTACAACCGCGCCTCCGGCAAGGGCGACCGGTACGAGCGCAAGGTCTCCGAGCAGGTGCTGCGGTCGCTGAACGCGATGCGCCCCCGGCTCAAGGAGATCGCCGACGAGCGCGGCTGGACCGCGGTGGCCATCACCGGGGACCGGCGGCTGACCGGCTCCCTGGAGGGCCGGTTCGCCCAGGACAGCAAGCGCGACATCATCGTGCTGGAACACGTGCTGGAGGGGAGCGGCCTCCCGGAGATCGCCGCCCGGATCGGCCCGGAGATCGAGGCGCTCCGGGTGCGCCGGGCGACCGAGGCGGTCCAGGAGGCCAAGGACGCGGCGCTGTCCGGCGGCACCGGAGCCGTCGGGCTCAGCGACGTCCTGGGCGCGTTCCGCGAGGGCCGGGTCTCCCGGCTCTTCCTGGACGGGGCCCGCGGGCTCACCGGGCACCGCGCCCCGGACGGCGCCTACTACCCGGAGGACGAGCTGCCCCCGGGCGTGGACCGGGACGACATGGCCGCGGAGAAGGACATGGGCGAGCGGATGATCGAGCTGGCCCTGGCCAACGGCACCGAGGTGACCGTGCTGCCGGAGCAGGCGGCCGCGGCGCTCGCCGAGGACGACGGGGTCGCCGTCCGGCTGCGCTGGTAGCCGGGCGCGGGCCGGCCGGTCCGGAGCAGGGGGAGGGGGCGTCGCCGCGGCGCCCCCTCCGCCGTGCCGCGGGACGCCGCGCGGGCGCGCCGCGGAGCGGCGGGGTCAGCGGTGCGAGCGGTTCCTCTCGTGCCTCATCAGCAGGGTGCCGACGATCATGATCAGAGCGATGCCGACGAACAGGATGATCGGCATGAACAGGTTCAGCGTCGTCGTGTCCATGCCCTAGGGGTACCCGGGGGAGGGCGGGCCGACGCGTCGCCACCGGTCACCGGGTTTCGGCCGGCTCCGGGCGGAGGATAGGGCCCGCCGGATGGGGCGTCGCGGGGGCGGCCTAGGATCGTCGCGGCGGGCCGTCCGCCGTTCCGACCTTCCGAGGAGGAGCCGATGCCGGGTCCCGCCGCCCCCGCCGCCCGCGCCGGAGGCGCGCACCGGGCCGCCCTCCCCGCCGTCGGCGCGCTGCTCCTCGCCCTGGCCGCGGCGGCCCCGGCGCCCGCCGCCGCGGACTCCCCGGTGGCCGAGGCGGTCGAGGCGCTCTCCTCCGGAGAGGAGGTCTACGCCGCCCCGGACGGGCCGGAGGTCTCCGCGGAGTCGCTGGCGCTGGCCAGGGCCCGGCTCGCCGGGGCCGAGACGCCGGTGCGCGGCGCCCTGCTCGGCGGGGGCGACCCGGAGCAGGCCGTGCGGGCCATCGCCGAAGGGGTCGGCGAACCGGGCCTCTACATCGCCGCCACCGAGGAGCGCGGCGCCACCGGGGACACCACCACGACCCTCTCCTGGACCGCGGTCGGCATCGACACCGGCGGCGCCGACCTGGAGCACCACTTCTCCTTCTTCGGCAGCGGCCCGGTGGAGCAGATGATCGGCGCGGTGGACCTGCTCGACGGTGACCTGCTCCCCGCGGTGCGCGAAGCAGCGGCGGAGGAGGAGGCCGTCTACGTCCACCCGGCCGTCGCCGAGGCCCTGCCGGACCTGGACACCGGGGCGCTGGCGGAGCGGTTCGACGGCCTGGAGGACACCCGGGTCGCGGTGATCCCCGAGCCCGCGGCCGGGGGCGCCTCGGGCGGCTACGAGGAGGAGTACGCCGAGGCGCTGCTCGAACCGGTCGGGGACGAGGGCACCGCGCTGCTCGCGGTCTGGTCCGGCGACGGCTTCCGGCTCACCCCCGCCTCCGGCCCGGACGGGCCCGCCCCCAGGGACCTGGAATTCATGCTGCCGCTCGGCCCCGGGCCCGACGAGCTGCAGCCGGCGCTCAACGTGTTCGCCGGCGCCGCCGACGGGAGCGTGCTGGCCGACGCCCGCGCCGCGCTCGCCGAGGACCACCTCTACGTGCACCCCAGGGCCGGCGCCGACATCGGGGCCGAGGAGCGCGCCGAGCTCGACGCCGCGCTGGCCGGCCGGGGCGAGCCGATCCGGGTCGCGGTGCTGCCGGCCGGCGCCCGGCTGGAGGCCGGCGGGGACGGCGGCGACCAGGCGCTGGCCGACGCGGTGGCGCAGGGCCTGGACGGCGGCCCGGTCGTGGTCTACGCGCTGGACGGGGAGGGCGGGATCGACGCCTACCCGGTGCACGGCTCGGTCTCCGACCACGGCGACTACGATCTGGAGACCTCGGTCTTCTTCGGGCTGGACCACGGCAGCGCCCGGGCGTCGGTGGACGGCATGCTGGCGCAGCTGGGCGACGGCGCGGTGCTGGACGAGGACGCCCCGGCGGCCGGCGGCGACGGCGGAGACGGGGGCGGCGCGGCCGCGGTGCTGCCCTGGATCGGCGGGGGCGTCGCGGTACTGGTCCCCGCCTTCTTCCTCGTGCTGGGCCTGATCGGCTCCCGGGGGCGCCGCCGGGCCCTGGCCGAGCGGGAGGAGGAGCGCCGGCGCGCCGAGCGCGAAGAGGCCGAGACCATGGCCGAGCTGAAGGCCGAGGAGGCCGCCCGCGCCGCCGAGATCCAGGCGGAGAACGACCGCGGCATCACCGGGCTGGGCGAGGCCCTGGCGCAGGCCGAGCCGCCGTCGGTCGACCCGGTCGAGGTGTTCGAGACCCACCTCAAGGAGTACGAGCGGCTCAAGGAGGACAACGGCCGCGCCGGCGGCATCGACCGGGTCATCGCGATCCGCACCCGGATCGAGCAGGCCCGCGACCGCCTGGACCGGTGGAACCGCCGCCAGCGCGGCGCCCGGACCGACGACTGACCCGGCCCGGGGCGGCCGCTCCGCCGTCCGGCCTGCATCGCCGGGGCGCGTGTGCCGGATCGGGCGTGTGCCGGATCGGGTGGGAACCGCCCGGTCCCGGGGTCCGTTCGAGCGCCGGGGCGGCGGCACCGGGCGGCCGCCGGGCGCGCGGCCGGGCGTCCGGCCCTTGCGAAGCCGGCGTGGAAGGGGCGGCCTGGAAGGGGGCGGCGACCACGGATCCGGCGCGGTCGACCACCTGGAGGACCAGGGGGCCCGGCCGCCCCGTTTCGCCGGCGGACCGCAGAGAGGGGCCGGTCCGCGGCGGCCGTTCGGGCGGTCGGAGGCCGGAAACGGCTCTCCCGCTCCCGGCCATACTTCCGTGACCTGCGAAAACGAAAAGTCTGGCCGGATGCTGCCAACGAATCTTTGCAAAGGGATCGCGGCAATAGCGTCTCCGGCATGATGAAGCGACGACGCAGAACCGAGCCCGCCCGAACGCCGCCGCCGATCGACGTGGACGTGCCCACCCTGCGCGCGATGGCGCACCCCACCCGGATCAGGATCCTGGGCGAGCTCTCCTACCGGGGGCCCGCCACGGCCACCGGCCTGGCCCGCCTGCTCGGCGAGAGCAGCGGCTCCACCAGCTACCACCTGCGCCAGCTCTCCAGGTTCGGGCTGGTCGAGGACGACCCCGACCGGTCCCCGGGCGGCCGGGAGCGGTGGTGGCGCGGCCACCAGGGCGGCATCCGGATGAGCGGGTTCGCCTACCTGCGGGACCCGCACACCCGGGAGGCGGCGAACCTGGTCATCACCGAGCTGGAGCGCGGCCGCGCCGAGCGCCGCCGCGCCTGGGCCGAGTACTCCGGCACCCGGTTCGCGGAGGCCGCCCCGTGGACGGACTCCGCGATCGAGAGCAGCTACGTCCACCTGCTCACCCAGGAGGAGGCGGCGGAGATGGTCCGGGAGCTGGACGCCGTGCTGGAGCGGTGGAAGGAGGCCGTCCAGGGGAGGAAGCCCACCGGGGACCGCACGTTGGTCCCGGTGGAGACGCAGGTCTACTCGTTTCCGAACCTGGGCGCCGGGGACGGCGGGGACGGGCGGGTAAGGGAGGCCGCGCCCCCTCTCACCTGAGCCGGGCATACCATCCGGGCGCGGCGCCCCACGGGGTGGCGGTTCAGGCTGGCAGCGAGGGCAGGAAGGGGGACCGGCTGGTCGGTTCGGCGCGGCGCCTCACGGGGGCGAGGTCAAGACAGGCGGCGACGGCAGCGGTGGGGGCGGGGCCGGGCGTCCCGGCCGGGTGCGGCGCCCCACGGGGCGAGGGTTCAGGCTGGCGGCGAGGGCAGGAAGGGGGACCGGCTGGTCGGTCGGGTGCGGCGCCTCGCGGAGCGAAGGTCAAGACGGGCGGCGACGGCGCCGGTGGGGGTGGGGCGGAGGTGGTCGCCCGGGTGTCGGGCCCCACGGGGTGAGGGTTCAGGCTGGCGGCGAGGGCGGGGAGGGGACCGGCTGGTCGGTCGGGTGCAGCAGAGCAGGGCGGGCCGGTCAGGGCTGGCCGGAGCGGCGGGATCGCCGTTCCCGCGTCACCCGGGCGCCGGGGCCGGCCTCCCTTGAAACCGCCCTCTCTCTGACCTGGGCGAATACGCAGGGTGATGGTGGGTTAGGGAGTCCTGCGCACCGCGAGAGCACCCCGGTGATTCCCGGGCGCGCATCCCGGCCCGGAACAGGCCTCTAGAGGCCCGGATCGCCCTGATCGGGTCGGTGATCGGGGGTTCGAGCCGCCCGGAAGACCGCAAAGCAGGGGGCCGGAACCCGAGGAGAGGCGGCGCGGGGGCGGGATGTCGCTTTTGTTCTCCCGACAGGCCCCGTTTGGCCACTCTGGGTAACAGGCGAGGGGGCGGTAGGGGCTTCGGGGCTTACTACTCGCTGGTAGATGTAATCGGGGTGCTGCGGAGGTGCGCAGGGCGCCCCCGCCCCGCCCGTTCCTCGCTGCAAACCAGGCATATAGGGATAAGGGCCCCTGGTGGGCCCGCGCCGCCGGGGCGCCGCCCTGCCCTCCTCCGGGAGCACGCGCCGCCCCTGGCCGGTGAACGCGGCGCCCCGCCCCCTCCCGCCCTCGCCGCCTGCTTGAACCCCGGCTCCGCGAGGCGCCGCGCCCGGGTGAGGCGCTCGCCCCGCCCCTACTGCTGCCGTCGCCTGTCTTGACCTTCGCTCCGTGGGGCGCCGCGCCGGACCGACCGGCCGGTCCCCACTGCTGCCCTCGCTGCCCGTTTGGACCTTCGCTCTGCGAGGCGCCGCGCTCGGGTGACCACCCTCGCCCCGCCCCTACCGCTGCCGTCGCCGCCCGTCTTGACCCTCGCTCCGCGAGGCGCCGCACCCGACCGACCAGCCGGTCCCCCTCCCGCCGTCGCCGCCTGCTTGAACCCTCGCCCCGTGGGGCGCCGCGCTCGGGCGACCACCTCCGCCCCGCCCCTACCGCTGCCGTCGCCGCCTGCCTGAACCTGTACTCCGTGGGGTGCCGCACCCGACCGACCGGCCGGTCCTCTCCCGCCTTCGCTGCCCGTTTGAACCTTGGCCCCGTGAGGTGCTGTGTCCGGGGGAGGCGCCGACTCCGGCCCTTCCTTCCGTCGTCGCCGTCGGCTTGGGCCTTGACCCTGTGGGGCGCCCCCCCCGGGGCAGAGCCGTGCCGAGGTCGCGGCTTCGCCGTTCAGGGGTGGAAGGGCGTCAACCGCCGCTCGCCCCGTCCTCCTCGGGGTGCACGCTCCCGGCGTAGGAGCGCTCGGCGGTGTAGCGGGCGTGCGAGTCGGCGGGGATGGCGACGTAGCCGAGCACCACTTCGGACCCGGCCGGGCCGAACTCCCGCTCGGCGACGTAGTGGTCGCCCCGCCTCTTGGGGGCCACTCCGATCAGGGCGGCGACGCGGTCGATGTCGGCGAAGCACTCGGTGTCATCGCCCTCGGGGAAGACCGCCAGGGGCTCGGAAGAGGGGCAGAGCGGCACCTCGGGGTGGTCGTCCAGGAAATCGGCGAGGGCGCGCAGGCCCTCGATGACGGCGCGGCGCTCTTCCCCGGTGCGGGCTCTGATCACTGCTCCTCCTGGAGGTGCGGCGCCGCTCAGGACTCGCCGTTGAGCAGGTCCGGGGCGTAGTACTCGTCCAGTGGGATCGGGCCGCGGTACCCCTGGCACTTGCACTGCCGGTAGACGCCGTCGGAGGAGCCCTGGCCGGTCCAGCGGCCGGGGATGACCACCTGGGCCTGGCAGAGCTTGGATCGCTGGTCGTGGAAGACGATGTGGTGGCCGCAGCCGCAGATCGGCTGCGGGTTGGCGCCCGCCGGGGGAGCGGTGACCTCCGGCGCCTGATGCTGCTGGGGCTGCCGGCGTTCGCGGCGGGGCAGCATCCTTCCGATGAGGACCCCGCCCAGCGCGATGGCCCCGCCGACGACCAGGGTCACCGGATCCATCCCCCGCACCGCCCTTCCGTGTCGATCGCGACCGCTCACCGAACATTGTCGCCCAATCCCGCGGCGGCACGCTCCGCGGGAGCGGGTTTTCCGGAAAGAAAGACGGCCGGAACCGGTACCGGGTTCCTCCTCCGGGGAAAGGGCCGGAAATCAAGCCAAGCAACTGCTTGGTTTTTCGCCGGGTCTTCTCTAGGCTGCCGGGCATGGGCGGCGCAGCGGGAGCGGGCGGGACCGGGGCGGGCCACGCGCTCGGCATCGATGTCGGCGGCACCTTCACCGACGTCGCGGTGGTCCGCGGCGACGGCCGGACGGCCGTGGCCAAGGTGCTCAGCACGCACCGGGACCCGGTCGAGGCGGCGGTGCGCGGCGCCCGGGCCGCGCTGCGCGCCGCACGGGCCGACCCCGGCCGGGTGGAGCGGGTCGTGCACGCCACCACCCTGGCCACCAACGCCGTGCTGGAGCGCACCGGCGAGCGGGTCGCCCACCTGAGCACCGCCGGGTTCGACGGCGTGCTCGCCCTCGGCCGCTACGCCCGGGTCGAGGAGGACCGCTACGACCTGCGGTTCGACCCGCCCGGCCCGCCGGTCCCGGCGGAGGACAGGTTCGAGGTCCCCGAGCGGACCGGCCCGGACGGCACCGTGCTCACCCCGCTCGACGAGGACGCGGTCCGCGCCATCGCCCGGACGCTGGCCCGGCGCGGCGTCCGCGCCGTCTCGGTCTGCCTGCTGCACTCCTACGCCGCCCCCGGGCACGAGCGGCGCACCGCGCGCATCCTCCGGGCCGAGCTCGGACCGGACGCGTTCATCGCGCTCTCCAGCGACGTCTGGCCGGAGCCGCGCGAGTACGAGCGGGCCGCCACCACCCTGATGTCGGCCTACGTCGGACCGCTGCTGGGCCGCTACCTGTCCCGGCTGGAGGAGGCCCTGCACACCATCGGGGTGCGGGCGCCGCTCCAGGTCACCGACTCGCGCGGGGACGTGATGTCGGCCCGCGGCGCGGTCCGCCGCGCGGTGGCCACCATCGAGTCGGGGCCGGCCGCGGGCGTGCTGGCCGCCCGGGACGCCGCGGTGCGCGCCGGAACCGGCGACGCGATCAGCTTCGACATGGGCGGTACCACCGCCAAGGCCTGCGTCATCCGCGGCGGCGAACCCGACGTCACCCGGGAGTTCCACGTCGGCGGCCGGGGCAGCTTCGGCGGCCGGCGGGCCGGGACCGGGGTGCCGATCGCCGCGCCCGCCATCGACCTGGCCGAGGTCGGCGCGGGCGGCGGGAGCATCGCCTGGATCGACGGGGCGGGCACGCTGCGGGTCGGGCCGCGCTCGGCCGGCTCCGACCCCGGCCCCGCCTGCTACGGGCGGGGCGGCGAGGAGCCCACGGTCACCGACGCCGACCTGGTCCTCGGCCACCTCGACCCGGACGCGTTCGCCGGCGGCGGCCTGCCGCTCTCCACCGCCCTGGCGGAGAAGGCGGTGGACCGGCTGGCCCGGCCGCTGGGCGTGCCGCGCGAGCGTGCGGCCCAGGCCGTCCGCGAGATCGCGGACGCCGCCATGGGGGCCGCGGTGCACGTGGTCACCGTCCAGCGCGGCATCGACCCCCGGGGCCTCACCCTGGTCGCCTTCGGCGGCGCCGGGCCGGTGCACGCGGCCGGGGTCGCCGACCGGTTCGGCATCGGCTCGGTGGCGGTCCCGCCGCGCTGCGGGGCGGCCTCGGCGGCAGGGCTGCTCTTCGCCGAGCTCGGCACCGAGCGGGTCCGCTCGCTGGCCGTGCCCGGGGCGGAGCTTGCCGCCCGGGCCGGCGAGGTGGAGGAGGCCTTCACCGCGCTGGCCGGGGAGGCCTGCGCCGAGCTGGGGGCGGACCCGGACGCGCCCGGGCTCCGGCTGCTCCGCTCGGCCGACGTGCGCTTCACCGGGCAGACGCACCGCCTGGCGGTGCCCTTCGCCGGCCGGCCGCTGACCCCGGAGAGCGCCGGGGCGGCCCTGGCCGAAGCGGCCGGGCGCTTCGCCGAGCGGCACCGGGCGGCCTACGGCGTCGACCACCGTGGCCCGGTGGAGTTCACCGCGTTCCGGGTGCGCGCGGTGGCGCCGGCCGCCGGGCCCGCCCCGCACCCGCCGGACCCCGCGGCCGCCCCCGGCGGGCCGGTCGCGGTCCGGCGGGCGCTCTTCCCCGAACCGGGCGCCGGCGCCGCCGGGACGGCGCCGTGGACCGGGCGGGACACCCCGTTCCGGCCCCGCTCCGCACTGGCCCCCGGCACCCGGCTGCCGGGCCCGGCGGTGCTCACCGACGACGCGTCGACGATCGTGGTCCCGCCCGGCTGGACCGCGAGCCCCGCCCCGGACGGCGGCACCCTGCTGGTCCGCGGCGCGGCGCGGTAGGGCGGCCGGAGATCGCGGCGGAGAGGGCGGTAGAGAGGACGGTGCGGGCGATGGCGGAAGAGGCGGGCCCCGGCGGGGCGGCGGCGGAGATCCTGCACCACGCGCTGCTGGTCGCGGCGGAGGAGGCGAGCATCGCGGTGGTGCGCTCCGCGCACTCGGCGTTCATCGTGGAGGGCTCGGACGCCTCGGCGGCGGTGCTCGACGCGGAGGGCCGGCTGGTCGCGCACTCGGTGGCGACCACGCTGATGAACAGCATGGCGCTGGCGGAGGCGCTGCCGCCGCTGCTGGAGCAGATCCCGGCCCGGACCATGCGCCGGGGGGACGTGTTCATCACCAACGACCCCTACCGGGGCGGGGTGCACGCCAACGACCTGATGGTGTTCGCCCCGGTCTTCGCCGGCGGTCGGCCCGCCTACTTCGGCGCCGCCCTGATCCACGTCGCCGACCTGGGCGGGCTCTCCGCGGGCGGGATGGCGCCGCTGGCCACCGAGGTCCACCTGGAGGGGCTGCAGCTGCCCGCCATGCGGATCGCCGACGCGGCGGGGGTGGACGACCGGGTCGCCGCGCTGCTCCGGCTGAACAGCAGGACGCCGGACGCGGTGATGGGGGACGTCCGGGCGCTCATCGCCGGGGCCGGGACGGCGGCGGCGCGCACCGCCGGGCTGCTCGCCGAGTACGGGGAGGAGCGCCTGGCCGCCGGGATCGAGGCCGCCCTGGACGCCGCCGAGGCGCGCACCCGCGCCGCCCTGTCCCGGCTGCCGGCCGGCGTGTACCGGGCGGAGTACCCGATCGACGACGACGGCATCGAGCCGGGCCGCGCGCACACGGTCCGGGTCGAGGCCTCGGTGGGCGGCGGGGAGGTGCTGCTCGACTTCTCCGGTACCGACCCGCAGGTCCCGGCGGCGATCAACGCGAGCCTGTCGCAGACGCTGGCGGCGGCGGTGTTCGCGGTGCGCTGCTTCACCGACCCGGCCGTCCCGATGAACGCGGGGAGCCTGCGCCCGATCCGCACCCGGGTCCCGGCCGGGAGCCTGCTCAACGCCACCCCGCCGCACCCGTGCGGCGGGCGGTTCGTCCCGGTCTACGCGGCGATGGAGGCGGTGCTCGCCGCGCTCTCCGAGGCGGTCCCGGAGCGGGCCGTCGCCGCCTCGGGCATCCTCCAGCCGTTCTCCATCGCCTCGGTCGGCGCCCCGTACTGGATCCACCTGGCCTACGACTTCGGCGGGGGCGGCGCGCGGGCGGGCGGCGCGGGGAAGGACGGGCCGGACGCCACCGGGGTCCACTTCGGCCTGGGGCGCAACTCGGTGCCCCAGGTGGAGGCGGTGGAGGAGCGGTTCCCGATCCGGGTGGAGGAGGTGCGGACGGTGCCCGACTCCGGAGGCCCCGGACGGTACCGGGGCGGCCTGGGGTCGCGCACCGTGTTCCGGCTGCTGGCCGACGCGCACGTGAGCGCGCGCGGCGACCGGCTGCGGCTGGCGCCGCCGGGCCGGGACGGCGGGGGAGCGGGCCGGACCGGCGGGTTCTACCGGGTCTCCGCTTCCGGGGAGGCGGAGCGGCTGCCGGCGAAGGCGAACAACGTCCGGTTCGCGGCGGGGGAGGCGCTCGCGGTGGAGACGACCGGCGGGGGCGGCGTCGGCGACCCGCTGCTGCGGCCGGCCGCCGAGGTCGCCGCGGACCTCGCCGCGGGCCGCGTCACCCGGGACGGGGCCGAACGCGACTACGGGGTGCTTTTCGACGCGGAAGGCCGACCGCACCGCCCAAGCCGCAAAAAGGGCAAATCGGAATCTACATTGTAAGAGCGGCAATGAGGTGAAGCCGTCCGGCATGGCGCGGCGATGGCGCGGCCCGCACGCATGTTATGAAATTCGCAGACGATGCGTGACCGTGGCTTCGCAGAACGTGATATGGGGGCGTTTACCCATGGACCATCCCCGTGCCGCAGCAGGGGCCGTACTGCTCGCAGCCCTGGCGGCGGTGCCCCTCGCCGGGATCCCCGGGGCGGCGGCCGCGGGGGCGCCCTCCGCCGCCGCGGACGGCGTCCAGGTCCGCGTCGGCGCGGCCGGGGACGAGGCGCGGGTGCACGGCACGGTCGACTACGCCGTCACCGTCGCCAACACCGGCCCGGAGGACCTTCCCGACGCACGGATCGTGCAGCTGCTGCCGGAGGGCCTGGACGGCATCGAGGCCGGGCAGGACGGCGAGGCCGGCGACGGCGAGGTGGTCTGGGAGCGCGGGCTGCCCGCCGGCGAGGCGGTCGAGCTGGAGTCCTCCGGCACCGTCCGCGCGGACGCGGGCGGGCGGCTGGCCACGACGGTCTGCGTCCGCCCGGCACCGGGGGAGGGGCTGGTCGGCTGCGCCTCGGACTCGCTCCCGGTCGGCCCGGTCTCCAAGGCCTGGATCGCCGCCTGGACCGCCGCGGCGGCGGGCGCGCTGCTGCTCCTGGCCGTCGGCGGGCGGTGGCTGCTCCAGATGTACCGGCGGTTCCGCGAGGACGGCGTCCGGATCGAGTACGTGACCGGCCGGGTGGCGATCCCGGAGCCGCCGCTGGCGCTCGCCCGGATGCCGTGGCGCTACCGCCTCCAGCTCCTCCAGGCCGTCCCGGCCACCGGAACCCGGACCGGGGGCGGGGAATCGACGCAGGCCCTGGCCCCGGAGGCCGCCGCCGGGCCCGCCGAAGCCGCCCTGGCCGACCCGGAGCAGGACCGCGCCGAGGCGCCCGAGGCCGCAAAGGCGGTCTCCGAGACGCCGGCCGAGGACGTGCGGACCGGCGCCGCGCACGACGACGAGGCGCGGAAGGACGCAGAGCCGGAACCGTCCGGCGCCGCGTCCGAGGACACCGCGGAAGAGCCCGCCGCAGAAGAGCCCTCCGCGGAGCCGGACGCCGGGGACGGCGGGGACCGGGACGCGGTCGGCGCGGAGGCCGACGGGCAGAGCGCCGGCGAGGCGGCCGGCGCGGAGCCGGAGGAGGCCGCGGAGGACCGGGAGACCGCGGAAGCGCGGCGAGAGGAGCCCGCCGCCGGCGGCGAGGACGGCGCCCCCGCCGCCGGTACGACCGGTGCGGAGCCGGACGCCGGGAAGCCGGACGCCGAGGAGGAGCGGCCCGCCGGCGAAGGCGCCGCCGCCGAGCGGGAGGCCGGGGAAGAGGCCTCCGAAGACGGCGCCTCCGACACCGGGGCCGCCGCAGAGGAGCAGGACCCGGCCGGGGACCGGCAGGCCGGAGAGGCCGGAGGGGACCGGTCGGCGGAGGCCGTCACCGAAGGGACCGGCGCCACGGAGGAGGACGCCGCCGTTCCGGCGCAGCGCGGCCGCCGCAAGGGGCGGAAGCCCTGGTCCCGCAAGCGCAAGCCGCGCCGGGCCGAGCGCGGCGTCCCCGAGCAGGCCGCCGGGGACGGCTCGGCGGGCACCGCGGAGGACACCGCCGCCGAGCGCGACCTGGCCCCCGCCGAACGGGACTGACACCCGGCCCCGCCCGCCCCGCCGGTCGGCGCGGCCGTCCGCCGGGAGGCGGGCCGGGACTCGTGCGGCGGCCGTCCCGCGACGGCCGTCCGCCGGGACGGCCGCGGCGGGTCAGGAGTCGAGGGCCTCGGAGCGGAGCTTCTTCAGCAGGGCCGTGTCCGCCGCGTGCGGGCCGACAGGGCCGGGGGTCTCCAGGGTCAGGGGGACGCCCGCGGAGACCGGGTGGACGAAGAGCTCGGCGAAGGGCTCGGCGCCGATCCGGCCGGCGCCGATGTTCTCGTGCCGGTCCTTGTTGCTGCCGCAGTCGGCCTTGGAGTCGTTGGCGTGCACCAGGCCGAGGCGGTCGGCGCCGACCGCCTCGCCGAACCGGTCCAGCATGGCGGCCATGCCCGCGCGGCTGGAGATGTCGTGGCCGGCCGCGAAGGCGTGCGCGGTGTCCAGGCAGACCCGGGCGCGCGGGTGCCAGTCCAGGGCGTCGAGGTAGCCGGCGAGGTCGTCGACGGTGGCGCAGAGCACCTGGCCCTGGCCGGCCATCGGCTCCAGCAGCACCGGGGGGACGTTCTCGCCGAGCCGCTCCAGCAGCGGCAGCAGGCGGGAGCGCATCCGGTCCAGGCCGGCGGCGCGGCCGCCGCGCACCGCGGATCCGGTGTGCACCACCACGCCCAGGGCGCCGATCGCCGCGCCGCGGCGCAGCGAGTGCTCCAGCGAGGCCACCGACTTGGCGGCCACCTGCTCGTCCGGGGCGCCCAGGTTGATCAGGTAGGGGGCGTGCACGAAGACCGGGAGGCCGGAGCGGTCGCGCAGGGCGGCGTCCTCCTCGGGGACGCCGGGCGTGGTGGCCCAGCCGCGCGGGTTGCTGACGAAGACCTGGATCGCTTCGGCGCCGATCTCGTCGGCGTAGGGCAGGCCCTTGGTGGCCAGGCCTCCGGACACGGGTACGTGCGCCCCGACGGGCGAAATGCGTGCGTCATTCATGGCTGGGCACCAGCCTATTGCGCCCGGGGCCCTGCGCCTCACTCGGCTTCCACGAGGCGACCAGCACGAACGACACGGTCACCAGCAGCGCCCAGGCGCCGAACTTGGCCGGGTGCACCAGGGCCCAGGCGTCGGCCTGGTGCGGGTAGCGCCAGGCACCGAGCAGGGTGGAGGCGTTCTCCGCGACCCACAGGAAGAACCCGATCAGCACGAAGGAGAGCGACAGCGGCATCCGGTAGCGGGCCGCCCCCACGGTGTAGTGCACCCAGGCGCCCCAGGTGACCGCGATCATGGCGGCGGCCAGGAGCACCCGGGCGTCGGGCAGCCAGTGGTGGGTGAGGAAGTTCGCGTAGATGAGCGCCGCGACGACCGCGGTGGCCGCGGCGCGGTAGCCGGTCACCTCCAGCTCCAGCAGCCGCCAGGCGCGCACCACGTAGCTGCCGACCGCGGCGTACATGAAGCCGCTGTACAGCGGGACGCCGCCGATCTTGGTCCAGGCCTCCTCCGGGTAGGCCCACGACCCCATGTGCACCTTGAACAGCTCGAAGACGAGGCCGACGACGTGGAAGCCGAGCACCGCGAGGACCTCGCGCCCGCTCTCCAGGCGGAGCGCCCAGAACAGCGCGGTCAGCGCGATGCCGTAGGCGAGCAGGGCGTCGTAGCGGGGGATCTCCGGGGGGAGCAGCGAGGACAGGGCGAGCCCGATGAGGATCCCCGCGGCGAACGCGCAGGATCTGACCTGGAGCAGGGCGAAGCGGAGGAGCTGGGCGGCGCCGTGCCGGAGCGCGCGGGCGGCCCGGCTCAGTCCTGCTCCTCCTCTTCCTCCTCTTCCCGGCCGTCCTCGGTGAGCGAGTCCACCGCGACCGCGACGGCGATCACCAGGGCGGGGTCGGCGGCGATGTCGGGACGGTGGGTGTTGGCGTCGACGGCGTAGGTGTCGCGGACGCGGAACCACTTCTTGGAGATGTGCGCGACGGTGCCCTGCTCGTCGCTGATCACGTACTCCTTGCCGAGCAGGTCGCCGTGGACCTCCCACTCGCCGCCGGCGGCGAGCTCGACGATGAGCTTCTCCTTGATCGGGTTGAACATGCGCTCCCGGACGGTGGCGACGAGCTCGTCGTCGCGGGTGATCCGCATCTGGTCGCGGATGTGCAGCAGCTTCTCCTTGATCTCCAGGAGAGGCTCGCCGTCGGGGGTCTTGAGCTGGAAGGTGGTGCGCAGCCGCATGGCCTTGCCGTCCACCCAGTAGATCCGGTTGTCCTCCTCGTCGGTGACCCAGAAGTCGTCGCCGATGTCGAAGATCCGTTCGCGCACGAGGTATTTCATGGGGGCGAGGCTAGCCCGTGCGGGAGGAGCGGCACCACCCTGCGCCCGGCCGCCTGTGGACGGGGTCTGTGCACGACGGCGCGCGGGCGGAGCGCGGAACCTATAACCTGCGGTCCGTGAGCACAACGAGCGCACCGCCGACCCTGCAGGACGTGACCGACGCCTTCGAGGAGCTGTACCCGTCGGCCTGGGCGGCCTCCTGGGACGCGGTCGGCCTGGTCGCCGGGGACCCGGACCAGGCCGTGCGGCGGATCCTGTTCGCCGTCGACCCGGTGGCCGAGGTCGTGGACGAGGCGGTCGAGTGGGGGGCGCAGCTCATCGTCACCCACCACCCGCTGCTGCTGCGCGGGGTGACCAGCGTGGCGGCCACCACCCCGAAGGGGCGGCTGGTGCACCGGCTCATCCGGGAGGGGGTGGCCCTCTACACCGCGCACACCAACGCCGACACCGCCGACCCGGGGGTCTCCGACGCGCTCGCCGCCGCGGTCGGGCTGGCCGGGCCGCTGGTGCCGCTCGACCCCGACCCCTCGGATCCGGCGGGGCGGCGCGGGATCGGCCGCATCGGGCGGCTTCCGGAGCCGATGCCCCTGGCGGAGTTCGCCGCGCAGGCGGCGGCCGGGCTGCCCGGCACGGCGGGCGGGGTGCGCGTCGCGGGCGACCCGGAGCGCGAGGTGCGCACGGTCGCGGTGTCCGGCGGGGCGGGCGATTCGCTGCTGGACGCGGCGCGCGCCGCGGGCGTCGACGCCTACCTCACCTCGGACCTGCGCCACCACCCGGCCTCGGAGTTCACCCAGGACGGCGGGCCCGCGCTGCTGGACGTCGCGCACTGGGCCGGGGAGTGGCCCTGGCTGGCCGACGGGGCGGAGCGGCTCGCGGGCGCCCTGGGCTCCCGGGGGGCTACCGTTGAGACCCGCGTATCCACCACCGTCACCGACGCCTGGTCGCAGGCGTTCCGAGGAGACTAGAGAACACGTGAAAGCCGCACCCGAACACCAGCTGCGCCTGCTCGACGTGCAGCAGGCCGACACCGCGATCGCCCGTGCCGAGCACAGGGCCCGCAACCTCTCGGAGGCCGAGGAGGTGCGGGAGCTGGACGCCCGCATCACCGGGCTGAAGGACCGGGCGGTGTCCGCCCGGACCGCCCTGTCCGACCTCGACCGGGAGCAGCGCAAGGCCGAGTCCGACGTCGACCAGGTGCGCTCCCGGGCCGACCGGGACCGGGCCCGGCTGGACGCGGGCCACGTCTCCTCCCCCAAGGAGCTGGAGGGGCTGCAGTCGGAGATCGCCTCGCTCCAGCGCCGCCAGGCGGAGCTGGAGGAGGTCGTTCTGGAGGTGATGGAGCGCCGCGAGGCCGCGGAGTCGGAGGCGGCGTCGGTCACCGCCGAGCTGGAGCGGGCCGAGGCCGACCGGGAGTCGGCCGAGGAGCGCCGCTCCGCCGCGGCGCTGGAGATCGAGGACGAGCGCGCGACCGAGCGGGACCGCCGGGAGCGCCTGGCCAAGGAGGTCCCCGAGGACCTGCTGGCGCTCTACACCAAGCTCCGGGACCAGTACGGGATCGGGGCGGCCGCGCTGCACTACGGCCGGTGCGAGGGGTGCAAGCTGGCGCTGAGCACGGCCGAGCTGGGCCGGATCCGCCAGGCCCCCGCCGACGAGGTGCTGCGCTGCGAGGACTGCCGGCGGATCCTGGTGCGGACCACCGAATCGGGGCTGTGAGGACGGGGGAGCCCGGGATGGGGCGCAGGCTGGCGGTGGAGGCCGACGGCGGGTCGCGGGGGAACCCGGGGCCTGCCGGGTTCGGCGCGGTGGTGCGGGACGCGGTCGGCGGAGAGGTGCTGGCCGAGGTCGCGGAGCCGATCGGGACGGCCACCAACAACGTGGCCGAGTACCGGGGGCTGATCGCCGGGCTGGAGGCGGCCGCGCGGATCGACCCGGACGCGGCGGTCGAGGTCCGGATGGACTCCAAGCTGGTCGTGGAGCAGATGTCGGGGCGCTGGAAGGTGAAGCACCCGGCGATGAAGCCGCTGGCGCAGCGGGCCGGGGAGGTCGCCTCCGCGCTCGGCGCGGTGTCCTACACCTGGATCCCGCGGGCGGAGAACGCGCACGCCGACGCGCTCGCCAACGAGGCGATGGACGCCGCGGCGCAGGGGCGCCCGGTGCGGCTCGCCGCCCCCGGGGAGGCGCCGGCGGAGCCCGCCGCCGAGGCCCCGGCCGCAGCCGAGTCCCCGGCCGGCGCCGCGGAGGCGGCGCGCCCGGCGCCCGGCACCGGCTGGTCGGCCCCGGCGGACACCGAGCCCACCCGGCTGCTGCTGCTGCGGCACGGGCAGACGCCGCTGTCGGTGGAGCGCCGCTTCGCCGGGGTGGGCGACATCGAGCTGACCGACGCGGGCCGCGCCCAGGCGCGGGCCGCGGCCGCCCGGCTGGCGGGCGCCGGGATCGAGGCGGTGGTCGCCTCGCCGCTGCGCCGCACCATGGACACCGCGGGGATCGTCGCGGCGGGCCTGGGCCTGGAGGTGGAGCCGGAGCCGGGGCTGCGGGAGACCGACTTCGGCGCCTGGGAGGGCATGACCTTCGCCGAGGTGAACCGGGACCGCCCGGCCGAGCTGGCCGCCTGGCTGGCCGACCCGGAGGCGGCGCCGCCGGGCGGGGAGAGCCTGGCCGAGGCGGCCCGCCGGGCGGCCGAGGCGCGCGGCTCCCTGGTGGAGCGGTACCGCGGCCGCACGGTGCTGGTGGTGAGCCATGTGACCCCGATCAAGGCGATCGTGGCGCAGGCGCTGGGCGCGCCGGTGGAGGCGCTGTACCGGATGCACCTGGACGTGGCGGCGCTGAGCGAGATCGACTGCTACGCCGACGGCCCGATGCTGCTGCGCTCCTTCAACGACATCTCCCACCTGGCCGGGGAGGCCCCGGCCTGAGCCCGCCCGCCGCCGGAGGCCCGGCGGCGGGCCCCGCCGGGCGGCCCCGCCCCCTGCGCCGGGTCCCGTGCCGGGTGCGGCGGACCGAAGCGCATGCCTCGCCCCGCCTCCGGGAGTACCGCGGACCCCGCCGCGCCATGCTCCGCGCACCGCCGCCGTCCCGGGGCGGTCGGCGGTCCGAGCGGCGCAGGCCGCGCAGGTGCCGCCGGACCCGCGGTCGGCGCGCGGCGGACCGGTTCCGCGATACGATGCATACCGGGGAGTCGGCCAGGCGGTCGCGGCGCCGTCAGGGCGTCGAGGAAAGTCCGGACTCCACAGGGCAGGGTGGTCGGTAACACCGACCCGGGGCGACCCGCGGGACAGTGCCACAGAGAGCAGACCGCCACCGTTCGCGGTGGTAAGGGTGAAACGGTGGTGTAAGAGACCACCAGCGGCCGGAGTGATCCGGCCGGCTCGGTAAACCCCACCCGGAGCAAGGTCGAGAAGGAGGGCTCCGGCCCTCCGCGCGGACGATCGAGGGCGGCCCGCCCGAGGTCCGCGGGTTGACCGCACCGAGGTCGCCGGCAACGGCGGCCCCAGATGGATGGCCGCCCGGCCCCTTCCGAGGGGCCGACAGAATCCGGCTTATCGGCCGACTCCCCCTTTTCTTCTTCTCCGCCCGGCCCGCTGGAGCGCTGCAAGGCGCTCGCGGGCCGGTCCTCCGGGCCCCGGCTCTGTCGCCCTCGGGGGCTAGTCTGCCCGCCGATTCCTGGACCAGCCCTATCGGATGGAAGGAGCCGGCGATGGGCTACACCACGGTGTTCAGCGGACAGGTCGCCGTCACGCCGCCGCTCAACGAGCACGAGATCGCCTACCTCACCAAGTTCTCCCGGACCCGCAGGGTCGACCGGGAGAACGGCCCGTACTACGTCGAGGACGCCTCCGGAGGCGGGACGAGGGACGCCTCCGGGTACGCGACGAGGGGCGCCTCCTCCCGGGTGACGGAGCGTGCCGCGGACGTCCGCGACGCCGACCGGCCGCCGGAGGGGCAGCCCGAGCTGTGGTGCCAGTGGGTGCCCACCGAGGACGGGGCCGCCATCGTCTGGGACGAGGTCGAGAAGTTCTACGGCGCCGAGGAGTGGATGCGCTACCTCATCGACCACTTCCTCAAGCCCGGTGCGCGGGCCCAGGCCGATCCCGGCCCCGTCCCGCCCGCCGAGTTCGCCCGCTTCACCTTCGACCACTCGGTGTCCGGCGTGATCGAAGCGGAGGGGGAGGACTTCGAGGACCGGTGGCGCCTGGTCGTCGAGGACAACCGGGTGACCCGGGTGGAGGAGGAGCCCGGGGACCCGTGGGGCCCGCCGGCGGCGGAGTGACCCGCGGGGAGGGCGCCGGGCGGTCCGGAGGGCCGCGCACCGCGGGGCCGCCCCTCCCGGAGGAGGGCGGGGCGGCCCCGTCCCGGAGGTCCGCCGGCGGGGCCGCCCCGGATCGCCTGCGGCTGCGGGGTTGCGGGGGCGGAGAGGGCCGCCGGGCGCTACATTGGGAGACCGGTACGGCGTCCCCGTATGCCGGCGAGCGGGAAGTCGGGTGTCTTTGGGTATGGACATGAACCTGGTCTGGGTGCTGATGTTCGGGCTGCCCATCGCGGCGATCGCGGTGATCATCGGCTTCGCCCGATACCAGGCGTCCGAGGTGCAGAAGGACGGCCGGGACGACCGGCCCGACGAGGAGTAGCGCCGGGCCGGCCGCGCCGGGTCAGGAGGGGGCCGGCTCGTCCGCGGGGCGGTCGTCCTCCGCGTCCCGGGGGCCGGGCGCCGCGCCGGAGGGGACCGGTTCGAAGGCGCCGGTCCGCCGGTCCAGCACCAGCACCTGGGCGGTGTCCAGGTCGTAGAACATACCGGTGAGCTCGAGCCGCCCGGCCTCGGTGCGCTCCTGCACCACCGGATGGGTGATCAGGTTCTCCAGCTGGCGGATGACGTTCTCCTGGGCGAGGATCCGCAGCGCCTCCGGGTCGCCGGCGGCCGCGGCCCGCTCGGCGCGGGGCCGCTGCAGGGAGCCTCGGGCGAAGCAGAGCCAGCGCTGCAGCCGGCCGGCGCGGGCCCCGCCCGGGTCGGTGTGCGCCCCGTCGAGCAGCGCCTTCATCGCGCCGCAGTGGGAGTGCCCGCACACCACGATGGAGGGGACGTCCAGCACCTCCACGGCGTACTCGATCGCGGCCCCCACCGAGGAGTCCAGTCCGGAGTCGTCGTGCGCGGGCACCAGGTTGCCGATGTTGCGCACGGTGAACAGGTCGCCGGGCCCGCTGGAGGTGATCAGGTTCGGCACCACCCGGGAGTCGGCGCAGGTGATGAAGAGCGCCGAGGGGTGCTGCCGGTGGGCCAGGCCGCTCATCAGGGAGCGCATCCGGCCGGCGGTGTTGGAGTGGTACTCCCGGGCGCCGGCCAGCAGCAGGCCGGTCGCGGGGACGGACCGGTCGAACCCGTGGCGCATCCCCCAGGGGGCCCACCAGCGGGCCGGCCTGCGCGGCGCGGTCTTGCCGATCGGCGGCGACCGCCGGGAGTTCCGCTCGTACCAGTTCTCGTGCACCTCGTCGATGTCGACCCGGCCGCCGGTGCGCTCGTGGTCCACCCGCCAGGCGTGGATCGCCTCGAACGAGGCGTGGTCCATGAAGTCGACGTTGAGGTCGAGGTCGACGCGGGCGCCGGCGGGCACGGTGCGCAGTACCTGGTTGACCCGGGGGACCCCGAGGAAGGTGAGCGAGCCCTGCACCACCACGTGCCAGCGGCCCCCGGACTCCTCGGTGGACACGGTGAGCCGGGTGAGCCGGCGCAGCGCGACGACCAGGGCCAGGGCGAAGCCGATGATGACGCCTTCGAGCAGGCCGAGCAGGAGCACCGCGCCCATGGTCGCCAGGTAGACGCTGGCCTCGTGGTGGCGGCGGAGGTCGTTCAGGTGGGCCAGGTTGACCATCTGCAGGCTGACGAAGACGAGCAGCCCCGCCAGCGCCGCCATCGGGATCATCTCCACCACGCCGGCGAAGAGCGCGGAGAAGAGCAGCACCCACACGCCGTGCAGGACGGTGGAGAGCGGGGTGCGCGCGCCGGCCCGGGCGTTGGTGGTGCTGCGCACGATGACGCCGGCCACCGGGAGGCCGCCGAGGGCGCCGCTGACGGTGTTGGCCGCGCCCTGGCCGATGAGCTCCCGGTCGAGGCGGATGCGGGGGCCGTTGTGCAGCCGGTCCGCGGCCAGGCCGGACAGCAGCGACTCCACACTGGCGACCAGGGCGACGGTGACCGCGCCGATCACCACCGCGTGCACGTCGGCGCGGTCGGGCGGCATCGGGCCGCTCCACACCTGCGACAGGGAGTCGGGCAGGTCCACCCGTTCGACGGGCAGGTCGGCCAGGGCCGCGGCGGCGGTGGCGGCGCCGACGGCCACCAGCGCCGCCGGGACCGCGCGCAGCCGGCGCCCGGGCAGGCGCGGCCACAGCCCCATGACCGCGATGGTGAGCAGGCCGACGGCGACGGCGGGGGTGTGGTTGTCGAGCACCTGGCCGGGGAGTTCCAGCGCGTTGGCGACGGCGGAGCTCTGCGGGGCGCCGCCGAGCACCACGTGCAGCTGGGCCAGGGCGATGGTGATGCCGAGCCCGGCGAGCATGCCGTGGACGACGGCGGGGGAGACGGCCAGCGCGGCCCGCGCGATCCGGGAGGCGCCGAACAGTATCTGCAGCAGCCCGGCGAGCATGGTGATCAGGCAGGTGACCTGCCAGCCGTGGGCGAGGATCAGGCCGGCGACGATCACCGTCAGGCTGGCGGTCGGGCCGCTCACCTGGACCTGGGAGCCGCCCGCGAGGCCGGCCACGACGCCCGCGACGACCGCGGCGATGAGGCCGGCCACCAGCGGGGCCCCGGAGGCGACGGCGATGCCGAGCGAGAGCGGGACCGCGACCAGGAAGACGACCAGCGAGGCGCCGAGGTCGCCGATCGGGTTGCGGAGTAACGGCAGCGGGGTGCGCGGGGCGGAGGCGCTCTTCCGCTCCGGCGGAGGGCCGGCGGGTGTTCCCTGGGCGTCGTGGTGCATGTGTCCCCCTCATGGGTCGGACGGGCTGGCGCTCTGGGGACAGCGGCCTTCCGGTGGATGAGGGCAGGGGGTCGCCGGGCCGGCAGCGAGGCGGCGCGGGCGGCCGGACACGCACCGGACGCTGTCAGTGACTCACTGTAGTCAGTCGAGGCGGTGCGGTGCGGGCGCGTTCTGAAGTGACGTTGATAACCGTTCCCCCCGTGCCGGGCCGGAACTTTTCCGCTGCCGGGGCGGAAGCGCGGATGAACCGGTGCGAATCAGAAGGGGGTCCCGGCATGCGGAAGCGGCCGGGAGGCGGAACCGTTCTCCGGTCCGCCTCCCGGCCGCTCGGGATGCTCTTCGGCCCGCCGCCCGCGGCGCGGCTCAGCGCCGGCCGTAGCCGTCCGGCGGGTAGGGGGCGTCGGGGTCGGCGCCGTACGGGCTCCAGCCGCCGGGGGAGGGGGCGCCGGGGGCCGCCTGGCCGCCGAACACGTCGCCGTGGCCGGGGGAGGGCGCGGGGCCGAGCGGGTCCGCCGCGGGCCGGGAACCGTACAGGCCCTGGTCGTACCCGCCGGCACCGAGCGCCCCGCCGTCGTAGGCGCCGGCGCCCGGGGCCCCGCCGCCGTAGGCGCCGGAGGCGAACGAGCCGGTGTCGAAGGAGGCTGGGTCGTAGCCGCCGGGCCCGGCCGGTCCGCCGTAGGACGGCGCGGAGGGCGGCGGGGCCTGCTCGAACCCGGTGCGGGGGGCCATGGACGGCAGCCCGCCGCTGCCCCCGCCCCAGGAGGGGTCGGTATAGGGCGCCGGGTCGCCGAACGAGGACCGGTCGAACCCGCCGGTCTCACCGGACCAGGCCGGCGGCTCGGAGGCCGGCGCGGCGGAGTGCCGCGGCCGCCGGTCGAACGCCGGGTCGCCGAGCGGGTCGGCCGCGGGCTCCGGCCGGTAGGCGTCCGCGGCGGGCCGGCCGTAGGAGCCGGTGTCGTAGCCGTCGGGGCGGCTGTAGGACCCGGTGTCGTAAGGGGAGCCGGCGTCGTAGGGGGAGGGGGACGCCGGACGGGAGTGCGACCCGGTGTCGTAGGAGGCCGCCCGGCCGTAGGAGCCGGTGTCGTAGCCGCCGGGGCGGCTGTAGGACCCCGTGTCGTAGGGGGACGGGGCGGCCGGCCGGGAGTGCGACCCGGTGTCGTAGGCCGCGGGCCGGCTGTAGGAGCCGGTGTCGTAGGGAGAGGGGGACGGCGGGCGGCTGTGCGACCCGGTGTCGTAGCTGCTGGGGCGGCTGTAGGACCCGGTGTCGTAAGGGGAGCCCGGGAGGCCGCCCGTGCTCTGCGGGGCGGCGGGCGCGCCGAAGGAGGGGGAGGGCGCGGAGGAGGAGAGGGGGGAGGGGCCGCCGAGCGGGTCGTCGTCGCGCGCGGCGGGCGGCAGCGGAGCGGGGGAGGACTCCGCGGGCCAGGGGGCGGGCGCGGCGGCCGCGGACCGGCCGGCGAGGGGCGCGGCGAGCGGGTCGGCCGCGGGCTGCGGGGCCGGCTCGGGCTCCGCGGCGGGGGGGAGGGCCGCGGCGTCGCCGCTGCCGAGGCTGGCCAGCTTGGCCAGGCCCTCCGCCGCGGGCTCGGCGGGGCTCTGCGCGGCGGGCTCGGCCGGCTCCTCGGCCCGCCGGGCGCGGCGGCCGCGGGAGCGGCGGGGCTCCGGGGCCGGCTCGGGCTCCTCGTCGGGGAGCGCCTGCATCGCGCGGGTGGACTCCTCGGCCGGGGCGCGGCGCCCCGCCGACCGGCGGGCGGGGGCCTCCTCCTCCGGTCCGCCGTCCTCGTCGCCGAGGCTGGACCAGAAGGAGTTGCCGGACAGGTCGTCCTCCTCCCAGCGGTCGGAGGCCCGGGAGCGCCGGGACCGGGAGCGGCCGGTCGGACGCGGTTTCGCGGGTTCGACCGGGTCGTCGTCTTCGTCGTCGTATCGGTCGTCCCGGGCGTCGTAACCGTCGTCATAGGCCTCGTCGCGGCCGCCGGCGTTGAGCGCGCGCATGCCGAGCAGGATGAGGACGAGGACGAGGAGGACGACGATGATCGCGACGATCGTGACGATCAGAACGGTCATGCTGCTTGCACCACCCTTGGGGCCGCGGCCTTGTCGAGGACGGAGGTGCCACCGGCGGGGGTGACGTGCTCGGGAAGGTGGCCCCCCGTGTGCGGGACGGCGCGGACGCACCCGGAGGGGAGGGCGGAGGCGCCGGCGCCCGACGGTCGCCGAGGGCGGCGTCCGCGGTGTCGCACACGTTCGAAAACAGATTCGGTCATCAGAAAATCACTGGGGGGCACGGCCCCACTTTATGCGCAGATGTGCCGCAGGTGCAGCGGGCGGACGGCGGTTTTTACCCGCAGGGCCGCCGCGCGGCGCCGGTGGGGAGGGGACGTGCCCTGGTCGCAGGCTACTCGTGGGTCGTGGTGAGCGATCCGCGCGCGATGGTGTGCTGCGAGATCACCTCCAGCGACTCCTCCAGCGGGGCGCCGGCGGCCAGCTCCGGCATCGCGTCCAGCGCGTAGACGGTGAACCGGTAGTCGTAGTGCTCGTCCTGCTCGGGGCAGGGCGCCGCGTAGTCGGCCTCGCCGGAGCTGTTCAGGCCGGCCCGGGCGGACTGCGGAAGGCCGCCCTGGCGGATCTCCACGGTGGCCGGGTCCAGGCCGTAGACCACCCAGAACACCTCGGCGGAGCCGGGGTCGTCGGCGACGATGGCGAAGGAGCCGACGTCGTCGGGCTGGCCGGACCACTGCAGCGGCGGCGACACGCCCTCCTCGGCCTCGCCGTGGCAGGTGAAGGTGTCCGGGAGCATCCTGCCCTCCTGGAGCAGGGTGCTCGTGACGTTGATGTCGTCGGTGAGCTCCCCGTTGCCGGAGGTCAGGCCGGAGCAGCCGGCGGCCGCGGCCACCGCGGCCGCCCCGCACACCAGGGCGGACCCGCGCCGGAAGCGGGCACGTGACGGGACCGCGCGGCCAGAGCCGGAGGAACGGTGACGTGCTGCCGAGAACATGGGGCTCCTGCGAAGAAGGGTCGGTGCGGCCGGGCGGCCGAGGGACGGGGCGGCCCGGTTTCCCGCCCGGCTGCGGCGCCGGGCCCGGACGGCCTCCACCGCACCTTACTGCGGTCGGCGGGACGCCGGGCCCGCCCGGGGGCGGCGCGTCCCGCCGGCCGGCGGAGGAAACCGTTCAGAGGAGGTGCGGGGGATCATGGATCATGGGACGGTGCGGTTCTCCATACTCGGTCCTCTGACGGTGCTGGACGGCGCGGGCGCCCCGGTGCCGGTGGGCGGTGCCCGGCTGCGGCGCCTCCTGGTACTGCTGCTGCTGGAACCCGGGCGCACGGTGGGCACGGACCGCCTCATCGACGGCATCTGGGGCGCCGACGCCCCGGCCAACGCCGCCAACGCCCTGCAGGCCCTGGTCTCCCGGCTGCGCCGGCAGCTGGGCTCGCCCTCGGTGATCCTCGGCGACGCCGCCGGCTACCGGCTGGACACCGACCCCTCCCAGGTGGACCTGTGGGAGTTCGACGGGCTGGTGCGGCGCGGCCGCCGGGCGCGGGCCGCCGGCGATCGCCGGGAGGCGGTGCGGCTGCTGGAGGCGGCGCTGGGGCTGTGGCGCGGCGACCCGGTCCCGGAGCTGGGCGAGGCCGGCGGCGAGGGCGAGGCCGCCCGGCTGGCCGAGCAGCACCGCGGCGCCCGGGGCGAGCTGCTGGAGGCGAGGCTGGAGGACGGCGAGCACTCCGCGGTCCTGCCCGAGCTGGAGGCGCTGGCCGCCCAGGAGCCGCTCCGCGAGCACACCACGGAGCTGCTCGTCCGGGCCCTGGCGGCGTCCGGCCGGACCGCCGACGCGCTCGCCGCCTACCAGCGGCTCCGCTCCCGGCTCGCCGAGGAGCTGGGCATCGACCCGTCGGAGCGGCTGGCCGGCCTGCACCTGAGGCTGCTGCGCGGGGAGGCGCTGGAGCCGGCCGAACCGGCCCGGGAACCGCTCGACCTGGGGGCGCGGCCGGCCCCGGTGACCCGGCTCCCGTCCATGCTCACCAGCTTCGTGGCGCGCGAGGAGGTGGGCACCGCGCTGGGCCTGCTGGCCGAGGAGCGGCTGCTGACCCTGGTCGGCCCGGGCGGTGCGGGCAAGACCCGGCTCTCGGTCGAGGTCGGCGGCCGCCTCGCCGCCGACCGCCCCGACCTGGTGCCGGACGGGGTGTGGTTCGTGGACCTGTCGTCGCTGCGCGCCGAGGGCGGCGTCCCGGTCACCCTGCTGGACGTGGTGGGGATGCGCGAGCGGGTGGTCTCCCCGCTGCAGATCGCCGAGCACACCGACCCGATCGAGCGGGCCCTGGAGGTCTTCGGCGACAAGCGGCTGCTGCTCATCGTGGACAACTGCGAGCACCTCATCGACGAGGTGACCGACGTGGTGGCGCGGATGCTGCCGGCCTGCCCCGGGGTGCGGATCATGGCGACCAGCCGGGAGCCGGTCGGCATCACCGGGGAGCGGCTGCTGGCCGTGCCGCCGCTGGAGCTGCCCCCGGAGGGCGCCTCCGCCGCGGAGGCCCGCGGCTACCCGGCGGTGCAGCTCTTCGCCGACCGGGTGCGCGCCTTCTCTCCCGGGTTCGAGGTGGACGGGGGCAACGCCGCGGCGGTGGTGCGGATCTGCCGGGAGCTGGACGGGATGCCGCTGGCCCTGGAGCTGGCCGCGGTCCGGGTGCGCGCGATGCCGCTGCCCCAGCTGGCCGAGCGGCTCTCCGACCGGTTCCGGCTGCTGGCCGGCGGCCCCCGCTCGGTGCGGCCCCGGCACCAGACGCTGGAGGCGGTGGTGGACTGGAGCTGGGAGCTGCTGGACGAGGCGGAGCGGACGCTGCTGCGCCGGCTGGCGGTGTTCGGCGGCGGCGCGGCGCTGGACGCGGTGGAGGCGGTCTGCTCCGACGGCGGCGGCTCCGGCGACGTCGCCGGGCGCGACGTGTGGTCGGTGCTGTTCTCGCTGGTGGACAAGTCGCTGGTGATCGCGGACGGGGCGGCCGAGGCCGACCGGGGGCAGCCGCGCTACCGGATGCTGGAGACGGTGCGCGCCTACGGCATGCGGCGGCTGGTGGAGAGCGGGGAGCTGGAGCGGGTGCGCCGGGCGCACGCCCGGTTCCTGATCGGGCTCTGGGACGGCGCCGCGGAGCGGCTGCTCGGCCCGGACCAGCTGGTGCTGCTGCGCCGGCTCCGCGCCGAGCAGGACGACCACCAGGCCACGCTCCGCTGGGCGGTGGAGCACGGCGACCTGGACACCGCCTTCGCGCTGGTGCACGCCACGCTCCCGCACGGCCAGCTGGGCGAGGGGTGGAGCGTGCTGGCCCGGGAGGCCGCCGCGCTGATCGACCAGGTGGGCGACGAGCCGCCGCCCGGCCACGAGGCGGCCTACGCCGAGTGCCTGCTGCTCCGCACCGCCGAGTACGACCTGGGCAGGGCCGGGAAGGGCGACGGGGACTCGGTCACCCGGGCCGAGCGGGCGCTGTTCCGGGTCGAGGAGATCGCGCGCGAGCACCCGGAGGCGGTGCGGGGGAACGTGTCGCTGCTGATGGCCCCGATGATGCTGGCGATGCTCGGCCACGACCGGGAGGGGATGGTGCGCCGCCTGGACGCGGCCGCGGCCGAGCTGCCCCGGTGGCAGTCCCTGATGGTGGAGTCGTTCTCCGCGATGCTGGTGCGGGAGGTCTTCCTGGGCCGGGGCGCGGAGGCGCGGAGCAGGTTCGTCCGGGTGCTGGGGCAGCTGCGCGACGCCGGGGAGCGGTGGATCCGCTCGCACGTCTGCTTCATGCTGGCCGAGCTGGAGGGGCTGAGCGACCCGGGGCGCGAGCTGGCGCTGACCGAGGAGGCGATCGAGGCCTCCGAGGGGCTGGAGCTGGTGCACCAGACGGTGGCGCTGCGCGCCCGCCGCGCGGTGCTGCTGGCCCGGGCCGGGCGGAGCGAGGAGGCCCGGCGCGAGCTGGAGGAGGTCGAGGGCGCCCGGCTGGAGGGCGATTCGCGGCTGATGCTGAACGTGTGCCGGGCCGAGACGGCCCGGTGGACGGAGGGCCCGGAGGCCGCCCGGGCGCCGGCCGAGGCCGCCCTGGAGAGCGCGGTCGACGGCAACCCGTTCATCCGGGTGCAGCTGGAGCCGTTCCTGCGGGTGCAGCTGGCCCGGATGGCGGTCGACACCGGGCGCCGCGCGGAGGCGCGGGAGCAGACCGCCGCGGCGTGGCGCGCGATGGGCGGGTCCTGGCACGGGTCGGTCGCCGCGCTCGTCACCGAGCAGGCCGCGGACGCCGAGGAGCGGCTGGGCCGCCCGGAGGCCGCGGCGGAGCTGCTCGGGCTGGCCGAGGCGCTGCGCGGGCTGCCGGACACCGCCGGGGCCGAGGTCCGGGACCTGGCGGAGCGGCTGCGCGGGGCGCTGGGCGCCGCCGGGTTCGCGGCGATCCGCGACGGCGCCGCGAAGACCCCGCCGGAAGAGGCGATCCGGCGGGTCTCCGCGACGGTGGACGCCTGGGACGGCACACCCCCCGAGGGTCCGGCGGACCGCTGACGGGGGAGGGCCGGCGGGCGCGGCTCCTTCCGCCCCTCCTCTCCCGGTACGGCGACGGGGTGCACGGCCCCGCCGCCGCGACCGGCCGGAGGGGCCGCCCCGCGCCCCGGGCGGGGACGGGCGGCCCCTCCGGGGGTCAGGCGCGGTTGCGGTAGGCGCGGGTGGCCAGCGGGAAGAAGATCCCGATCAGCACCGCGACCCAGACCAGGGTCCAGGCCAGCGGCTGGAGCACCGGGCCGCCCTCCATCAGCCCGCGCATCGTGTCGGTCACGTGCGTGACCGGGTTGACCTCGGCGAACGCCGCCATCCAGGAGGGCATCCGGTCCGGGTCGACGAAGGTGGAGGCGCCGAAGGTCAGCGGGAACATCCAGATCGAGCCGAAGATGTTCACCGCCATCGGGGTGCGCAGCAGCAGCCCCATGAAGGCCGACAGCCAGCACAGCGCGAACGCGAACAGCAGCACCACGCCGCCGGCGGCGACCACGCCGAGCAGGCCGCCCGAGGGCCGGTAGCCGATCAGCAGGGCCACCGCGAGCACCGCGACCACGGTCAGCGCGTAGCGGACCAGGTCGCCCAGGATGGCGCCGACCAGCGGCGCGGAGCGGGCGATGGGCAGGGACCGGAACCGGTCGAAGATGCCCTTCTCGATGTCGGTGTTGAGGGCCACGCCGGTGCCGATGGTGGCGAAGATGACCGACTGCGCGGCGATGCCGGGGATGATGAAGTCCCGGTAGGCCTGCCAGTCGCCCATCATGGCCTGGCCGAAGACGAAGACGAACAGCGCCACGAACATCAGCGGCATGAACGTCAGCCCGAGGATCTCCTCCGGGTTCCGCTTGATCTTCACCAGGCTGCGCCAGGTGAGCAGGGCGCCGTGCCGGGCCGCGATCACCGGGGTCACCCGGGGCGCGAGCACCGGTGCGGCCTCCGCGGCGGTGTTCTCCGCGGTCGTCGCGGCGGTCATGCCGAAGTCCTCTCCGTGGGGGCGCCGGCCCCGGCGCCGTCTGCGGTCTCCGCGGTGTGCCCGGTCAGGGCCAGGAACACCTCGTCCAGGCTGGGCTTGCGCAGGGTCAGCTCGGCGATGGCCACCCCGGCCTCGTCGAGGCGCCGGACGACCTCCGGGAGCACCGCGGGGTCGGTGACCGAGGCGCCCGCGCTGCTCTCCGAGGTGCGCACCTCGGAGCCGGTGACCTGCTCGACGATCCGGCCGACCCGGTCCAGCAGCCCGGGGTCACCGGGGCGGACCTGGAGCACCTGCGAGCCGGCCTGCGCCTTGAGCTCGTCGGGGGTGCCGCGGCTGATCACCTTGCCGTGGTCCAGCACCACGATGTCGTCGGCGAGCTGGTCGGCCTCCTCCAGGTACTGGGTGGTGAGCAGCACGGTGACCCCGTCGTCGACCAGGCCGCGGACCACGTCCCACAGCTCGTTGCGGCTGTGCGGGTCCAGGCCGGTGGTGGGCTCGTCCAGGTAGAGCAGGGACGGGCGGCCGACCAGGCTGGCGGCGAGGTCGAGCCGGCGGCGCATGCCGCCGGAGTAGGTCTTGGCGGCCCGGTCGGCGGCGTCGGTGAGCGAGAACCGGGCGAGCAGCTCGGCGGCGCGGGCCCGGGCCCCGCGGCGGGAGAACCCGAGCAGCCGGGCGATCAGCACCAGGTTCTGGGTCCCGCTGAGGTCCTGGTCGACCGCGGCGTACTGGCCGGTGAGCCCGATCTTGCGGCGCACCTCGTGCGGGTTGCGCACCACGTCCAGGCCGTCCACCTCGGCGTACCCGCCGTCCGGGCGGAGCAGCGTCGCCAGGATGCGCACCGTGGTGGTCTTCCCGGAGCCGTTGGGCCCGAGGACGCCGAGCACGGCGCCCTTGCGGGCGGTGAGGTCGACCCCGGCCAGAGCGGTCTGCTCCTTGAACCTCTTGACGAGACCTTCCGCGCGGATCGCGTCGGTCATGAATCCTCCCCGTTCGTGATGGCCTCTCCCAGTTTCGGCGGGGGGTCTGACAGGGGGCTGACAGCGCCGCTGACGGCGGGGGTGAGATCCGGCTGACGGGACCGGGTCGGGGCGCGGCCCGGGTCGTGCGGCCCGCGGCCGGGCCCCGCCGCCCTAGACTCGTGGCGTGACGAGCACCCGACTGCGCCCCCCAGAGCACCGCGTCTCGCCTCGCGCGGTTTCCGTGTGGACGGTGGAGTCGGTGATCGCCCACGCGGTGGTCACCGCCCTGCTGGCCGGGCTGGCCTGGGGGGCGGCCGCGGCCGGCTGGTCCTGGATCCCGGACTGGGCGGTCTCCTACGGGTGGGCGGCGCCGGTCTGCTACGCGCTGTTCGGCCTGGTGGAGACTGCCGTGGTGCCGCGGGTGCGGTACCGGGTGCACCGCTGGGAGGTCACCGCGGACGTGATCTACACCCGCACCGGCTGGCTCGGCCGGGAGTGGCAGCTCGTCCCGGTGAGCCGGATCCAGACCGTGGACCACACCCAGGGGTGGGTGGAGCGGATGTTCAAGGTCGCCACGCTGCAGGTGCAGACCGCCTCGCACGCGGGCTCCTCGACCATCGAGGGCCTCGACGCGGAGCGGGCGCGCGCCATCTCCGAGGAGCTCGCGGTGCGCGCGGGCGAGCTGCGGGACGACGCGACGTGACCGGGCGGGAGGAGCGCGAGGGCGCGCCCGCCGAGGAGCGGGGCGCGGCCCCCCTTCCGGCGGAGGAGCCGCCGCCCGGTACCGCGCCCGGTGCGGAGGGCGGCGCGGAGGGCGGCGCGGAGGGCGGCGCGGAGGGCGGCGCGGAGGGCGGCGCCGCGGACGGCGGGCCGTCGGAGGCCGGGGCCGGACCGGGGGAGGGGCCCGGCGGCGAGGAGGGCGCGGACGGCGCGGGCTGGCGGAAGCTCAGCCCGATGATGCTGGTGGTCGCGCCGGCCACCTACCTGAAGAACTTCATCGTCCCGCTGATCCTGATGGCCTTCGGCGCGACCCAGAACCCGTGGGCCCTGGCCAGCCTGTTCGCCGCGCTGGCGGGCCTGGCGGTCACCGGCGTCTTCACCTGGGCGACCTTCCGGTACCAGGTCGGGGACCGGCGGCTGGAGATCCGCAAGGGGCTGGTCTCGCGGTCCCGGCGGACCATCCCGCTGGAGCGGATCCGCGGCGTGCACGTCACCTCCAACCTGGTGCACCGGCTGTTCGGCCTGGCCGTGGTGCACATCGAGGCGGCCGCCGGCGGCGAGGGCAGCGAAGAGGGCAAGCTCGACGCGGTCGCCGCCGCGGAGGCCGAGCGGCTGCGCCGGCTGCTGCTGCACCGCCGGGCGGTGCTGCGCGGCGACGCCCCCTCCGCCGCCGCGGCCGGCACCGCCCCGGCCGGGGCCGGAGCCCCCTCCTCCGCCGGGGGGACCGGCGCGGAGGAGGGCGGGGAGGCCGCCCCGGCCGGCGGCGGGGACGCCGCCCCGGCGCCCGCCGAGGAACCGCGCGAGACCGAGTACTTCCGGATGCCGGCCCGCTGGTACGGGTTCGGCGCGCTGAGCGTGGGCTACCTGCTCACCCCGTTCGTGGCGCTGGCCGCGGTGGTCGGGCTGGCCTCCCAGGTCGTCGGCGACCTGATGGAGCGGCCGGGCGCGGTGGCGGCCGGGGAGCGGGTGTTCCTGCACTACCGGTCGCTGGCCGAGGGGAGCGGCCTGCCGGTGCTGGTCGCGGTCGTCGCGGGGGTGCTGCTCCTGCTGCTGGCGCTGATGCCGGTCTTCGCGGTGGTGGCCTACACGGTGAACCACTGGGACTTCCGGCTGGCCGGCCAGGACGACTCCCTGGTGACCCGGCGCGGCCTGTTCACCCGGCAGAGCGTCGCGCTGGAGCGGCGCCGGATCCGCGGCCACGAGCTGGTCGACAGCCCGCTGGAGCGGGTGCGCTCGGCGGTGCGGCTGCGCGCCATCATGACCGGCCTGGGCGGCGACTCCACCCGCGCGGTGCTGCTGCCGGCCGGTCCGCGGGCCCGGGTCGAGGGGGTCGCCGACGAGGTCCTGGGCGGCTACACCGGCGGGCTGGTCCGCCACCCCCGGGCGGCGCTCCGCCGCCGGCTGGTCCGCTCGGTGCTGCCGTTCGCGCTGGCCGCCGCGGTCGCGGCGGCGGCCGGGCTGTACTGGGCGGCGGTCCCGGCGGCGCTGCTGGCGCTGGCCGGGATCCCGCTCGGAGTGGACCGGTACCGGGCCCTGGGGCACGGCCGCGACGCGGAGCGGATCAGCGTCCGCCGGGGGTCGCTCCGCCGCACCCAGGCGGTCCTCCGCAGGGAGGCGGTCATCGGCTGGACCTGGCGGCAGACGCTCTTCCAGCGCCCTTCCGGCCTGGCCCACCTGACCGCCACGGTCGGGGCGGGCTCCGGCGGCTACACCGCGGTCGACGCGGACCTGGAGGAGTCGGTGGCGTTCGCCGCCGGGGTCACCCCGGAGATGATCCGCCCGTTCCTGGCCGCTCCGGAGGGGGCGGCGGCCCCCGCCGCGGAGAAGCGCTCCGTCCCGGACCGGCGGGACCGCCCCGAACAGCAGGAACCCCCGGAGAAGGGGCTCCGGGGGCCGCTGGGGGATTGAGGTCCGCGGCGGCGGTCAGTCGGACTTCTTGGCGCCGAACATGATCTCGTCCCAGGAGGGGACGGAGGCCCGGCGGCCCCGCCCCTTCCGCCGGGGCGGCTGGGCGCTGCCGCCGGCCGCGGCGGCGGGCAGCGGGGTGTCGGCGGCGTGCTCCCCGGCCTCGGCCTGCTCCTCGCGGTGGCGCGGGGCGGAGGCGCCGCCGACCGCGGGGCGCTCGGGGCGCAGCGGTTCGCGGCGCTCGCGGACCGGCGGGGCCTCGGCCGCCGGAGGCTCGGCGGCGGGTGCGCCGAGGTCCGCGGCGGGGCGCTCCACCACGGGACGCTCGACGGTCCGCTCCACCGCGGGCCGCTCGGCTGGGCGCTCCTCGGCGGGGGCCCGCTCGGGCTCGGCCCGCCGCTGCTCCGGCTCGGGGCGGCGGACCGGCCGGCGGGCGGTCTCCGGGGGGAACACGTCGTCGGAGCCGGGCAGGCCGGCGCGCATCCGCTCGGCGGCCGCGCCGGTGCGGCCGCGCGCCGCGGGGCGCTCGGTCCGCTCCTGCCGCTCGGCGGGCTCGGCCCGCTCGTAGCGCTCCGCCGGCTCGGCGGGTTCGGCGCGGGCGGTCTGCCGGGGGGCCGGCTCCTGCTGCGGGGGGCGGGGCGCGGCCGGCTCGGCGGGGGCGGTCCGGGGGAGCGGGCCGTCGGCGCGGAGCGGCTCCGGCGGGCCGGTGCGGCGCGGGACGAACGGGGTGACGGTGGCGCCCATGGGGGCGGCGGGCTCCGCCGCGCCGTCCGCGTCGGGGGAGGAGAAGCGGAGGGCCTCCTCGTCGGAGGGGGTGACCGTGCGGCGGCGGGGCTCGTAGACCCAGTGGGCCAGGCGCTCCTCGCCGCCGAGCAGGAAGGCGAGCTTGAGCTGCCAGGTGTTGTCCTCGCGCTTCCAGGAGTCCCAGACCGCGTCGCCGGTCTCCAGCTGGTGCGCGCCGATCCGGTCGGTGACCAGGTCGCCCAGGACCGGGCCGGGGGTGGAGTCGCCGGGGGAGCGCACCGAGGCGCGCTGCGCCTGCTGCGCCATGTACTCGCGCTCCTGCAGCACAGGGCCCTCGAACCAGCGGACGCGCTCGATGGGGATTCCGGCGAGCTCGGCGATCGCCTCCGCCGTCTCGCCGGAGCGGATCCGGGCCTGGATTTCCTTTGGGCGCAACGGATTCTCCACTTCGATCTCGTACTGGCCGAGCCGGGAGAACTGGCCGCGGACGGCGGCGCGGAGTCGGTCGTCGACGGGCAGCGTGAAGCGGGTGCCGCGACCGGCGCTGGCCAGCACCAGGTAGGTGCCGTCCTCGCTGACGGCCACGAGGCGAAGCTCCTGCATCGCCCTCCCTTTCGCGTCCCCGCCGAGGGTGGGGCCTCGGCCTTCCCCCGCGTTCTCAGTCTCGTGCGCTCGGCAGTGTTCGGCCAGTACCCCGCGCGGCATGTCCGAACCGCGGCGTGTCGCCGCCGCGGGTGCGCGCCGCCCCGCCGGCCGACCGTACCCGAGTGCCCATCTTGGCACGGAGGGGGAGGAGGGCGCCGGAGGCGGAGAACGGGTTCCCGGTCCCCTTGCTTCGATGTCCGCCGGTGATGCTATCCGGCGCGGGCCCGCCCGCCGCAGAGGCCGGGCCGGTGCGTCACCGGTTTCGCCGCGGGCAAGCCGACGCGCCGGGCGACATCGGACGGTGATTCATTTAATGTCCGCCCTCGACCGGAACTGAAACGGAGTTCGCGTAGGTTGTCCCGTTATGGGGTTGTTATGGCCGGAGGTCATGGCGGCCCCGCGACGTCATGTACGGGGGATCCACTGCGCCGCGAGGCGTACGAGGGGGGAGGATGTCCGGTCTCGAAGAGGACATGGAGCACAAGGCCGCGCACCGGCGCGGCACGGGGGACGCCGGGGAGGGCGGGCAGGAGGAGGAGAAGAAGAGGATCAACCTGAGCGCGCCCCAGGTGATCGCGGGCGGCGTCGCGACGCTGACCGCGGCGACGGCCGCGTCCTACCTCGGGGTCTACGGGACGATCATCGGCGCCGCGGCGATGAGCGTGATGAGCACCGCGGGAACCGCCGTGACCCAGCACTTCCTGGAGCGCAGCCGGGACAAGGCCAAGGAGGTCGTGGGGGCCGGGTTCACCGCGGTGCACCGCGCCGACCCGGTCGGCCCGGCCGCAAAGGCCGGTTCCGGCCGCGACCCGGAGGCGACGGCGGTGTTCGGCTCCGCCGGGGCGGCCGACGCCACCCGGGCCATGCCCGCCTTCGGCGACCCGCCGGGGGGCGACGGCGGGCAGGAGCAGGAGGAGGAGCCGCGCACCTGGTGGCAGCGGTACCGGATGCTGATCCTTCCCGCGGCGGTGGTCTTCGCCGTCGTGATGCTGGTGATCCTGGCCTTCGAGCTGTTCACCGGCCGCAGCCTCTCCGCCACCGTGCACGGCGAGGACGGCTCCTCCCGGCCCTCCCTGCTGGGCGGCGCCTCGCAGAGCCAGGAGGTGCAGGAGGAGGACCCGGACGCCGAGACCGCCCCGGGCACCGGTGAGGACGGCGGGACCGCGCCGCAGGACGGTGCGACCACCGGCCCGGAGACCGGCGGCCAGGGGCGGCAGACCGACCCCGGGACCGGGACCGACCCCGGCACCGGCGGCGGGCAGCAGACCCCCGACCCGGGCACCGGCGGCACCGGGGGCTCCGGGGAGACCGGCGGCACCGGCGGCGAGCAGGACCAGGAGGGCGCCGGCGGCACCGAAGGCACCGGCGAAGAGGGCACCGGCGGCACCGGCGGCGGTGGCACCGGCGGTCAGGACCCGGGGCAGCAGGCGCCGCAGGACGGCACCGGCGGCGCACCGTACTCCCAGGACCTGGGGACCGGCTGACCCCGGCCGGGGCCCGCAGCGGGCAGAGGCGACGGGGAGGGCCCGGCCGCGCGGCCGGGCCCTCCCGCGTCCCGCCCCCGACGGCCGGGCCCCGCCGGAGCGCTCCGGCAGGGCCCGGCCGAACGGGAGAAGGCGGACCTCAGGGGCCGAAGACGCGCCCGGTGTAGGCGTTGGCGAACCTGCGCTCCGGGTCCACCCGGTCCCGGACCGCCATCGCGTCGGCGAAGCGCGGGTAGACCCGCTCCAGGTAGGACCGGTCCCGGGTGTGCATCTTCCCCCAGTGCGGGCGGCCCTCCACCGAGGTGAACACCGCCTCGGCGTCGGCGAAGAACCGCTCGTAGGGGGCGCCCTGGTAGACGTGCACCGCCACGTAGGCGGTCGGCCGGCCGTAGGCGGTGGACAGCCACACGTCGTCCGCCGGGGCGAAGCGGACCTCCACCGGGAAGCTGATCCGGTGGTCGCCGCGGTCGGTGACGGCGCGCAGCTCGCGCAGGACCGCCGGCAGCTCCTCGGCCGGAACGGCGTACTCCATCTCCACGAACCGCACCCGCCGGGGCGACGCGAACACCCGGTGCGAGGCGTCGGTGTAGTCGCGCGCGGACAGCGCCCGGGCACTGACCTGATTGATCGCCGGGATCGCCGCGGGGGCCCGGCGGGCCAGCCGGTTCACCCGGTCGAACACCGAGTTGGACAGGAACTCGTCGTCCAGCCAGGCCTTGAACGGGGTCAGCGGCCGGGCCGGGCCCGGCACCCGGTTGTTCCGCTTGGTGCTGGTCAGCCCGGTGTGCGGGAACCAGAAGAACTCGAAGTGCTCGTTGCCGGCGCGCAGCTCCGGAAGGCGCTCCAGCACCTCGTCCAGGCGCATCGGCTCCTCGCGGGCGTGCAGCAGGAACGCCGGCTCGACCGCCATGGTGAAGGCGGTGACCACGCCGAACGCGC
Source organism: Nocardiopsis potens DSM 45234 (assembly GCF_000341105.1). GTDB lineage: Bacteria > Actinomycetota > Actinomycetes > Streptosporangiales > Streptosporangiaceae > Nocardiopsis_A > Nocardiopsis_A potens. The sequence continues at coordinate 180,201 of NZ_ANBB01000037.1, forward strand.
CGAGGCCGACCCGGGCGGCGTGGAACAGGTCGGGATCGCTCTGCGCGGAGCAGGAGACGACCTCCCCCTCGGCGGTGACCAGCTCCATCCCCACCACCTGGGAGGCGAGCCCGCCGGCGTCGCGGCCGGTGCCGTGCGTCCCGGTCTGGATCGCCCCGGCCATCGTCTGCACCGCGATGTCGCCCATGTTGGCCAGCGCGGCGCCGGAGCGGTGCAGCGCGTCGTTGAGGTCGCAGAGCGGCATGCCCGCCTCGACCTCGGCGGTGCCCGCGGCCAGGTCGACCGAGCGGAGCCGGGTCAGCGAGGTGGGCAGCAGCATCATGCCGTCGGTGACGGCGGCGTCGGTGAAGGAGTGCCCCGACCCGACCATCCGCACCGGCAGGTCCTGCTGCGCGGCGGCGCGAACCGCGTCGGCGGCCTCGGCCGCTCCGTTGGGGGTCGCGGTCGTCCGGGGCCGGGCCCGGTACGTGTCGGCCCATGTGCGCCACAACACATTCGTCATGCCCCGGGAGGTTACTCCAGAGTTCACCGCGGGCCGGGGCGGGGTGCCCGGGAGCCGGAGAGCAGGGTGGCGACGCTAACCCGGGGGATGTCGGGAACCGCGCCGATCAGCTGGTTACATGGATTCCATGAGGCCCTATGACGCTTTCCTTCTGATCTCCTTCGGCGGTCCGGAGGCCGAGGACGACGTGATCCCGTTCCTGGAGAACGTCACCCGCGGCCGGGGGATCCCGCGGGAGCGGCTCGCCGAGGTCGGCGAGCACTACTTCCTGTTCGGCGGGGTCAGCCCGATCAACGGGCAGTGCCGCGACCTGCTCGCCTCGATCCGCGCCGACTTCACCGAGCACGACGTGGACCTGCCCGTCTACTGGGGCAACCGGTTCTGGGCGCCGATGCTGACCGACACGGTGCGCAAGATGGCCGAGGACGGGGTGCGCCGAGCCGTCGCCCTGTCCACCTCCGCCTACAGCAACTACTCCAGCCACCGCGCCTACCTGGACGACATCGCGCGGGCGCGCGCCGAGGTCGGCCCCGACGCCCCCGAGATCGAGCTGATCCGCCCCTTCTTCGACCACCCCGGCTTCATCGGCCCGCTGGTCGACCACACCGCCCAGGCGCTGGAGCGGCTGCCCGAGGACAAGCGGGCCGGCGCCCGGCTGCTGTTCTCCGCGCACTCGGTGCCCACCGCGATGGCCGACGCCAGCGGCGCCCCGGAGCAGGGCTACGGCCCCGGCGGCGCCTACGTCGCCCAGCTGGAGGAGGTGGCCCGGCTGGTCGCCGAGCGGGTCGGCGGCGACCGCCCGTACGACCTCGTCTACCAGAGCCGCAGCGGGCCGCCCAGCCAGCCGTGGCTGGAGCCGGACATCAACGACCGGCTGGAGGAGCTGGCCGAAGAGGGCACCGAGGCCGTGGTCGTGGTCCCCTACGGCTTCGTCTCCGACCACATGGAGGTCAAGTACGACCTGGACAACGAGGCGCGCCAGACCGCGGAGAAGCTCGGCCTGGCGTTCGAGCGCGCGCTCTCCCCGGGCACCCACCCGGCCTTCGTCCGGATGGTGCGCGAGCTCGTCGCCGAGCGGGCCCAGGGCGCCGAGCGGGTCGGCCTGGGCACCCTCCCGGGCTGCCCGGAGGGCTCGGCCGACTGCTGCGCGCAGCGCTGATCCCGCCCTCGTCCGCCACCACCCTCAAAGGAGGCCCTCAGGGCCGCCGGCCGGCCCGGCCCGTCGCCCGCCGCCGTCCTCGGAGGGGGCGCTTCGGGCCGCAGCCGGTCTCGGCCCGGGGCGCCTCGCCCCCGGCCGCACCCCGGCCCGGGGCGGGGCGCGCCGCTCTTCCTTCCCTGTATCCTCCCCGCTCCTCACTCCCCCTGCGGACCGGCCGCCGAGCGCTGTGCACAGGGGCCTCCCGGCCCCTTCCGCGGTTCCGCATTCCGGATAGGGTCGGACCGGACCGTCCGCAGGGATACGGGAGGAAACACATGGTTCGTTCCTGGTTCGAGCTCTCCGACTACGTCACGCTGCGGCGGGTGGGCGGCTTGCGGCTCTCCCCGGACGGCGCCCGGCTGGTCGCCCCGGTCAGCGAGCTCAAGCCGGACGGCAAGTCCTACGGGACCTCGCTGTGGGAGATCGACCCCTCCGGGGCCGCCGAGCCGCGCCGGCTGACCCGCTCCGCCGAGGGCGAGGGCGCCCCGGAGTTCCTGCCCGACGGCTCCCTGCTGTTCGTCTCCAAGCGCCCCGACCCCACCGCGGAGCCGGGCGACGCCGCCGCGGACAAGCCCGCGCTGTGGCTGCTGCCGGCCGGCGGCGGCGAGGCCCGCCGGGTCGCCTCCCGGCCGGGCGGCATCTCCTCGGTCGCGGCCGCCCGCGACGCCGGCACGGTGCTGTTCACCGCCGAGGCGATGCCCGGCACCTCCGGGGCCGAGGCCGACGCCGAGGCGCGCAAGGCCCGCGAGGACGCCGGGGTGACCGCGATCCTGCACGAGACCGCCCCGATCCGCTACTGGGACCACGACCTGGGCCCGGCCGAGCCCCGGCTGTTCGCCGCGGCCCCGCCCGAGGACGCCTCCGCCCCGCTCGGCGAACCCCGCGACCTGACCCCGGAGCCCGGCGCCGGGCTCCGCTTCTCCTCTCCTGCCGTCACCCCCGACGGCCGCACCGCCGTCGCCGAGTGGAGCGTGATGGGCGCCCGCGGCCGCCGGCACTCCGCCCTGGTCGCGCTGGACACCGCCACCGGTGAGCGGCGCACCCTGGCCGAGGACCCGGAGTACGACTTCTCCTCCCCGCGGATCTCGCCGGACGGCCGCACCGTCGCGGTGATCCGCTCCTACGACGGCGAGCCCGGCACCGAGCCGCGCAGCGCCGCGCTGGTCCTGATCGACCTGGAGACCGGTGAGCGGCGCGACCCGATCCCCGGCTCGGAGGCCTGGCCGCGAGAGTTCGCCTGGGCGCCCGACTCCGCGGCGCTGTACTTCACCGCCGACGACGCGGGCCGCGCCCCGGTCTTCCGCCTCGACCCGGCCACCGCGGAGGTCACCCGGCTCACCGGCGACGACGGCGCCTACAGCGCGCTGCAGCCGGCGCCGGACGGCACCGCGCTGTACGCGCTGCGCGACTCCTGGGACGAGCCGCCCACGCCGGTGCGGCTCGACCCCGCCGCCGAGGGTGCCGAACCGGTCCGGCTGCCCGCCCCCGACCTGCCCCTCGACCCGCCCGGGCGGCTCACCGAGGTGCACGCCACCGCCGACGACGGCACCCCGATCCGCTCCTGGCTGGTGCTGCCGGCCGAGGCCTCGGCGGAGTCCCCGGCCCCGCTGCTGCTCTGGGTGCACGGCGGCCCCTACGCGAGCTTCAACGGCTGGTCCTGGCGGTGGAACCCGTGGCTGATGGCGGCGCGCGGCTACGCGGTGCTGCTGCCCGACCCGGCGCTGTCCACCGGCTACGGCCAGGACATGCTCCGCCGGGCCTGGAGCACCTGGGGGCCGCGGGTCTTCGCCGACGTGATGGCGGCCACCGACGCCGCGATCGCCCGGGACGACATCGACGGCACCCGCACCGCCATGATGGGCGGCTCCTTCGGCGGCTACATGGCCAACTGGATCGCCGGGCACACCGACCGGTTCAAGGCGATCGTCACGCACGCCTCGCTGTGGAACCTGGAGGCCTTCGTCGGCGCCACCGACGTGCCGCCCGCCTGGGCGGCGGAGTTCGGCCACCCGGACACCTCGCCGGAGCGCTACCGGGCGGCGTCCCCGCACCGCGGCGCCGACGACATCCGCACCCCGATGCTGGTGGTGCACGGGGACAAGGACTACCGGGTGCCGATCGGCGAGGGCCTGAGCCTCTGGTGGGACCTGGTGCGCCGGGAGGTGGACGCCAAGTTCCTCTACTACCCGGACGAGAACCACTGGGTGCTGCGGCCGGGCAACATCAAGGTCTGGTACGAGACGATCTGGGCCTTCCTCGACCACCACGTGCTCGGCAAGGAGTGGCGCCGCCCGGAACTGCTGTGACGGGCGGAAGCGGACCGATCAGGGGGGAGAACGGAGACGATGGCGACGACGGGCGGCGGTGCCGCGGAGGGCGTCGAGGAGCGGCGGGCCCTGGCCGAACTGGCCGCGGGGATCGCCCGGGAGGCGGGCGCACTGGCCGCCGAGGGGCAGGAGGGCATCGGGGTGCTCGCCACCAAGAGCACCCCGACCGACGTGGTCACCGCCATGGACCGGAGCTCCGAGGAGCTCATCCGGGAGCGGCTGCTCTCCGCCCGCCCGGGCGACGCGGTCCTCGGTGAAGAGGGCGGCGAGGACGCGGGCGCCGGCGGGGCCGGCCGGGTGCGGTGGATCGTCGACCCGATCGACGGCACCGTGAACTACCTGTACGGGCGCGAGGAGTGGGCGGTCAGCATCGCCGCGGAGGTCGACGGGCGGGTGGTGGCCGGTGCGGTCGCGGTGCCGCGCCGCGACCAGGTCTACACGGCGGTGCTGGGCGGCGGCTCGTTCCTGGACGGGCGGCCGCTGCACGCGCCCAAGCCGCCGCCGCTGGAGTTCGCGCTGGTCGCGACGGGGTTCGGCTACGACCCCCGGCGCCGGGCCCAGCAGGCCGAGGTGCTGCGCACCGTGCTGCCCCGGGTGCGGGACATCCGCCGCAACGGGTCGGCCGCGGTGGACCTGTGCTCGCTGGCGCAGGGCCGGGCCGACTGCTACTACGAGCGCGGGCTCAACCACTGGGACTGGGCGGCCGGGGCGCTGGTGGCCCAGGAGGCGGGGGTTCTGGTGGGCGGCCTGCGCGGGGCGCCGGCCAACCCCGACCTCACCATCGCCGCAGGGCCGGGCCTCTTCGAGGAGCTGCACGACCTGCTGGAGCCGCTGGCCGCGGACACCGACGGGCCCGGTCCCGGGGAGGGCTGAGCGGCGCCCGCCGGGAACGCGAAGGCGGCCGGCCCGGAGCACCGCGCTCCGGGCCGGCCGCCCCGGTGAAGGTCAAACGCAGCCGGCGTCCACCCCGTTGCGGGCGGCGATGCGCTTCAGATCCTCGAGTTCGGAGGCGTGCATGTCGGCCAGGAAGTCGTCTCCTGCGGCCCGGGCCGCCTGGAGCGACGTGTAGGTTTCCGTGATACGGACATTGATCTCCGCGAGGAACTCGCCCATTTTCACCTCACTCGGAACATCCCCCGCGCGCATGCGCGGGCCTGATCGGTCGCCTGCTGTCACGACGCTGTGACGCTGTGGATCGCTCCCGGGCAGGTCGGACCCGGTCGCTTCGGCGCTGGGACGGGCGTCCCGCGTCGTTCGGGGATCGCGGGCGCCCACGGGTCCAAGCCATACCCACCCCTCCTGCGGCCCGAAACGCGCCCGAAGGGACGTGATCGATCCGTGATGGAGGGTGTCGGTGGCCGACCGGTGCGGTCCGCTCTCTCCCCGGTCATGATCCCAGTGCCGCGCCGGTTCGGACCGCCGGGGCCCGTTTTTTCGATGCTCCCGGTATCGTTGCTGGTCGTAGCGGGTATGACGGAGAGCGGAGCGGACCGGCTCCCCGGTGGGCTACACCACATCCACCAGAACGCGCCAGTGCTTACCGGTTTCTTATCCTGGATGTGTCAGATTCGAGATGTGCGGGGTGAACGGTCCCCGCCGGCGGTTGGGGGATGCGCCGGCGGGGGCTCCCGCACAAGGGGGAATCCCGGTGGCCCGGCCCTGTTGGGGGATGGGGCCGGGCACCGGATCTCAGTCTCCCCGGTGACCTGTCGAGTTGCCGCAGGGCCCGCTCCGGCCTACGTTTGCCGGAGCGGACGGAGCCCCGGCCCCGCCTGAGGCGGGCGCTTACTCCGTCCTTATTCGGGCCGTGCGACAAAGGACAGTGCGTCCGGGGTCGAAGACGCCGCTGCCGGTGTGTTGGGGGATGCGCCGGCAGCGGCTTTTTTCTCATCCGGGTCGCTGGGAGCGAAGGGCGAAGTGCGCGTACTGGTGGTGGAGGACGAGCAGGTCCTCGCTGACACGATCGCGGTCGGTCTGCGCCGCGAGTCCATGGCGGTCGACGTGGTGTACGACGGGGACAGCGCCCTGGAGCGGACCGACGTCAACGACTACGACGTGGTCGTCCTCGACCGGGACCTGCCCGGAGTGCACGGCGACGAGGTCGCCCGGGCCCTGGTCGACCGCTCCTACGCGGGGCGGATCCTGATGCTCACCGCCTCCGGCGGCCTGGAGGACCGGGTCGAGGGCCTCACCCTCGGCGCCGACGACTACATGGCCAAGCCGTTCGCCTTCGCCGAGCTGGTCGCCCGGGTCCGGGCGCTGTCCCGGCGCGCGGTCCCGCCGCTGCCGCCGGTGCTCAGCCGCAGCGGGATCACCCTCGACCCGGCCAACCACGTCGTCGAGCGGGACGGCCGGGAGGTGCCGCTCACCCCCAAGGAGTTCGCGGTCCTGGAGGTCCTGATGCGCGCCAACGGCACCGTGGTCAGCGCCGAGGGGCTGCTGGAGAAGGCCTGGGACGAGAACGCCGACCCGTTCACCAACGTCGTCCGGGTCACCGTGATGACGCTGCGCAAGAAGCTCGGCGACCCGCCGGTCATCCAGACCGTCCCCGGGGCGGGGTACCGGCTGTGAGCGCCTCGGCGGGCAAGGGCGCCGACCGGCCCAGGGTCGAGCCGGTCGCCCCGGCCGGCCCGGGCGAGGTGCCGCCCACCCCGCCCGGCGAGACCGGGACCTGGCGCAGGCTCAGCGCCCCGCAGCAGGCCCCCGCCCCGGCGTCCGGGAGCAAGCTGGGCGGCTCGGTCGCCGACGGCCTGCACCGGTTCACCGACAACATGAGCCTGCGCGCCCGGCTCACCCTCATCTACGGGATGCTGTTCTTCGCGGCGGGCTCGCTGCTGGTGCTGCTCAACTACGTCATCGTCGCGGGCGTACTGGACAACCTGCCCTTCCGCAGCAGCAACGGCCAGGAGATGGACCCCTCCGAGGTCGATTTCATCAAGAGCCTGTTCATCGAGGAGCTGCTCGCCCAGCTCACCCGGTTCTCGGTGCTGGCCCTGGCGCTGGTGGGCCTGCTCGCGGTCGGCCTCGGCTACGCGGTGGCCGGCCGGGCGCTCTCCCCGCTGCAGAAGATCACCCGCACCGCGCGCCGGCTCTCCGAGCGCTCGCTGCACGAGCGGATCGCGCTGGGCGGCCCCGACGACGAGATACGCGAGCTCGCCGACACCTTCGACGCGATGCTGGAGCGGCTGGACCGGGCCTTCGACGGGCAGCGCCGGTTCGTCGCCAACGCCTCGCACGAACTGCGCACCCCGCTGGCGATCAACCGGACCCTGCTGGAGGTCGCGCTGAGCGACCCCGAGGCCTCCGCCGACCTGAAGAGCGTCGGCCGCACCCTGCTGGAGACCAACTCCCGGCACGAGCGGCTGATCGACGGGCTGCTCTTCCTCGCCAAGAGCGACCGCGAGCTGGAGGTGCGCACCGCCGTCGACATGGGCGAGGTCGCCGAGACGGTGCTCAGCCAGCACGCCGCCGAGATCGACTCCTCCGGGCTGACCGCCCGCACCGACCTGCGCCCCGCGGCCGTCACCGGCGACCCGGTGCTACTGGAGCGGCTGGTGGGGAACCTGGTGGAGAACGCCCTGCGGTACAACACCGAGGGCGGCGAGATCACCGTGCGCACCGGCATGTACGAGGGCGCCCCCGCGGTGCAGGTGGAGAACTCCGGCCCGGTGGTCCCGGGCTACGAGATCGAGGGGCTGTTCGAGCCGTTCCGCCGGGCCACCGGGAACCGGGTGGCCTCCGGCAAGAGCGCCGGGCTGGGGCTGTCCATCGTCCGCTCGGTGGTGCGCGCGCACGGCGGCACGGTCAGCGCCTGGCCCCGGGCCGGGGGCGGCCTGGTGGTCACCGTCGCCTTCCCCTCCCCCCGCGACTAGAACCGCGGCCGGCCCCGGCGGGGGAGGCCCTCCCGGCCCGGCGGCCCCGGCGCCGCGGGGGCGGCGGAGCGCTCCGGCGGGGCCGCGGCGCCGAGATCACCGGGGAGGCGCGCACCGGTGCGCCGGGCCGGGCTGCACCGGCCCTGCTTCCGTGATATCTATACGTGTCCGACGACACGGCCACCCCTGGTCCCGGCGGGTCTGCGGGGTGGGTATGCTCTCCCGGGCGTGAACGCGGAGGGAACACCTCATTGCGCGAGCGTTTCCACTCTCACCTCGAACATCGCACCGATCCGCGGCCCGTGTGCGCACGCGGGGGAACCCGCGGGGAGGAATGGGTCGAGACCCTTCCGATGTTGGGTAGCAAGAGTGGAACGGGGAGCGGGCCGCTCACGGGCGCGCGGAGCGCGGCCGGGTCCGGCCAACCTGGGTCGCCACCCGGTGTGAGGACACTCGGGAGGGGTCACAGTCCTCTTACGCCGCCAAGGTTTTCCGGCCGACCGGGCACAAGATCCGACTCTCGCGCGTTACACCCGCGCGACGAGGCACAGAACGAGGGGGATGGAGCAAGCAGATGGCGACCGACTACGACAGCCCGCGCAAGACCGACGAGGACATGAACGAGGACAGCCTGCAGGAGCTGCAGGCGCGGCGCGTCGACAAGGGCACCGGCACCATCGACGTGGACCCCGACGAGGTCGCCGAGGGGATGGAGCTCCCCGGCGCCGACCTGTCGGGCGAGGAGCTGGCCGTCCGGGTGCTTCCGCGCCAGGCCGACGAGTTCACCTGCTCGCGCTGCTTCCTGGTGCACCACCGCAGCCAGCTCGCTGAGGAGCGGAAGGGCCAGCTCGTCTGCAAGGAGTGCGCCTGAGACGGGCGGGCCTCCTCCTCAGCGCTTCGCCGGTCGGCGCACCATTGATCCCGGATGCGCTCCCTTCGGGGGGCGCATCTTCCTTTTCCGGGGCGCCGCGCCCCGGAAGGCCGGACCCGGCCTGAGCGGAATTCCCGCCGCGGGCCCGGCGTTCCCCGGCCAGGAGGGCGGGGCGCACCCCCGCGGCCCCGAGCCCGCCCCGACCACGAGGAGGCCCATGTCCGCAGGAACCGCACCGGAGCCCGACCCGGGCGCCCCCGGGACCGATCTCGTCCCGGCCGAGCGGGAGGACGTCGGCGACCTCGTCGGCCGGATCGTCTCCGAGGAGGGGGAGGACCCCAGGCGCCGCGCCGGACTGGTCGCCCGGCTGGCCAAGGCCCTGGCCGGCAGCGCCAGGGCGGCCGGGGTGAAGAGCGCCGCCGGCGGGCGCTGGCTGGCCGACACCTTCGCCGAGGAGATCGCCCCGCGCATCCCGGTCCGCGACCGCGAGACGCTGATCCGGCACCACAAGGGGCTGACCGGCGAGGAGCTCGCCGACACCCTGGTGCGCAACGCCGCGCACGCCACCACCACGGTCGGCGCCGCCGGCGGGGCGCTGGCCGCGGTCCAGTTCACCGCGCCCCCGCTGCTGCTCACCGCCCCCGCCCAGCTGGTCGCCGAGACGCTGGTGGTGGCCGCGATCGAGGTCAAGCTCATCGCCGAGCTGCACGAGGTCTACGGGACGCCCCTCCCGGGCGGCGGGCTCCGCCGGACCACCGGGTACGTGACCGCCTGGGCGCACCGGCGGGGCATCGACCCGCTCCAGGCGGGCCAGTCGCTCACCGTGATGCTCGGCGCCGCGGCCAAGGCGGCGCTGCGCAAGCGCCTGATGCTGCTGCTGGGGCGGCACCTGACCACGCTGGGCCCCTACCTCACCGGCGCGCTGGCCGGCGGGACGCTGAACCGCACCGCCACCCTGGCGCTGGGCCGCGCGATCCGCGGCGACCTGGCGCCCGCCGCGGTCCGGGCCGCGGAGGAGAAGGGGCGCCGGGGGCTGGGCCGCGGCGCCTGACGCGGCCGCGCCGCAGGCCGCGCCCGGCCCCCTCCGCTCAGCCCTCTTCGAGGATGGGCGCGTTGCCGGGGTGGGCCGGGAGCAGCCGCCGGTGCGCGGCGCGCACCGCCAGCACCCGGGCCACCTCCATGCCGACGCCGGTCAGCACCGCCCAGCCGAGCGCCTCGCCCAGCCCGACGTCGAGCGACTCCGGGTCGGTCGGCGGCTCCTTGCCCGTGGTCTGGGTCCAGGCGAAGGTGAGCGCCTTGCGCGCGACGTAGCCCGCCGCCAGCGCGGCGACGCCCCCGACGATCGTGGCGGTCAGGTCGCCGTCTTTCTTGGACATCGGATACCGGTCGCTTCCGTTCTCGTCCCCCTCCGCGCCCGGGCGGGCGGGGAGGGGCCGGATGTTGGGGTTCCCACGGCGGAGGCCGCCGTGGGCCCATCCTGCCACGGCCGCCCCGGGAGGGCCCGCCGCGGCCGCCCCGGCGCCGTGCCGGACCCCGCCCCGGGCCCTGCGCCGTACCTTGCGAAAGGCGGGAGCGAGCAGGCGCCCGATGCCAATACCATTGCCCCTATGACCAACCGCGATCGTTCCTTCCGCGTTCCCGACAAGCCTTCGCTCGACGGCATCGAGGCGAAATGGGTCGACGTATGGGACGAGTCCGGCGTCTACCGTTTCGACCGCACCAAGACCCGCGACGAGATCTACTCCATCGACACCCCCCCGCCGACGGTCTCGGGCTCGCTGCACATCGGCCACGCCTTCTCCTACACCCACACCGACCTGGTCGCCCGCTACCAGCGAATGCGCGGCAAGACCGTGTTCTACCCGATGGGCTGGGACGACAACGGCCTGCCCACCGAGCGCCGGGTGCAGAACTACTACGGCGTCCGCTGCGATCCGTCGATCCCCTACGACCCGGACTTCTCCCCGCCCGCCAAGCCCGACCCCAAGCGCCAGGTCCCCGTCTCCCGGCGGAACTTCATCGAGCTGTGCGAGCGGCTCACCGCCGAGGACGAGAAGGTCTTCGAGGGCGTGTGGCGCCGGCTGGGGCTCAGCGTCGACTGGAGCCACACCTACGCCACCATCGACGACGGCTCCCGCGCCGCGGCGCAGCGCGCCTTCCTGCGCAACCTCAAGCGCGGCGAGGCCTACATGGCCGAGGCGCCCACCCTGTGGGACGTCACCTTCCGCACCGCGGTGGCCCAGGCCGAGCTGGAGGACCGGGAGCGCACCGGCGCCTACCACAAGATCGCGTTCCACCGCGACGGCGGCGAGCCGGTGCACATCGAGACCACCCGCCCCGAGCTGATCGCGGCCTGCGTCGCCCTGGTCGCCCACCCCGACGACGAGCGCTACGCCGACCTGTTCGGCAGCACCGTGCGCTCCCCGGTCTTCGGCGTCGAGGTCCCGGTCAAGGCCCACCGGCTGGCCGAGCCGGACAAGGGCACCGGCATCGCGATGATCTGCACCTTCGGCGACATCACCGACGTCACCTGGTGGCGCGAGCTGCAGCTGCCCACCCGCCCGATCGTCGGCTGGGACGGCCGGATCATCGCCGACCCGCCGCCCGGCGTGGACTCCGAGGCCGCCCGCGAGGCCTACGCGAAGCTGGCCGGGGCCACCGTGCACACCGCCCGCGAGCGCATGGTGGAGCTGCTGCGCGCCTCCGGCGACATGGTCGGCGACCCGGTGCCCACCACCCGCCCGGTGAAGTTCTACGAGAAGGGCGACAAGCCGCTCGAGGTCGTCACCACCCGGCAGTGGTACATCCGCAACGGCGGCCGGGACGCCGAGATCCGGGACCGCCTGCTGGCCCGCGGCCGCGAGCTGCAGTGGCACCCGGGGCACATGCGCACCCGCTACGAGCACTGGGTGGAGGGCCTCAACAGCGACTGGCTGATCAGCCGCCAGCGCTTCTTCGGCGTGCCCTTCCCGGTCTGGTATCCGCTCGACGAGGCCGGCAACCCGCGCTACGACGACCCGATCCTGCCGGAGGAGTCGGCGCTGCCGATCGACCCCAGCTCCCAGGCGCCCGCCGGGTACACCGAGGAGCGGCGCGGCGAGCCCGGCGGCTTCATCGGCGACCCGGACGTGATGGACACCTGGGCGACCTCCTCGCTCTCCCCGCAGATCGCCGGCGGCTGGGAGCGCGACGAGGACCTGTTCTCCCGGGTCTTCCCGATGGACCTGCGCCCCCAGGGCCAGGACATCATCCGCACCTGGCTGTTCTCCACCGTGGTCCGGGCCGACCTGGAGAACGGCACCCTGCCCTGGCGGACCACCGCCATCTCCGGGTGGATCCTCGACCCGGACCGGAAGAAGATGTCCAAGTCCAAGGGGAACGTCGTCACCCCGCTGGACCTGCTGGAGCGGTACAGCTCCGACGCGATCCGGTACTGGGCGGCCAGCGGCCGGCTCGGCACCGACACCGCGCTGGACGAGGGTCAGATGAAGGTCGGCCGCCGGCTCTCCATCAAGATCCTCAACGCCAGCAAGTTCGCGCTGTCGGTGGCCGGCGAGAACGCCTCGGAGGACCCGGCCGCGGTCACCCGCCCGCTGGACCGGGCGATGCTGGCCGCGCTGGCCGACACCGTCGAGGACGCCACCGCCGCCTTCGAGGCCTACGACCACACCCGGGCCCTGGAGCGGACCGAGCGGTTCTTCTGGGAGTTCTGCGACGACTACCTGGAGCTGGTCAAGGCCCGCGCCTACGACGCCGACTCCGCCGACGGGGCCTCGGCCCGCACCTCGCTGCTGATCGCCCTGTCGGTGCTGCAGCGGCTGTTCGCGCCGTTCCTGCCGTTCGTCGCCGAAGAGGTCTGGTCCTGGTGGCGCGAGGGCTCGGTGCACGCCGCCCGGTGGCCGGAGGCCGCCGAGGTGCGCGCCGCCGCGCAGGGCGGCGACCCGGGCGTGCTCGCCGCCGCCTCCGAGGTGCTGCGCGCCGTCCGCAAGGCCAAGTCCGAGGCCAAGCTCTCCATGCGGGCCGAGGTGGCCGCCGTGGTGGTCCGGGGCAAGAACGCCGGCGCGGCCGGGGTCGCCGAGGGCGACATCGCCGCCGCCGGCCGGGCCGCCTCGCTGGAGTTCCACCCCGGCGACGAGACCGAGCTGGCCGTCGAGGTGACCCTGCCCGAGGCCGCCGAGTAGCGGGCCCGGCGCGGCGGCGCCCTCCTCGGACGGGAGGGCGCCGCCGCGGGGTCGGCCGCGTCGGCGCCCTGCAGTAGGCTCGGCGGATGTGAGAAGTGAAGCATCCGGCACCGCCGGCGGCGCCCCCGCAGACGACGGCGCCCCGGTCGACGTGCTCATCCGCCGCCTCGACCCCGACCTGCCGCCGCCGGGCTACGCCCACCCCGGCGACGCCGGCGCCGACCTGGTCAGCGCCGAGGACGTCGAGCTCGCCCCCGGACGCCGCGCCACGGTGCGCACCGGGCTGGCCATCGCCCTGCCCGAGGGGTACGCGGGCTTCGTGCACCCCCGCTCCGGCCTGGCCGCGCGGTGCGGGGTGACCCTGGTCAACGCCCCCGGGACGATCGACGCCGGCTACCGCGGCGAGATCCGGGTGACCCTGCTCAACACCGACCCGGACACCCCGGTCAAGCTCGCCCGGGGCGACCGGATCGCGCAGCTGGTGGTGCAGCGGGTGGAGCGGGTGCGCTTCGTCGAGGCCGAGGAGCTGCCGGAGTCGGTGCGCGGCAGCGGAGGGTTCGGCTCCACCGGCGGTTTCGGCGACAGATGACGGTGACGCCCCCGGCGATCCACGCCGGGGGCCGGCAAGCGGGAGAGGTGTGAGGCGTGTTCGGACGCCGAGGCAAGAAGAGCGAGAAGAAGAGCGCCGCCGAGGCCGTGGAGGAGACGCCGCTCGCCCGCGCCCGGGCGGAGGAGCCGGCCAAGGAGGCCGACCGGCACCGCGCCCTGGGCCCCTGGGACGCCTCCGAGGACGTTCCCGAGTACCCCAGGGTCGACCTGGGGTGCCTGCGCGTTCCGGTGGGTGAGCGGACCCAGATCCGGTTCGACATGATGCGCAACGAGCAGATCGTCGGCGTCACCCTGATCAACGACACCTCCGCGGTGCAGGTGCAGGCGTTCGCCGCGCCCAAGACCAGCGGGCTCTGGGACGAGCTCCGCGAGGAGCTGCGCGAGCAGGTCACCGGCCAGGGCGGCAAGGTCGAGGACTTCGACGGCACCTTCGGACCCGAGCTGCGCGCCCTGGTCCCGGTCGAGGGGCGCACCACCGAGGACGGCCGCCAGCTCGGCCAGCGGATGCGCTTCATCGGGGTGGACGGTCCGCGGTGGGTGCTGCGCGGCGTCATCCGGGGCGAGGGCGCGGTCAAGCCCGAGGTGATGGCCCAGGTCGAGGAGGTCTTCCAGAAGATCGTGGTGGTCCGCGGCGACGAGCCGGTCCCGCCGCGGGAGATGCTCAAGATCGTGGTGCCCAAGGAGATCCAGGAGCAGATCAAGGCCCAGCGCGCCCAGCAGGCCGCGCAGCGCAAGGCCGCCCAGGAGGCGCCCGGCGAGGGGGAGGCGCCCGGGGAGGGCACCGCCGCCCCGGAGGCCGACTCCGCGGAGCAGGACCGCACCGCCCCGCCCGCCTCCTGACCCTCCGGCCGGCGCCCTTGCTCCCATCGGCCCCGGCGGCCGCTCCGCCCCGCACTCCACCCGGCCGGAGCCGCCGCCGGGGCCGTGTTCTCCTTCGCGCCGGCCGGCCTTCCCGCTCGTGGGCGATGCGGGATCGCCCTCGTCAGGCCGGACGACCGCGAAGGCGCCGCCGCGCTGCCGGCGGCGGAGAGCGGCTACTCGGCCGGGCCCGGGTCCTCGGGGGCGGTGATCGCGCCGAGGAACAGCGCGGCGGAGCGGCGGCGCAGCACGAAGGCGAACGGCCGGTCGGCGGTGAACACTCTGGGCGGCTTCGGCGGGACCAGCGACATGGTGCGCATGACGACGGCGGTGGCCGCCGCCCCCTCGGCGCCGCGCTCGTCCACCCGGAGCAGCGCCTGGTGCACGACCTCGTCGACGAGCAGGCGGCGGTCGGCGATCCCGCTCAGGTCCGCGTCGGAGGTGAAGAGGGTGCGCACCCCGGTGGCGGCGAGGACGCCGGAGAGCATCGCCCGGGAGGAGATCTCGAACCGGGGCAGGGAGAGGCGCACCTCCTCGGTGGAGCGCGCGGAGTACAGGCCGGACAGCGCCTCGGCGGTGAGCGCGGGCAGCGGGGCGCCGCCCTCCTCCGGCGGCAGCAGCACGTCCAGGGCGAGGTCGTGCTCGCTGCCCAGGGTCACCATGGCCCACCCGCCGGCCTCCGCGTAGGGCATCCGGCCCTGGCGGTGCATCATCGCCGCCTGCACCGCGCCGCCGGGGGAGCGGAACGGGTGCGGGGAGGTCTGCGCCGGGTCGAACGGGTCGGTCCACAGCAGCCGCACCCACAGCGCGTTGAGCAGCAGCGCCTGGGTGGCGGTGGTGATGTCGCCGGCGCGGAGCAGGTCGGTGATGAGTCCGTGGGTCGCCTCGGCCACCTCGGCGTTGGCGGCCTTGCGCACCCCCTCGGGGTCGCCGGCGAAGTCGGCGGTGCGCACCGACGCCGAGCGGCGCGCGGCGACCGCGCGCTCGAAGCCGGGGTCGACCCGCAGGTCCTCGCGGGCCCACAGGGAGGTGGCGGTCTCCAGCTCCGGGCCGCCCGCGCCGTCCGGGGCCACCGCCTCCTCCAGGGTGCGCAGGTGGGCGCCGAGGTCGCGGCCGAGCAGCCCTTCCAGCTCGGTGCGGGTGGCGCCGCGCGCGCCGGTGGCGACCAGGCCGAGCGCCTCGCCCACCGAGTAGGGCGACCAGACGTGCGACTCGCCGCCGCGCAGGCCGGCGTCCAGGGCCAGGGCGAACGCCAGGTGGTCGGGGTGGAGCGGCGGGCGTCGGCGCATGGCGGCCTCCAAGCGGGGTCGGGGCGGCCGGGCGCCGGACGGCCTCCGGCCGGGTCTGCGGCCAGGGTAGGCGGAGCGCCGGACGGGTGCCAGTGCGGGCCCGGCGCCTAACCTGGAACTCAGAGCGGGCGGCGGGGCGTTGCCCTAGGGTGGTGTCCGCGAAGAGCACGGCCAGGACGGGCGGGGACGGTATGACCGAGCGGCAGCGGGCGGCGGAGGAGACCGGCGCGGCGGAGGGCGGAGCCCCGGCCGAGCGCGAGGAGGTCTCCGAGCGCACGGTGGAGGCCGTGGTCCGCGCTCAGCTCGCCAAGGCGCTCGGCGGCAAGCGCGGCATGGTCGAGGCGGCGGTGCCCACGATCGGCTTCACCGTCTCCTACCTGGTCATGCAGAACCTCCAGCTGGCGCTGGGGGTGGGCGTCGGCGCCGCGCTGGTGCTGGCGGCGGTCCGCCTGGCGCAGCGCTCCTCGGTGCAGTTCGTCTTCAACAGCCTGTTCGGCATCGCCATCGCCGCGGTGTTCGCGCTGCGCAGCGGCGACGCCGAGGACTTCGCGCTGCCCGGCATCATCTACAACGCGGTCTACGCCGCGGTGCTCACCCTGAGCATCCTGGTCCGCTGGCCCGCGATCGGCCTGCTCATCGGCGCGGTCACCGGCGACCCGACGGGGTGGCGGTCCGACCCGGCGGTGGTCCGGCTCAGCTCCCGGCTGACCTGGCTGCTGGTGCTGCCCTGCGTGGTGCGGGTCGCGGTGCAGCTGCCGCTGTGGGCCGCGGAGAAGTACGACATCGCCTCCACCTTCGCCTTCCTCGGCATCGCCAAGATCGCGATGGGCTGGCCGCTCCAGGTGGCCGCGCTGGCCGCCATGGTCTGGATCCTGGCCCGCGGCAAGACGCCGATGGCCGACGGCGCCGGGCCGGCGGACCCGTCCGAGGAGGATCCCGGCGCCGACCGGCGCACCCCGCCGGCGAACTGAGGTCCCGGCCGGCGGACCGGGGGTTCCGCCACTGAGGGGCCTGCCTCTGCGGGGCCCGCCCTGCTCTGCCCTGTCCTGCTCCGCCTCTGCGCCTCGGCGGCCGCTCCGCCGGGGCGGCGGGCGCGTGCGGCCGGTCGGCCGGGGCCGACCGGCCGGAGACTCCGGCGCCCCCTGAGCCGGGCGAACACGGACGATGAGGGTGGGGGAGCGGACCCGCGCACCTCGGCGCCGCCCCGGCGACCCCTGCGACATGGGGGCGCGGACAAGGGGCGCGCGGGCCGCGAGGCCTCCGGCGGAGAGCCGGCGCGCAGGGCAGGGCCCTCTCCCGCCGGTGCGGGGCCGATGAGGCGGGGCCGCTCCGGCCCGGTGGCGGGCCGGAGCGGTGGTCAGCCGGCGGAGGGCCGCGGGTCGAGCAGGGAGCCGAGCTCCTCGGCGGAGTCCACGCCGCCGAGGAAGACCAGGTCGTCCCCTGGGCGCAGCGCGGTCGCCGGGTCGGGCGGGGCGGCCCGGCCGTCGCGGACCACGGCGACCAGCACCACCCCGTCGGGCAGCGCCGGGGTCAGCTCGGCGACGGCCGTCCCGGAGTGCGGGGACCCCTCGGTCAGGGTGAACTCCAGCAGGTCGGTCTCGGCGGCGGACCCCGGGGGGAGCGCACCGCCGTCCGAACCGTCGCCGGCGGCGCGGGCGGCCGGGCCCCCGTCCACCAGCCCGGCGATCAGCCGCGGCGGGGAGACCGCCTCGTCCACCCCCCACGCCTCGGTGAACAGCCACTCGTCCCGCGGGTCGTTGATCCGGGCGATCACCCGGTCCACGCCGAACTCGCGCTTGGCCAGCAGCGAGAAGACCAGATTGACCTTGTCGTCGCCGCTGGCGGCGATGGCGACGTCGAAGTCCTCCAGCCGGGCGCTGTCCAGCGAGGCCAGCTCGCAGGCGTCGGCCAGCAGCCACTCGGCGTCGGGTAGCGCGTCCACATCGATGGAGCGCGCGCTCCGGTCGATCAGCAGCACCTCGTGGCCGCTGCCGCACAGCTCGGCGGCGATGGAGCGCCCCACGGCGCCGGCCCCCGCGATCGCGATCCGCATCTCAGTCCTCCCGCTCTTCGCCCTGGTCCGGCGCGTTCAGCCGGGCCTGCACCGACTCCAGGTCGCCGACGCGGGCGAGGATGTGCAGCACATCGCCGGCGCGCAGTGCCTCATCGCCCCGCGGGAGCAGGATCTCGCCGCCGCGCACCAGATAGGCGACGCGCAGCGGCAGCGCCGCCTCCAGCTGCTCGATGCGCCGGTCCCGCCAGGCGGCGGGCAGCGGGGCCTCGGTCATGGTGAGGCTGCCCGACGGGTCGCGCCAGAGCGGCCCCAGGCCGAGCCCGTCGGAGCCGGGCACCAGGCGGCGCAGGACGGTCTCGGCGGTCCAGTGCACGGTGCCCACGGTCGGGATGCCCAGCCGCTGGTAGACCTGGGCCCGCCGGGGGTCGTAGATGCGCGCCACGACGTGCTTGACGCCGAACGTCTCCAGGGCCACCCGGGCCGCGATGATGTTGGAGTTGTCGCCGCTGCTCACCGCGGCGAACGCGGACGCCGACTCGATGCCCGCCTTGACCAGCACCTCCCGGTCGTGCCCGAGGCCGCGCACCGCGGCCGAGGCGGTGGAGGGGCGCAGCCGCCGGAAGGCGTCCGGGTCGCGGTCGATCACCGCGACGGTGTGCCCCGCGTCCTCCAGGGCGTGCGCGAGGGTGGACCCCACCCGTCCGCAGCCCAGAATCACGATGTGCATGCTCGTGCTCGCTCCTGACCTCGCGTCCTACGGGGGAGGGGCCGTACCGGGGAAGGGCTGCTGCCCGGGCGGGCCGGCGGCGCTCCCCAGCCGACGGTACACCCGCGCCCGCCGCCCGCGCTCGGCGGCGGGGAAGGCGGTCCGGCAGGGCCGGGCGGTGGGCCGGGTCGGCTAGAGTTGCCGCAGATGGGCGGTGGCTTGTGCCGGGTCACCCATAGCGATGCCCGAACGATTCCCGCCTTCCGGAGGTAGCCCGCCATGTCCGTTGCCCGAACCATGCCCGAGATCGGTGCCCGCATCGAACTGCGCGTCGAGGGGGTGGCGCACGGCGGCTGGTGCGTCGGCCGCGACGGCGACCTGGTCGTGTTCGTCCGGCACACGCTTCCGGGCGAGCGGGTGATCGCGCAGGTCACCGAGCGCACCAAGCGGTTCCTGCGGGCCGACGCGGTGGAGGTCCTGGAGGCCTCGCCGGACCGGGTCGAGGCGCCCTGCCGGTTCGCCGGACCGGGCCGCTGCGGCGGCTGCGACTGGCAGCACGCCTCCCTGGAGGCACAGCGCCGGATGAAGGGCGAGGTCGTCGCCGAGCAGCTGCGCCGGATCGCCGGCATCGACCGAGAGGTCGCGGTGGAGGAGCTCCCCGGCACCCCCGACGGCCTCGGCTGGCGGACCCGGGTCCGCTACGGGGTGGACGCCGAGGGCAGGGCGGGGCTGCGCCGGCACCGCTCGCACGAGCTGGAGCACGTCGACACCTGTGTGATCGCCCACCCCGAGGTGGAGCGGCTCGGCGTGACCCGGCTGCCCTGGCCGGGCGTCTCCGAGGTGGAGGCGGTCGCGTCGGGCAGCGGCGGGGACCGCGCGGTGATCGCCGCGCCGAGCGGCAAGCGGCTGCCGGCGCTGCCCCGGCCGGAGGCCTCGGCGGCGGTGCTCCGCCGCCTCAAGGGCGGCCGCACCCAGGCGGTCCGCGGCCGAAAGGGGATCCGCGAGTACGTGTCCGGGCGCGAGTACCGGGTGGCCGCGGGCGGCTTCTGGCAGGTGCACCCGGCGGCGGCGGAGACGCTGACCGCCGCGGTGCTGGAGGCGCTCGCCCCCGAGCCCGGCCAGACCGCGCTGGACCTGTACTGCGGCGCCGGGCTGTTCGCCGGGGCGCTGGCCGAGGCGGTCGGTGAGGACGGGCGCGTGATGGGCGTCGAGGGCCAGCACGAGGCGGTCCGCGACGCCGCGCACAACCTGCGCGACCTGCCCCAGGTGCGGATCGAGGGCGGCGACGTCGCCGCCCAGCTGCGCGAGTGGTCCGACCTGCGCGCCGACATCGCGGTCCTGGACCCGCCGCGGGCCGGCGCCGGCCCCGAGGTGGTCTCCGCCCTCACCGCCATGCGCCTGCGCCGCATCGCCTACGTCTCCTGCGACCCGGCCACCCTGGCCCGAGACATCGCGGCCTTCGCCGAGGCCGGCTTCCGCCTGGAGAACCTCCGCGCCTTCGACGCCTTCCCGATGACCCACCACGTGGAGTGCCTGGCACTGCTGGTCAAGGCCTAGCCCTCGGGGGCCGACCGACCGGCTGGTCGGTCGGGCGGGCACCCCGGCCGGGCGCGGCACCTCACGGGGTTGAGCTTAAAGCGGGCAGCGACGGCGGGAGAGGGACCGGCCGGTCGGTCGGGCGCGGCGCCCCGCGAAGCGAAGGTTCAAGCGGGCGGCGAAGGCGGCGGTGGGCACCGGCCGGTCGGTCCGGCGCGGCGCCTCACGGGGTGACGGCTCAAACAGGCGGCGACGGCCAAGGTAGGGGCGGGGCCGGGCGCCTCACCCGGGCGCGGTGCCTCGCGGGGCAAGGGTTCAAGCAGGCGGCGAGGGCGGGGAGGGGGACCGGCCGGTCGGTCGGGTGCAGCGCCCCGCGAAGCGAAGGTTCAAGCGGGCGGCGACGGCAGCGGCAGGGGCGGGGCGCAGGCGATCGCCCGGGCGCGGGCCCCACGGGGCGGGAGTTCAAGCGGGCGGCGACGGCAGCGGGTGGGGACCGGCTGGTCGGTCGGGTGCAGCAGAGCAGGGTGGGGCGGGCGGGGAGGGCAGGGGGTGGCGGGTTCGCCGTTTCCGCGTCGCCCGGGCGCCGTTGCCGGTTGCCCCTGAAACCGCCGCACCTCTCTGACCTGGGTGAATACGCAGGGTGATGGCGGGGTGGGGTGCCCTGCGCGCCGCGAGAGCACCCCGGTGATTCCTGGGTGCGCATCCCGGCCTGGATCGGCCCCCGAGGGGCTGAATCGCCTTGTTCGGGCCGGTGTTCGGGGGTTCGAGCCGCCCGCAAGGCCGCAAAACAGGCGGCCGGAACCCGGGAAGAGTAGGGGCGGGGGCGAGATGCCGCTTTTGCCCTGCAGGGAGGGCCTGCCTTGGCCACTCCGAGTAACCGGAGAGGGGGTGGCGGGGGCTTCGAGGCTTACTACTCGCTGGTAGATGTAATCGGGGTGCTCTCGCGGTGCGCAGGGCGCTCCCACCCCCGCTTGCTCCCCGCCGCAAACCGGGCATATATGGATAAGGCCCCCTGGTGGACCCGGGCGGGCGGGCCGACCCGCGCCGCCGGGGCGCCGCCCCCGCCGGGAGCACGCGCCGGGCCCGGCCGGCGAACGCGGCGCCCAACCCGCTCCCGCCCTCGCCGCCCGTTTGAACCCCGGCCCCGCGAGACGCCGCGCTCGGGCGACCGCTTCCGCCCCGCCCCACCGGCGCCGTCGCCGCCCGTCTTGACCTTCGCTTCGCGGGGCGCCGCGCCTAACCGACCGGCCGGTCCCCCTCCCGCCCTCGCCGCCCGCTTTAAGCCCGACTCCGTGGGGCGCCGCACCCGGGCGACCACCCGCCCCCCGCCCCCACCGGTGCCGTCGCTGCCCGCTTGAACCTTCACCCCGCGACCCGCCGCGCCCGACCGGCCGGCCGGTCCCCCTCCCGCCCTCGCCGCCGGCTTGAACCCCGACCCCGTGAGGCGCCGCGCTCGGGTGAGGCCTGCGCCCCGCCCCTACCTTCGCCGTCGCCGCCCGTCTTGACCTTCACCCCGTGGGGCGCCGCGCCGAACCGACTGGCCGGTCCCCCCGCTGCCGCCGTCGCCGCCCGTTTGAACCCTCGCCTCATGGGGCGCCGCGCCGGACCGACCGGCCGGTGTCCCTCCTGCCTTCGTCGTCGCCGCCTGCTTGAACCCCGGCCCCGTGGGGCTGCAGTGTCGAGGCCATCGTCTTTCCTGCTCCACGGGGCGGCCCGGGCCCGCCGGCCCCGGCCGGGGCCGGTCAGTGCCGGTCGGCCCCGGTCGACCCCGACCGGTGCCGCTCGTTGCCGCTCGGTGCCGGTCCTTCGGTGGCCGTGATCGGTCGGGGGACGGCGCGGCGCAGGTTCGCCGGGCGGGGGAAACCGGGGAACAATGGGGCGCATGCGCTTGAGGATTTTCACCGAGCCGCAGCAGGGGGCCGATTACGACACCCTGCTGGCGGTCGCCAAGGCAGCCGAGGACCTCTCCTACGACGCTTTCTTCCGCTCCGACCACTACCTGAAGATGGGCGACACGGACGGCCTGCCCGGGCCGACCGACGCCTGGATCACCCTGGCCGGCCTGGCCCGGGAGACCTCGCGGATCCGGCTGGGCACGCTGATGACGGCGGCCACCTTCCGCCACCCCGGGCCGCTGGCGATCAGCGTGGCCCAGGTCGACCGGATGAGCGGCGGCCGGGTGGAGTTCGGCTTCGGCGCCGGCTGGTACGAGGCCGAGCACGCCGCCTACGGCATCCCCTTCCCCGCCTCGGCCCGGGAGCGGTTCGACCGCTACGAGGAGCAGCTGGACGTCATCACCGGCCTGTGGAGCACCCCGGTGGGCGAGACGTTCCGCTACGAGGGCCGGCACTACCGGCTCGCCGAGGGGCCCGCGCTGCCCAAGCCGATGCAGGCGCCGCGTCCGCCGGTGCTCATCGGCGGCACCGGGCTCAAGCGGACCCCGCGGCTGGCGGCCGCGCACGCCGACGAGTACAACGTGCCGTTCTGCTCGGTCGAGGACACGGCGGCGGCGTTCGGCCGGACCCGCGACGCGGTGGCCGCCTCGGGGCGGAGCGAGCCGATGGTCTACTCCGCCGCCCAGGTGCTGTGCTGCGGCCGGAACGACGCCGAGGTGGCGCGGCGCGCCGAGGCGATCGGCCGCGAGGTCGACGAGCTGAAGGCCAACGGCCTCGCGGGCACCCCGGATGAGATCGTGGAGAAGATCGGCCGGTACGCCGAGATCGGCGCCGAGCGGATCTACCTCCAGGTGCTGGACCTGTCCGACCTGGACCACCTGGAGCTGGTGGCGTCGAAGGTGGCGCCCCAGGTCGGGTGAGCCGGCCCTCCGGCGGGGGGCGGGTGGGAGGCCGCTCTCACGCCGGGGTAACTTGATATCGAGATATCTCTCCGATACCTTGACGTCAAGATAAAAAGCAGACCCGATCACTGGGCTCGCGGGGTTCACCGCCCCGCCGGCGCGATCCCGGCGGCCCGCCTCCGCGCGCGGCGCCGCCCGGTCGGCGGGGTCCGCTCCGAAAAAGGGGCTCGGGGCGAGCAGGCCCGCGGCTCGGGGTGATTCAGGCGGCCTCAGTGATCTCCCGGTCCTCCCGGTGCGGGAGGATACGGGAGCAAGTGGCGAGATCAGGAGGCAGAAACCGTGTCCACGAACAGCTTCGGCAGCCGTGACACGCTCCGCGTTGGCGACGCGTCGTACGAGATCTTCCGGTTGGACGCCGTCGAGGGCTCCAAGCGGCTTCCCTACAGCCTGAAGGTGCTGCTGGAGAACCTGCTGCGCACCGAGGACGGGGCGAACGTCACCGCCGAGCACATCCGCGCGCTCGGGAACTGGGACCCCAAGGCCCAGCCGAACCAGGAGATCCAGTTCACCCCGGCCCGGGTGATCATGCAGGACTTCACCGGCGTGCCCTGCGTCGTCGACCTGGCGACCATGCGCGAGGCCGTCAAGGACCTGGGCGGCGACCCGAACAAGATCAACCCGCTGGCCCCGGCCGAGCTGGTGATCGACCACTCCGTGGTGGTCGACCTCTTCGGACGGCCGGACGCCTTCGAGCGCAACGTCGAGATCGAGTACGAGCGCAACAACGAGCGGTACAAGTTCCTGCGCTGGGGCCAGACCGCCTTCGACGAGTTCAAGGTCGTCCCGCCCGGCACCGGCATCGTGCACCAGGCCAACATCGAGCACCTGGCCCGCGTCACGATGGACCGCAACGGCCAGGCCTACCCCGACACCTGCGTCGGCACCGACTCGCACACCACGATGCAGAACGGCCTGGGCATCCTGGGGTGGGGCGTCGGCGGCATCGAGGCCGAGGCCGCGATGCTCGGCCAGCCGATCTCGATGCTCATCCCGCGCGTCGTCGGCTTCAAGCTCACCGGCCGGCTCAACCCCGGCACCACCGCCACCGACCTGGTGCTGACCATCACCGAGATGCTCCGCGAGCACGGCGTGGTCGGCAAGTTCGTCGAGTTCTACGGCGAGGGCGTCGCCTCGGTGCCGCTGGCCAACCGCGCCACCATCGGCAACATGAGCCCGGAGTTCGGCTCCACCGCCGCGATCTTCCCGATCGACGACGAGACCATCCGGTACATGAAGCTGACCGGCCGCTCCGCCGGCCAGACCGACCTGGTCGAGGCCTACGCCAAGGAGCAGGGCCTCTGGCACGACCCGGCGCACGAGCCGGTCTACTCCGAGTACCTGGAGCTGGACCTGGCCGACGTGGTGCCGTCCATCGCCGGCCCCAAGCGTCCGCAGGACCGCATCGCGCTCAGCGCCGCCAAGCAGACCTGGCGCCGCGACGTGGAGAACTACGTCGTCGACGGGGTCGACGAGGCCGGCGACGAGTCCTTCCCGGCCTCCGACGCCCCGGCGCAGACCGCCAACGGCCGCCCGCACAAGGCGGTCAAGGTCACTCTGGCCGACGGCACCGAGACCGAGATCGACCACGGCGCCGTCACCATCGCCGCGATCACCTCGTGCACCAACACCTCCAACCCCTCGGTCATGATCGGCGCCGCGCTGCTGGCCAAGAAGGCGGTGGAGAAGGGCCTGTCCCGCAAGCCGTGGGTGAAGACCTCGCTGGCCCCGGGCTCCAAGGTGGTCACCGACTACTACGAGCGCTCCGGCCTCACCCCCTACCTGGACAAGCTCGGCTTCAACCTGGTCGGGTACGGCTGCACCACCTGCATCGGCAACTCCGGCCCGCTGCCGGAGGAGATCTCCAAGGCCGTCCAGGAGAACGACCTCGCGGTCACCGCGGTGCTCTCCGGCAACCGCAACTTCGAGGGCCGGATCAACCCGGACGTCAAGATGAACTACCTGGCGTCCCCGCCGCTGGTCGTCGCCTACGCGCTGGCCGGCTCGATGGACGTCGACATCACCACCGAGCCGCTCGGCACCGACCAGCAGGGCGAGCCGGTGCACCTGTCCGACATCTGGCCCACCCCGGAGGAGATCCAGGAGGTCATCGACTCCGCGATCGCCTCGGACATGTACGAGCGCGCCTACTCCGACGTGTTCGCCGGCGACGAGCGGTGGCGCTCCCTGCCCACCCCGACCGGCAACACCTTCGAGTGGGAGGCCGACTCCACCTACGTGCGCAAGCCCCCGTACTTCGAGGGCATGGCCACGGCCCCGGAGGCGGTCACCGACATCTCCGGTGCGCGCGTGCTGGCCAAGCTGGGCGACTCGGTCACCACCGACCACATCTCCCCGGCGGGCGCCATCAAGCCGGGCACCCCGGCCGCCGAGTACCTGAAGTCCCACGGCGTCGAGCGCAAGGACTTCAACTCCTACGGCTCCCGCCGCGGCAACCACGAGGTGATGATCCGCGGCACCTTCGCCAACATCCGGCTGCGCAACCAGATCGCGCCGGGCACCGAGGGCGGCTACACCCGCGACTTCACCCAGGCCGACGCGCCGGTGTCGTTCATCTACGACGCCGCGCAGAACTACGCCGCGCAGGGCACCCCGCTGGTCGTGCTGGGCGGCAAGGAGTACGGCTCCGGCTCGTCCCGCGACTGGGCGGCCAAGGGCACCCGGCTGCTCGGCGTCCGCGCCGTCATCACCGAGTCCTACGAGCGCATCCACCGCTCCAACCTGATCGGCATGGGCGTGCTGCCGCTGCAGTTCCCCGAGGGGCAGTCGGCGGACTCGCTCGGCCTCACCGGTGAGGAGACCTTCTCCATCACCGGCGTGACCGAGCTCAACGAGGGCCGCATCCCCGCCACCGTCAAGGTGTCCACCGACACCGGCGTCGAGTTCGACGCCGTGGTCCGGATCGACACCCCCGGTGAGGCCGACTACTACCGCAACGGCGGCATCCTGCAGTACGTGCTGCGCCAGCTGATCAGCGAGTAGTCCGACTCCCGGGCGCCCCGGCGCCCGGGAGCCCGCTCTTCCGCGCCGCGCGGCCACCCCGCGCGGCATGGCAGGAGGCGAGGGCCGCCGCCGTCCAGGAGACGGCGGCGGCCCTGCCGTTTTCCGGGGACGCTTTCCGGGGCCGTTTCCGGGCGCGCGCGGGGACCGGCGCCGGCCTGGGCGGACGGACCCGCCGCCGGGGCCGCGCCTTCCCGGCGGCGGACCCGGCCGGAAGGAGCGGGAATATCTGCGCCTCCGCAATGGTTGCTCCGGAGTCTGCGGGGTGCGACCCCGGCCGCGCCCGCCCGCGCTCCCGGGCGCGCCCGCGCCCCCGCGCCGCGTACGGACCCCACCGAGCACCCTGAGGAGACCTGTGACCGGGCAACCCGAACACGCAGCGGCCGAGACCGGAGCCGAACCGCGCCGCGGCGACAGGTTCGTGATCCCGCTCCTCCTGGTCTCGGCCTTCGTGGTGATCCTGAACGAGACGATCATGAGCGTCGCGCTGCCGGTGCTCAACCGGGACCTGGGCATCCCGGTCTCCACCGGGCAGTGGCTCACCTCGGCGTTCATGCTGGTGATGGCGGTCGTCATCCCGGTCACCGGCTACCTGCTGCAGCGCTTCCACCTGCGCCAGGTGTTCATCGCCGCGATGACCCTGTTCAGCGCCGGCACCCTGATCTGCTTCCTCGCGCCGGGCTTCACCGTCCTGCTGCTGGGCCGGATCGTCCAGGCCGGCGGCACCGCGATCATGATGCCGCTGCTCATGACCACGGTGCTGAACATGGTCCCGGCCGACCGGCGCGGCCGCACCATGGGCAACATCTCCATCGTCATGTCCGTGGCGCCCGCCGTCGGCCCGACGCTGTCCGGGTTCATCCTGAGCGCGCTGGACTGGCGCTGGATGTTCGGCATCGTGCTGCCGATCGCGCTGCTCGGCCTGGCGCTCGGCGCCGCGTTCATCCGCAACGTCACCGAGCCGCGCCCGGCCGCGGTGGACGTGCTCTCCGTGGTCGTGTCCGCGTTCGCCTTCGGCGGCCTGGTCTACGGCTTCTCCGGGCTGGGCGGCGAGGGCCACGGCACCGCGGTCGTGCCGCCGTGGGCGGCGATCGCGGTCGGCGCCGTGGCGCTGGTGCTGTTCATCGGCCGCCAGCTCCGGCTGCAGCGCGACGACCGGGCCCTGCTCGACCTGCGGGTCTTCCGGTCGGGGGCGTTCACGCTGTCGATCGTGCTGGTCGCGGTCAGCTTCATGGCGCTGTTCGGCGCGATCATCCTGCTGCCGGTCTACATCCAGAACGTCCTGGGGCACGACACCCTGGTCACCGGCCTCGTGGTGCTCCCCGGCGGCCTGGTGATGGGCCTGATCGCCCCGCTGGTCGGCCGGCTCTTCGACCGGTTCGGCCCGCGGCCGCTGGTCTCCCCGGGCGCCGCCCTGGTCGCCCTGGTGCTGTGGGGCATGACGCTGCTGGGCGCCGACACCCCGCTGGGCTACGTGGTGGCGCTGCACATGATGCTCAGCGCCGGCCTGGGCCTCATGTTCACCCCGCTGCTCACCGGCGCCCTCGGCTCGCTGCGCCCGGAGCTCTACTCGCACGGCAGCGCCGTCGTCGGCACCGTGCAGCAGCTCGCCGGCGCCGCGGGCACCGCGATGTTCGTCGCGGTGATGAGCGCGGTGGCGGCCGGCCGGATCGGCGCCGGTGCGGAGGAGGTCGCCGCCCAGGCGGCCGGCATCCACACCGCGTTCCAGCTCGGCGCGGCCATCGGCACCCTGGCCTTCGTCGCGACCCTCTTCGTCCGCCGGGCACCCGCGCAGCAGGAGGCCCCGGAGGGCGAGGAGCAGCCGGCCTGACGGCGGGCGGCCCCGGCCGGGCCGCCCGGCCGGGGCCGCCGGAAAACCCCTGTCGGGCGGGGAAGGGCGGCCCGTAGGGTCCTCCCATGACCCAAGTCGACATCGAGCGCTTCCACTCCCTCGGGACGCCCGCCCTCTCCCCGGACGGCCGGACCGCGGTGGTCGCGGTGGTCCGCCCGGACACCGCGGCCGACGCCTACCGCGGCGAGCTGTGGCGGGTCCCCGCCGACGGCTCGGCCGAACCCGCCCGGCTCACCCGCGGCCGCCGGGACTCCGACCCGGCGTTCTCCCCGGACGGCACCAGGATCGCGTTCCTGCGCGCCGAGGAGGGCACCGGGGCGCAGCTGTACGTGATGCCGGCCGGCGGCGGCGAGCCGTGGCGGCTCACCGACCACCCGCTCGGCGTCTCCGAGCCGGTCTGGAGCCCCGACGGCACCCGCCTCGCCTACCTGGCGCGGGTCCCCGAGGAGGGCCGGTACCAGGGCGAGCCCGGCAAGGAGGCGCCGCGCCGGATCACCACCCTCCGGTACCGGCTGGACGGAGTCGGCTACACCAACGACCGGCGGACCCACCTGTTCACCGTCGACGCGGCCGAGACCGCCGGGAGCACGCCCGAACCGGTCCGGGTCACCGAGGGCGACCACGACCACTCCGGGCCGGACTGGAGCCCGGACGGCCGGCTCCTGGCGTTCGCCTCCGCCCGGCACGAGGGCCGCGACACCGACATGGTCGCCGACGTGTGGACCTGCGCCCCCGACGGCACCGGGCTGCGCCGGATCACCCGCAACGACCTGGCGGCCTCCGCCGTCCGGTTCACCCCGGACGGGGCGTCGGTGGTCTTCACCGCCCACGACCCCGGGCCGGAGCGCACCCGGGCCACCACCGACAACGAGGGCCTGTGGTCGGTGCCGGCCGACGGCGGCGCACCGCCGGTCCGCCTCACCGACGAGGAGCGGCTCCACCTGGGCCTGGGCACCGCGGCGGTCCCGACCGCCGACGGGATGCTCTTCCCCGCCGAGCACCGCGGCGCGGTGCGGCTGCTGCTGGTCCCCTACGACGGCGGCGAGCCCGAGGTGCTGCTCGGCGGCGAGCGGCTGGCCGGCACCCCCGCTCACGCCGCGGGCACCACCGTGGTCCCGGTGGGCGACGGCCGCTCCCCGGGCGAGCTGGTCGCGCTGGACGGGGCGGGCGAGCGCGTCCTCACCGCGTTCAACACCCACCCCGACTGGCTGCCGCTGGAGGAGATCGAGGGCGCCGCCCCGGACGGCCACCCGGTGCACGGCTGGCTGGTCCGCCCGGCAGGGCCGGGGCCGCACCCGGTGCTGCTGATGATCCACGGCGGC
The DNA here is from genome assembly GCF_000341105.1 of Nocardiopsis potens DSM 45234. Lineage (GTDB taxonomy): Bacteria > Actinomycetota > Actinomycetes > Streptosporangiales > Streptosporangiaceae > Nocardiopsis_A > Nocardiopsis_A potens. The sequence continues at coordinate 209,213 of NZ_ANBB01000037.1, forward strand.
CCGTTCGCCCAGTACGGGTGGAAGGTCTTCGACGAGGCGCAGGTCTACGCCGAGGCCGGGTACGCGGTGGTGATGGGCAACCCGCGCGGCTCCTCCGGCTACGGGCAGGCGCACGGCCGGGCGGTCCTCGGCGACGTCGGCCGGGTCACCGCCACCGACCTGAACGCGCTGCTGGACGAGGCGCTCAAGCACGACGGCCTCGACCCCGACCGGGTCGGGGTGCTGGGCGGCTCGCACGGCGGGTTCATGACCACCTGGATGGCGGCCCACCACGGCGAGCGGTTCCGGGCGGCGATCAGCGAGCGGGCGGTCAACGCCATCGACAGCTTCCACGGCAGCAGCGACATCGGCTGGGAGTTCGCCTACGACCTGTTCGGCGACCGGGAGGGCTGGGCCGCGCAGAGCCCGCTCACCTACGCCGACCGGATCGATGTGCCGATGCTCATCATCCACTCCGAGCAGGACCGGCGCTGCCCGCTGGAGCAGGCCCAGCGGCTGTTCACCGTGCTCAAGCGGCGCGGCGCCGAGGTGGAGATGCTCGTCTACCCCGGCGAGGGGCACGAGCTGTCCCGCAGCGGCCTGCCCAGCCACCGCACCGCCCGGTTCGCCGCGATCCTGGACTGGTGGGACCGGCACCTGTGACGCCCGGGGGGGCGGACCCCGAGGCGACCCTGAGCCGCCCGGGGTCCGCCCCCGAAACTCCCCTGAACCCCGGTGCCGCGGGGTGCGCCCGCACCGCCGCCGGTCCTACGGTGGAGCCATGGGACGCATCTTCCTCATCGCGCTCGCGATCTTCCTCGCCTTCTTCGTCGCCGGCTGGCTCTTCGGGGTGCTGCTGGGCCTGATCAAGTGGGCCCTGATCATCGGCCTGGTGGTGTTCGTCTTCATGGCGGTCTCCCGGTTCCTCAAGCAGAAGAGCTGACCCCGGGAGCACCGCCCGTCCTCGGCCGGGGGCTCGGTCAGACCTCCACCTTCATCGGCTCCTCGGTCGGCTGCTCGGCGCCGCCGGAGGGCTCCATGCTGATCCCGATCTCCACCGCGTCGCCCAGCCCGGGGGACATGCCGGTGAGCATCCCGCCGTCGGAGTGCAGCATCCCGGCCGAGCGCATGCCGTCGGGATCGACGTACCAGAGCTGGTAGCCCATGCCGTCGGGGGCCGGGGGCAGCCCCTCGACCATGATCATCACGGTGTCGCTCCGCTGGGAGACGAACAGCGTCGCGCTGGCCTCGCTGTGCGAGACCGGGCGGGTCATCATCTCCGTGTCCTCGGCGGCGAGCAGCGCCTCCACCTCCGCGGTGTGCGCCCGCATCGACTCCATCCGGCCGTTCTGCTCCACCGCGACCCCGCCGAGGACCGCGGCCGCCAGCACCGCCGCGGCGGCCACCGCCCACGGCAGCGCGGTGCGGAGCCGGCGGCGCGGCGGCCGCACCCGGCCCCGGTCCGGGGCGGCCTCCGGCGGGAGCTGCCGGGTGCGCCCGGCCTGCTCGCGGACGCGCTCCCACAGCCCCTCCGGCACCGGGGCCGCCTCGGCGGAGCCGAGCAGGGCCGCGGTCTCCCGGAACTCGCGCAGGTCGCGGCGGCACTCCTCGCAGGCCGGCAGGTGCGCCTCGACGGCCTTCCGCTCCGCCTCGTCCAAAGCGTTCACGGCGTAGCCCGCGATCAGGCCGTGCGGTTCTGCTCCGCGCCGCTTCACCCCGCCACCCCCAGGCAGTCGCGCAGCCGGATGAGCCCGTCGCGCAGGCGTCCCTTGACCGATGTCAGCGGGACCCGCAGCGCCGCCGCGGCCTCCCGCTGGGTGTAGCCCCGGTAGTAGGTCAACCGCACCGCCTCCCGCTGCAGCTCGGTCAGCCGGCCCAGGCAGCGGCGGACCCGCTCCCGGTCCAGGCCCCGCTCGACCTGGTCGGGCACCTCGTCGGCGGGGGTGGAGCGGGGCTCGGCGCGCCCGGCGCGCAGCTCCCGGTCGGACGCGGCCTGCTCGGCGCGGACCCGGTCGACGGCCCGGCGGTGCGCGACGGTCAGCACCCAGGCGCGCACCCCGCCCGCCTCGGGGTCGTACCGCGCGGCCAGCCGCCACACCTCGACGAACACCTCCTGCGCCACCTCCTCGGCCTGGGCCCTGTCCCGCAGCACCCGGGCGGCCAGCCCGAGCACCGGCCCGGCCAGCTCGCGGTAGAGCCCCTCGAAGGCCGCCGCGTCGCCCAGCGCGGTCCGCCGCAGCAGCCCGGCCAGCTCCCGCGCCCCGGCCCCGTCCGGCGGGTGCGCCGGAACCGCCTCGTCCACCCTCATCCCACCCTGCCCGTCGGGTCGATCGGATCCGTCATCCTCGCATTCGGAGCCGGCGGCCCGGAGGCGACCCGGCCGGGGAGGGGCGGCGGAAAAAGTCGCCGGGGCGGGGTCTCCTCCCCGGGGGCGGCTCCGAAGCAGGGGTGTGTCCGAGACGAAGCAGCAGAACCGGGAACCGGCCCCGAGCGTCCGGCGGGGCGGCGCGGCCGCGGCGGTCGGCGGTCTGGTCGCGGCCGGGGCCGGGCTGGCCGCGGCCGAGGTCGCGGCGGTGCCGGTCGGCCCCGCGGCCGCGCCGCTCACCGCGGTCGGCGGCGCCGTCATCGACCTGGTGCCCCGCCCGCTGAAGGAGTTCGCGGTGCAGGCCTTCGGCACCACCGACAAGGCGGTGCTGCTGGGCGGGATGATCGCGGTGCTGGCGGTCGCCGCGGCCCTGGTGGGGGCCGCGGCGCGGCGCCGCCCGTGGGTCGGCGGGGCCGGCGCCGGAGCACTGGCCGCGGTGGCCGCGGTGGCGGCGCTGAGTCGGCCCGACGCCGGGCCGCTCGCGGTGCTGCCCGCGCTGCTCGGCGGGGCCGCCGCCTACCTGGTGCTGCGGCTGCTGCTGCACGCGGTCGGCCCGCCCGCCCGGTCGGCGGAGCCGGAGCGGGGCGCCGGGGGCACCAGGGGCACCGGGGCGGAGCCCACTGGGGAGGAGTCCGGCGGGGAGGAGCCCGCCGAGGCGGAGCCCGCCGGGGCCGCGGCGGGGGCGGGCCCGGGGGAGGGGTTCGACCGGCGCCGCTTCGTGCTGCTCGCGGGCGCCGCGGCGGCGGTGTCGGCCGGGGCGGCCGCCGGGGCGCGGGCCTACGCCTCCCGGACCGGCGCGGGGGCGGAGCAGAGCATGCGGTTCGCGCTGCCCCGCCCTGCCTCCCCGGCCCGCCCGGTGCCGGACGGCGCCGACCTGGAGATCGCCGGCCTGGCGCCGTTCTTCACCCCGACGGAGGACTTCTACCGGATCGACACCGCGCTGGCGGTGCCGCGGATCGACGCCGGCCGGTGGAGCCTGCGGCTGCACGGCGCGGGCGCCCGGGAGCGCGTCTTCACCTTCCGGGACCTGCTGGACCGGTCCGACCTGGCGGAGCGGGACATCACCCTGACCTGCGTCTCCAACCCGGTCGGCGGCTCCTACGCGGGCAACGCCCGGTGGATCGGGGTGCCGCTGGCCGCGCTGCTGCGCGAGGCGGGGGTGCGGCCGCCGTCCGAGGGCGGCCCGGCCGACCAGCTGGTCTCCCGCTCCTCGGACGGGATGACCATCGGCACCCCGGTGGAGGACGTGATGGACGGCCGGGACGCGCTGCTCGCGCTGGGTATGAACGGCAGGCCGCTCCCGGCCGAGCACGGCTTCCCGGTGCGGATGGTCGTCCCCGGCCTGTACGGCTACGTGTCGGCCTGCAAGTGGCTCACCGAACTGGAGCTGACCACCTTCGACGCGTTCGACGCCTACTGGGTGCCGCGGGGCTGGTCGGCGCGGGGCCCGATCAAGGTGCAGTCGCGCATCGACACCCCGCGGGACGGCGCCTCGGCCGGCCCCGGCGGGGTGACCGTGGCCGGGGTGGCCTGGGCCCAGCACACCGGGATCGGCCGGGTGGAGGTGCGGGTGGACGGCGGCGCGTGGCGGGAGGCGCGGCTGGCCGAGGAGGCCACTGCGGACACCTGGCGGCAGTGGGTCTTCGACTGGGAGGGCGCCGAGCCGGGCGAGCACGTGCTGGCGGTCCGCGCGACCACCGCCGACGGGCGGGTGCAGACCGCGCGGGAGGCCCCGCCGGCCCCCGACGGCGCGACCGGCCACCACGAGGTGCGGGTGACTGTCGCCTAGCCCGGAACGGGCGACAGACCTCCCCCGCCGGTCCGGCGGGGGCGACAAGGGAACGAATGAACGGGAGACCAGCATGTCCGCACGGACCATCGCCCTGCTCCGCCGCCTCGCCGCGACCGGCGCCGTCGCCGGTGCCGTGGTGCTGTCCGCGGCCGCCTGCGATCTGACCTCCGGCTCCGGGGGCGGCTCCTCGGAGGAGGGAACCGAGGGCGAGCAGATGCAGGACGAGCAGATGGAGCAGGAAGAGGAGATGCAGGAGGACGGCGGCATGGAGGAGGACTCCGGCGGCGGCATGGAGGACTCCGAGGACACCGGCGGCATGGACGAGGAGACGGGCGAGGGCGGCGGCGGGGCGGACGAGGAGATGGAGGAGATGGAGGAAATGGAGGACGGGACGGACGACGGGAGCTGACCCCTTCCGGCCCTCCGGGCGTGGCGCGCCCGGGGCGGGGAAGGGGAGGCGGGAGACTCCGGCCGCGACCGAAGGAGACGCCATGCCCCGACCACGCCTCGCCCTGCTCCGCCGCCTCGCCGCGGCCGGCGCGATCGCCTCGTTCGTCGTGCTCTCCGGGACCGCCTGCGACCTGACCGGTGGCGGAGACGACTCCTCCCAGGAGGAGGGCGGCGGCGACGAGGACGACGACGGCGGCGACGGAGACGACGGCGACGACGACTGACCGGCCCGGCCCCCCGACTCCGGCGGCCGCCCTTCCCGCGCACGGCGGGGAGAGCGGCCGCCGGATCGCGTATACCCTGTCCCTCTGGGAACATCATCCCGTTCGGGTCCGCGGAGCCTTCACAGGAACGGCGACACCCCCCATTCCCCCAGGCCCACCGCGTCGACCCCCGCGCGCCCCGTTCCGCGGCGCGCGCTTCCGGCGTGAGAAAGGCGGGCATGGGCGACGAGGAGACCGGCACCGAACAGCAGACCGTCGGCGACTACCGGCTGGTCCGAAGGCTCGGCCGGGGCGGGTTCGGCGAGGTGTTCCTCGGCGAGGCGCCCGACGGGCGGAGGGCGGCCGTCAAGCTGCTCCACGCCACCTGGGCCGGCGACGCGGACATGCGGCGCCGGTTCGCGGCCGAGGTGGAGCAGGCCCGCAAGGTCAGCGGGTTCTGCATCGCGGCGATCCTCGGCGCCGACCCCGAGGCGGAGCGGCCGTGGATCGCCACCGAGTACATCGACGGCCCCACTCTGCAGGACGCCGTCACCGAGGACGGCCCGCGCAGCGGGGCCGACCTGCACCGGCTGGCGGTGTCCACGGCCACCGCGCTGGCCGCGATCCACGGCGCCGGGGTGGTCCACCGCGACCTCAAGCCGGAGAACATCCTGCTCGCGGCGGACGGCCCCCGGGTGATCGACTTCGGCATCGCGCGGGCGGTGGAGACCACCTCGGTCACCGCCAGCGGGGTGGTGGGCACCGTCGGGTACATGGCGCCCGAGCAGCTGGAGGGCCTCCGCCTCACTCCGGCGGTGGACGTCTTCGCCTGGGGCGCGGTGCTGGCGTTCGCCGCCACCGGCAGGGAGGCGTTCTCCGCCCCCACCCAGGTGGCCCGGATCACCCGGATCCTCTCCGGGGCCCCCGACACCGAGGGCATCGCCGAGCCGCTGCTCCCGATCGTGCTGGCCTGCCTGGAGAAGGACCCGGCGCGGCGGCCGACCGCGCGCGGCCTGCTCGACCTGCTCCTGGACGCCCCCGCCGCGGGGGGCTCCGCGGCCCCGCAGGCCGCCGCCGGCGGAGCGGCCGCCGAGGTCTCCGCGGACGGCGCCACCCGGGTCCAGGGGGCGGACGGCGCGACCCGGGTCGAGGGGGCGGACGGCGCCACCCGCGTCCAGGGAGCGGCCGACCCCACCCGGGTGGAGCCCGCCGAGGCGCCGGGGACCCGCCAGTACACCGCGCTCGCACCGGGGGAGGCCGGCCCCGGTGCGCCGGCGACCCGGCAGTACACCCGGCTCGCCGGGGAAGAGGGGCACGCGGCCTCCGCGCTCGCGCCCCCGTCCGCCCCCGGGGCCCCGCCCGCCGGACCGCCGACCCCGCCGCCCGCGGGCCCGTACCCGTCCGGGGCGGTGCACCCCTCGCCCCCGCCGTACATCCCGCCGGGCCCGGGCAGCCCGCCGCCCTACCCCCCGGGCCCCTCCGCCGGGCCCTCCGGCCCGGTGCCCGACTACTCCCCGGGCCCGCCCGGGGAGACCCCGCCGTACTGGTTCGCCGGGGTGAAGTACACCGAGCCCGGTGCGCTGGCCGAGGCGATGCAGCGGGACTGGGGCCACGCGGTCCGGGTGTTCGGCGACGACGGCGCGCGCGACGCGCTCGGCAGCTGGCTGATCAGCGACGCCCGGGACACCGCGGTGGACCGCTCGCTGTTCCGGCGCCGCCCCGACGACGCCAACATCGCCCTGGCCTGGTTCATCGCCCAGCTCCGCCCGGACCTGCCGCCGGTGTTCCGCGGCCGGGACGCCTCGCTGGCCGGGCTGCGGGAGCAGTTCTCCGACACCCAGGCGCTGTTCACCGGCGCCCCGCCCGCCAACGACCTGCTGCTGGTGGCCCGGCCCGAGGTGCTGCGCGCCATGGCGCTGCACCAGGGCCCGGACGCCGAGGACCGCCGCCGCCTCCTGCACGACCTGGAGGAGGCGGAGCAGGCGGCGGTGGAGTTCCAGCAGCGGCTGCGGGCCGGCACCTCCCGGCTGAGCGGGCCGCCGATCGACTCGGCCCGGGTCCTGGCGCACCTGCTCCACCCCGAGCAGGTCGCGGGCCCGCCGCCGCAGAGCGACGCGGACGCGGCCGAGCTGCACGGGCTGCTGTGGGCCCCGGTCGAGCAGGCCCGCGGTGCGCGGCGGGCCGGCATGGCCGCGGTGCTCCGGTCCATGTCGGGCCTGGTGTCCACGGTGGCCAAGGAGCGGGGGGAGTGGCGCGAGGCGCTCAGCCGGGCCCAGGCCGAGCAGGGCACCGCCGCCGAGGAGTGGGAGCGCGAGGCGCGGCTGTACACCCTGCACCGGCGGCTCAAGGTCCCGATCTGGGTGCTGGTCATCGCGCTGGTCGTGGCGGCGGGCATCGGAGCCGCCGCCGGGTCGGTCTCCGGGTGGGCGGGGTCGGTCTTCCTGCTCTGGGTGGGCGCCCGGATCGCCGCGATGGGGGTCACCGGCTCGATGGGGCCGCGCAACGGCTACCCGAGCGCGGTCCAGGCCGCGCAGGCCCGCCACCAGCAGGCCGAGGCGCACGTGGTCCGGCTCCGGCAGGGCGTGGACGCGATGGAGGCCGATCTGCGCGCCCTGCGCGCCCTGCCCTCGGCCCCCTGACCCCGGGGGCGCGGCCTGGGGTTCCCGCCGGCCGCGCCCCGCCGGTTCCCGGCCCCTCCCCGATGATCTTGACGTTGCGGCCCCATCAGAGCGCTCTGATGGGGCCGCAACGTCAAGATCATCGGGAACCGGGGGCTCAGCCGTTCTCCAGGACCAGGTCGGCGTGGTCGCGCGGGGCGTCGGAGGCGTAGAACCGGGCCTCCTGCGCGGCCCACATCTCGCGGTAGGGGGCGTACAGGGCGGCGTCGGAGCGGGCGTCCAGCCGCTCGGCCCGCACCCGCTCCGGGGCCTGGACCCAGGCCAGCAGGGACAGGGCGGGGCGCAGCTCCGCGCCGCCGGAGCCGCACCCCTCGATGACGAGGAGGCCGGGCGGGTCCAGCCGGTGCCGGCCGCCGGGCCCGTCGGGGGCCCAGTCCCCGGCCTCCCAGTCCCACCGGCGCCAGTCGGCCGGGCGGCCCTCGGCGATCGGGCCGAGGACCTCGCGCCGGGCCCGGGAGACCGAGGCGGCCAGGCCCTCCCACCCGGGGTAGAGGTCGTCCATGTGCACCACCGGGCAGCGGAGCCGCTCGGCGAGGGCTCCGGCCAGCGAGGTCTTGCCGGATCCGGACGGCCCCTCCAGGGCGATGGCCCGGCACCGCCCGGCGCGGGCCGGGGCGCGGAGCAGCAGGTCGGCGACGCGGGAGCACCAGTCGGGGGAGCGGGTGGGCACGGTGGGCATGCCCGGCACCCTACCCGGGCCCGTGCCGAGCGGTCCGGAGAGCCCTGGTTTCAAGCCTTGTAAGCTGGCTCTCACCAGTACGCTTCCACTCCGGACGGCCGCGCCGCGGCCGGCGGGAGAGGTAGAGAAGGGGCTCAGTGACCGACGTCGAGGTGACCCCGGGCTCCCAGGCCGCGCTCCGGGAGGCCAACCGCCGGCGCGTGGTGGAGGCGCTGCGCGAGGCCGGCACGCTGACCCAGGCGGAGATCGCGCGGGCCACCGGGCTCTCCGCGGCCAGCGTCTCCAACATCGTGCGCGACCTGCGCACCGCGGGCACCGTCTCGGTCCGCGGCACCTCCTCCAACGGGCGCCGCGCCCGCGCCGTCACGCTGCGCCGCGCCCCCGGCGCGGTGGCCGCGCTGGACTTCGGCAACTCCCGGATCACCGCGGCGGTCGGCGACACCGACGGCCGGACGCTGGTCCGCGAATCGATCCCCTACGAGGTGGCCGCCGACCCGGCCAAGGGGGTGCGGCGCGCGGTCTGGCTGCTGGAGACGGTGCTGGCCGGGGCCCGGCTGGACCGCTCCTCGGTGCTGGGGGTGTGCGCGGCGGTGCCGGGCCCGGTGGACGTGCGCACCGGCGAGGTCGGCGCGATCACCTGCATGCCGGCCTGGGCCGGGGCGCGCCCGGCCGAGCTGCTCTCCGCCCGGCTGGGCCTGCCGGCGCTGGCGGAGAACGACGCCAACCTCGCGGTGCAGGCGGAGGCGGCCGAGGGCGCCGGGCGCGGGGTGCGGCACCTGGTCTACGTGCGGCTCTCCCAGGGGGTCGGCGCGGGGATCATGGTGGAGGGCCGGCTGTTCCGCGGCGCGGGCGGCACCGCCGGGGAGATCGGGCACATCGGCCTGGACGAGCGCGGCCAGGTGTGCCGCTGCGGCAACCGGGGCTGCCTGGAGACGCTGGTCGGCGCCCCCTACCTGGTGGACATGGTGCCGACGCAGGGGAGCCCGGGCGCGCCGCGCGACCTGGGCGGGCTGATCGGGGCCGCGGAGCGCGGCGACCCGGGCGCCCGGCGGATCGTCTCCGAGGCCGGGTCCGCGCTGGGCCGGGGGGTCGCGGTGCTGGTGAACGCGTTCAATCCGGAGATGGTGCTGATCGGCGGGGAGCTCGCGGCGGCGGGGGAGCGGCTGATGGAGCCGTGCCGGCGCTCGCTGGAGCTGGGCGCGCTCGGCAGCGCGCTGCGCGATCTGCGGATCGAGCCGGGCGCGCTGGGCGAGGACGCGGTGATCCGCGGCGCGCTCCGCGCGGCGGCCTCGGCGGTGCCGGCGGCCTAGCCCGCCCCGGGCGGGCTCCTCCGGCACCGCCCCGGGCGGTGGTCCCGGGCTCCTCCGGAGCGCTCGGGCACTCCCGCGCCGTCGAGATCCTCGGGGAGGGGGCCGGGTCCGCGGCGCGGGCGCCGCGACGTCGATCACAAATGAACGAGGGGCGTGCCCCCGGAGCCGCCCCCGGGATCGCCCCGGTGCCGTCGATGTCCGCTTCCACCTGCGAAAACCGGGTGAACGCGGCGGTGCGGGCGGGGGCCCACAGGGGGCCCACAGATGTTCACAGCTGTGCGATCCTTGCTTCGACCTGCGCAAACGCTTACTTCACGGGTTGAACGAAAGCCTCGTGACGTTTCGGTTATGTGTTCAAGACTTGACGGCAAAGTTTCCGGGGGCTTGACTTCACACATCGGTTCACCGGGCTTCGCGTTCCCCCTGCCCGGTGTTCGCCCTGAGTAGGAGGAACATCCCCTTGAAGTCGAAGAACACGATGCTGCGCGGTGCCGCGGCGGGGGCGGCCGCCGTGCTGGCGCTGCTCGCCACCGGGTGCGGTGCCACCACGACCGGCGGCGGGGCCGCCGACGGAGAGACCCACAGCGTGGACGAGGGCTTCACCGTCGGCCTGCTGCTCCCCGAGTCCAAGACCGCCCGCTACGACAAGTTCGACAAGCCGTACTTCGAAGAGGCGCTGGCCGAGCGGTGCGAGAAGTGCGAGCTGCTCTACCAGAACGCCGACCAGCAGACCTCCAAGCAGCAGTCCCAGGCCGAGGCGATGCTCACCGACGGCGTGGACGTGCTGGTGCTGGACGCCGTCGACTCCGAGGCGGCCGGCGGTATCGTGAAGAACGCGCAGAGCCAGGGCGTCCCGGTGGTGGCCTACGACCGGCTCGCCGAGGGCGGCGTGGACTACTACGTCTCCTTCGACAACAAGGAGGTCGGCCGGGTCCAGGGCCGCGCCCTGCTGGAGGCGCTGGACAAGGCGAAGGCGGACGACGACGCCGAGATCGTGATGATCAACGGCTCCCCCACCGACCCCAACGCCGGCGACTTCAAGGCGGGCGCGCACGAGGTGCTCGACGGCCAGGTCGAGATCGCCCAGGAGTTCGACACCCCGGACTGGTCGCCGGACCGCGCCCAGACCCAGATGGAGCAGGCGATCACCTCCATCGGCGCCGACGACATCGCCGGCGTCTACTCGGCCAACGACGGCATGGCGGCCGGCATCGTCGCCGCGCTGAAGAGCGCCGGCGTCGACGACCTGCCCCCGATCACCGGCCAGGACGCCGAACTCGCCGGCATCCAGCGGGTCGTCGCGGGCGAGCAGTACATGACCGTCTACAAGTCCATCCGCCCCGAGGCCGAGATCGCCGCCGACATGGCGGTCGCCGCGGCCACCGGCGAGGAGTACGACGGCGGCGAGCACGGCATCAGCAAGATCGAGGACGGCAGCGGCGAAGAGGTCTCCGCGGTCCTGCTGGAGCCGGTCTCGGTCACCGTGGACCAGGTCGAGGAGACGGTGGTCTCCGACGGCTTCTACACCGTCGAGGAGATCTGCACCGAGGACTACGCCGACACCGACTTCTGCAAGGAGATGTCCGAGTCCTAGCAGGGCGCCCGTCCCGCGGTGCCCCGCGGGACGGGCACCGGGGCACCGATCCGGCCCTCCGCGCGAACGGGGGACCTAGGGGAAGATCCATGAGCACACCCGTCCTGGAACTGTCCGGGATTTCCAAGAGATTCGGCGCCGTCCAGGCGCTCAGCGACGTCGACCTGACCATCGCCGCCGGCGAGGTCGTGGCCCTGCTCGGAGACAACGGCGCCGGCAAGTCGACGCTGGTCAAGGTGATCGCCGGGGCCCACCCGGCGGACGGCGGCACGATCCGCTGGGAGGGCCGGGAGGTCACCGTCTCCCGCCCGGCCGACGCGCAGCGCCTCGGCATCGCCACCATCTACCAGGACCTCGCCCTCTGCGACAACCTCGACATCGTCGGCAACCTCTTCCTCGGCGTGGAGAAGACCCGCCTGGGCGCGCTGGACGAGGTCGAGATGGAGCGCACCGCCGCCGAGCTGCTGGACTCGCTGTCGGTGAAGATCCCCAGCCTGCGGGTGCCGGTCGCCTCCCTCTCCGGCGGCCAGCGCCAGATCATCGCCATCGCCCGCTCGCTGCTGGGCGAGCCCAAGGTGGTCATGCTGGACGAGCCCACCGCCGCGCTGGGCGTGGCGCAGACCGCGCAGGTGCTCGACCTCATCGAGCGGCTCCGCGACCGCGGCCTGGGCGTGGTGCTGATCAGCCACAACATGGCCGACGTGCGCGCCGTCGCGGACCGCGCCGCGGTACTGCGGCTCGGCCGCAACGCCGGGGACTTCCCGGTGCAGGACACTCCGTACGAGGAGATCGTGGCCGCCATCACGGGCGCGGCCGACAACCCGGTGGCGCGGCGGCAGCAGCGCGCCGCGACGGCACGGACGGGAGCCGAATGATGGCCGCACAGCAGGCACCCGCGGCGGGGGAGGAGCAGCGCCCGGCCCCGGCGCGGCCGGACCCGCGCCTCATCGTCACCCGCACCACGCCGGCCGGCCTGGCCCAGGCCGGGCTGCGCCGGCTGCGCGGCGGCGAGCTGGGCCCGGTCCCGGTGATCGTCGCGCTGATCCTCATCTGCGCCGTCTTCCAGACGATGCACGAGCGGTTCCTGTCCCCGCAGAACCTGTCCAACCTCACCGTGCAGGTCGCGGCCGTCGGCCTGATGACCACCGGTGTGATCATGGTGCTGCTGCTCGGCGAGATCGACCTGTCGATCGGCTCGGTGGCCGGCGCGTCCGCCGCGATCACCGCGGTGCTCGCGGTCCGCTACGGGCTGCCCGAATGGGCTGCGATCGCCGCCGCGGTCGGCGCCGGCCTGGCCATCGGCCTGGTGCACGGCACGATCTTCGCCAAGGTCGGCGTGCCGGCGTTCGTGGTGACCCTGGCCGGCCTGCTCGGCTGGCAGGGCCTCCAGCTCCAGCTGCTGGGCGACGACGGCACCATCAACATCAGCGACAGCGGGGCCATCGCCGCGCTCACCCAGACCTACTTCGTGCCGTGGATGGGCTGGCTGATCGGCGGCGGCGCGGTGCTGCTGTACGCGGTGCTCACCTTCACCGGCGAGCGGCGCCGCGCGGCCGCCGGCCTGGCCACCGCCCGGCCGCCGGCGGAGGTCGCGCTGCGCACCCTGCTGCTCGCGGTCCCGGTCTTCGGCGGCGTGGCCGTGCTCAACCAGTTCAAGGGCGTCCCGCTGGCGTTCCTGATCTTCGTCGGGTTCGTCGTCGCCTTCGACCTGATGCTGCGCAAGACCCGCTACGGCCGGATGGTGTTCGCGGTCGGCGGCGGCGCCGAGGCGGCCCGCCGGGCCGGGATCAACGTCGACCTGATCCGCATCTCGGTGTTCGGCCTGGCCTCGATGCTGGCCGCGATCGGCGGCGTGGTCCTGGTCTCGCGCTCCTTCTCCGCCAGCCTGGACACCGCGGCCGGCGAGGAGCTGATGATGGCCATCGCCGCGGCGGTCATCGGCGGCACCAGCCTGTTCGGCGGGCGCGGCAACGCCTACTCGGCGCTCCTGGGCGGCCTGGTGCTGGGCGCCATCACCTCCGGGCTGTACCTGCTGCAGATGGGCACCCCGGTGCGGTACATGATCACCGCGGTGGTGCTGCTGATCGCGGTGGTGCTGGACGCGTTCTCCCGGCGCAGCCGCAGGACGCACGCCCGAGGATGACCGCCGGAGGGCCGGGCCCGCGGTCCGGTCCTCCGGTCATCCCCCCACTCCCTACCCCCTGATCCCGACCGGGAGTGCGGGGATATAGCGTCGGCGCCCATGCCTCCGATCGAGTACATGCTGGTGATCGGCGCCGTCGTGGTCGTCGGCGCCGCCGTGCAGAGCAGCGTGGGACTGGGGCTCGGCCTGATCGCCGCCCCCGTGGTCTCCTTCATCGACCCCTCGCTCATGCCGGGCAGCCTGCTCATCACCACCGGCCTGCTGCCGCTGCTCACGGTGGTCTCGGAGTGGCGGCACATCGACTGGCGGGGGCTGGCCTGGGGGCTGCCCGCCCGGGTCCCCGGAACGCTGATCGGGGTCTGGGTGGTGGCCGCCCTGGAGCCGCGGATGCTCGGCGCGGCGGTGGGCGCGATGGTGCTGGTCGCCGTCGGGCTCTCGCTGCTCCCGCTCACCCTGCGCCCGGCCCCGGCCCCGCTGCTGGCGGCCGGCCTGGCCTCCGGGGTGATGGGCACCGCCACCTCCATCGGCGGCCCGCCCATCGCGCTGCTCTACCAGAACGAGGACGGGCCCCGGGTGCGCGCCACCCTGGGCGCGTTCTTCCTGATCGGCATCGGCATCTCGCTGACCGCGCTCACCGCCTCCGGCCAGCTCGACCGGCACCAGGCCGCCGTCGGCCTGGCCATGCTCCCCTGCATCGTGCTCGGCTTCCTGCTGGGCCGCCCGCTGCGCCGGCTGGTCGACGCCGGGCTGCTCCGCGCCGCCCTGCTCGCCGTGGTCGCCTGCTCCGGGGCGGCCCTGCTGGTCCGCTCGTTCCTGTGAGCACCGGGCCCGGCCGGGGGCGGTAGGCTCCCGCCGGTATGAGCGGCATGAGCAGTGGACGGCGGCGCGGCGCGGAGCGCCCCACCCGCGAGCAGCTGGAGGCGGCGCGCGGCGCGGCCGTGCCCGACGTGGCCGGCCCGGGGCCGGCCGTGCTGTTCTGCGGCATCAACCCGGGGCTCTACTCCGGCTGGGCCGGACTGCACTTCGCCCGGCCGGGCAACCGGTTCTGGCCGGCGCTGCACCGGTCCGGCTTCACCCCGCGCCTGCTCCGCCCGGACGAGCAGCACCTCCTGCCCGGGCTGGGCCTGGGCATCACCAACGTGGTGGCGCGGGTCACCGCCCGGGCCGACGAGCTCACCCCGGACGAGCTCCGCGAGGGCGGCCGGGCGCTGGCCGAGCGGGTGGCCCGGTACCGGCCGGGCGTGCTGGCGGTGCTCGGCGTCACCGCCTACCGGGCGGCCTTCGCCGAGCCGCGCGCCCGGATCGGCTTCCAGGAGGGCGCCGAGGTGGGCGGGGCGCCGGTGTGGGTGCTGCCCAACCCCAGCGGGCTGAACGCGCACTGGACGCCCGAGGCGATCGCCGCGGAGCTGCGCGCGGTCCGGGAGCGCTTCGGCGGCGGACCCGCCGAAGAGTCCCCGCGGTCCTCCTGATTTCCGCGCAAGGGAGGGTCTACGGGAGGGTAGTTTCAGGTAACGGCAGGTTCACGGTGAACATAGACTCGGTGGACCGCGTGGGCCCGCCAGGCAGGCCGGTGTTCGCGAGGCGACACGCAGACGAGGGGACTGACGAGAGTTGACGCTGCTCGAAACGGTGCGCAACCCGGAGGAGCTGAAGAGGCTCGGCGCCGAGCACATTCCGGCGCTCGCCGCCGAGATCCGCGAGTTCCTCGTCGCAGAGGTGTCGCGCACCGGCGGCCACCTGGGGCCCAACCTGGGCGTGGTGGAGCTGACGATCGCGCTGCACCGGGTGTTCGAGTCCCCGCGCGACCCGATCCTCTTCGACACCGGGCACCAGGCCTACGTGCACAAGATGCTCACCGGCCGCCGCGACTTCTCCAGGCTGCGCAGTGAGGGCGGGCTGTCCGGGTACCCCTCCCGGGCCGAGTCCGAGCACGACTTCATCGAGAACTCGCACGCCTCCACCGTGCTCTCCTACGCCGACGGGCTGGCCAAGGCCAACCTGGTCCGGGGCCGCGCGGACGGTACCGTCGCCGCGGTCATCGGCGACGGCGCCCTCACCGGCGGCATGGCCTGGGAGGCGCTGAACAACATCGCCGAGCGCAAGGACAGCCGGCTGGTCATCGTCGTCAACGACAACGGCCGCTCCTACTCGCCCACCATGGGCGGGCTCGCCGACCACCTGGCCTCGCTGCGCATGACCCAGGGCTACGAGCAGGCCCTGGACATGGCCAAGTCCGCGCTGCACCGCGCCCCCGTGGTCGGCCAGCCGCTCTACGACGCGCTGCACGGCCTGAAGAAGGGCATCAAGGACGCCATCCAGCCGCAGATCATGTTCGAGGACCTCGGCCTGAAGTACCTCGGCCCGATCGACGGCCACGATGCCGCCGCGGTGGAGCGGGCGCTGCGCCGGGCCCGCGACTACGGCGGCCCGGTGATCGTGCACTGCATCACCCAGAAGGGCAAGGGCTACGCCCCGGCCGAGAACCACGACGAGGACCAGTTCCACGCCCCCGGCGCGTTCGACCCGGAGACCGGCGAGGCCAAGAAGTCCTCTGCGTCCGGTACCAAGTGGACCAAGGTCTTCAGCGACGAGATGGTGAAGATCGGCGCCGAGCGGGACGACGTGGTCGCCATCACCGCGGCCATGCTGCACCCCACCGGGCTGGCGCCGTTCGCCGAGGCCTACCCCGAGCGGACCTACGACGTCGGCATCGCCGAGCAGCACGCCGCCACCTCGGCCACCGGCCTGGCCATGGGCGGGCTGCACCCGGTCGTCGCGGTCTACGCGACCTTCCTCAACCGCTGCTTCGACCAGGTGCTGATGGACGCCGCGCTGCACCGCCAGGGCGTCACCTTCTGCCTGGACCGGGCCGGCATCACCGGCACCGACGGCGCCAGCCACAACGGCATGTGGGACCTGTCCATCCTGCAGGTCGTCCCCGGGCTGCGGCTGGCGGTGCCGCGCGACGCCCGCACCCTCCGCGCGGAGCTGCGCGAGGCGGTCGCCGTGGACGACGCCCCCACCGTGCTGCGCTACCCCAAGGGCGTGGTGGAGGACGACATCCCGGCCGTCGGCGAGCTCGGCTCGATGGACCTGCTGCGCCGCGCCTCCGACACCGGCCACGGCGAGGACCTGCTGCTGGTCGCGGTCGGCGCGATGGCGCGGACCTGCGTCGAGGTCGCCGACCGGATGGCCGACCAGGGCATCGGCGTCACCGTGGTCGACCCGCGCTGGGTCAAGCCGCTGGACCCGGCGCTGGTCGCCGAGGCCGCCCGGTACCGGGTGGTCGCCGTGGTGGAGGACAACGGCCGGGTCGGCGCGGTCGGCGACGCGGTCGCCCGCGCGCTCCGCGACGCCGAGCTCGACCTGCCGGTCCGCACCTTCGGCATCGAGCAGGAGTTCCTCGACCACGCCTCGCGCGACGCCGTGCTGGAGAAGCTCGGCCTGACCCCGCAGATCCTGGCCCGCAAGCTGATCGGCACCGTCTCCCGGCACACCGACGGCGCCCGCGCCGACGGGGAGCCCGCGCAGCAGTAGCCGCGACACCGCCCGCCTCGGCCACGTCCGGCCGGGCGGGCGGGCGCCCCATGGGCGACAATGAGGGGCATGAGCTCTCCCGAGCCCCTGCGGATCGCGGTCATCGGGTCGGGGCCGGCCGGCGTTTACACCGCCGACGCCCTGACCCGCCAGGAGCGCGAGCCCGTCCGGGTGGACGTACTGGACCGGCTACCGACCCCCTACGGCCTGGTGCGCTACGGCGTCGCTCCGGACCACACCAAGATCAAGGGCGTCGCCCGCGCCCTGCGCCGGGTACTGGAGCACCCCGGCGTGCGCTTCGTCGGCGGCGTGGAGTACGGCCGCCACGTCGGCCTGGGCGGACTGCGCCGCGCCTACCACGCGGTGGTCTTCGCCACCGGCGCCGCCACCGACCGCAGGATGGGCGTCCCCGGGGAGGACCTCCCCGGCAGCGCCGCCGCCACCGACTTCGTCGACTGGTACTGCGGCCATCCCGACAGCGAGGTGGAGCGGTTCCTGCTGGAGGCCGAGGACGCGGTGGTGGTCGGCGCCGGCAACGTCGCGCTGGACGTCGCCCGCATCCTCGCCAAGAGCGCCGACGAGCTGCGCGGCACCGACATCCCGCAGCCGGTGCTGGACGTGCTGGCGGCGAGCAAGGTGCGCCGGATCCACCTGCTGGCCCGGCGCGGCCCGCTGCAGGCCCGGTTCACCGCCCCCGAACTGCGCGACATGGGCGCCCTGGACAACGCCGACCTGTTCGTCGACCCGGCCGAGGTGGACATCGACCCCAACGGCGAGGAGATGCTCACCGCGGCCCGCGCGGCCCGGACCAACCTCCGCTACCTCAAGGAGTGGGCCGGGCAGGCCCCGGCCGGGCGCCCCCGGGAGGTGCGGCTGCGCTTCTGGCGCCGTCCGCTCGAACTGCGCGGCGCCGGCCGGGTGGAGTCGGTCCTGGCCGAGCGGACCCGGCTGGACGCGGACGGCCGGCTGCAGGGCACCGGCGAGACCGAGGAGATCCCCGCGGGCCTGGTGCTCCGCTCCATCGGGTACCTGGGGGTGCCGCTGCCGGGGCTGCCGTTCGACGAGGACGCGGCGGTGCTGCCGAACCGGGACGGCAGGGTGGTCGGCCCGGACGGCGCGCCGCTGCCCGGCGTCTACACCGCGGGCTGGGCCAAGCGCGGCGCCACCGGCGTCATCGGCACCAACAAGTCCGACGCCGCCGGGACGGTCCGCGCGCTGCTCGACGACGCCGCCGTGCTGCGCGTCGGCGCGGACCCGCGGGCCGGCCTGGAGGAGCTGCTGGAGGGGAGCGGCGCCGAACCCAACGACTACGCGGGCTGGCTGGCCATCGACGAGGCCGAGGCGGAGCTGGCCGCCCGGCTGGGCCGCGGCGAGCGGGTCAAGCTGCTCGGCTGGGAGGAGTTCCGCCGCGCCGCCCGCGGCACCGCCCAGGGCTGACACCGCCCGGAGCCGAAGCGGACCGGTCCGGCGCCCCGGAGCCGACCCGGCCGCAGACCGGTCCGGCGCCGGATCCCGGGCGCCGCGGGCGCCCGGACCCGGCTCCGGGCGGGACTCGCCGTCGCGCTCCACGCATGCGCTCCGTCCCGGAGCATGAGCGCCCCCCAGGGGGTGCGGTGCAGGCGGCCCTCCCGCCTCGGTCCTCCCCTCTCGGCGGTGCCGACGGTTCTCCGGGGGCGGCGGCCGGCGCCGGTCCGAAGGGGGGTCGAGGCTGCCCGGCGGGGCCTCAGCGGACCTCGCGGGCCGGGGCCGCGTAGGTGTTGCAGGACTCCAGGGTGTCGCCGTCGGCGCCCTGGTCGTACCAGGTGCGGCGGTTCTGCGAGGTGCCGTGGGTGGGCAGGTCGTCGCCGCCGTTGAGCAGCCTGTTGACCCGGTCGATCGCGCCGTCGTCGAAGGCGCCCAGGCCGCGCATGGCGATCCCGCCCATGCACTCGGCCTGCAGCTCGGTGCGGCGCAGCGCCTGCAGCGACTGGCTCTGGGAGGAGGCGGCGTACTCCATCTCGTAGGACTCCTCCAGCACGCCGGTCACCTCCTGGACGTGGTGGCCGTACTCGTGCCCGATGAGGGCGCTCCACACGCCCTCCTGGTCCCGGTCGGGGAATTCCTCGGACAGCGCGGAGACGTTCGGGATCACGATGGTGATCTCGCGGACCTCGCTGTCGTAGTAGGCGAGGGTCATGCCCTCCTCAGGGGAGCCCTCGTCCGGGTTCTCGCGGGTGGTCTTGAACTCCGGGTCGGCCACGTGCAGCCCGAGCTCCTTCAGGCGCGGGCGCCACAGGTCGTTCAGGCAGGGGCCCAGTTCGGCGCTGAACGCCTCCCAGGAGGCGTCGGAGGCGGGGTCCAGATCCGGGATCGGGCAGTCCACCGGCTCCGGCATGGGCAGGTCGTAGACGGGGTGCGCAGAGACGTCGATCTCCACCTCCCGCGGCGGCTCGGACAGCTCCGGGGAGTAGCGGGAGGACAGGTCCACCGCGGGCCGGTCGGAGGGTTCGGGGGCCTGGCCGCCCTGGGCGACCACCAGGACCACCGCGGCGGCCGCGGCGGTGAGCGAGACCAGGGCGGACATGATCGCCGCGGTCCACACCACCGGCCGGGACGCCCGCCGGCGGGGCGCGGGGTACGGGTACGGCGCGGCCGGCCCGGCGGCGCCGGGGTACGGCGCGGGCCCGGGGGCCCCGTAGGGCGGCACCGGCCCGGCGGGGCCGTGGAAGCGGGGCGCGGGGGGCGGTGCCGCCGGCCGCGCCCCGGGCGGAGGTCCGGGCGGAGGTCCAGGTCGCGGTCCAGGCGGCGGTCCGGGCGGCCCCTGGTACGGGTGCGGGGGCACGGGCCCGCGCGGTGCGGCGCGGGGCGCTTCGGGTGCCCGGTCGTCGCTGGAAGAGCTGTCCACGTGGCGCGTCCTTGCCCGGTCGTCGTCCCCCGCCCTCGGCGGCGGAGGGGGAGAAGATCAACCTTATTCGGATATGGGCGGTGACGGCGAGCGCGGTCCCGGTGTCGCTTTTGCCGCCGTCTCAGCGCCCTCGTCGTCGAGTGGCCGTTGCAACGAGGAACAACGAGGAACTCGGGGAGGAGCGAGGGGCGGAAGGTGCCCCGACCGGGTGCGGTGCCCCACAGGGCGAAGGCCCAAACGGGCGGCGACGGCAAAGGCGGGGAGGGGCGGGGTGCAGGTCTCACCCGGGCGCGGCGTCTCGCGGAGTGAAGGTCAAGACGGGCGGCGACGGCGCGGGGGGGGGGCGGGGCCGGGCGTCCCAGCCGGGCGCGGCGTCTCGCGGGGCGGGGGTTCAAGCAGCGGCGAGGGCGGGAGGGGGCCGGGTGGTCGGTCGGGTGCGGCGCCTCGCGGGGCGAGGGTTCAAGCGGGCGGCGAAGGCGGCGGTGGGGGCCGGCCGGTCGGTTAGGCGCGGCGCCCCACGGAGT
>NZ_ANBB01000038.1 GCF_000341105.1 Nocardiopsis potens DSM 45234
GCACAAGGCGTTCAACCATCGACACACGGCCAGGCTACCGAGAATCCAAATGAGATGATCTCTAACGCGCCTCAGGGCACCGTGACGGCGTCCGTGAAGGCTTGGACGGCGGTGTTGTCGTCGCTGCCGGTGCGTGTGGACAGGGTGATAGTGCGCGCTTGCCCCGTAGGGACGAGGCGGATCGCCGGCGAAGGGGCGTGGGCCAGTCGCGGCAGGAACGCGGCGGCGTGCCCCCTCGCGGCGATCGCCGCGTGGAGGCCGAGGTCGGCGGTCTCGTACCGGACGTGAGGTTCGAAGCCTGCGGCACGGCAGGTCGCGATGGTCCAGGCGCGGGCGGCGGTGCCGGGGGGCTCCATGCCCCAGGGGGCGTCGGCGAGGTCGGCGAGGCCGCGGGCGGACCAGTCGGCCGGGATCGCGAGGAAGAGGGGGTCGTCGGCAATGGCCCTGGTGGTGACGCCGGGGTGGGGTGCGGGCGGGTTTCCGGGATAGTCCTCGGAGAGGACGAGGTCGAAGTCGCGGGCCAGCAGTGCGGGGATGGCGGCCTCGGCGTTGAGATGGGCGAAGGTGACGGTCAGGCGCGGGTGTCGGTCGGTGAGCCGGTCGATGGCGTCCAGGACGAGGGTGTGGGCGGCGGTCTGGAAGGTGGCGACGCGGATGGTGCCGATGATGTCGGTGCGGCCGGCCGCGATGTCGGCTTCGGCCCGTTCGAGTTCGCGCATGATGGTCTCGGTGCGGGCGACCAGCATCGCGGCGGCGGGAGTGAGTCGCACCCCGCGCCCGGCCGGTTCCAGCAGGGGCGCCTTGACTTCGCGTTCGAGGATGCCGAGCTGGTGGGAGACGGCCGAAGGGCTGTAGCCGAGGGCGTCGGCGACGGCGGCGAGGGTGCCGCGGTGGGACAGCTCTCGCAGCAGGCGCAGCCGGTGCAGGTCGTACACGCACCCTCCCGGGCCTCTGACCGATTCATCGATTTTCTTCACCGGTACCGGTTCGAATCATGCCATCGCTCATGGAGTCGTGCGTGCCTAGCGTTGGTCCGGACGGGCTCCTCGGCCCGGCCTTCGGGCACATCTCGGCAGGGAGGACACCATGGCCTTCTCCGATGCGGTCACCGCCGCCCCGGCGGAGCTCGCGATCGACGGGGACCGCTTGTGGGCGTCATTGATGGAGCTGGCGCGGATCGGCACCTACGACGACGCCGAGACGGGCCTGACGGGGGTGGACCGGCGGTCGTTGACCGACGAGGACGCCGAGGGCCGGCGCCTGCTGGTGCGGTGGATGAGCGAGGCGGGTCTGGAGGTCGCCATCGATGAGATGGGCACGGCCAGCGCGTTCGACGGCTGCCTGGGCGTGCTCGGCGCGCTGGAGGTCGTCCGCTCGCTCAACGACCAAGGCATCACCACCCGGCGCCCGCTGGTGATCGCCGCGTTCACCGAGGAGGAGGGGGGGTCCGGTTCGGCACGGACATGCTCGGCTCGGCGGTCGCCGCAGGCCGGCTCACCCTCGACTACGCCTACGGCCTGACCGACGCCACCGCCGACCTCACCGGCCTCGGCGTGGACTCCGGTCCCTGCGGCGCGGCGGCGCTGGCCGCGCTCCGCACGGCCGCCGCCGACGACGACGGCCAACGCACGCTGCTGGGTCTCGGTCCGGATTCCGTGGTCGTGCTGCTGAGCACCGAGGGCAGCGCGGCGAACCCCAAGGGGGCCCGATGACGGCCCCGCAGGAGCCGAGCGCCAGCCCGCCGGGACCGCCCGGCCCCGGCGGCGCGCCGCCGACGCCCTCTCCGGTGGTCTCGTGGCGCCGCCGCCTGCACGGGATCGCCGAGACCGCCTTCGAAGAACACCGCACTGCCGAGTTGGTCGCCGAGGTGCTGGGCTCCCTCGGTATCGCGGTGGCCACCGGCATCGGCGGGACCGGGGTGGTCGGCACTCTCACCCGCGGTACCTCCGGTCGCGCGATCGGCCTGCGGGCCGACATGGACGCACTGCCGATCCGGGAGCGCACCGGGCTGCCCTACGCCTCGCGCCACGAGGGGCGCATGCACGCCTGCGGGCACGACGGCCACATGGCCATGGTCCTCGGAGCGGCCGCGGCCCTGGCCCGCGACGAGGGCTTCGACGGGACCGTGCGATTCGTGTTCCAGCCCGCCGAGGAGCCCGGCAAGGGCGCTGCGGCGATGATCGCCGACGGCCTGTTCGACCGGTTCCCGATGGACGCGATCTTCGGCCTGCACAACATCCCCGGCATCCCCGCAGGCCACCTGGCCACCCGCCCCGGGGCGATCATGGCCGGGGAGGACGACTTCGCCATCACCGTGACCGGCAGGGGAGGCCACGCGTCCGCGCCCCATCTCGTGGTCGACCCGCTCGTCGTGAGCGCGCACATCATCATCGCCCTGCAGAGCATCGTGGCCCGCACCGTCGACCCCCTCGAGCCCGCGGTCGTCTCGTGCACGGACCTCGCCACCGACGGCGCCCGCAACGCCGTCCCGACCACCGTCCGCATCACCGGTGACACCCGGAACTTCAACCCCGAGGTCAGTGAAGTGCTCGAACGCCGGATCCGCGACATCGCAGAACACACCGCCCGCGCCCACGGAGCGGCCGCGGAGGTCACCTATACGAGGGAGTTCGGTACTACGGTCAACCACCCGGACGCCACCGCCGCGGCCGTCCGCGCCGCGCGGCGAACCGTCGGCGAGCACCGGCACGACCCGGACACGCCGCCGATCACGGCCAGCGAGGACTTCGGCGCCTACGCCGACCGGGTACCCGCGAACTTCACGCTGATCGGCAACGGAGCCACCGGAGAGCCCGGAGGCGTCCCCCTGCACAGCCGCGACTACGACTTCAACGACGCCGTCCTGCCCACCGGAATCCGCTACTATCGGAACATCGTCCACCAGATGCTCCGACAGGCCTGAACCACGCCTCCTCCCCCGCGGCGGCGAGGGCGCACGTGTTCACCGCCCCCAAGAACCGCGGCGCCGCCGACGGACATGCCCCGAGACGGTGGAGGCCGTGCGCCCGCGCACGCCGATGCAGGCCCGCATAAGGCCCGGGGCGGTTCCCGGCGAGCAGTCCGTACTCAAGTGTGTCCGGCGGAGCTTCCGGAAAGGCGCTCAGCCGTGCTGCACAGCCCGGCCGTGCTTCCTCTTGCGCCCCCTGGGCCGGGACGCGGCCCCGAGGTGATCCGCCGGGTGCCCTACGAATGCTTCAAGCGTCCACTTGACCTGATCGGACTCCGCTGGCCGGCAAAAACGCTTGGCCGCACAGGTGGGATGCGCTGCTCGACGGGAGAGTCATGAAGAGAGGGATTTCAGCCACTCCCGGGTCCGGTCGCGGACGTCGGTTTCGTCCACGCGGAGGTCCCTGGGCCCGCGGCCTCCGATCAGGCGGGTTTTCAGGTTCTCCTGCGGAGGGAGGAAGACGCTGTGGAAGGCAAAGGAGAACAGGCGCCATTCGCGCTCGTCCGGGTCCTCGATGAACCTGAACCACAGCGGTGAGGCGCGCCGGAGCGGCTCCTTGTCCTTGTAGGCGTTGACCCCCGCGATCTTCTTGAAGTTCACCGGGAGGCCCAGCGCCCCCAGCGGGAAGCGGTCTTCATTGCCGTGGACGACATTTCCGTACTCGGCGGTCTTGATGGGCGGGTCGTACCCGGGGTCGTCCGAGCCGTGCGGGCAGGGGGCTCGGAAGCGGCGGTACCGCTCCCCGGCCTCGGCGGCGAGCTCGCGCCAGTCCCGGCCGGTGAAGGCGCTGAGCGCGGCGGTGGTCGCCCCCGGCCCCAGGGTGGGGTAGAGCGGGGTCTCCGGCTCGCCGCCGGCGCCGACGGGCTCCGGGACGCGCAGCAGGTCGGCGCAGTCTGCGAGCGGGCCGGTCACCGGGAGATGGTCCAGGTCCCGGTAGTGTTCCGGGCCCGGGGTGTCCGCGCAGCCCTTCCAGATGTCGGGCAGGTAGCCCTCCAGGTGGGTCAGCCGCGCCCCGCCGAAGCCCTTCCTGGTACGGGCACCGAACCCGCCATAGGTGCAGGCCAGCCAGAGACTCGCCATGGTCGGCGCGTCGATGTCCGGCTCTTCGGAGAACCGGATCTTGAGGATGAGGCCGCCCCCCGGTCGAGTGTGCCGGCGGGTGAAGGTGCAGGTTTTCTCTGTGGAGTCGTACTTGGCGAGGCCTTGCCCGAGGAGGTAAGCGACCCCCTGTGCCTCCTTCCCGACGATCGAGTCGTCCAAGGCCTTGCGCATGAAGGAGTCAGCCGGCTGGTTCGCCAGCCGCATCCGGACCGGGCAGGCGCGGTCGGTGCTGCCGAAGATCCGCTGCTCCTCCCTGGCCAGCGCGTGGACGTCATTGCCGATCCGGGTCCCGGCCAGGGCGCGGAACCAGTAGCGCATCGCGCCGCGGATCGAGGCGAGCCTCAGCCCGGTGGTGCGGTCCTCGTGGGTGAACAGGGGCGTGGTGACGGTCAGGCGGAAGGTGGTCCAGGGCATCGTGTGCTTTCTACCTTTCGGAGCGCCAGCGCCGGTGGGCCAGAGGTGCGGTGATCGGCTGGTCGTCCCAGAGGATCTGGGAGAAGACCCCCGCGGCCAGGCACCAGGCGGTCGCGGCGGCCAGGATCGCCCAGGGCTCGCCCGGGGTGCGCGGAGGTTCCCCGTTCTGGCCGCCAGAGGGGTTCTCGGAGGGGGCGGTCTCCTGCCCAGGCGCGGAGGCCGCCTCCTCCCCCGTGGTCCAGGCGATGCGGAGCCGGTCCCCGTCCTCGGAGAAGGCCGGGGCGATGACGGCCATACCGAGCAGGGCGATGAGGAAGGCGTGCGCGGCACCGGTCAGGGCGACCACGAGGGCGCGGCCGAGGATCCGGCCGGCGGCCTTGGACCGCGGGCCGCCCTCGTCAGGCAGCTGCCCGGGGTTGTGGTTGCGCGCCTCGATGAGCAGATAGCCGCAGGAGGCGCCCACCAGCAGGACCACGACCCAGATCAGTCCCCACCCCGGGGTGATGGCGGTCCACCAGTCCGGGTGCAGGGCGACGAGCACGATCAGCCCGAGGGCCGCCGCCGCAGGCAGGCGCAGCATCAGGGGCATCGCCCACAGCCGCCCGCACAGCAGGGCGCCCGCCCCGATCAGCACGTAGACCGAGCCCGCCAGGACCAGGGCGGGCCAGTAGGGCATCCACTCCGCGGCCAGCGCGGCCACGGTGGCGGCCAGCGCCAGCAGCGCAACACCCCCGACCGCGAAGAACAGGAGGTTCGGTGGGCGCCGGAACCACGCCCGCTTCTCTTCCCCCGACCGGCGCGGCCCCAGCACGGCGGCCCAGGCCCTCCCGATGGCGAACCGGGGCAGCAGGTACTGCTCGACGACCTCCTCCAGCACGGCCCGGTCCGCCGGCGCCGGGGGGATGGCGACCGAGGAGGGCCGGCCCTTGGAGGGGCGTCCGGATCCCGGCCGTTCGGATGGGGCGTTTTCTTCCTTTTCCTTCTCTTCTGCCTCGGTCTCCTTCTTCTCCGTCCGGTCCGACCGGTCGGCGGACTTCGGCTCGGGCGGGCAGGGATCGGCCAGCACCAGGACGTTCCCGGAGAACCCGCCGGTGAACGCCAGCGCGCGGACCTCCTCCTCGACCGCGAGCGGCGGGGCGTAGTCGAGCAGCGGCACCGACTGGTACCCGTTGAGGCGGGCCCGCCAGATCTCCCGCGCTTCGCGCGTCCGGCGGATCAGCTCCACCCCGGCCTCGTGGCCGAACACCTTGGCCAGGTCGCCGTTTCTGGTCCAGTCGTCGACGTGCCAGGCGGAGTGGCCGAGGTGGCGGAAGGGCTCGGACAGGGCTAGGAAGCGGGTACGGGCCGCCAGCGGCTCCAGGTGGCGGTGCGGCCGGGCCTGCGGGGTGTCGCTGTGCAGGTACTCCCAGAGCAGTTCGACGGTCCCGGTGAAGATCCGCCAGCGCTCCTCGTCCTCCAGCTCCGGCCGATTTTCGAGATCGCCGGTCAGCAGCGCCTGGAGCCGCCGAAGGGCCTCGCCGGGCCGGTGCAGCAGCGCCCGGACGCTGCCCGGATCCTGGTCGAAGCACTCGGTCAGTGTGCCGAGGACCCTGGTCAGGGCGATCCGAGCGTTCTGGGTCCGGTTGACGGCCCGGAACACCTCCCCCAAGAGCCCTTTTTCCCATGCCAGGTCGTCATTGCTCCGGGCG
Organism: Nocardiopsis potens DSM 45234; assembly: GCF_000341105.1. Classification (GTDB taxonomy): domain Bacteria; phylum Actinomycetota; class Actinomycetes; order Streptosporangiales; family Streptosporangiaceae; genus Nocardiopsis_A; species Nocardiopsis_A potens. The sequence continues at coordinate 6,172 of NZ_ANBB01000038.1, forward strand.
GCCTGGTCGCGTCCGGCGTCGGCGGTCGCGCCGAAGCCTTGGGCGAGGCGGTCTGCGAGGCCATCGCTGAGGGGGCCGATGTTCTGGTGGGTCTTCTCGGGCACGGTGCTCACGCTTCCGGCCGGGTCTTCCTGGGGAAGAGCCGGCGCAGAGCGTGCCCGAAGGGGGTGAGCCTCCAGTTCACCCCGTCGTCGTCCTGCTCGTAGGCGAAGCCGTCCAGGGGCTGATCGTCGGGTGGGGCCTTCCTGAAGTACCCGTTGTCTCCGGCGTCGGCCAGCTGCTTCTCCAGCAGGGTGGCGGGCAGGTGGCGCAGCGGCAGTTCGACCGCGCGCTGGTCGGGGTCGAGTTCGTGCACGGCGTAGGCCTTGACCTTCGTCGGACCGCGCAGGCTGCGCAGGGCCTCGCCCAGCCCCAGCAGGAACGGCAGGGCGGCCTTGAACCCGCCGGACAGGTGGAGGGCGGCCTCGGTGTCGCCGGGGCGCAGCAGCCGGTCCACTCCGCGGCCGATGTCGCCCAGGCCGCGCATGGCCTCGGTGAACCCCTCGTCGTTCCCGACGTCCAGGCCGGGCAGCCGGGCGATGACGATGTCGCCGCGCATCGCCGCGATCTCGTCGGAGGGGTCGTGCAGGTAGCGGACCCGTTTCAGGTCGCCTCCGGCCAGCGCGGCGGCGTTGAACAGCGCCGCGCGCAGGCCCCTGCCGGTGTCGCTGGCGAGCAGGACGACGGTGTCCGCCGGCGGGATGCCCGAGCCGGACCGGTGGACGGCCAGGGCGGTCAGCTCTGCGCTGGCCCGGGCGGGCCAGTTCTCGGGTTCGATCTCCTTGAGCAGCTTCTCCAGGCGCTGCCGTTCGGTCCCGGAGCCGGGGGCGGTGACCTCGCGCAGCCAGGCGGCCTGCTTCGCGCTCTCCTCGGCGGGGAACCCTTCGCTCTCCGGGTCGCGGAGCTCCTTCTCTGCCGCGCGGATCCGCTTGGCCAGGGCGCGGTCGATCCCGAGCCCGTCGATGAGCTCCTGCCGGCCGCGCTGGAGGTTGTCGAACAGGCTCACACCGACGCTGACCAGGTGCACGGTGCGGTGCTGGGTGGTCACCGCCGCCTCCTCTTCTTCTCGTCCGTCTTGCCTTTCCCGCCACCGCCGGCCTTGCCCTTCTTGCCGCCGGTGCTCTTCCAGGTCGGGGCGGTGTCGGCCTCGGTGCAGGTGAAGTAGCCGTAGCCGGCGGTGGTGCGCCCTCCGGTGCCGATCTCGTCCCCGGCCGCTTTCAGCCAGTCGGCGACCGTGTCCAGGTCGTCGGGGTCGGAGCCGAGCAGGTCGACCCGCAGGTCGCCACTGACCGACAGGAACGGCACCGGCACCGGGTTGTGGTGCTCGGCCGGCGGGCGCGGGTCCTCGGGTGCGCCGCCGCCGGGGCGGGGCATGGTGTCGGTGTAGTAGGGCTGCTGGTGCGGGGTGATGACGTCGCCGTGCACCTCCACCGGCCTTCCGTCGGGCAGCGCGTCCAGGAAGACCACGCCGCCCCTGCCTTTGCGCCCGTCCCCCGGCCGGGAGCCTTCAGAGGACTCGGCGGACGGGGCCCTGTCCGGCGGGGCTTCGGAACGCTCCCGCTCAGGCGGCCGCTCCTCACCCGCCGGGCCCGCGGGGCGCTCCTCCGGAAGCCGGGGGTCCCCCAGCAGGCGCCGCACCAGCGCCGCGTCGGCGCCCGAGAGGCGGGCCCCCGCCGCGGCCAGGCCCTTGAGGGAGGACGCCGGGATCACCGGCCAGCCGTAGGTGCCGTGCAGGGCCATGCCGCTGTCCAGCACCCCGTACTGCAGGCCCAGCCCGGTGACCAGGCGCCATTCGGGGGACAGCCGGAGCCGCCGGTGGGCGCGGGAGGCCCCGGTCCACCGCTCCACCAGGGCCTGCCGGCGCTCCAGCACGCCCTGCAGCAGGGCGGTGTTCTTCTGCCCGGCCCCCGACCCGGCGGCCCACCGGTGCAGCGGGGCGTGGACCTGCACCGCCCGCTGCCTCCCTTGGGCGTCCAGGGCCGATGAGAAGGACAGCCGGCGCAGCACGACCAGGGCGTTGGCGTCCCCGGCCGGCTCCCGGTCGCGCTCGTAGAGCAGGACTCCGGGCCTTCCGCCCTTGGGCTTCCCGGCGCGCAGGCGCAGCCGGGCCCCCAGCGGCCCGTCCGCGGGGAGGACGGCGGCCTCGTCCTCTTCCGCACCGGGACCGGTGCTCCTAGCGTGCGCCATCGTCCTCTCCCTGCCTCCTCTTCTCCGGTTTCTCGCGGAGCGCGTCGGCGAGCCGGGCCAGCCACACGGCCAGGGCGTCGACCTCCGCCGAGGCCCGGGCGTACTCGGCCGGTTTCGCCTTCGCCAGCTCCGCGAGGAAGGCGGTGGAGTCCATCTCCGGAGGCGCGGACTTGAGCAGCCTCCGCTGCGCCACGTGCGCGGCGATCTTGTCCGCGAGCAGGCGGTAGGCGCGGCTCAGCTCGTCGGCGGGCTCCTTCTTGGCCTTGGAGAGCAGGAAGGCGTAGGTGGCGGCCAGGCCGCCGCCGCGCAGCCGGGAGGGCAGCTGGCGCATGCGGGTCCGCAGCTCCTGGCCCACCTGCTCGGGCAGGACCTCGTGGGCGATCCGCGCCAGGTTCTGGTCGACTCGCCGGGCTTCACTCACCGGGCACCGCCTTCACCAGGCGCGACCAGACCAGGCCCTTGCCGAGGGTCTCGTCGCCGCCGATCTGCAGCACGGTCTTGTCGAGCAGCCCGGTGAGCCTGCTGCGGTGCTCTTCGGTCGCGTCGCGGTCGCGCAGGGTCAGCACGGCGGCCAGCAGCGTCTCGGCGGGCAGGTACTCGCTGGTGAAGGGGCCGTTCTCGACGGTCTTGGTGTCCGGGTTGAGCTGGACGCGCACCGACTGCTCGGTGCACTCGCGCAGGAGCTGGCCCATCACGTCCTCGCCCAGCACCAGCAGGTCCTCGCGGAGCTTGTCGGCGAAGACCTCCAGGTGCGGCTCGTCGCCGATGCCCTCGGCGGCGATCACCTCGGCCCAGGCGGAGGCCGGGTTGGCCTGGCCGTTCTTGGCCCGGTCCACCCGGACCAGGCACGGGCCGAGCACCTGCTCCTCGTCCTTCCAGGTGTCGGTGGCGCACACCCCCTCGGCCGGCCTGACCTTCGGGACCGGGGGCGGGGTGCGGTGGATGCGGGCGTGGGCGTACTTGCGGGCCAGCCTGCTCAGCGCCAGCGGTGAGGTGGCCCAGGCGAAGGTGCGGTGCAGGGTCGGGACGGGGAGCGCGACGAGCTGGGCGTCGCCGACCGACAGCATCCCGGCGCTGGGGTTGACGCCGGGGCCGTTCTCGCCGCCGACCGCCCTGCCGAACACCTCGTCGAGAAGGGTGGGGCCCTTGCCGTTGCGGTGCTCCTCGTGCCAGCCGGCGTCGTAGGCGGCCTGCCGCAGTGCGCCCTTGAGGCTCTGGCCCCACACCAGCGGGTAGCCGGTGGCGGTCTCGCGCTGGATGGGCAGGTCCACCGACCCGTCGGTGTCGGCGCCCCCGGCGTGCAGCGGAGACTCGGTGTACAGGTAGAGAAGGAAACTGGTCACGACCACACTCCGGTGAGGACGACGCCGAACCCCGCCGTGTCCAGGCGCGAGCGCTCGCCCGTTTCCCGGCGTGCGTAGGCGGCCGGGGACAGGGCGCGGCCGTGCTGCGCGGCGGCCCAGGCGGCGGCGTCGTCGGTGTTGGGGAATTTCAGCAGGTAGACCGACCCGGGCGGGACGGCCCAGTACAGGGCGCGCCGGCGTTTGAAGGTGGCGTGGTCGCGCCCCGGCGAGGCGGTGGCCATCGGCAGCGGGTCGCCGACCACGGCGGTCTCCAGGACCGCGTCCTCCGGCAGCGGCGGCAGCCATCCCCGCTCCCACACCGCCGGGGTCGCGGTGTACACCAGCACCCGCCCGCCGGGGTAGGAGGTCGGCGCCTCGGGCCAGGCCAGCCCGGGGGCGGGGGCGACGTCGGCCATCCGGCTGAGCCCGCCGAAGCGGAGCGGGCCGAGGCCCTCCTCCAGGCGCCGCTCCTGGTCGCCGACGGGGGTCAGCTCGGCGGCGAACGCCCAGTCCTCGTCCAGGCGCAGGTGGGTGGTGCGGTAGAGCAGCCCGCCCTTGACGGTGCGGGCCTCCAGGTCCAGCCCGACCCCGATGCGGGGTTCGGCCGCCACCGGGTCGGCGGTCCGGTCCAGGGCGGAAAGGGAGGCGGCCCTGCCGGGGGCGATGAGGTCGCCGTGCAGGTAGTCCTGGAGGACCGCGCCGGGCACCAGCCCGGTGAGGGGCTCGGGCTCCTCCGCGTCCTCGGGGACGGCGGGCGGGCGCAGGTCCGGCGCCCCGGCCCGGTCCAGGTCGCAGACGGCGCTGGCGTCCTCCGGCCCCTCGGGCAGGCACATCCGCCACACGTCGTGCTCCCGGTCGACGACCAGGTCGGCGGGGACCGGCAGGTAGGGCTCCCATTGCTCGCCGTCGCAGTGGGCCAGCACGGGGCCGCGCACGCTCTCCGGTTCGCCCATCCCGGCGGCGAGCGCGCCGGCGACGGTGGACGGCCAGGGCCGCACGCTGTGCGCGACGCCTCCGGCGCCGGCGTCGAAGGAGCGGCCGTCGCGCACCTGCACGGTGTCGTGCGGGCGCAGCACCACCCACCGGTCGCGGGAGCGGTCGTGTCCGCCGGTCATTCGTCCTCCCCTCGCAGGAACAGGGCCAGGCGCACGGCGTCGGGGTCCACCAGGCGCCGCGGCGGCGCCATCCGCCGCAGCGCGGACACCGCCCGGTCGGCGAAGGCCTCCCGCGCTTCCCGGTCGATCCGGGCCCGGGCCTCGGCCGACCGCCGCCCCTGTTCCCCGCCGGCGCCCTCCGGCCGTCCTTCCGCCGCCGGGGCCAGGCGGGTGTGGCGCAGCACCAGGCGGCGCATCTCCGCCTGCGCGATGCGGGGCGGCAGCGGGGCCCGGCGCCCGTCGGCGCCGCCGTCCAAGTGGTCCCGTTCGGCGACCAGGTCGCCCAGCAGCCGGGGGGAGAGCCGCACCCGGGCGTCGCCGTCCCGGGGGACGAACACCCGCAGCGCCTCCTCCGGGGGCATTCCGCCGCCCGCCCAGTCCAGGACGCAGTCGGCCTCGGCGCCGCTGTGCCGGACGAACCCGGCGCCCAGGTGGTTCTTGCCCGGCCGCTGCTTGGCCTTCTCCAGCAGCTCCCGGGCCCGGTGCAGGGCCTGCTGGAGCGAGGAGTCGTGATGGAAGAAGAGCAGCCCGGTGCTGGCGGCGGGCAGGCCGAGCGGCACCGCGTCGCGGCAGGCGCGCGCGGCGTCCACGGCCCTGGCCGCCGGGAGCAGGGCCAGCAGGTCGTCGCCGCCGGCGTAGACCACCGTCCCGCCGGCGCGCTGCACGGCGGCACGCTGGTCCGAGGCCACCTCGGAGAGGCGGCGCGACACGTCCGCGTGCGCCTCCTCGGAGACCTCCAGGAGGCCGCCGTCCTGCGCGGGATGCTTCCCGGACAGGTAGCGGCCCATGTGGTCCAGGTCCTGCGCCAGCACCGCCAGGTGCGGGGAGGGCGGCGGGACGCCGAGGGAGGCCATGGCCCCGGCCAGCGCGCGGGCGGCCTGCCACCCCTCGTGCACCGCGCTCGCGAACGCGGGGTCGTCGCGCTTGCGTGCGGCCTTGCGTCCTCGCCGGGACGCGTCGCTCTCCTCCCCGGAGAACTCGTAGGCCAGCGCGTCCAGGTTCCACGCCTGAGGGAAGACCCACCGGCCGCCCCGCTCGCGCAGCCAGGCGGCGTCGGAGTCCCCCGGCACCTTGGGCAGCCACTTCAGCGGCGCCTCCCGCACCTCGTCGGCGCCCAGCTCTCCGACGCACATCCGGAGCAGCCCGACCGCGTCGGCGACCGCCTCCCCCTCCGCCCAGTTCTCCAGCACCCGGGCCCGGTAGGGGGCCGAGGCGATGGCGTTGGTGGAGGGGAAGCCGGCCTCGCGGCCCGCCCGGGTCCTCTGCCACAGGCGCTTGACCCAGCTCGCGGCCGCCAGGTCCTCGCCGGCCAGGTGCGCGGGGGTCTTGTCCGGGGGCGCGACCGAGCGCCACCGCGGCGACAGCAGGCACAGCTCTCCCCCGCCGTCCGCGGGCTGGGCGAAGTCGCGGATGTTCTTGCGCCGGGCGAGCAGCCGCTGGGCCCGCGCCCACTGCTCCGGGTAGTCCCCGGCTTCCGCCGGGACGCTCACCCAGTGCACCACCGGCCACCCGGGGGTGTCCGGCATCGGGCGGCCGAACACCTCCTCCACCCACCCCTTCCAGGCGGTGTCCAGGTGCTTGCGGATCCGCTCCGCCGCCCCTGGGCCGGTGCCGGCGGGCAGCAGCGCGACGACCCGGTTGGGCATCCCGTCGTCGACGCCCCGCATGCGCCCCCGGGCGGGCGAGGGGAAGACGATCCGGGCCTCGTGGTCCTCTGCCAGGCGGTGCACCGCCTCGGTCGCCAGGTGGGCGATGATCTGGCTGGCCGAGCGCAGGTCGGCGGTGGTGCGGGACTCCTCGATGTAGTTCTGTACGCCGGACAGGGCGATGACGACCAGGTCCCGTCCGGTCATGGGACCCTGATCCAGGGGCGCGGGCCGATCGGCCCGGCGGTGCTGGGGTGCATCGGTCTCTTCTCAGTCGGTCTTCTCTTCGGAGGGGCTTTCGCCGGGGGAAGGGCCTGCGCCGGGGCGGGCGAGGCCGCGGCCGAGGCGGACCCGGATGTGGCCCAGCCCGTGCGTGGTCTGCGCGCCGACCCCGGCGAACTCGCCGAAGGACCACAGCGCGGCGAAGGCCCGCCGGGCCTCGGGGGAAGCAGAGGAGGGCAGGCCGAACACGGCGGCCCCGGTGAACCCGGTGCGCCGGTGCCGGCCCGTCCCCGCGGTCCGGGTGGCGATGTCGTGCCGGGCCAGGTGGACCGATCCCATGGCCTCGTCCACCGCCCGCACCGGCAGCGGGCAGGGGCTGAACGCCGCCCACCGGCGGGCCAGCCCGCCCAGCAGCAGCTCGGGGTCGGGCAGCGGGAACTGCCGCCCGCCCCGGTTGACGTAGGCCGGGGTCGCGAACTCCACCCGCGCCTTCACCGCCGGCGGCGCGGCGGCCAGCTCCGCATACGGCACCGCCCGGCGCGCGGCCGGGGCCAGCCGCAGCGGACGGGAGACCAGCCGCACCGGGGAGCCCAGCCGGGCGGCCAGGTCGGGCTCGCCCGCGTCGTCCAACCAGCCCACCACCAGCACCCGGTCCGGGGCCCGGGCTGCCGCGGAGGAGGCGGGGGCTAAAGGAGACGAGGCGGGGGAAGGGGACAGGGCCGCCGCGAAGGGCTTGGTCTGGGCGGTGTGGTCGCTACCGGGGGATTCGACCAGGGCACAGGCCAGAGCGTGCAGGTGGACGGGGGCGACATCGGGCGGGGGCTGGGGGGTAGGGGTGAGTGTCCACTGGGTGGGCACACGTTCTCCTCTGGACTTCTTCTTGCCTCGGGGGGCCGGGGCGGCGCACACGCCGGTGGCGTGGTCACCACTCTCCGGAAGGGTCACCGTAGCAACGCGGCGACCCGGCGTCAGGGTGAACAGGGGACTCTGGCCGGTTTCGGCATAGGGGCAGCGGCGGGGCCTCCCGGGTGAGAGACTTATCGGCCACACGCGGGCCTTGGAGTCCCGGGACGGCGGGCCTGTACAGCCGGACCCGGCGGGCACTGGAAACCCGGGTCTGCGTGCAGAGCGTTCGCGCTGGCCAGAGTCCCGCGAAGGAGGAATGCGGCATGGGTCGCACGACTTTCAAGGGGACTGCTGCGGGGCGCGCGCAGAGCGGGTACATCACCGCAGGCCAGGACCCATGAAAACCTGGAAGGGTTCCAAAGGACGTCAAAGCCCGAAGGGCATGGAAACCCTCAAGCTTATCGGCGATCCCCACCAACAGCCACGTTCCGAAGGACGCCAAAGCCCGAAGGGCATGGAAACTTGTCGCGCTTGGGTCCCATTGGCGGCTTGTCGTTCCGAAGGACGTCAAAGCCCCAAGGGCTTTAAACGACCAGCCTCCCCAGCACCCTTCCCAGGAGGTGACTCGGTTGGGAGATCTGCTCCGCCAGGTATCCGACAGCGAACGCCTTTTCTCCGCCTGGAATGAAGTACGAGACAACGACCCGGAAGACGGCGTCAAATCCGACCAGGTCCGCGACTTCGAACGAGGTGCCCTGCGCAGCCTCACGGAGCTGAGCGAGCAATTACTCTCGGGCGAGTACGCCCCCAGCCCGGTGACGGCCATCGAATTCCCCAAACCCTCGGGCGGCACCCGGCTTCTCGCAGTGCCTGCCGTCCGGGACAGGGTCGTGGAGCGCGCGGTACTGGAGGTCGTCGAGACCTACCTGGACCCCGTGCTGTCCCCGTGGGGGCTTCGCCTACCGGTCCGGGCTGGGCGTCAATGACGCGATACGCACGCTGGTCCAGGCCCGGGGAGGCGGGGGCACGGTGGGTGGTGCGCGCCGATATCGCCGACTGTTTCGAGCAGATTCCCCGCTGGCCGGTCGTCACCCGCGTCAAAGAGCTGGTTCCCGACGCCGAGCCGTGCCTGCTCATCCAGCACCTCATCGCCCGGGACGCCACCGGCCCGGCTGCCCGCCGGGTGTGGTCGGGACGCCGACGGAGCCGGGGCCTCTACCAGGGCAGTGCGCTCTCCCCTGCCTTGGCCGACCTCTACCTGGGCGCCTTCGGCAAGGCCATGCTCTGGGCAGGCCGCCAGGTGCTGCGCTACGCCGACGACTTCGCGATCCCCGCCGGCTCTCGCACCGAGGCCGAGAGCGCCCTGACCACGGCCGAAGATGTGCCGGCCGAGTGGGGGCCGGAACTCAACGGCGCCAAGTCCCGGATCGTCTCCTTCGATGAGGGGGTCGACTTCCTGGGGCGCACGGTCGGTTCACAGGACGGGGCGGCCGGCAAGGACCGGGCCAGTCCGTCGAAGGCCACCGTCTACGTCACCACCCCCGGCGCCCTGATGCGCAGCAGGGGCGAGCGGGTGCGGATCGAGCACGGCGAGAAAGTACTGCTGAGCAGCGGGCTCAAACGGATCCGCCAGGTCGTGGGGGTGGGGCGGATCGGGTTCAGCACCCCTTTCCTGCACCGGGCCCTGCGGCAGGGTGTGGAGCTGGTGCTGCTGGACGATCTGGGTCGTTTCCAGGGGCGACCGTCCCGAGCGCTGGGCGGGGGCGTGCACGTGCGCGCGGCACAGTACGAAGCGGCACTGGACGGGGCGCGGGCGGTGGGCTTCGCCCGGTTGTTTGTCGCGAGCAAGCCGGCCAACCTGCGCACCGCACTGCTGCGCGCCTCCCGATCGGTCAACGCTCCCGAAGCCACCGCTGAAGACGCGGCGCGGTGGCCGAGCGCTTGGCCCGGGCCCGGTCTGAGGCTATAGAGGCCCGCGGCCTGGCCGAGCTGATGGGGCATGAGGAGGCGGCCCGCAACTATTTCGCCTGCTGGGGGCGGATGCTCGCTCCGGAGTGGGGGGTCGCCCACCTCCGCCGGAACCCGCCCCGGACCCAGTCAACGCGATGCTGTCGTTCGGATATATCCCGCTGCTCAACGACACGGTGGTGGCCTGCCACCTCGCCTGTCCTACCGGGCGGCGCTGACCGCCCAGGCCCGGCTGCTCGCGGACGTGCTCGCCGGACGCGAGGACACCTACCGGCCGCTGGTCCGACGACGAACGGCGCCAGGCCATCTCGGAACTGCTCTCGGGGTACGACCCCAGGGGGCAGTAAAGCGTGTTCGAGGTCGTGGTGGCCTCCCCGCACGCTTTCCAGGAGCTGCACCGGGCGCTGACCGAAGCGATCGAGCCGGAGGAGGACCAGGTCCGGGTTTACCCGCTGCGCGTTCCCGACCTGGACAAGGTGCTGGTGCTGGGCAACCGCAGACTGGAGGAGCGGGAGGATTTCTGGATCGTGTGAAGGGCGGCGTGTACAGTCGATCTGCCCCAAGGGCGAGAATCCGGGTTTGCGTGCAGAATGTCCCTGCTGGCCCCCCTTCTAAGGAGAAAGAATATGGCGTGAGTCACGACCCCAGGGACACTCGGAAGGCAAGGGCGTGCAGAGGCTGTGCATCACCGCACCTCAGAGCCCATGAAAACCGGGAAGGGTTCCAAAGGAAGCCAAAGTCCGAAGGGCACGGAAAGCTGAAAAGGGGAACTGAAATCTCCATTCTTGCACTGTTGCCCCGAAGGATTTCAAAGCCCAAAGGGCATGGAAATCGAGCAATGTAGCCAGGAGTACGAGTGTGATGATGACTCCGAAGAACGTCGAGCCTCGAAGGGCATATGAAGATTCTCTGCCTCCTCCCAGAGACCCTCAGCTGTGGCATATATTCCGCTAACCAGGTAGCAGAAAATTCCTCTTCTCTGGCTGGGATGAAGCCGCGAAAACAACCTGGAGGACAGCGCCGCATCCGCGCTTGGTTCATTCTCGGCGCGGTCGGTAACCGCTACAGGCCGCTGGATTCACGGTCACTCTCTCCACCCGACGGCCCGGCCCCGCGCCCACCGGTCCGGCCGCCTCGGCCCTGTGCCGCCGGGGCCGGTCAGTCCCCTTCCGGCGAGGCGGCCGTCCCGTGCTCTCGCACCAGTTCTGCGACCCGCTGCGGGGAGACCCGTGCGGCTTCGGCGAGGACCTCGTAGGGCACATCCGGGGCGGCGCGCGCCATCTCGACGATCTTGGTGTCGACGGCGAAGCGGGCCTCGGCCGCCAAGTCCTCGTATTCCATCCGGTCCACGGCCAGGCGCCTGAGCAGCGCCATGTCCTCTTCCCAGGGCATGGCGCCCAGTGTGGCACGGCGGCGGCCGGTCCGGGCCTGTTCCTCCCCTAATCTGGGGGGTATGAGTGGTCTTTCCGAAGAGCAGGTGGAGCGCGTCGTCGCGCTGGCCATGGATTTCGCCCGGCAGGGGCGCAGCGGTGAGCTGGTGGAGTTCCTCGACCACGGGCTGCCGGTCGACACCCGCGACTCCGAGGGCAACAGCCTGCTGATGCTGGCGGCCTACCACGGCCATGCGGAGACGGTGGCGGCCCTCATCGAGCGGGGGGCCGATGTGGACCTGCGCAACGACCGGGACCAGTCGCCGGTGGCCGGGGCGCTGTTCAAGGGCGAGGGCGCCGTGGTGGCCGCGCTGGTCGAGGCCGGCGCGGACCTGGACGCGGGCACGCCCAGCGCCCGGGCCGCCGCCGAGATGTTCGGGCAGACCGGGCTCCTCCCCCCGAAGGGCGACTGACCCGCGGGCCGCGCTCCGGCCCCCGCCGGGCGCATCCGGGACCGGCCGTGTTCGCGCCGATCGCCGGTGTGAACGGGCGCGGGGAGCGCCCGGTAGTGTCCGGCGGGGAGGTGCGGGGATTGAGTTTCCGGCTGGCGGCGTACGCCGTGTGCATCGAAGGCGGGCGGGTGCTGCTCGCCCGTTCCGTGTCGGTCGAGGGCGGATCGGTCTGGACCCTTCCGGGCGGCAGGGTCGAGCACGGGGAGGACCCCTTCGACGCGGTGGTCCGGGAGGTCGCCGAGGAGACCGGCTGCGATGCGGTGGTCGAGCGCCTGCTGGGCGTGGATTCGCGGGTGATCCCCGCGGCCGAACGCACCGTCCCCGGAGGGCCGGAGCACCAGAACGTGGGCGTCTTCTACCTGGCCCGCATCACCGGCGGCCGGCTCCGGCCCGAGCCGAACGGTGAAACCGCGGAGTCGGTGTGGACTCCGGTCCCCGAGGTCGCCGGCCTGTGCCGGTCGTCGCTGGTCGACGTCGGCCTCGCCTTGGCGCGGACCCTTCCGGCGACCGGCCACGTCGATCCCGTCCCGGTGGGCGGGCTGATCCGGCACTGACGGGCGCCGGGGCCCGCCTCTGCGGGGTGGGTGCCGCAGCCCCGGAGAGGCGGGCGGTGCTCAGGGCGCGCCGTGCGCCGTCGCCGGTTCCTCGGCGGGCGCCGAGGAGAGCGGGATCGGGGTGAACATCTCGGGCTCCTCGTCCGGGGTCAGTGCAGTGGGGCCGTACAGCCAGTCGGTGAAGGAGTAGTCGTAGGTGTCGCGGGCGCGCAGCAGGGTGTTGCGCCGCTCGCGGGCAAGGCCGTCGAGGTGCCACAGCTCGCCCCAGGCGCGGGAGGTGGTCAGCACCCGGCGGCAGTGCTCGGGGCGGACGGCCCCGTAGGCGGCGAGCGCGGCGTCCCAGTCGACCGCGCCGCCGGCGGTGCGGTTGCGGGCGGCGTGCTCGCCCAGCACCCAGCCGTCCTCGATGGCCATGATCGCGCCCTGCGCGATGTACTGCAGCGGCGGGTGCGCGGCGTCGCCGAGCAGAGCGATCCGGCCGTGCACCCAGTTCATGACCGGGTCGCGGTCGAACATCCGCCACCACCGGTCCCGCCGCATGAACGGCAGGCCCTCCCGGACGAAGTCGCAGGTCCCGGCGAAGGCGGCGTCGAGTTCGTCGGGGGTGCCCCAGTCCCGGCGGCCGGCCAGGGCCTTGGGCGATTCGAAGACGGCGACCTGGTTGAGCAGTTCGCCGCCGCGCAGCCCGTAGTGGACGAAGTGGCAGCCGGGGCCGACGTAGACCGCGACCTCGCCCAGGTCGGTGGAGCGCACCCGCGGGTGCCCGGCGGGGACGGTGCCGCGGTAGGCGACGTAGGCCGAGGAGACGGGCCGGTCGCCGATGAGCAGCTCGCGGGCGGTGGAGTGCAGGCCGTCGGCGGCGATCACGAGCCCGGCCTCCAGCGCCTCGCCGGAGGCCAGGGTCACGCGGGCGCCGCCCGCGGTGTTCTCGTAGGAGGCCACCCGCGCGCCGTTGACCAGGTCGGCGCCGGCGCGCTCGCAGGCGCGCAGCAGCAGGCCGTGCAGGTCGCTGCGGTGGATGACCAGGTAGGGGTGGCCGTAGCGGTTCTCCAGGTCTCCCAGGTCGAGCCGGGTCAGCTCGCGGCCGTCGACGGCGTCGCGCATGACCATCGCCTCCGGGACGACGCCCAGGCGCTCCGCCTCCTGCAGGAGGCCGTGGTCGTCGAGGATGCGGGTGCAGTTGGGGGCGAGCTGGATGCCGGCGCCGACCTCGCCGAAGGCGGGGGCGCTCTCCAGCAGGCGGACGCTCTGGCCTTGGCGGGCCAGCGCGAGCGCCGCGCCGAGGCCGCCGATGCCGCCGCCGGCGACGATCACATCGGGTCGGGACACGGGGGGTCACCTTTCAGGGCCGGGGCCGGGGTCGGGGGTCTTCCGGGTCGTCGTCTCGGGTTCTCGGGGCGGAGGAGGGGCGGCCGCCGGCCGTCCGGCGGGGCGGGGCGTTCCGGCCGGCCGGTCTTCCGCGAAGGGGCGGTAAAGGCGAACCGGCCGCGCGGTCTTTTTCCGGGCTTCGGGGTCCTCGGGGCGGGCGGTTCCTCGCCGCCGGCGCCCCGGCAGCGCGCCTTCGCGCCGTCCGGGCCCCCTCCGGCCCCTTCCGGTCCCGGCCGGGGCCGGTCAGGGGTTTCGGCGCAGTCCGGCGAGGAGGACGTCGACGAACAGGCCGCGCTCGTCCCCGCCGGCGAGGCGGACGGCGTACTCGATCCCGCAGACGAGCCGCTCCACCTGGTCGCCCGTGAGGTCGTCCCGGACGGCCCCCGCCCGCTGGGCGCGTTCGAGCACTTCGCGCAGGCCGTCGAGGGTCTCGGCCTTGAGCGCGGCCACCTCCGGGCTGGCGTCGTGCGCGGCGAGCAGGACGGCCTGGAGGCCGCCCGACTCCAGGTGCAGGTCGACCACGGCGCGCAGTCCCGCTTCGAAGGCGCGCCCGGGGTCGGGGTCGGCGGCGGCCTCGCGCGCGATCGCGTTCAGCCGCTCCAGGGCCTCCCGGGTGAGCTCCTCCACGAGGGCGTGCGCCGTGGCGAAGTGCCGGTAGACGGTGCCCACGCCCACGCCCGCTTCGCGGGCCACCTCGTTGAGGCGCAGGTCCTTGGGGTCGGCCCGGCGGGCGGCGGCCAGGATGCGCTCGCGGCTGCGGGCCGCGTCGGCGCGGAGCGGGGGCGGGGTCATGCCCGGATCCTATCCGCGCCCGGGAGGCGGGCCTCGCCGCGGCGCGGACACCCCCTTCAAAACGGATAGGTCATCCGTTTAGTGTTGGGACCGACACAAGCGGATGAAGTATCCGCTTTTTCTGCGAGCGAGGAGAAGGCCATGGCGCGCACACCGCGGAACACGCACAGGACACCGGAGGCACCGGGGGAACCGGTCCCGTGGGACCCGGCCGGCCTCCCCGACCAGAGCGGGCGCACCATGGTGGTCACCGGCGCGACCTCGGGCATCGGCTACTTCGCCGCCGAGCAGCTCGCCGGCGCCGGGGCCCGCGTGGTGCTCGCCGGGCGCTCGCCCGAGCGGCTGCGGACCGCCGAGGCCGCGATCCGCTCCCAGGTCCCCGGAGCCTCGCTGGACCGGCTCGTCGTCGACCTCGCCGAGGCGTCCTCGGTGGCGGCCGCATCCAGCGCGCTCGCGGGACTCGACCGGATCGACGGGCTGCTCCTCAACGGCGGGTCCATGGCGATGAAGGCCGCCGAGACCACCCGGGACGGCCTCCCGATGCAGCTCGGCACCCACCTCGTCGCCAACGTGGCGCTCACCGCCGGGGCGCTGCCCGCTCTGGCGCGCACCGGGGAGCGGAGCGGCGTCCCCGCGCGGATCGCGCACACCTCGACGGGCTACGTCGACCTGCTCCGCAGGCCCGTCACCGACCCGCTCCGCACCTCCCGGATCGGCGTGGTCGCCTACACCAGGGCCAAGGCCCTCACCGAGGTGTTCGGGGCCGAACTCCACCGGCGGCTGCGCGCGGCGGAGGCCCCCGTGCTGTCCCTGGTGGTGCGCCCCGGCATCGGCACGGACGCCCGCACGCCCCACCGCCCGGGGATCCGCGACCGCACCGTTCCGCTGCGGCGCAACCCCTACACCCCCTGGGCGCAGGGCAAGGACGCCGCCGCCTGGCCCGCGGTCCGGGCACTCACCGACCCGCGCGCGCAGGGCGGCGAGTTCTACGCTCCCGAGAACGGTGTCCGCGGCCTGCCGGTGCGGTTCGAGCCGCGCTGGACCAGCCCGCCGGACCTGGTCGACGGCCTGTGGCGCCGGTTCGAGGAACTGGCCGGGGTCGCGGTCCCCGTCCCCGCGGCCGCGCGCCCGGACTGATCCGCCGGGCCTCCCGCCTCCGGGCGGGGGCGGGAGGCCCGGTCCGGCCCGGAGGGGGCGGGACCCGTTCCGCGCCGGTCAGTGGGCGGGCACCGACACGCAGACCAGGGTGGTGTCCTCGAGCGCCTCGACGGTTCCGGGGGCCTGTTCGGGGACGTGCACGTAGTCGCCGGTGCGCGCCGTCACGGCCCCGCTCCCGGCGCCCACCCGCAGCGCTCCGCCGAGCACCACCCACACCTCGGCGTAGGGGGCCGGCAGGTCGGCGCGCGCGCCCGCGCCGAGGAACGACGTGTAGGCGCTCATCGGCCCGCCGGCCTCTGCGTCCAGGCCGGGCGCGATGAGGATCCGGTCGCCGAGGCGGACGGCGTCCTCGCCGATCTGCGAACTGAACCTGCGGGCCTGCGGGGGTGTGGCGGCCATGGCGGACCTCTCTTGTTTCTCTGCGTTCTCTGCGGTGGTCAGGCGTCGAGCTCGGCCGCGGCCGCGGCGTGCACGGGCGGCTCCCGGAGCCCGAGCCGCCGGGCGATGGCCGGGACCTCGGGGTCGGCGAGGAAGGCCTCGTAGTCCTCCGCGTCCCAGTCGAAGACCGACCACACCCGGTGCGCGTCCTCGGGGTCAAAGTAGGCCCGGGCGCTCCGGCAGCCGTGCTCGCGCCGCTTTTTCACGCCGATGGTCGTGAAGACCTCCAGGAACCGGTCGGGGTCGGAGACCCTGGCGATGGTGACGATCATTGCCCGCTCCTCAGCACCGTGGACGCCCTCTCATCGGTCGGTCGGCATCGTAGGACTTCGACTTAACTGGAGGTCAACCGCCGGCGGCGGCCCCTGGAGAAGGCACGTCCGCGGACGTGCTCCGCCCGCCCTCCCGGCGCGCTCCGGGCGCGCCCGCAGGACGCCCGCGGGGAGCGCTTCGCCCTTGCGCCGGGCGGACCGCCCCGCAATATTTAGCCTCATGGCTAACCATTCGGAGGAGCTCGACGGGGTCTTCGTCGCGCTCGCCGACCGTTGAGTGAATCTCAGCGTTCCTCTCGCTGGTCCTCTTCCTGCTTCACCGACCGCCGCCGACTCCGAAGAGCGAGGTCTCACACGGTCTCCACGAGGCGTTTCTCCTCTCCGGGCAACTTCCCGGCGAGGGCTCCGATGTCAGGCGGTGCTCTCTTCGAGCATTCTGGCGAGCAGGTTGCCCGCCGCATTGCGGTCCCGGTCGTGCACGGTGCCGCAGCCGGGGCAGGCCCATCGGCGGTCGGCCAGGGCCAGGGCGCGGTTGATCCGCCCGCAGTTCCCGCAGGTCTTGGAGGAGGGGAACCAGCGGTCGGCCTTCCACACCCTTGAGCCGTACCAGCCGGACTTGTACTCCAGCTGGCGGACGAACTCGGCGAACCCGGCGTCGGAGATGGCGCGGGCGAGCCTGCGGTTCCTGGCCATGCCCTTGACGTGCAGGGTCTCCACCGCGACGGCCGACTTGGTTCTCGCCGGCCAGGTGGTGGTCTGGTGCAGGAAGTCCCGCCGCCGATCGGCCACCCGCAAGTGCAGCCGCCCGACGCGCTCGCGCGCTTTTTCCCTGTTCTTGGAGCCCTCCGCGCTCCGGGCCAGTCTGCGGCCGGCGCGCTTCAGTGCCCGCTGGGCGGCCTTGAGCGGTCTGGGGGCGCGGACCTCCTCGGTGGTGCCGTCGCTGCTCTTGATCACGGCGAAGGTCTTCAAACCGAGGTCGACCCCGCACGCCGGGGCACCCGCCTCCACGCGGCGGCGCTTGTCGACATCATCGCGGTCCACTTCGATCTGGAAGGAGACCCACCACCGCCCGGCCTGCTCGCGGATCGTGGCGCCGAGGATCCGGGCGGAGCCGGTGGCCATCCGCTCCACCAGCCAGGACATGTCCTCACGCACCGCCACCTCCCCGATGGCGGGCAGGCGCACGGTGCGGGCGTCCAGGGGCCTGGCGCGGTCGGCGTCGTAGCGGAACCGGGAGCCGTGCTTGCGCCTGCGCCACCTCGGCCAGCCCACCCGGGCCCCTTTGCGTTTGCCGTTCTTCGACTCGAAGTAGTTCCTGATCCCGGCCGCCCGGACCCGGCATGCCTCCTTGGGGATGCGGGAGGACAGCCTGTCCTGGGAGAACCAGGGGTAGCGCTTCGGGTGGGCGGCGTGCCACTCCCTCTCCAGCGCCGGGGCCGACCACGGCACCTTGGTCAGGTCCTCGCCGGTGATGCCGTAGGTCTCCTCGGCCTTGCGCTGGGCGTACTTCTTCCGCACGGTCTCCAGGCAGAAGTTCTCCACCACCCGCGACAACCCGCAGTGCCGCCCCATGGCGACCGCCTGCTCCCCGGTGGGCGCCGGCTCGAAACGCAACCCCTGCTTATGGCTCACTCGACGTTCTCCGCCGCCGCGAGGGCCTTCACGGCCCGGCCACGGGCCCGCCTGCCGTACAGACGGGTGCGAATCGATGCCGCTGCATCGGTCATGTCATACACCGTGTCCTCTTCCGCCCCGCCTTCGCCCATGACCCGCAGACTACGGTCCGGCACTGACAGTAAAGCCTCGATGCACTCCGGGCCGACTTCGAAGGCGGCCTCAACCGCGGGCGGCCTGTCTCCAGGGGAGGGAAGGGAAAGGCCTGCCGACGTCTTCGACCGCCGGCACGGCCGTCTCGCCTTCTTGCGTCCGTTTTCAGGCGCTCTGATGGTGAACGCTGTGGATGCGCGCCCGACCTCTGAGTCACACGCTGAAGATCATGGCAGAGGGGCGCTGATCAACGCTGATGAATCGGCCGGCAGAATTCAGCCCCCGCGACCGCCCCCGAGCTCGACCTGTCCCTCCAGCGCGTGATCCGCGCCCCGCGGCACCGGATCTGGCGCGCCTGGACCGATCCGGCGCTCCTGCGGCAGTGGTGGGTGCCCGCGCCGGCGACCGCGCGGGTCGACCTGCTCGACGTGCGCCCCGGCGGCGGCTTCGTCACCCGCATGAGCGACGGCGGCCGCGACTTCGCCCCGCACACCGACGGCGTCTTCCTCGTCGTCGAAGAAGGGCACCGGCTGGTGTTCACCAACGCGGTCACGAGCGCGTGGCGGCCCGCCGCCCCCGAACCGGTCGCGATGACCGCCGAGATCGTCCTCGGCGAGCACTCCGACGGGACCGATTACCGGGTGACCGTGCGCCACGGCGACCCGGAGGCCCGCGCCCGGCACGAGCGGCTCGGCTTCTTCGACGGCTGGGGGTCCGTCACGAAGGCCCTCGCCGCGCTCGCCGAGAGCGGGGCCGGGGCATGAGGATCGCGATCACCCAGTTCGTCACGCTCGACGGCGTCAGCCAGGGGCCCGGGTCGGCGGAGGAGGACCCCGGCGGCGGCTTCGAGCGCGGCGGCCGGTTCGTGCCCCACCTCGACGGCGCCTTCGTCCGGCAGGCCTCCGACTGGCTCGACCGCGCGGACGGCCTCCTCCTGGGGCGCCGCACCTATGAGGCGTTCGCCCGCGACTGGCCGCGGATCACCGACCCGGACCCGTTCGCGGCCCGGATGAACGCCCTGCCGAAATTCGTCGTGAGCAACACCCTCACCACGGGGTCCTGGGCCCCGGCGACGGTCCTCGGCGGCGACGCGGTCGCCGCAGTCGGGGCGCTCAAGGAGCGGCCGGGCCGGGAACTCCAGGTGCACGGGAGCGCCCGGCTCGCCTCCTCGCTGCTCGCGGCGGGCCTGGTCGACACCGTGCGGCTCGCCGTCGCGCCCGCGGTCATCGGCCAGGGGCGCCGGCTGCTCCCGCGGCCGGACACCGACATCGGCCTCCGGCTCGTCGAGCACCATGCGACCCCGACCGGGCTCCTCGTGCTCGAATACGCGGTGGCGGGGCCGGCGCCCCGCGCCGACTACGCCGGCGCCACCGGCCTCCCCTGAGGCCCTGGGCGCCGCGCGCCCTCCGCCGGCCGGGCGGGCACGCCGCTTCGTCCGGCGGCGAGCGCGGCGGCCGCCCCCGGGCCCCGTTCCGGGCGATGGAATACCATCCTTGCCCATCGACGCGCTCGGACCGCGGCCGAGGACCCGTGCCCGCCCCACCGCTGAAGCAGGAAGCCCATGAACCAGAAGACCGACCTCCCCCTCCGGCGGGACCGGGCCGCCGGGGTGCTGCTCGGCGCCGCGGCCGGCGACGCCCTCGGCGTGCCCTACGAGTTCGCGCCGCGCCTCGGCGACAACGAGGAGCCGCGGATGAAGGGCGGAGGGCTGGGCCCCTACGCCCCCGGCGAGTACAGCGACGACACCCAGATGGCGGTGTGCCTGGCCGAGACCGCGCTGCACTTCCCCGACATGCGCGGCGGCGAGGCCCGCCGGTACGCCGCCGAGGCCTGGCTGCGCTGGTACCGCGAGGGCGCCACCGACATCGGCAACCAGACCGCGAGCGTCCTCTCCGCGGCCGCTCCCCTCTCCGGCACCGGCGCGGTGGCCGAGAAGATGGCCGAGACCGCCCGGGAGCGGCACCGGTCCGGCGTCCCCAGCGCGGGCAACGGCTCCCTCATGCGCACGGCGCCCCTCGCCCTGGCCTACCTCGACGACCCCGGGACCCTGGCGGAGGCCGCCTGGGACTACAGCGCGATGACCCACGCCGACCCGCTGGCGTGCGAGGCCTGCGTGCTGTGGTGCGAGGGCGTCCGCCACGCCGTGGTGCACGGTACCTTCGACGGGGTGCGGGCGGGCCTGGACCTGGTCGGCGCGGAGGGCCGCGACCGGTGGCGGGCCTGGCTGGACGAGGCCGAGGCCGAACCGCCGGCCCGCTTCTCCCCCAACGGCTTCGTCGTCCCCGCGCTGCAGGCCGCCTGGTCGGCCGTCCGCCGCACCCCGGTCCCCGAGGGGGAGTCCCCCTCCGGCCACCTGCGCCTCGCGCTGGAGGCCGCCGTGCGCGCCGGGGACGACACCGACACCGTCGCCGCGATCGCCGGGGCCCTGCTCGGCGCGGCCTGGGGCGCCTCGGCCGTCCCGGCCCACTGGCACCAGGCCGTGCACGGCTGGCCCGGCCACCGGGCCGAGGACCTGATGTCCATGGGCGTCCGCATCGCCTTCGGGTCCGGCGGGCAGGCGGGCGGCCCCCCTCGGGACGCGGACGCCTGATCCCGGCCGGCCGGGAGGCGGCCCGCCGGAACCGGTGTCCTCCCGGCCTCCCCGGCCGCGCCGTTCGGGGGCGGCCCGCCGGGCACTCCCTTGCGGCCGATGGCGCCGGGGCCGGAAGCGGTCGGCCCCGCGCCGATGAGCGGCGCGGCCGGCCGCTTCCGGACCGTACCGCCGTGCAGATCCGCGCTCCGGGCCCGCGGCGCCGCCGGAGAACTCGGAAGAGCACCTCGGAGCGCTGGGATCCGTTCTCGTCAACGGCCGTTGGAACCGCGGCCGCTCTTGATGACGTCCCCGTTGAGCTTGAACGTGTAGTAGTAGTCGCCGTCGCCGTCCACACGCATGATGTTCTCGGGGTACTGGTTCTTCCACGTCACCCCCAGGACCGTGTTGACGATATGGTCGCCGCGGTCGAGCCTCCACACCTCCGCCCCTCCCGGGCGGCCGGAAATGCGTTCCCTCTCGTTCTTCACATGTCCGGACTGGACCTGGTGGACGGGGTCGACCTCATCGAACCAGCTCTTCTGGGTCGGTTTTCCGACGACGTCACCGGTGTCCGGGGAAAAGGTCCACTTCACCTGGTGGAACCAGACCCAGGCGGTATTGCGCAGCAGGGTGACCTCTTCATACCGCACTCCCGCGTGGGCGGTGATCCGGTCGGAGGAGCCTCCGGCGGCCTGCTGCGGCGGAGGCGATTCGAACACCTCCAGTTCGCTCAGTCGCGGGTCGGGCGTGTGCTCGGCCACATCGGGGTGGTGTTCCTTGATGTAGTCGAGGTCGTCTTCGGTCCAGGACCCGTCCTTGATGGCTTGCAGGGCGGAGTCGAGTTCTCCGGCGTCCAGGGCCTCGCCTGAGGCCGGGGCCGCAGAGGCCGCCGTGATCAGCAGAACCGCGAGACCACCCGCCCAGAGCGCCGCCTTTCGCTCGCCCATGATTTCACCTCCGAATTCACTAATTACCGCCACGTCGATGGTAACCGCCGGCGAATACCCTGCCATCGTCCGAATTCGGCCACACGCGAACCCCGAGTGCCCACCCCTGCCCTCCGAAGGCGGGCGCGGTGAACCGACCGCAGATCAGGGAGGGTGAGAGAGGGAAAAATGCGGCGAAATCTCCAGTCTGCCCCATTCCTCGGCCGGTGCCGCGCGAAAAGAAAGGTGGAGATAAGTGCATGGCCGAATTCATTTCGCCGTGCCATGCTGGAGGGATGCTCTGCAGGGTGCGGGCGGCGGATCCCGCAGCGGTCTGCCCTTCCTTCTTCTCCGGGGGCACCGGACCGGGAGCGCTCGGCCGGAGGCCGCGAAAGCCCCGTTCCGCTCCGGCGGGAGGCCTTTCGCCCGCGGCAGAACCGGTGGCCGGATGCCGGAGGGCGGGGCAGGATCCCGGTGAGGGCGCCGCAGGGGCCCGGCCGCGCTCGGCGGCGGGGCCTCCCGTTTCCGCCTCGAGAGGAAGAGCGATGCCGGACGTCGTCCTGGTGCACGGCACCACCCAGACCGCCGCGGGCTTCGACGGGGTGGTCGAGGCGCTGCGCCGGAGCGGGCACCGGGCCCGCGCCGTGTCCGTCCCCGGTGCGGGGGCCCGCACCGCCGGGGAGTACGCCCGCATCCTCGCCGCCCAGGTCCCGGAGACATTCGACCGGCCGGTCGTCGCCGCCCACTCGGCCTCCGGGCTGCTCCTGCCCGCGCTCGCCGAGGAGCTGGACTCCCGCCGCCAGGTGTGGATCGCGGCGGTGGTCCCCGACCACGCGGGCCGGCGGAGCCTGATGGAGGAGGTCCGCGCGGACCCGCCCTCCGTCTTCAACCCGGACTGGATCGGCGTCGACCCGGCGAGCGATCCGGCGCTGGCCGCCCGCTTCCTCTTCCACGACGCCGGCCCGGACGCACTCCGCAGGGCCCTGGGCACGGTCGCCCTGTGCGACCTGTCGAGCGTGCTGGCGGCCCCGTCCGAGCACGACCCGGCCCGCCGCCCCTCCACCTACCTCCTGCCCCTCGGCGACCGGGCCCTGCAGGTCTCCTGGATGCGGCGCGCCGCCCGGGAGCGGCTGGGCGTGGAGCCGGTCGAGGTCGAGGGCGGGCACAACTTCTACGCCGCCCGGCCCGGCCGCTGCGCCCGCCTGATCCTGCACGGGGCGGAGGGCTGAGCGGGAACCGCCGCCCGGAGGCCGCCTTCCCGCGCAGGCCGCCGGGGCGTTTCGGCGACGCCCCGCCGCCGGCATGGCACCGGGGCCGCACCGGACCGCTGCGGCCCGGCCCCGCAGGCCGCCGGGTCAGGGGGCCCGGTCCGGGGCGCGCAGCTCCGCCCATGCGCCGCGGACCAGCTCCAGTTCGCGGCGGAAGAGCAGCTGGTACTCGTCGAAGTAGAGCAGCCGCACCCGCCCGCCGCCGCGGCGGTGGGCGAAGGTGAGCAGGCCCGGCGGGCCCAGCGGCGGCGTGGCGTCGACGTTCCGCTCGGTGCGGATGTCGCTGATCTCCTCCCAGCGCAGCCGCCGGACGCGGAGCACGCCGCGGACCCGGATCCCGTCCAGGCCGACCGAGGTCCCCGAGCGCCGCAGCGCCCACACCAGCCAGCCGAAGACGCCCAGGCCGACGCAGCTCGCCAGCGGCGGGACCCACGCGGGCGCGGCGTCCTCGGGGGCCGCCCACGGGCCCAGCACCGGCAGGCAGAACCAGAGCGCCAGCGCGGCGGTCGCGATCCGCCTCTGGCGCGGCATCATCCGGTACTCCCGCGGCAGCGACTCCCTCGCGCCCATTCCCACCTCCAGGGCAGAGACTAGAAGGCGGAGGGAAACGGCGGGGGAACCGGCCGTGGCCGCGAGGCGCCGCCGGGCGGAGGCGGGCCGGCGGCCGGGTCGCCGCCCGGCCCCTTCCCGGGGTAGAGGGAGTGGTCGGCGATCAGGCGGGAGGGCCCGGTGGGGCAGGAAGGCGGCGAGGGCGGCGAGCCGGTGCGGGCGGTGCCGCCGAGCCGGTCGCGCCGGGCCGTGCTGAGGTTTCCCACCCTCTTCCTCGTGCTCGGGGTGCTGCTGAGCCTGGGGGCGGCCCTGGTGGGCGGGGCGGCCGTGGCCGCCGTCTGCCTGCTGCTCCTGGATCCGGGCGAGGCGGCCGGCCTGGGGTGGCGCTTCTGGGCGTCCCTGGGCGCCGCCGCCGGGGCCGCCTTCGCGGTCTGCCTGTGGATCTCCCACGCCTTCGACGAGGACGGCCACGACCCCACCTGGCAGGACACCGTGGTGCTCAGGACCCTGGCCTTCGGCACCGGCGCCGCGGTCTTCGGCCTCTTCCTGGTGGAGCTGTTCTTCCCGCTGCTTCCGCTCATCGGCCCGCACTTCTGAGCGGGGCTCCCGCCCGTTCTGCGGGGCGGGGGCGGAGCGGCGGCCCGGGCTCCGGCCCCTGTTCCGGAGTCCGGCTCCGCCGCACCCGCCCCGGAGGCGGGAGGAGCGCAGAGCGGTCCGCCCTCTCCGGCCGCGGCCGGCGGCGGATCCGCCGGGAGGGCTCCCGGTGCGGGCCGCCCCGGCGGCACTCCCCGCTCCGGGCCGGCGGCCTCCGACCCGGGGCGCGGTCCCCGAAGACGGCCAGGCGGTCCCCGGCCCGGCGCCCGGGTGCGCGGGCGGCGGCGCCTCGGAGACGGGAAGGCGCAGGGCGGTCCGCCCTCTCGGGCCGCGACCGGCGGTGGTCACCGGCGGCACCCCCTCGGGGCCGGCGGCCTCCGTCCCCGGGGCGCGGCCTCCGGACGGCAGGGCCGGGGAGGCGGCCCCTGCTGCGGAGAGCGGGTCAGGCGAAGTCGTGCGCGTGGTCGGCGGCCCATTCGCGGAAGGTCCGCGCCGGTCTGCCGGTGACCTCCTGCACCGTGTTCCACACCGGCTGGGGCGTCTCGGCCATCACCGCGTAGGCCGCGAGCATGCCGTCGATGTCGGGCTCCGCCCACCCCTCGGCGCGCATGGCGGCGCGGACCTCGTCTTCGGAGAGCTCTTCGAAGCGGACCGGCCTGCCGAGCACCTCGCCGATGATGCGCACCTGCTCGACCTGGCTCAGCGCGGCGGGCCCGCTCAGCATCAGCCTGCGGCCGGTGCGGCCGCCACCGGCCAGGGCGCGCACCGCGACGTCGGCGATGTCGCGCTCGTGGATCAGGGCGCGGCGGGCCCCGCCGAAGGCCTCGCGGACCACGCCCGCGCGCACCTGGTCGGCCCAGTGCAGCAGGGAGGCGGCGAAGCTGGCGCAGCGCAGGTGGGCCCACTCGGCGCCGGAGTCCTCGACCAGCCGCTCCAGGCGGGCGTGGAACCGGTTGACCGGGTCCGCCTGCTCCGCCTTCCGGTCGTCGATCCCCGCGGAGGAGAGGTAGACGATCCTGCCGGTCCCGGCGGCGATCGCGCCGACGGCCGCCGGGGCGGCCTCCACCGGCGGGGACGGCCAGACCAGGAAGGCCGAGTCCGCGCCGGCGGCCGCGGCCGCCAGGCCCGCCGGGTCGGTGAGGTCGCCCCGGACCGCCTCGGCGCCCTCGGGCAGGGCCGCGCTGCGCGGGTCCCGCACCAGGGCGCGCACGGCGCGCCCCTCCGCCAGCAGCCCTTCGGCCACCTTCCGGCCGACGTTGCCCGTCGCCCCGACCACCAGGTGCACGCTCCGCTCCGCCATCGCGGGCTCCCTCCGCTCCACACTTCTGCGTACGTTGTACTCGAGCGTACAGGGTACTCACCGCTACGATGTACGCAACCGCTTTCCGCCCAGGACCGATCGAGGAGGAGCCCGTGGCCGCCCGCCCCCCGGCCGAGGAGATCATCTGGATGCGCCCGGACCGCTCCCGGCCCGCGCCCCGGGCGGCGCTGTCCCGCGAGCAGATCGCCGCGGCCGCGCTCGCCGTCGCCGACGCCGAGGGCGTGGACGCGGTGACCATGCGGCGGATCGCCCGGGAGCTGGGCAGCGGCACCATGTCGCTCTACCGCCACGTGCGCACCAAGGACGAGGTGATCGACCTCATCGTCGACGCCGCCCTGGGCGAGGAGGACCGCCCCGCCGGGCCCTCCGGCGACTGGCGGGCGGACCTGCACCGGCTGGCGGAGGCCAAGCGGGCGGTCATGCTGCGCCACCCCTGGCTCGCCCGCGCCGCCGCGGGGCGCCCCGCCCTGGGGCCCAACGCGCTCGCCTCCACCGAGTACGCCCTGGCCGCCCTGGCCGGGCGCGGGCTGGCGATGGAGGAGGCCGCGCGGGTCATCAACACCCTGAACGCCTTCGTCACCGGCTTCGTGCAGACCGAGGTGGAGGAGGCGGCCTGGCGCCGCCCCCCGGAAGAAGAAGGGGACGGGGGCGGCGGTGACTGGCGCGAGCGGACCCTGCCCTACCTGCAGCAGGTCCTCGACAGCGGCCGGTTCCCCCACTTCACCCGGCTGGTGAACGAGGCCGAGCCCTACCCCGACACCGGGGAGGCCTTCGCCTGGCAGCTCCGGCGCGTCCTCGACGGCCTCGCCGCCGCCGTCCCGGAGTGAGTGCGAAGGGCCGATCCGCCGGGCCCTCCGCGAAGAGCGGGGACGGCGCCCGCCGCGCCCGGGCCCCGCGGCCCCGGGCGCCCGCCGCCGGCGGACGCAGTGGTCCGGCGGGCCCCGCAGCCGCCGCCGAGGCCGACGGCACCGCCGAGGCCGCCCCCGCCGGCGCCCCGGTTCCGGGAGCCCTGCGGCGGCCTCCGGCCCGGCTCTCCGCCGGCGGCCCGGGGCCGGGCCCTTCGGCCGGTCTGCCGCCGGGCGCACGCCGGAGGGGCGGGGCCGCCGCACGGTCCCGCCCCTCGTACCGCGGCGGCCGTCCTTCCCTCCGCGGGGGTGCGCCGGCCGCCCGGGCGGAGGCCGGGCCGGGAAAGGCCCGGCCTCCGGGGCCGGCCGCCGCTAGGGGCGCTCGCCGACCCCCTTCACCCAGCCCGACCAGACGTAGCTGACCTGCTCGCTCAGCAGCGGGTACTCCAGGCCGAAGTCCTCGGCCCGGCCCAGCTCCGGGTCCTCCTCCAGCAGGGTCGCGTCGCGGTAGAGCAGCGACCCGTCCTCGGGGTCGTAGAGGTAGCGGCGCTCGGACACGCTCATGTCGTCCTCGACCCGCAGCGAGAAGAGCTCGCCCTCGCGGTGCAGCGGGTCGGTGGCGGTGCCCAGGTAGCGCACGTCGGCGTGCTCGGCGAGGACCCGCTGCACGGCCGCCTCCTCGGGGCCGGAGAGCGGGCGCGACCCGTACAGCACCTCGGCGGAGCCGACCAGGTTGGCCGGGGAGTCGTCGAAGGGGTCGTCGCCGAGGCCGCCGAGGGCCTCGACCATGCCGCCGGTGTCGGTGGGCAGCTCCTCGGGCCAGCGCATGGAGGGGGGCGCGGTCTCCTCCGTGCTCTCGCTCCGCCGGTCCAGGAACCACTCGTGGTCGGCCTCCTCCCCGCCGGTCTCCAGCGGCGGCCGGGGGTGGGCGTCCCGGCGCGTCTCGCCGCCCGGGCCGGCCCAGGTGTCCCACTCGTAGGGGATGAAGCCGTACCCGCGGGTCTCCTCGGGGTCCTCGTCGCCGGCGTTCGCGGTGAGCCGCTCCAGTTCGGTGCCGGTGGAGGAGACGTAGGCGACGCCGCCCTCGCCCGGGGCGCCCCCCCGGTCCTCGGCGGTCTCGGCCAGGGCCAGGAGCCGGTCGGTGCCGTCCACGGGTTCGCCCCCCTGGACCTCGATCGGGTCGGGCGGGGCCGCGTAGGCGGCGGGGATCCCGGCCGGATGCCCGGAGGGCTGCAGCAGGACGACGGCGCCCACCGCCACGGCGGCGGCCGCGGCTCCGGCGGCCAGGACGGGGATGCGGCGCCGCAGCAGGCCGGCGCCGGCGGGCGCCGCGGAGTCCTCCTGCAGCCGGGCGACGGCCTGGGCGCGGGCCCGGTGCCGGGCGTCCGGTTCGGGGGCGGTGCCCGCGGCGGGGTCGGTGCCGTCGAGGGCGGTGCGCAGTGCGGTCAGGTCGTCCATGCCGTCTCCTTCGAAGTGCGGGCCCGCTCGGGTCCGGGCGTTTCGGCCATGAGGGCGGCGAGCCTCTTGCGGGCGCGGTGCAGCCGCCCGCGGGCGGTCACGTGGGCGCAGCCCACGACTTCGGCCGCCGCGCGGGTGTCGAGCCCCTCCCAGGTCACGAGCATCACGAGTTCACGCTCGAGCTCGGTCAGCCGGGCCAGGGCGGCCAGGGCCCCCGCGCGCTCGACGACCTGCTCGGCGTCGTCGGTGTGCACCCGCACCCGGCCGGGATCGCGGACGAGGGATCCGGCGATCCGCTCCTGCCGCTGGTTCCGGCGCAGGTGGGCCAGGGTGATGCGGCGCGCGCAGGCGTACAGCCAGGGCAGTTCGCTCCCCGCTTCCAGGCGCCCCCGGTTCCGCCAGGCGGCGACGAAGGCCTCCGAGGCGACGTCGTCGGCGTGGTCGGCGCCGACCCGGCGCCGCGCGTACCGGTACACGGCGTCGTAGTGCTCCTCGAACAGCACGTTGAACGCGCGCTGGTCGGAGTGGTCCCCGACCCTGCTGCGTCTCATAGGCGTTCCTCCCGTTCCTTTCACCCACTTATGTCGGTACGGAAGGCGCGTGTTCGGTCGGCGCCCGACATTTTTCCGGACGCCCCTCCGCGGCGGCCGCCGGCGGCGCGGGGGCGGGGCGCGGACCCGGACGGCCCGGGGCCCTCGCCCCCTCCTCTCCGCCGCCGGCGCCCTGAGCTCCTCCGGGGCCGGCGGGCATGCGGCGGAGTACCTCCGCCCGGCCCGGATGCGAGTCCCGTTCACCGCCGGTTCCGGGACCGGCGGTCCCGCCGCCGGCCCGCTCGGGGATCCCCGGCTCCCCCTGCCCTGCGCATTCAAGCCCTGATCTAAAGTCCTTGACCACTCGCACCAATGAATTTTAATATCCTTTTTCAACTATAGAGAAGAAATTCCGAACGCCCCCACGCACCCCGATCTCTTCTTTGAGCACACCTGGAACATCACCCCCAAGACCATCCCGCCCCCTTCCGCGGATCACCCCATCGGACACCGGGCGGGCAGATCATGATCCGCCCGCCCTCCCCCGTCCCCCCGTTCTTCCGAGAAAGGGCGTCACAAATCTTGCCCGATCACCGCTTTCCAGCCCGGCCCGGCACCGCCCCCTCGAAAGTGAGATTCGACGTTCTCGGCCCTTTCCAGGTCCATGCGGCGGCCGGGGAGCAGCCGCTCCTCCCCGGCCGCCAGCAGATCCTCCTCGGAATCCTCCTCCTCAAAGAGGGGAACATCGTCCCCCTGGAGCAGTTGATCGACACCGTCTGGAGCGAATCCCCGCCGAGCACCGCCAGGACACAGGTACAGATCTGCATCTCCAAGCTGCGCAGATTCCTTTCGGCGGCCGGATCGCACTCCACCATCACAACGGAGCATTCCGGATACCGCCTCCGCCTCAACGGAGACGAATTCGACCTGGAACATTACCGAAGAAGGGTCGCCGAAGCGGAGGCCTTTTCACAGGAAGGACGGGAATCCGATGCCGCGGACGCACTGCGGGCGGCACTCGGCCTGTGGAAGGGAGAGGCCCTGGAGGGGCTCCCCAGCCCTGCGCTCCGGAACAAAGCGGTTCGGCTGGGCGAGGAGCGGATGAACACGGTCGAGCTGTACGTAGGCACCGAACTCGCCCTGGGGAACCATTTGCGGATGGTCACCGAATTGCGTTCCCTGGTCGACGAGCACCCCTACCGGGAGCGCTTGCGCGCCCAGTTCATGCTCGCCCTGTACCGGTCGGGCCGCCGGGCCGAGGCCCTGGAGGCGTTCCGCACCGGCCGGGAGCAGCTGGTGAAGGATCTGGGAATCGAGCCGGGCGCAGAGCTGCAGGGCATGGAGCAGGCCGTCCTGCGCGGCGGTCCCGAGCTCGATGCTCCGCGAGGCCCGCACGGCGGATTCACCGCTCCGGAGGGAGCGGAGCGCGCCCCTGCCGTCTCCGCCCCGCCGCCCCCGCCCCGGGTCGAGCCGGAGCGGGCTCCCCCTTCCCCGTTCCCCCGAGTGGCCCCCTGCCAGCTCCCGTCCGACCTCGGCGACGTCCTCGCGCCCCCTGAGCTGCTCGCCGCGGTCCACGAGGCGGCCGTCGGCGGCGACAGCCACAGCGCCGTCCGGGTGGTCGTCATCGCGGGCGGGGCCGGCTGCGGCAAAAGCGCGACGGCGATCCACCTGGCCCACCGACTCGCGCGGGAGCACTTCGTCGACGGCCAGGTCTACTGCGACATGCGGGGCATGAGCGGCGAACCGGTCGACCCCGCCGATGTCCTGCTCGGTTTCCTGCGCGCATTCGGCGTACCCGCGCAGGAGATCCCCGACAGCCCGGCACGGCGCGCCGCGATCTTCCGCGGCCTGCTGGCCGGACGGCGTGTCCTCGTCGTCTTGGACGACGCCGCCTCCATCGCCCAGGTGCGGCCGCTGCTGCCGGGGTCGGGGACCTGCGCCGTTCTCATCACCAGCCGCGCCCGGCTGTCCGGTCTTCCCTGCAGCCGCATCTTCGAACTGGGCGCCTTCGCCCCGGCGCAGGCGATGGGGTTCCTGGAGTCCGCACTGGGGGCCGAGCGCGTCGCCGGCGGCCGGGGCGCCGCCGCGGCGCTGGTCGACGCGGTGGACGGGCACCCCCTCGCCCTGCGGATCATCTCCGACCGGCTCAACGCGCGCCCGCACTGGAGCATCGGGGCGCTGCACGGCCGCCTGGCCGATCCCCGCCGGTGCCTGGACGAACTCTCCCACGGGGAACTGGACCTGCGGTCGCGCCTCCGCTCCGGCTACGACGCCCTTTCCGACCGGGAGCAGCGGGCGTTCCGCCTGCTGAGCATCACCGACGGGGAGAACATCCCCGTCTGGGCCGACGGGGCTCTCACCGGGATCACCGACACCCCGCCCGGAGACATGTCCGAGCGCCTGGTGGACGTCGGCCTGCTCGGCGTCGCCGGCACCGACGGCGCGGGCCACGCCCGCTACCGCCTCTCCAAGGTCGCCCGCCTGTACGGCCGTGAGCTCCTCCGCGAGCAGGAGCCCGGCGAAGAGCGGAAGCACGCCGTCGAACGCCTGGCCGGCGGCTGGCTCACCGCGGTGGACGAGGCGGGCCGGCGCCTCCTCGGCGGCGCCTCGCCCATCCCGCGGGAAGGAGCGGCCCGGTACCCCCTGCCCGCCTCCTACCTGGAGGACGCGCTCGGCGACCCGGCGCTCTACCTGGAGCGGGAACGACCAGCGCTGCGCTCGGCGATCGCCCTGGCCGCCGACGGCGGAGCCGCCGGGGCCTGCTGGAACCTCGCCGTCGCCCTGGCCCCGTTCCTGCGTGAGCACCGCCGTCTCTCCGAGTGGGAGAGCATCAACGACATCGCGCTGGTGGCCGCTCTGCGCAGCGGGGACCGGCGGGGACAGGCCGCCCTGCTCTTCTCCCGCGGGATGCTCTTGTGCGCCCGGGGGCGGCGCAGGAAGGCCGTGCGCACCGTCGGCCGGGCCCTGGCCGTGTTCGTCGAACTGGGCGACTCACCATGGGCGTCGGCGTGCCGGGCCTGGCTGGAGCGCGAGGACCGGGGCCGGAAGAAGAAGGCCGCCGAGCGGCCGGACGCGGCCCAGGTCGTCTTCTCCCGGGTGCGGCCGTGCGGTGACGCCCGGGGCCGGACGGTCGGGAGGCCGTTCCCGTCCCCCCTCTCCCGGGGCCCGGCGGTGCCGGCGCCGCGCGGCGCCGGCACCGCCGTCGGCGGATCAGCGCGCGCTGAGAGGCCTCATGTCGGCCCAGACGGCCTCGATGTGGTCTAGGCACTGCTCCCGGGTGCCCTGCGGCCCCTCGGCGCGCCACCCCTCCGGCACCGGCCGCTGCACCGGCCAGACGGAGTACTGCCCTTCCGCGTTGACGACCACCGCATAGGTCGGCCCCCCTCCTTCTCCGGGGGTCCGCGGGGCCGGCTCCCCGTCCGGGGCGGCCGAGGCGCGGCGCTTCAGCGACGCCCGGTCCTGCGCGGGCAGCGCGCTCAGGTCGACGAGCCTTCGGGCCCGCTCGGACACCTCCTCTCCGGCGCCGATCGCTCTCGCGATCCCCCGGGGAGTGGGATCGAGCATGAAGTCGGAGATCGGCAGCCGGCACCGCAGCGCGCGGCGGATCCGCCCGGCCAGCCGCACGGCGTCCAGGGACCTTCCGCCCGCGGCGAAGAAGTCGTCACCGGACCCGACCGCGGAGGACGGCACCCCCAGCGTCCCGGCCATCAGCACGGCCACGGCCGCGGCCACCGGGTCCTCTCCGGCCCCGGGGCGCCCGCCGTCCAAAGCGTGCGCCGCGGAAGCCGGGGACGGCAGGGCCGAGCGGTCGACCTTGCCGTTCCGGTTGAGCGGGACCGCGTCGATCTGCATCAGCGCGGCCGGAAGCAGGTGGGAAGGGAGCCGCTCGCGCAGATGCTCCAGTACCTCCGAGGCCTCCAGCGGCCGCTCGCAGACGTAGTAGCCGAGCAGGCGCCGGCCGCCCGGGGCCCCGGCCACCGCCACGACCGCCTTGGCGACGTCGGGGTGGTCGGCGATGGCGCTCTCAACCTCCCCGGGCTCCACCCGGTAGCCGTTGATCTTGACCTGGTCGTCGAGGCGGCCGTGGAACTCCAGGTTTCCGTCGGGGCGCCGGCGCCCCAGGTCCCCGGTCCGGTAGAGCCGCCCGCCCGGGGCGCCGAACATGTCGGGGACGAACCTGTCGGCGGTGAGCCGCTGCTGCCCGCCGTATCCGCGCACGACGCACGCGCCCCCGATGTAGAGCTCCCCCTCCCCGCCCACGGGCACCGGAAGCATGGCCTCGTCCAGGACGTACATCGTCGTGTCCGGGATGGGGAGGCCGATCGGGAGCGTCTCCCCCTCCTCCTCCGCGGTGACGAAGTGGACGCAGTTCCCCACCGACGCCTCCGTCGGGCCGTACTCGTTGAGGACCGGTGTGGCGGGATCGAGCGCGCGCCACCGGTCGAGCACCTGCCGCGGGAACGTGTCCGCCCCCACGGCGAGCAGTCCGCACAGGCGTCGCGCCTGATCCGGTTCCAGGAACTCGGCGAGCAGGTCGAGATGGCCGGGGGTCAGCTTGATGAAGGCGTAGGGCGCATGCTCCATCAGCGCCTCGGCCAGCTTCTCCGGCGGTGTGTCCTCCGGGACGACGTGCACGGGCTGCCCGGTGAGCAGCGGCGCGTAGATGTTGGGGACGATCATGTCGAAGGCGAACGAGGAGAAGAGCGGCGCTCCTCCGGTGCGCGGCCCTACGTAGTCGCTGACCGCCCACGCCAGGTAGTTGGCGACGGTGCGGTGCTCGACCACGACCGCCTTGGGCCGTCCCGTGGAGCCGGAGGTGTAGATCACGTACACGGGGTTGCGCGGGGCGACCCGGACCTCCGGCCGATGGTCGGGGGCGGTTCCGGCCGGTGCCCGCGAGGCGCCCAGAACGGCCCCGTCGAACCAGTCGGCCCGCCCCCCGTCCTCGTTCACCAGGATCGGCGCGGACACCTGCTCCAGCATGAAGCGCTTGCGGGCCTCCGGGTAGCCGGGGTCGATCGGCACGTAGGCGGCGCCGGCCTTCATGACGGCCAGCAGCGCGACCGGCATGTGCTCGGAGCGCCCCAGGCACACGCCGACCGCCGTCTCCGGGCCCGCCCCTGCGGCGATGAGAAGGTGCGCGAGCCGGTTGGCGCGCGCGTCCAACTCTTCGTAGGTCCACTCGGTCGAGGCCGAGCGCACCGCCACGGCCCCGGGGGTGCGGTCGGCCTGCGCTTCGAAGAGCGCGTGCACGCAGGCCTCGCTCGGCCGCCCGGCGGCTCGGGCATGGGTCTTCGCGGCGGCACCGGTGCGCGGCGGCTCGCCGAGCGGATGCCGCTGGATCGGCCGGTCCGGTGCCGCGCACGCCTCCTCCAGGAGGGCGGTGTAGGCCTCCGCCAGCCAGCGCGCGGTCTCCGGGGCCAGTGAACGCGAGTGGTCGACCCTGCCGCGGAGGCGCTCGCCGTCGTCGGTGACCGTGAGGGTCAGCTCGTACTTGGCCGTCCCCGTGTCGACGAGGCGCTGGGACCAGACCGTTCCCGGAACCGGCTCGCGCCTGCCGGTCACCTCGTCCAGTTCGAACAGCACTTGTACCAGCGGCGGCCGGGACGGGTCCCGCCGCGCTCCCAGTTCAGCGACCAGTTCATCGAAGGGGAGCTCTTGGTGCTCCAGGGCGCTCGCGACCTCGCGGTGCGCGGCCTCCACCGCGGCGCCGAAGGAGGCGGAGCGCCCATGCCCGGTGCGGATCGGCACCGTGTTGAACAGCGGCCCCACGACGCCCTGGCCCCCCTCCGCGGCACGGCCGCCGACCGTCGTGCCGATGACGATGTCCTCCTCTCCGGTCCAGCGCTGCAGAAGCGCCTGGAAGGCCGCCATCAGCACGGCGAACACCGTCGTCCCGCTCTTCGCGGCGAGCGTGCGGGCCGCCTCCGCCACGGCCGGCTCCAGTGTGAAGGGCAGTGCGGCGCCCGCGGCGCCCTGATGCGGCGAGGGCGGCACGTCGAAGGGGATGGCGATGCGGTCCGGCGCGCCGGCCAGCCGCCTCCGCCAGTGGGCGAGGGCGCGGTCGCGCCCTCCGTCGCGCAGGCGGTCGCGGCGGCGTTCGATGGTCTCCGCGTAGCCGGGCGCCCGGGGAAGGCCGGCGGCGGCCCCGCCCGTCTCCTCCGCATAGAAGGCGGCCAGTTCGTCCAGGATCACGGTGATGGAGGCGCCGTCGGCGACCATGTGGTGCAGCGTCACCAGGACGGTGTGCTCCCGCGGGGACAGCGTCACCGCGTCCACCCGCATGAGCACCTCCCCCACCAGGGAGAAGGGCTCTGCGGCCAGGTCCCGCAGCAGCCGTTCCGCGGCCGCCCTCGGCGCGTCCGGGCCATCGGCGCCGACCGTGTGCGTCCTGACCTCGACGCGCGCCTCCCGCCGGACCTCGGGAACCGGGCGCCCCTCATCGTCCCGGAAGACCGTCCGGAGGGCCTCATGCCGCTGTACGACGGTCCGCACGGCGCGGGAGAGCGCCTCCGTGTCCAGGGCTCCGTCGACGTCGACGGCCCAGGGCATGTTGTATCCCGGTGTGCCCGGCCGCAGGTGTTCGAAGAACCAGATGCGCTCCTGGGCCGCGGAAGCGCCGCCCTCGGCGGCCTCCCGGGGGGAGGGCGGCGCTCCGCCGCCCGGAGCGGATGCGGCGGCCTCCTCCGGGGCCGGGCGGGCCTCGTCCCACAGGTCGGTGACGCTCCTGGCGGCCTCCTCCACCGTCGGCGCCTCGAACAGCAGGGCCGCCGGGACGGCGACGCGGAACCGGGACTCCATGCGCCGGGCGGCCTTGAGCGCATGCAGGGAGCCGCCGCCTTCGGCGAAGAAGTTGGCGTCCCTGCCCAGGCTCTCCGTCCCCAGGACCGAGCACCAGATCTCGGCGACGGCCTTCTCGACGCGGCCCCGGGGAGGGGCTCCGGGAGCGCCGGCGTGAGGCTCCGCCGATACGGGCGCGCCCGCAGCCTCTTCGGCTCCGGTCGGGGTGCGCGGGCGCTCGGCGACGTCGAGCAGCAGTCCCCGCCAATGGTCCAGGAGCTCTGCCGCGCCGTCCTCGGTGAACAGGCCCGATTCCCAGTCCAGGGTGAGGGAGAGCCTGCCGCCCTGTTCGCGGAGCCGGAAGACGGTGTCCTGTTCGGGGAAGTCCGCGGGGGCCGCCTCCCCGCCGCCGGACGCCTCCACCACGAGCGCGATCGCCAGGCGCTCGGGGACCGTCCCCGTACAGGCCCGCCCCCGGTCCAGGTCCGGGTGCTCGGCGACGGCGCCCAGGTCGGCCGCGTCCGCCAGGTCGACGGAGAGTTCGACGGGCGCCGGCGCCTCGGGGGCGAGCAGCGCCAGCCGCGGCCGGGCGGTGGCGCAGCGGCGCGCCACGAGGACGAGGAGCGCGGCCGTGCCCAACCGGGGCAGCGGCGGGCGCGGCGGAGCCGGGGCCAGGATCCGGGCGGACGTCGGCCCGTCGAGCTCGACCGTGTGCGAATCGCGCAGATAGCGGCGGAGCGGCGGCGCCGGCGCGTCCGTGGGCAGGGCCACCCGGTTCCCGGATGCTTCGGCGGTGTGCGACCGGAACGGTGTCACCTCCGCACCTCCGTACCGCGTGCGGTCGGCGCGGCGCCCTCCACCGGCCTGTCGGCGCTGCCGACGAGGTGGCGCCCCAGGACCAGGTGGTCGATGCGCGAACGGAGATAGGTGTCCAGCGCGGTGCGCGGATCGGCCACCACGGGCTGGCCGCGCAGGTTGAAGGAGGTGTTGAGCAGGACGGCCGTCCCGGTGGCCTCCCCGAAGGCGCCGATCAGCCGCCACAGCCGCTCGTTGTCCTTGCGGCGCAGCACCTGGACGCGGGCGGTCCCGTCCACGTGGGTGATGGCCGGCAGGCGTTCGCGCCACTCGGGGCGGGTGCGCACCACGAAGAGCATGTGGGCGTGGCGGCCGAGGTCGCCGCTGAACTCGAAGTAGTCCCGGGCGTCCTCTTCCCTGACGACGGGGGCGAAGGGCCGGAAGCCCTCGCGCTGCTTGATGAGGGCGTTCATGCGGTCGCGCATGCCGGGGTCGCGGGGGTCGGCCAGGATGCTGCGGTTGCCCAGTGCCCTGGGGCCGAACTCCATGCGCCCCTGGAACCAGGAGACCACGCGTCCGTCGGCGAGCAGGGCGGCCACCCGCCGGGCGAGCTCTTCGTCGCCGCCCAGTTCCACCGACTCGGCTTCGGGCGTCTCCCGCAGCACGCGGCGGTAGTCCCGGTCGGAGTAGCCGGGGCCCCAGTAGGGCATGCCCATTCGGGGCCGCGCCCCTTCTCCGGTCTCGCCGACGTGGACGGCCAGGGCGGCTCCCAGGGCCGACCCGTCGTCGCCGGAGGCGGGCTGGACGAAGACCCCGTCGAACACGCCGCTCCGGGAGACCGTCCCGTTCATGCTGCAGTTGAGTGCGACCCCTCCCGCCATGCACAGCCTGCGGTGACCGGTGGCCTGCCGGAAGTGGCGGAGCGTGTGCAGCATGCAGTTCTCCAGAGCGGCCTGGAGGGCCGCCGCCACGTCCATGTGGCGCTGTTCGACCGGTTCGCCGGGAAGGCGGGGAGGACCGAACCTCCGCGCGATCGCGGCGAGGGCGCCCTGGTGCGTCTCGCGCTGGTCGGGGGTGCGGTTCTCGGCCAGGACCGGGACCACATGGCCGCCGTCGGCCGCGGGGCGGACCAGCTCCCTCATCCGGTCGAAGTAGCGGGCGGGGTCGCCGTAGGGGGCCAGGCCCATGACCTTGTACTCGTCCATCGCGAAGACGAAGCCGAGGTAGAGGGTGAAGACGCCGTAGAGCGTGCCCAGCGAGTGCAGCGCGGGGACGCGGTGCAGCGGTTCCATACGGCCGCCGCGCGCGGAGTAGACGCTGGTGCTCTCGGACTCCCCCATGCCGTCGGCGACCACGACCAGGGCCTCGTCGAAACCGCTGAGGTGGTAGGCGCTCGCCGCGTGGGCGAAGTGGTGGGCGACGGGGGCGAAGCGGCCGGGACCGGCGGGTCCGGGCCAGTGCCGCTCGACCAGGCGCCGGGTGGCCTCCGGGGCGTGGACGGTGTCGTGGACGGCGCGCGCGTGGGCATCGAGGCTCCGCCCTTCGGCCCGGCCGTAGTCGAAAGAGTGCGCGACGACGTCGATGTCGGACATCTTCATGCCGGCGGCGTCGAGGCAGTACCGGATGGCGTTGAGCGGGAAGTCGCCGGTGGTCTTCTCGCCGGTGAACCGCTCCTCCGCGGCGGCCGCCACCACTTCGCCGCCGCTGACGAGGGCGGCCGCGGAGTCCAGTCCCTGGACGATCCGGTAGCTGCGCTCGTCCAGGCCCGGCATCCGCTCGCGCTTGAAGGCGATGGAGCCGTCCATTCCGCTGATGCCTATGACGTGCATGTGTTCCTCCGTTGTGGGTGCCGGCGCCGCCTTCGGCCGCCGGAGCGGGGTCAGTGGGCCCTGCGGCGCGGTTCGGCGCCGGCGCGCCCCAGGCCGAGCACGGTGCGCAGGAGAACGTCTGCGCCGTTGACGACGTCGGCGTCGCTGGAGTGCTCGTCCGGCGCGTGGCTGACGCCTCCGGCGCTGGGGACGAAGATCATTCCGACGGGGGCCGCCTCCGCGATGATCTGTGCGTCGTGGCCGGCGCCGCTGGGCATCTCGATCGTGCTCAGCCCCAGTTCCTCCGCCGCGGCCCGCACCCGGCGGCGCAGGCGGGGCGCGCACGGGGCCGGCTCGACACGGTCGGCGACCTCGACCGCGACGCCGGTCCCCGTCTCCGCCGCGACCGCCACGGCGCGCGCTTCGAGGGCCGCGACGCCCCGGTCCAGTGCCTCCGGGTCGACGTCGCGCATGTCGGCGCGCAGCCGCACCCGCCCGGGGACGACGTTCCACGCGCCGGGTTCCACATCGCAGCGGCCCACGGTCGCGACCCGCACGATCCGGTCCTCGGCCGCGAGCCCGCGGACCGCCAGGACCAGGCGCGCGGCGGCGGCCAATGCATCGCGGCGCATCTCCATCGGCGTGGTCCCGGCGTGGTTCGTCCGGCCCGTGATCTCGACGTCCGCCGTGACCCGCCCGGTGATCGCGGTGACGACGCCGATGTCGATCCCCCGTTCTTCGAGGACGGGGCCCTGCTCGATGTGGAGTTCGAGGAAGGCGTCGATGGACCCGGGAGGCCATGCCGCCTCCCCGATCCGGCCGAGGTCTCCACCGGCTCCGCCGACCAGCCGCTCCATCGGGTTGCCGAGGACGTCGACGGCGGTGATGTGCTCGCGGGTCAGGGACCCGGCGACGGCGTGCGATCCCCACATCCCCGGGGTGCCGTTGCCCCCCTCTTCATTGGCGAAGCAGACCGCGGCGAGCGGCCGGTGCGTGCGCAGTCCGAGTTCGCTCAGCGTCTGGACGACCTCGATCGCGCCGAGGACCCCGAGTGCGCCGTCGTAGGCGCCGCCTTCGGGCACCGTGTCGATGTGCGACCCGAGCATCAGCACGGGCGTGCCGGACCGGAGGGCCGGGGGCAGGCCGATCAGGTTGCCGGCCGGGTCGACCTCCGGCCGCAGTCCGGCTTCGGCCATGAAATCGGCGATCAGGGCCCGGCCTTCCTGTTCCTCCGCGCTGAATCCGATGCGCGAGATGCCGTGCCCGGCCCCGATCCGGCGGAGCCGCTCCAGTCTGTCGAGCAGCCTGCGCGCATCGACGCGCGGGGCACCGGTGGACCGGTCCGCTTCAGGGGCG
The DNA here is from genome assembly GCF_000341105.1 of Nocardiopsis potens DSM 45234. GTDB lineage: Bacteria > Actinomycetota > Actinomycetes > Streptosporangiales > Streptosporangiaceae > Nocardiopsis_A > Nocardiopsis_A potens. The sequence continues at coordinate 44,610 of NZ_ANBB01000038.1, forward strand.
AAGGTCGGTGGTTCCAGGGACATCGTGCTCTTTCCGTTCGCGTACGCCGCTGACACGGCCTGTTGCGGGAGGAGTCGGCGGGGCCGGCTCCAGGGATCAGTCGGCCCGGCGGGGTCCGGGGGCGTCCGGTCCGCCGAGCAGGTACCGGGTCGCAAGGGGGCCGACCCGCTCCAGGGCCACGGGGCCGAGCAGGTCGTGGTGGGAGACGGGCATGTGCCGGGCGATGATCTCCCCGCGCACCTCACCGGCCCAGGCGGCCGCGTTCCGGCTGTGTTCGGTGAAGACCAGCAGGAGGTCTCCGCGGTAGACCCGGGACACCCGCGGTCCCCCCAGGCCCATCGAGCGGGCGTAGCTCTGCAGGATCCGCTCGGCCTGGGCCGCCGTGATCGCGCCCCACGTCGGGCTGTGGGCGCGCAGCGCCCGTGCCACTCCTTCGGCGGTGAGGGCCGCGGCGTCCTGCTCCGCCGCCGGGACCCCGAAGTTCTCCAGGGCGCCCCGGATCACGGCGGGGGACCGGGGGGAGAAACCGGACGCCTTGCGCACCGCGACACCGGGGTTGCTGTCGAGGACCACGACCCTGTCCACCTCCTCCCCCTCCTCCTGGAGCCGGACGGCCATCTCATGGGCGACGGTGCCGCCCAGCGACCATCCGAGCAGGCGGTAGGGCCCGGTGGGCCGTACGCGGCGGACCCGTGCGACGAGGTCGGCGGCGAAGGCGCCTATGTCCGCCGGGGCGTGGTCGGGGTCGGTCAGCCCGGGCGACTGCAGCCCGTGGACGACGAGGTCTCCGGGCAGGTGGCGGAGCAGGCCCGCATAGGCCCAGGCGAGGCCGGTCGCAGGGGCGACGCAGAAGAGAGGCGTGCTCTCTCCGCCCTCCCCGCCGGGCCCGCGCAGCGTGAGGAGGGGGGCGAAGCCGGCCGCGGCGGCGCCGGGGGGCCTGCCGCCGCCGCGGCCGGCGAGAGCGCGGGCCAGCGCCTCCACCGAAGGGGTCCGGAACAGGTCGGGCAGGGCCAGGTCGGCCCCGAGCGCCGACCGCAGCCGCGTGACGAGCACGGCCGCTCGGAGCGAGTTCCCGCCCAGGTCGAAGAAGGACGCCGCCGTGTCGGCCTCCGGGAGGCCCAGTACGTCGCAGAAGTGCCGGTGCAGTTCGCGCTCGGTGTCCGTGCCCGGTGCCCGGGCGGGGCGCGGGCCGGGCTCGGCCGCGCTCCGCGCCAGCGCGGCGCGGTCGAGCTTGCCGTTGGAGGTCAGCGGGATGTCGTCGACGACCGCGAAGGCCGCAGGGAGCATGTAAGCGGGGACCCGCCGGGCCAGGCGGTCGCGGACGAGCCCGGTGTCGAGGGCCGCTCCCTCCTCGGGCAGCAGGTGGGCGACGAGCCCGGTGGGCGCTCCCCCTCCGGCGGACCGGGCGGTCACCACCGCCTTCGCCACCGACGGATCCTCCTCCAGGGCGGCCTCCACTTCGCCCGGCTCGATGCGGAACCCGTTGACCTTGAGCTGCTCGTCGCGGCGCCCCAGGAACTCCATGGCGCCCCCGGGCAGCATCCGGCCGAGGTCGCCGGTGCGGTACATGCGCGACCCGCCGCCGGCGAAAGGGTCGGGAAGAAACTTCGACGCGGTCAGCGCGGGGAGGCCCCCGTAGCCCGCGACGACGCAGTCGCCTCCGATGTAGAGCTCCCCCGTGCTGCCCCGCGGCACCGGGTTCAGGTTGCCGTCGAGGATGTACATGGCGGTGTTCGCGATCGGGGAGCCGATGGGCACCCCGCTCGGCGGCACCGGGCCCTCGACCCGGTGGACGCAGTTGCCCACCGACGCCTCCGTGGGCCCGTACTCGTTGACGACGGGGGTCCGGGGGTCCAGTGAACGCCAGGCGTCCAGGACGCGGGGCTGGAAGGTGTCGGCGCCGACGGCGAGCAGGGAGCACAGGCGCCCCGCCTCCTCCTCCGTCAGCTGCTCGGCCAGCAGGTCCAGATGGCCCGGGGTCAGCTTGATGAAGGCATAGGGGGCGTGCCGCATCAGGGCGGCCCCCAGCCGGGAGGGATCGGTCCCCTCCGGGACGACGGTCACCGCCTGCCCCGTGATCAGCGGAACGTAGATGTCGGGGACGAGCATGTCGAAGGAGTAGGAGGAGAAGACCGGAGCTCCCCCTGTGCCGCCGGCCGCGTACTCCTCGCGGCACCACTCCAGGTAGTTCACCAGTGTGCGGTGCTCCACCATGACCGGTTTGGGGCGGCCGCTGGATCCGGAGGTGTAGATGACGTAGGCGAGGTCGCCGGGCGCCGTTCCCGCGTTCGGGCGCCCGCGGGCGCCGGGTGGGGCCGGCGCGTCCGTGCCGACCGTCTCCCCGCCGTGCCAGGAGGCGTCCGTTCCGGGCGCCGCCACCAGTGTCCCGGCCGATGCCTGCGCCATCATGGACCGCTTGCGCTCCGCCGGGTAGGCCGGGTCGACGGGGATGTAGCCCGCGCCGGATCTGAGCACCGCCAGCAGGGCGATCACCATCTCGGCGGACCGGTCCGCGCAGACGCCGACCAGGCTGCCGGGCCCGGCCCCGCGGGCCTGCAGCGCGTGCGCCAGCCTCCCGGTCTCGGCGTCCAGCCGGGCATAGGTCCACTCCCGGTCCCCGCAGCGCAGGGCGACGGTTCCAGGGGCCGCGTCGGCGGCCCGTTCGAAGAGGTCGGTGACCGTGCAGGCCCGAACCGGGCGGTCGGGGCCGCGGAAGGCGGCCTCGAGCCCGGTGCGCTCCTCCGGTGAGAGGACTTCGAAGGCGCCGATGCGCCGCGCCGGATCCTCGGCCGCCTGCCGCAGGACCCTCACCAGCGCGTCGGCGATGCGTTCGGCGGTGTCGGCGTCGAACAGGTCGCAGGCGTAGCCGAGCGCGCCGGACAGCCCGGCGGGCCCCGCGCCGTCGTACCGCTCGGTCAGACCCAGGTCCAGGTCGAACTTGACCGTTCCGTTGTCCACGCCCGCCGTATCGGCGCCGAGGGCGGCGGAGCCGCCTTCGGCGCCCTCGGGGACCGGGGCCCGGTTGAGCGTCAGCATGGTCTGGAAGAGCGGGTGCCTGGACAGGGTCCGTACCGGCTGGAGGCGTTCCACCAGCAGTTCGAACGGGGCCTCGCCGTTGGCGAAGGCGTCGGCGGCGGTGCGGCGCGCCCTGGCGAGCAGGTCGGTGAAGGCCGGATCTCCGGAGGTGTCCACGCGCAGCACCAGGGTGTTCACGAAAAGGCCGATGTTGTCGTGGAGTTCCGGTTCGCTGCGGCCCGCCGTCGGCGCACCGATCGGAACGTCCGGTCCCGCTCCGAAACGGGTGAGGGTCGCGGAGAGTGCGGCCAGCAGCACCGTGAATAGGGTGCAGCGCTCCCGCCGGGCGAGTCCGGACAGGCGGGTGTGGAGGTCTCTGCCGAGCACGACGGGAACGGCGCCGCCCCGCTGGGTGGCCTCGGCCGGCCGGGGCCGGTCATAGGGGAGCGCGATCTCTTCCGGCAGCTCCGCGAGCCGCCGCTCCCAGTAGGCCGTCTGCGCCGCGAGCGGACTGCCGGGATCGGAGGGGTCCCCGAGCAGCTTCCGCTGCCACAGCACGTAGTCGGAGTAGCGGACGGGGAGCTCGGTCCAGGAGGGGGCCGCTCCGCCGAGGCGTGCGGAGTAGGCGGCGTTCAGCTCGCGCAGGAGGACGCCGCACGACCATCCGTCGATGGCGATGTGGTGGACGACGACGAGCAGTGTGCCGCCCTCCTCTCCGGAGTCCGCGAGCAGGGCCCTGATCGGCGGTTCCGCGGCGAGGTCGAAGCGGTGCCGGGCGAAGCGGGCCAACTGCGCCTCCGCCGGCTCCGCACCGTCGGCGAGGTGCAGGAGCGCCGGGACGTCGACGACGGAAAGGACCCGCTGCACTGGCCCGGTGCCGGTTTCGGGGAACACCGTGCGCAGCGGCTCGTGCCGTTTCACGACGTCGCGGAGCGCCTGTTCGAGGGCCTGGGGGTTCGGCCGGCCGGTGAGCCGGATGCGGACGGGGACGTTGTAGGCCCCGCCGGCGCCCGAGAGGCGCTCCGAGAACCACAGGCCGCGCTGGGCGTAGGACAGGGGTGTGCTGCCGGAGTGCATCCGTTCAATGCCTATTCGTGGTCGGTGGGACGGCGGGGGTCGGTGTCTTCGGGCGCCTTGCGCTCCTGCTCCGCCGATGCGGCGCGGGCCGCCGCCCTGCGGAACGCGGGGAGGTAGCACAGGAGCGCGGCCGCCAGCAGGGCGCCGGCGGCGAGCAGTGGCAGTTGGAGGTCGATGCGGCCCAGCAGGCCGCCCGCCGGCGCACCGAGGGCGGCGGCACCCCAGGCGAACATCCGCCGGGTGCTGGTGGCGCGACCGAGCAGCCGGTTCGGGGTGATGGACTGGAACAGGGCCTCCCGGACGATGTTGGAGGCGGTCAGCGCCGCGCCGAAGACCGCCCAGAGGGCAGCCGCGGCCACGGGGTTCCCGGTGGTCCCCAACCCCAGGAGGGAGGCCGCCAGGGCGGCCATCGCCACCGCGAACACCCGGGTCCTGCCCCAGCGGTCCGCGAGGCGCGCGGTGAGGGCCGCGCTCGCGAGGGCGCCGACCGCCGAACCCGCCATGAAGACCCCGTACAGGGCCGCCGGGACCCCGAAGACCTGCTGGACCACGAGGACCAGGACGGACGTCGCCATCGGCAGCGCGGTCATCGTGGCGATGTTGTAGGCGACGTTCGCCCGCTGGACGCGGTCGCTCCACAGAAAGCGCAGCCCGGCGGCGACGTCCCGGCGGAAGGAGGGACGCGGCTCCGCGCCCTCCCGCATCGGTGCGGCCGCTGCCGGGGATGTCGGGAGGAGCAGCAGGACCGCCGCCGCCAGGAGATAGCCGCCGGCGTTGGCGAACAGCGGTGCGGCCGCGCCCACCGCCATGAGGACGCCGGCCGCGGGGGAGCCGGCGAAGTCCTCGGTGACGACCCGCCCGCCCTCCAGGCGGCCGTTCGCCCGGTCCAGCCGGCCCGGAGGCACCAGCGTGGGCACCATCGCCTTGGCCGCGCTCTCGTACACGGTCTCGCAGCCGATGACGACGAACATGGCCGCGTACAGCAGCCAGATCCCGCCGTGCCCGGCCGCCAGCACCAGCGCCGCCGCGATCAGCGCGCCCCCTCGGACCGCGTTGGCGACGGCGATGGCGCGGCTCCGGTCGATGCGGTCCGCCAGCGCCCCGGCGGCGACGCCGAAGAGCAGCCACGGCAGGAAGCGCGCCGTCAGCAGGGCCGAGACCTGCAGCGGATCCGAGGTCATCGTGGCCGCGATGAGCGGAAGCCCGGTCATGAGCAGCCCGTCGGCGAAATTGCTCAGGCAGTAGGCGCCCCAGAAGCGGTTGAAGGCGCGCCCCATGGGTCCGCCGCTCCCGGGCGCCGTGCGCTTCCGCGCGGACGCGGCGCCGCCTCGGATCATCAGGCGCCTCCGCGGCCCAAGCGGGGGGCGAACGCCTCGTGCTCGGCCCCGGAGTCGGTCATCGCGGCGAGGACGTCCAGGTAGAGCGAGCGCATCTCCTCTGCCGCGGCATCGCCGAGCCGGCCGGTGTAGTAGTCGAAGCGGAGCAGGAGCCGCTCGGAGCGGGGGTCGCGCAGGAAGCCGGTGGACAGCGTGTGGTCGGTCGGCTCGGCGCGGTAGTCCGTCGTACCGACCGACCGGGAGTCCAGGAACTCGATCTCATCGCCGAGCACGTCCTGCATCACGTGGAAGTGGTTGTAGAGGAAGGTGTTGTCGAACAGCTCCCGCCCGCCGGCGTCCCGCTGCATCAGGGCCAGCGGGTAGCGGCGGTGCGGGATGAGGTCCTGCTCCTGCCCGAACACCGAGCGGATCAGGTCGGCCCAGGTCCTGCAGCCCCTGGGCAGCCGGACCGGCACGATGTTGAGGAACATCCCGTACACCTCGGCGGCGCCGTCCTCTTCCGGGCGGCCGTGCGAACTCATCCCGGCCACCGCGTCGGGCGAGCCCGTGACGAGGCCGAGCACTTTCAGGTGTGCGGTCAGCAGCACGCTCTTCAGCGGAACGCCCGTCTCCGCCGCGAGTCCGAGCAGGGACCTGCTCAGTTCCGCGGGCAGCAGGGCCTCCAGCGACCGCTGCGAACCGCTGCGGGTCGTCGTCGAGCGCCACTGGCGCACTCCGCCGACCTCCTCGCCGCCGATTCCGCTGTCGGCGCCCGCCCCGGCGGCCTCCTCGCGGTCCGGGACGGGCAGTGGTACCGGTGCCCGACCGGCGGTCCTCTCCTTCCAGAAGCGGGAGGAGTCGGAGGAGTCCAGGGCCTCCAGCTCCAACCGGACGAACTCGCGGAACAGCGGCTCGGGAGGGGCGGCCGCCGGCGCGCCCGGATCCTTGCGCAGCGCGAGGTAGCGCTGGAGGACCTCGGCCTCGAAGGACTTCAGGCTCCAGCCGTCCAGGATGGCGTGGTGCTCGGTGACGGTCCACTGCACCGTCGTGTCGCCGCGCCGGTGCAGAGCCATGCGGGCCATCGGGGGCCGCTCGTGGTCGAAGGGCCGGGAGCGCTCCTCGTCGACGAAGGCCCGCAGGCGGGCCGCCTGCGCGTCGGCGTCCAGGTGCCGAAGGTCCTCGATGATCAGCGGCATCTCGGCCGCCTCCCAGACCAGCTGTGTCGGCTGCTCGTATCCGGCCAGGTCGAAGGAGGTCCGCAGCACGGGGTGCCGGGCGACCACGTCCTCGGCCGCGCGGCGGAAGAGCTCGCCGTCGAAGGGCATCCGCACGTGGACGCTGTTCACGTTGTGGTAGGGGAGGTTCTCGGGGTCGAGTTCCATGTGGTACTGCATCCCGGTCTGCAGCACCGACATGGGGTAGGCGTCGACCACCCCCGCGGGCAGGAGCGCCCGGTCGGCACCGGAGAGAAGAGAGAACGGTGCGCTGCGCCCGGGCCGGCCGGTTCCGCTCCAGGAGGCCACCGCGCCCAGTTCTGCGACGGTGGGCCGGAGGAACAGCTCGCGCAGCGGCACATCGATCCCGCGGCGCTTCGCCCGCCCGGTGATCTGCAGGCTGCGGATGGAGTCCCCGCCCAGGTCGAAGAAGCTGTCGTGCACGCCGATCCGGTCGATGCCGAGCACCTCCTGGAAGACCTCGACCAGCGCGCGCTCCATGCCGCCGCGCGGGGCGGTGTAGTCGCCGTGCAGGTCCGGCCGGTCGGCGCCGGGGGCGGGGAGCGCGCGCCGGTCGACCTTTCCGTTGGAGGTCAGCGGCCACCGCTGCACGGGGACCAGGAGCGCCGGCACCATGTAATCGGGCAGCCTCCCCGCGAGGAAGTCCCGCAGTCCCGCGGTGCTCTCCCCACCCGCCGTCTTCACATACCCGATCAGCCGCGCCGGCCGCCCGTCGCCGGCGGCATGCGGGACGACGACCGCGCCCTCCACCGCCGGGTGAGCGGTCAGTGCCGCTTCCACCTCGCCCGTCTCGATGCGGAATCCGCGGATCTTGACCTGGTGGTCGTCGCGGCCGATGTACTCGAGCTCTCCGGAGCCCGTGACCCGCGCGAGGTCGCCGCTGCGGTAGAGGCGGGAGCCGTCCCCGCCCGCCCGGGGGTCGGGGACGAACCGCTCGGCGGTCAGGCCGGGGCGCCCGAGGTAGCCGCGCGTCACCCCGCCGCCGCCGACGTGGATCTCCCCCGCGGTCATCGGCGGGGTGGGGTTCCCCCACCGGTCCAGCACCTCGATGCGCAGATCGGCGAGGGGGACCCCGATGGGGCTGGAGGAAGCGCCGACGTCCGCGGCGCGCAGCCTCCTGTAAGTGGAGTGCACCGTGGTCTCGGTGATCCCGTAGAGGTTGGCGACCTCCGGCCGGGAATCGCCGTGGCGCTCGAACCACTGCCCGACGGCGGCCATGTCGACCGCTTCGCCCGCCAGCAGGACATGGCGCAGCGCAGGCTCCTCCTGCTCCGCGGCCGCCGCGTCGGCCTCGACGAGGTTGCGGAACGCCGAGGGGGTCTGGCTCAGGACGGTGGTGCCGGTCTCACGGACCAGGGAGAGGAACTCCTCCGGGGAGCGGGTCACCTCCTTGGGCATGGTGACCAGCCGTCCGCCCGTGGACAGGGCCCCCCAGATCTCCCACACCGAGACGTCGAAGGTGAACTCGTGGAACATGGTCCACACGTCGGAGGGGCCGAAGGCCGTCCACGCCCCGGTGGCGGGGAACAGGCGCGCGATGTTGCGGTGGGTGGCCTGGACGCCCTTGGGAAGCCCGGTGGAGCCGGACGTGTAGATCACATAGGCGAGGTCGTCGAGCCCGCTCCGCTGGTGGGCGGGGACCGGCGGCGCCGCTGAGATCTCCTGTTCCCGCCGGTCGAGGTCGACCACCGCCCACGGGCCCTCCGGAGGCCGGCGTCCCGGTCCGCCGGCGGTGACGACCGCCGCCGCCCCCGCGTCGTCCAGCATGAACCGGGTCCGCTCGGCGGGCAGGGACGGGGCGAGCGGAAGATAGGCGCCCCCTGCCTTGAACACCGCCAGCAGGGAGACGATCATGTCGATCCCCCGCTCCAGGCGGACCCCCACGACGCCGCCGCGCCGGACCCCCTCCCCCCGGAGCACCCGGGCGAGCCGGCCGGCCCGCTCGTCCAGTTCCCGGTAGCCGATGCGCTGATCGCCGTACTGGACCGCGGTGGCCTCGGGGGTGCGCCGCGCCCATTCGGCTATCCGGGCGTGCACGCAGTCCCCGTCCGCCAGTCCGATGGGCGGGGCGTCCGCGTTGAGGCGGCCCGCAGGGCGCTCTCCGAGGAAGTCGGCGGTCACGGCGTCGGCGTCGGGAGCGCCGAGCAGGCGCTCCAGCAGCCGCAGGTACTCCCTGCCGATCCTGGCCACCGTCTCAGGGGTGTACAGGGAGTCGTTGTACTCGATGTCGATGCGGGGGGCAGCGGTGTCGTCGATGAGCCAGGTCATGTCGAACTTGGCGGTGCGGCGGTCCACGGCCACCGGGGTGAGCGGGGACCCCGCCAAGGACGGCGCCGCCCCGGCGGACTCGTCCATGCCGAACACGACCTGCACGATCGGGCTCTGAGCCGGGTCCCGCTGCACGCCCAGAGCCGCGACGAGGCGTTCGAAGGGGACCTCGGAGTGCTCCAGCGCGTCGATGACGGTGCCGTGCGCATCGGCGATGGCGTCGCGGAAGCTCTTCCGCGGTGCGAGGCGCACCCGCAGGGGGACCGTGTTCACCATCAGGCCGACCGTGGCCTCGTCGGTGCGGGACGCGCACGAGGAGACCGGGGCGCCGACCACGATGTCCTCCTGGTTGGCGTAGCGGCCGAGAAGGACCGAGAAGGCCGCGAACCATACGGCGTAGGGGGTGGCGCCCTCGGCCCGGGCGGTGCGCTGCACCCGCTCCACCAGCCGCCGCGGAAGGGCCAGGCGGTGGGTGCGCCCGGTGAAGGTCTGCACGGCGGGCCGGCGGTGGTCCGCCGGGAAGCCGGTGTGCTCGGGGCGGTCCCCGAGGCGGTCGCGCCAGTGGTCCACCGATGGGGCGAGGGCGCCCTGCTCCCAGCGGTCCAGGCGGGAGCGGACGGCGTCGAAGTGGTGGGGCGCGGGGCCGGGCTCCGCCGGCCCGCCCCCGGCGGCCAGGACCGTGTAGGCCGCGGACACGTCCTCCATGATCAGCCGCATGGATCGGCCGTCGGCGACGATGTGGTGCACGGTCAGCACGAGCGTCCACCCGCCCCGGCCGCCGTCGAGCAGCAGAACGCGGAACGGGGGCTCCCGCGTGAGGTCGAACGGGCGCCGCACCTCTTCTTCGGCCATGGCCGCCAGGTCCTCCGCGGAGGGCCGCTCCCGCCTCAGGTCCCGCCGGGTGAACGGCACCTCCCCCTGGTCGCGGATCTCCTGGAAAGGCGTCCCGTCGTCCTCGCCGAAGGCGGTGCGCAGGGCCGGATGGCGCCGAGCGGTCTGCGCGAAGGCCGCGAGGAGGATCTCGGGATCGATGTCCCCGCCCCCTCGGTGGGCGGTACCGATGTTGTACGTCGGCGTCCCGGGGGTCCACTTCTCGAAGAACCAGATCTGCCGCTGGGGGAACGAGAGCTCCTCGCGGACCGGCCCATCGGGCCCCCGGCCCGCGGGCTCCCGCTCCCCTGCCGCCGTCTCCTCGAGGACGTCGAGGAGCTCGTCGTCGATACCGGTGCTGCCGGCGGGCGCAGTGCCGTCGTGCATGTCCTGGGGCCCTTCTCAGCGGTGGGGGGTTCGGTGGTACCGGACGGCGCGTCCAGCGGGCCCGCCCGGCCGGGCGGGCCCTGCGGCCGCCGCCCGCGGCGCCTTCGGCCGTCCGCAGCGGGAAGTGCGAGGACGTGCGCCGGCCTCGGCAGGGACCGCGGAAGGGGAAGGGTGCCGGCCGGGCTCCGGTAGGCGCCGGAGCGCTTCCCCGGGGATCCGGGCCGGCGCGGCCGCCGGGGAGGGCCCGCGGCTCCGGAACCCTCCGGCGCTTCCGTACCCGCATGGCCGGTCTGCGTTTCGTGCTCCATCGGCGCCGAAGCTAAGAGGGCCGGTTATCCGATCGCTAAATCGGCGGAATCGGGGGTTCCGGCGCGGAGGCGCCCGGTGTTTGCCCCGGCGATAAGGCGCGGATACCGCCCGCTGTCTGGCTTGGAGCGACCGATGACGGAAGCAGCGGGTAGCAGAGGGAGGCTCGGCCGTGGACGCCTACGACGAATTCAGGGTCGTGGTCAACGACGAGGAGCAGTACTCGATCTGGCCGACGGCGCTGAAGGTGCCCGCGGGCTGGAAGGAGGCCGGCGTGACCGGGGACCGCGAGCGGTGCCTGGAGCACATCGAATCCGTCTGGGCCGACATCAGGCCGCGCAGCCTGCGTGAGCGGACCGGCGCCTGACCACGTCTCCAGGGAGGAGGAACCCGATGAGTACCCGACCCGGCGCCGCCGAGCCCGGCGCGCGGACCGCCCCTCTGGGGCGGCTGTTCGAGGACGCCGCCGCACGGTACCCGGACGCGGTGGCCCTCGTCTTCGAGGACTCCGAGACGACCTACGCCGACCTGGGCGCGCGCGCCGACCGGTTGGCCTCGCACCTGGTCGAGGAGGGGGTCGGCCGAGGGGACGTGGTCGGCGTCCTGCTGCCCCGCGGAACCGAGTTCGTGGTCTCCGTGCTCGCCGTCCTCAAAGCCGGAGCCGCCTACACCGCCCTCGACCCCGAGCTGCCCGAAAGCCGCCTCCGCGCGGTCGCCGAGCAGGCGAAGGCGCGCATCCTGGTGACCCGGGAACACCTGGCGCACCTGGTTCCCGGAGCCGCCCTCGTCCTGCTCGACCGGGACGCGTCGGCGATCGCAGGGCGCCCCGCGCGCCCTCTGAGCACCGCGGTGCACCCCGACGACCCCGCCTGCCTCATCTTCACCTCCGGCTCCACCGGCCGCCCCAAAGGGGTGCTGTCGTCTCACCGGACCATCTCTTCGAGGCTCCTCGGCCAGGACTACGCGGCCTTCGGCCCGGGGGAGGTCTGGATCCAATCCGCCCCCATGGCCTGGGACGCCGGCGTGTTCGAACTCTTCGCGGCGCTGCTGTTCGGCTCGGTGTGCGTCCTGCAACCGGGAGGCAGGCCCGACCCCGCCGCGATCGCCGGCCTGGTGCGGCGGCACGGCGCGACATCGCTGTACCTCTCCGCCGGGCTCTTCGCGCTCATGGCGGACGAATACCCCCGCGCCCTCGGCGTCGGCCAGGTGCTGACCGGCGGGGAGGCCTCCTCCCCCTGCCACATGCGGCGGGTCCGGCAGGGAGGGGCGCTGACGCGCCTGGTCCACGTGTACGGCCCCGTCGAGACGATGATCTTCGCCACCGCGCACACCGTGGGCGAGGACGATACCGGGGGCGGCATCGGCAGCGTGCCGCTCGGCGGCGCCGTCGCCGCCACGCGCACGCACGTGCTGGACCCCCGACTGCGCGAGGTCAGGCCCGGGGAGGAGGGGGAGCTCTACATCGGCGGGGACGGGCTCGCCTACGGCTACATCGGCGAGCCGTCCCTGACCGCGGAGAGGTTCGTTCCGGACCCCTTCGGCACGCCGGGGGGCCGGCTCTTCCGGAGCGGCGACCGCATCCGCGTGCGCGAGGACGGGTTGCTGGAATTCGTCGGCCGCTACGACGACCAGGTGAAGATCCGGGGGTTCCGCGTCGAACCGAGGGAGGTGGAGGCCGCGATCTGCCGTGAGCCCGACGCGGCGCAGGCCGCCGTCACCGCGGTGGACGACCCGGTGGGGGGCAAGCGGCTGATCGCCTACGTGGTGCCCCGCCCCGGAGCCGATCTCGACGGCCCCGACCTCCGGCGGCGCCTCCTCTCCGCCGTCCCCGACCACATGGTCCCCAGCGTGGTCGCCCCGATCGGCGCCCTGCCCCTGTCGGACAACGGCAAGGTGGACCGCGAAGCCCTCCGGAGCCTGGCCGCCGACTCCGCCGCGGCGCCCCCGCCGCCGCGAGCGGGCGCGCAGGAGGAGGGAGAAGGAGCGGGCTGGACCCCCCTGTCCCGGCGGCTCGCCGAGATCTGGGGCGGCCTCCTCGGAGTGGAGGACGTGCGTCTCGACGACGACTTCTTCGCCCTGGGCGGCCATTCGCTCAGCGCCCTGCGCGCGGTCTCCCTGGTCCGCCGGGAGACGGGCGTGCACGTCCCCCTGTCCGCTCTGATGGATTCGGAGAGCCTTGCGCACTTCGCCGAGCGGGTCCGGCTCCATGTGGACGAAGGGGCCTCCCGCCCCGCCCTGACCCGGGCGGCCGCTCCGCCCGACTGATCCGGCGGCCGCGCCTCTCCTTGCACCCGCGGCCTCTTCCGCCCTCGCCCGCGGAGCGGGGCCTCGGCAGAGCGGCCCCGCTCCCCCCCGCCGGCGGGGCCGCGTCCTGCCGGCCGAAGGCGGGCGCGCGTCTTCCGGCGGCCCGTTCCCTCGGCCCGGGCCCGGGCCGAGGGGCCCTTGCCGGGCGGCGGTGGCGTGGCTAGGTTGCCCTGACCACCGCCCAGAGGGGGCGGTGCGTGTCGTCCCCCGCTCGTTCGACCCCCCAGGAGAAGCCGTGAGGCGTCCCCCCATCTCCCTGCCCCGCTACACCCGATTTGCGCCGGTTTGCACGGTGGGTGCCGTCCTGGCCCTCGCGGTCGGCGCCGCGCCCGCCGCGGCCGATCCCGCGCCCGCCGCGCACAGCCGCGCGGACAACGTCGAGGTCCTCGCCGGCGGGCAGGCCGCCGGCCTGCCCGCCCCCGCCGGCGCGTCCTCCGCGGAGGACGCACTGGCCGACGCGGTCGTCGACGGCGTGCTCGAGGAGCGCTCCACCGACCTCTCCGCGCTCGACGACGCCGGCCGCGGCGTGCGCGTCGACATCCGCGAGTCCGCGGGCGACGCCGCGTTCGGCGTCGCCATCGTCACCGCCCCGGAGAAGGAGGGCCAGGAGCCCTACGCCTGGCTGTTCGCCGCCGAGCTCAGCGGCGGCGCCTGGGCGGTCGGCCTGGAGGGCGACGAGGCCTTCTCCGACCTGCTCGCCGACTCCGCGCTGCTGGACGGCGAGGAGCGCACCGCCCTGGCCGCCTCCACCGACCCCGGGCGCGCCTCGGCCGCGCAGGCGACCGGCGTCGGCCTCCCGTTCGCGGCCGGCACCTCGATGGTGATGACCGGCGGCCCGCACGGCTTCAGCCCCGGCCCGCCCTACAGCTCGGTGGACTTCGCCGGCGGCGCCGGCCAGGCCCGCGCCGCGGCGGGCGGCTACGCCTACTCGCTGTGCACCGGCTGGACCCGCGTCATCCACGGCAACGGCTACTCCACCGACTACTACCACCTGGAGGACTACCAGTGGCTGCCCGGTAACGACGTCGGCACCGGCCACTACCTCGGCACCCAGGGCAACAGCCTGTGCGCCGGAGGCTCGACCACGGGCGCCCACATCCACTTCTCGCTGCGCGCCTACACCGACCCCAACGCCGCGGGCTGGTACGTGCCGCTCAACGGCCGCACCCTGGGCGGCTGGACCTTCGTCGAAGGGGCGGCCTACGGCGGCTACGCCTACCGCAACGGGGTCGGCACGGTCTATCCCGGCGGGAGCATGTACAACTACGGCCCCTGACCCGCGCGCCGCCTTTCCCGCACCGGCGGGGGGCCGCCCGGGCGGCCCCCCGCGCCCGGAATACACCGTTGCCCCGTTTTCCTTCACGGACCCCGTCCACAGGGTTCACATATTCACCCGCTTTTCCACAGGAAAGGCCCCGTTCACTTCCCCGGCCCGCACGGACCGGCGGCGGCGGGGCCTTTCCGCTGGTGGCCGCGGTTCGAATACCGGGGAGCGCGGCGAACGGCGGAGACTCCGCACGGGTTACCGCCGCCCCAATCCGAGAGGAACTCCCCGCGGCGGGGATTGACGCACGCCGCAGCGGAATGCTCAATGGTGTACATGCGAATTTCCCCGCTCATCTCGCGTATCGGCGGTTCCGCCGCACTCGTCGCCGCATTCCTCGTCGGCGGCGCGACCGCCCCGGCCCACGCCGACGTCGGAAGCATCTGCTACACCGGCCTGCCCTCCCAGGCCCACGACACGCTCGACCTGATCGAGGCCGGCGGCCCCTTCCCCTACCCGCAGGACGGCTCGACCTTCTACAACCGGGAAGGCCTCCTCCCGCCCCAGAACACCGGGTACTACAAGGAGTACACCGTCGAGACCCCGGGCTCCCCCGACCGCGGAGCGCGCCGCATCGTCACCGGCGACTCCTACCAGGAGGACTACTACACCGCCGACCACTACGCCTCGTTCGACCTGGTCGACTACGGCTGCTGAGCCCGCCCGGGTACGCTCCCGACCATGACGGCGACCTACGTGATCGAGGGCCGCGAGGTGACCAGCCTGGAACGCTTCTGGCGGGTCATCGGCGAGGCCGTGAACGGCCCCGGCGGCTACTTCGGCTCCAACCTGGACGCGTTCGCCGACTGCCTGAGAGGAGGGCACGGCACCCCCGACGACGGCGACTTCGTCATCGAGTGGCACGACCACGAGGCCTCCCGCGAGGCCCTCGGCCACGCCGAGACCGCGCGCCGGCTCCAAGCCCGCCGGGACCGCGCCCACCCCGCCAACCGGGCCGCGATCCAGGCCGAACTCGACCGCGCCGCGGCCGGCCTGGGCCCGACCGTGTTCGACTGGCTGGTCGAGGTCATCGAGGCGGAGGCCCCGGGCCGGCTCCGGCTGCTCTGACCCGGCGGACGGCCGGGGAGGCGGAGCGATCGGCCCCGCCTCCCCGGCCGCACCCGTTCCCGCCGGCCCCGCCCGGCGACGGCCCCGCCCGCAGCGGGCCCGGACCGGGCACCCGGCGGGACCCGGCGCGCCCCCGCAGCGTCAGGCGTCCGCGCCGAAGGCCCGCCGCGCCTCGGCGATCTCCCCCTCGTGCTCCACCGCCCAGTCGGCCAGCGCCGAGAGCGGCTCCAGCAGCGAGCGCCCGAGCGAGGTCAGGCCGTACTCGACGCCCGGCGGAACGGTGGGAAAGACCTCCCGGCGGACCAGCCCGTCGCCCTCCAGGGAGCGCAGCGTGCGGGTCAGCATCCGGTGGCTGATCCCCTCGATCCCCCGGTGGAGCCCGTTGAACCGGCGCGGCCCCCTGCCGAGCAGCACGATCACCAGCACCGACCACTTGTCCCCCACCCGGCGCAGCAGGTCGGTGACCGGGCACCGCTCATGCTCGCCGGCCGGAACCGGGCTCGGCAGCGGCGCTCTGACCACCGAGGGAACATCCGTGTGCGCACCGCACATGAAACCGCGTCCTTCCGCTGAGCCGGGCGGCCACCGATGATGCCGATACGCACCGAAGGTAACCGACGAGGGGGAGACGTGGCCGACCCGACCGAACCCGACCACCCGAATCCGCGGCGCCGGCGCACCGTGGTCGTCAGCGGCGGCACCGACGGCATGGGCCGCGCCCTGGCCCTGGCACGCGCCGAGCGCGGCGACCGCGTCGTCGCCCTCGGCAGCGACCCGGGCAAGGGCCGGCGCCTCCTCGCCGACGCCGAGCGGATCGGCGCCGCCGACCGGGTCGACTTCATCCGGGCCGACCTGTCCGGCGTCGCCGCGACGCGGGCCGCGATCGACCGGATCGCCGAGCGCCACCGGGCCGTCGACGCGCTCGCCCTCTTCGCGAACCGGCAGGCGCCCAGGCGCACCGTCACCGCCGAGGGCCTGGAGAGGACCTTCGCCCTCTACTACCTCAGCCGCCACCTGCTCGGCCGCGGCCTCGCGCCGCTGCTGCACCGCAGCCCCGCACCGGTGATCGTCAACGTCTCCGGCACCGGCGTCGCCAAGGGCCGGATCCACTGGGACGACCTGCAGCTGGAGCGCGGCTACAGCACGATCACCGCCCAGCTCCAGGCCGGGCGCGCCAACGACCTGCTCGGCGTCGCGTTCGCCGCCCGCCCGGACAGCGCCCCCATCCGCTACGTCCTCTACCATCCCGGGTTCACCAGGAGCGGCGACCTCTCCCCTCTGCCCGCGCCGGTCCGGGTCCTGCTCCGGGGCGCCGCCCGGCTGGCGGCCCGCCCCGTCGAGGCGGCCGTCGCCCCCGTCCACGGCTTCATCGACCGCCCGCCCGAGTCGCCCCTCACCGCGATCGACCGCGGCAAGGTCCTCCCGCCCGGCTTCCCGACCCTGGACCCCGCCGCCGCCGAGCGGCTCGCCGCGGCGACCGAGGCGCTCCTGCACCAGGTCCGCCCCGGTTGACCGCCCGGCGCAGGGGCTCAGGGCGGCGGGGCCGGCGGGCCCACCGCGGTCGGCGGGGTGCCGCGCCGCACACGGGCGGGCCGGCGCGCTCCGCCGCCGGCCGGTGCCTCGCGCACGAGGGGCGGGGGCCGGCCCGCGGGCGGCAGGGGCGGCGCCGATCCCGGTGCGGTCGGCCAGGAGGGCCTACCGGTGCCCGGCGCCGATCCGCTGCACGGCCGGCGCCGCGGCCCGCCTTCCGGACGCCCCTCCTCTGTCCCCCGCCGGCCGCGGGCTCAGCCGCGCGGCGGGTTCCGGCGCGGGCGCAGGACGGCGTTCGGCAGACCGGGGGCGGGAAGCCGGTCCCCGTCGTAGCCGTCGACGGCGCCGAACCGGTCGGAGGCGCGCTGCCACTCCTCGCGGGCCCGGACGATGTCCTCGTGGCTGCGGCCGACGAAGTTCCACCACATGACGATCTCCTCCTCGAACGGCGTGCCGCCGAGCAGCAGCAGCCGCGCCAGGCCGTCGGACTCGTTGGCCAGCGCCAACGTGTCCGGCCCGGGGCCGAGGTAGCCCAGCTCCGCCCGGCGCACGAGGGTCCCGCCGGTTCCGCCCAGGCGGACGTCGCCCTGGTCGACCAGGACCCCGTGCTCGAAGGCGGGGTCCACCGGCAGCTCCGCGGCCGCGCCGGGGCCGAGCAGGAGTTCGGCGCCGAGCAGCGGGGTGAAGGTCGGCACCGGGGAGGCCTGTCCGGCCAGCTCGCCCAGGAAGACCCGGGCCTCGGCGCCGCCCACCCGGACCGGCTCGGGAACGTAGTGCCGGAAGTCGCGGCCGGCGTCCCGGGCCTCCTCCGGCAGCGCCACCCACAGCTGGGCCCCGTGCAGGACGGTGGTCCCCGGGGTGGAGACCTCCGAGTGGCTGATGCCGTGCCCGCCGGTCATCAGGTTGAGCTCGCCGGGCCGGACGAAGGCGTGGCTGCCCAGGCTGTCGCGGTGCTCGATCTCCCCGCTGAACAGCCAGGACACCGTCTGCAGGCCGGTGTGCGGGTGCGGCGGGACGCGCATGCCGCCGGTCTCGGCGACGTCGTCGGGGCCGTAGTGGTCGGCGAAGCACCAGGCGCCGATCAGGGTCCGGGCCCGCTGCGGCAGGGTGCGCCGCACCGTCATCGCCCGCTGGCCTCCCAGCGGCACCTCCCGCGCGGACAGCACCTCGACCCGCGGCTCCCCGCCCGGACCTGCGTGCGCCGAGGCCGCGCACCGCACCTCGGCCGGGTCCGTCTCGACGTTGCTCACCTTCGCCGCCTCCCCCGTGGCCCCGGCGGCGGCGATCCCGCCGCCGTGACCGGATCATAGGACACCCCGGGCCGGAAGGCGCGGGCGGAACCCCATGCGGGGCGGGCCGGGCGGCCCGCGGAGACGGCGCCCCCACCGAGGTCGGGAGGCCGGTCCGGTGCGGGCCGCGGGCGCCCGGTCAGCCGGAGGCCGCCCGTCCGGTGCCGAGGCGGGCGGCCAGGTCGGTCAGGCCGTCGGTGTGCAGGTCGAACCGGTCCGAGGGGGCGGGCGGGTCGCCGACCGGGCGGGCGACGTAGGCGGTGCGCAGGCCCAGGCGCTGCGCGGCGCGGAGGTCCCAGGCGTGCGCGGCGACCATCAGCAGCCGCTCCGGCGGCCGCCCGGAGGCCTCGACGGCCAGCCGGTAGACCGCGGGGTCCGGCTTGTAGGTCCGGGCGTCCTCGGCGGAGAGGGCCAGGTGCCAGCGGAGTCCGGCGCGGGCGTTGATCTCCAGCAGCGCCGTCCGGCTCGCGTTGGAGAGCCCGATCAGCGGGAAGTGCTCGGCGAGCCGGGCGAGGCCGGCCGCGGCGTCGGGCCACGGCGGGGGCGTGCGGGCGGACCGGGCCAGTTCCTCGGCGGCGGCCGGGCCGCGGGCTCCGGCGGCGTCGGCGACGAGCCGGGCGGCTTCCAGGTCGATGGCGCCACCGGCCCGGTAGGGCCGCTCTCCGTCGAGGATGCGGCGCTGCTCGCGGTCGACGTGGCGCTGCCACAGCGACAGCAGCCGCTCGGTCCCGGGGCCGTCCGGCGGCGGGTCGAGAGCGCGGATTCCGGCGCGGATGCCGGCGGGTTCGTCGACGAGCGTGCCGAGCACGTCGAAGACGAGCGCGTCGATGTCGAGCTGCGGCATGGGCGGGCCCTCCTGGCGGGAGACGGGGCGCGGCGGCGGTCGCGGCCGCCTGCTCGCGCGGCCGGGGGCGGATCGGGCCACCCCCGAAGACGTAAGGGGTTAAAATCGCTTTTGGTCGAACGTAGTGGGGGCGGGTAAGGGATGCAAGTCGGTTTCAACGATTACGTCTGGGCCGCGGGGGTCGCGACCGACCTGGTCAACACCACCGCCGAGGTCTGGCGCGGCGACGACCGCCTGCCCGACGCCGCCGCCCTCGCTGCCTTCGCCGACCTGCACGGCGGCCCGCCGGGCGGCGCCTCCGGCTCCCTCTCCGAACCGGCCCGCCGCGCCGGACCGGACGAGCTGCGCGCCGTGCACCGGCTCCGCGCCGCCGTGCGGGAGCTGATCGACCGCCCCGACCGCGAGCGCCTCGTCTCCGGGGCCACCGCGCTCACCGCCCCCGCCCGGGGCGCCACGCTCATCCCCGACCCCGCGCACGAGGGGCGCACCCGCTGGGCCGCCCCGCTCCCCGAGGACGCGACCGCCGCCGACGCCCTCTCGCTGATCTGCGGCGTCGGCATCCTCGGGGTGGTGCACAACCTCGGCGAGCGGCGGTTCCGCCAGTGCTCCGCGCCCACCTGCCGGGGGGCGTTCATCGACACCACCCGGCCCGGCCGCCGCCGCTACTGCATGCCCGACCTGTGCGGCAACCGGGTCAACGTGGCCAACCACCGCGCCCGCCGGGCCGCGGCGCGCGGCCGGCCCGCCGGCCCGGAGTAGGCCCGTCGGCGGCCCTCTCCCCGGGCGCAGCGGCGGCGGCCCGCCCTGAAAGAGGCCCGCCCGGCCCCGCGGAGGCCCACCGCTACGCTCTCCCCCATGGCCGAACCCGACGACCCCGGGCCCGCGCAGGCGCCCGGCACTCCCCCCGCGTCCGGGCGCCGGCCGATCGGCGCCGTCCTGGTCCCGATCGCGGCGACCCTGATCACCCTGCTGACGCTGCCCTTCATGGCGATGGTGGCGCTCCTCAGCACCGAACCGCCGGAATGCTTCATGACCTTCACCGACGTCGCTCAGGCGCAGTGCGACGCGGCGCTCAGCGACGGACACGACCTGACCCCCGCGATCCTCCTCGGGGTGGCGGCCGCGGTGGAGTTCGCCGCCTTCGTCGCGCTATGGGTGCTGCGCCGCCGGACGGTTCCGCGCTGGACGCTGTTCGGAGTGGTCGTCGCGGCGGCGCTGTTCTTCTTCCTGTTCCCCCCGCCGGGCTGACCCCGGTGCCGGGTGCCGTGGTCTGTGACCGACATCCCGGCCCGTACAACGTAGATCTGGTTTTGTCCGGCTATGCGGGGCGATGCCCGGAAGCTTCCGCTCCTCCCGTTCGGGGCCGGCCGCCCCCTCGCGGGGCCCGACCGCCGGGGCGGCCGGCCGTGCCGGCCCACACGGCGAGCCCGAGCAGGGCGTACGAGGCGCCGGCCAGGCAGGAGGCCCACCACCCCCAGGAGGCGTAGGCCCAGGCCGAGGTGACCGCGCCGAGGGCGGACCCCAGGGAGTAGAACGCCATGTAGGCGCCGATGACGCCGCTCGCGCGGTCCGGGTGCGCGGTGGTCAGCAGGTGCTGGCTGCTGACGTGGACGGCCTGGACCGCGAAGTCCAGCAGCACGACGCCGGCGATGAGGGGCCACAGCGTCGGCTCCGTCCGGGCGATGAGCGCCCAGGAGGCCGCCAGCAGCGCGAGGGACCGGCCGCTGACCGCGCCGGCGCGGCCGCGGTCGGCCCACCGCCCCGCACGGGCCGCCCCGAGCGCCCCGGCCAGGCCCGCCAGCCCGAAGAGGCCGATCTCGGCGGTGCCGAGCGACCACGGCTCGGCACCGAGCGGGAGGGCCAGTCCGCCCCAGAGCGTCCCGAAGGAGGCGAAGAGGAAGAGGGCGATGAGGCCCCGGCCGAGGAGCAGGCGGTCCGTGACCGCCAGCCGCGCCATCGAGCCGACCGCCCGCGTGTACCGCACCCGGGCGGTCCCGGGGTCCGGGCGGAGGGCCGCGCGGGCGGTGGCGGCGAGCGCCAGGCAGAGCAGCGCGAGCACGAGGTAGACGGCGCGCCAGCCGGCCGCGTCCCCCAGGGCGCCCGCCAGGACGCGGGCGCCGAGGATGCCGATCACCACCCCCGAGGTGACCGCGCCGATGTCGCGCCCCCGCTCGCCCGGCGCGGAGACGGCGGCGGTGTAGGCCACCGCGATCTGCACCACGACCGCGAAGAGGCCCGCGGCCGCCAGCCCCGCCACCGCGACCGGCCCGTTCGGGGCGAGGGCGGCGGTGGCGGCCCCCGCGGCGACGAGCACCAGGTGCGCGGTGATGAGCCGCCGCCGGTCCAGCACGTCGCCGAGGGGCACCAGCAGGACCAGGCCGGCGAAGTAGCCGACCTGCCCGGCGGCCGCGAGCCGGCCCAGCGATTCCGGCGCCAGACCCAGTTCGGCGCCCGCGGGCTCCAGCACCGGCTGGATCGCGTACACCGTGGACACCGCCGCGGCGCAGACCGCGGCCAGGACGGTGCGCCGCACGCCCGCCACGCCCACCACCACCCCTCCATTCGGTTTCAAAATGAAACCATTGAAGGGTAGGGCACAATGGTTTCAAAGAGCAACCGATGAAAGGAGGGGCCGATGCCGGACACCGGACCCGGCCGCGACTGGACCGACCCCGCGTGCCCGGTCGCCCGGACGGTCGACCTCGTCGGCGACCGGTGGAGCCTGCTCATCGTGCGCGACGCCATGGACGGCCCGGCGTCCTTCACCGAACTCCGCCAGGGGCTCGGGATCGCCCGCAACATCCTCAGCGACCGGCTCCGCAGGCTCGTCGAGCACGGCGTGCTGAGCACCAGCCCCAGCGGCAAGCGACACGTGTACGAGCTGACCGCGGCCGGAAAGGACCTGTTCACCGCCATCGTGGCGCTGAGGCAGTGGGGCGAGCGGCACGCGTTCGCCGACGGCGAGCCCCGCTCGCACCTCCTCGACGCAGAAGGCCGGCCGGTCGTCGAACTCCGGCCGCACGGCCAGGACGGCACCCCTCTGACCGCCGACACCACCCGCGTGCAGAAGAGCGGCCGGGACCGCTGACAGGGGACGGGAGGCGGCCCCGCCGGCCGCTCCCCCGCGCCGCCCGGTGCCGCGGCCCTTCCCACCGCGAACGCGCGGGGCGCCGGTCCGCGGCCGACCGGCGGGCGCCACGGCGAAAGCGCGGGAGGGGCGTCCGGGCTGCGGCTCGGGCGATCCGCCCGGGCGCACCCGCGCCGGGGCGGGGTTCTCCTCCCCGCCGGCGGGCTAGTGCTGTGACCGCGAAGGTTCGCGGGGTTGGTCAGGCTGCGGGTACGAGGGGGGTCGGCGTACGCCCCTATGCACTCGCGGGTGAATGTGCCCGGTTCGCGGCCCCCTTCCGGGGCTTGTTGACTTCAAGCTTGGTTGAGGTCTTAGCGTCGTGTCGCGTTGATCACCGACTGGAGGCAGGAGAAGACCTCATGATCGTCGTAACCGGCGCCACCGGAAACATAGGAAGCGCCCTGGTAAAGGAGCTCCGGGCGTTGGATGCCGGACCGCTCAGGGGCCTCACCCGTGACACCGCGCGGGCTGTGTTTCCTGCGGGTGTCGAAGCCGTTGAGGGCGACCTGGGGCGACCAGCCTCGCTCAAGCCCGCACTTGAAGGGGCACGTTCGCCCTTCCTGGTGTCAGGCATGGGCCCGGACGCCGAGATCCTGGAGGCCGCCCGGCGGGCTGGTGTCGAGCATGTGGTGCTGATTTCGTCCGTCACCGTCCAGAGCCACCCGCACCTGGGTCCTGCCGGCGAGAACCTGGCTGTCGAGCGTCTGCTCAAGGACAGCGGCATGACCTGGACGATTCTGCGGCCGACGCAGTTCGCCTCCAATGCCCTGTGGTGGGCAGACGCAATACGCAAGCGTCATTCGGTCCGTGTGCCTTACGCAGACGTCGGTCTGCCCACCATCCACCCCGCGGACATCGCATCGGTGGCTCGCGCCGCGCTGACCCAGGCCGGCCACCGGGGGGTGACCTACGCGCTGACCGGTCCAGAGCGGATCACTCCCCGTCAGCAGCTCGAAGCCATTGCGCAAGCGGTGGGACGTGAAGTGCCGTGCACCGAGATCAGCCGAGAGGAAGCCCGCCGTGACATGGCCGCGTTCTTGGGCGTTGAGGCCGCAGAGGCGGTCCTCGACATCACGGGTGGCGACGTCAACGAGGAATTGCTCACCGTGCGCGACACCGTCACTCAGATCACCCATGCCCCGGCCAGGAGGTTCAGGCAATGGGCCTTGGAGAACGCCGATTCCTTCCGCTGAGCTCCTGGCCCTGAGCATGTTCACCGGCACCGAGCTGGGCACCTACGGCTATACGCCGACAAGGGGGCGTCCGCCCCAGCGGATGCCCTTCTCCCCGCGGATTCGGGCACGTTCCCTGCGCTGGGCGGCGAGCACGTCGGGGCGGCGGGCGTTGGCGTTGCGCCAACGCAGGTAGCGGTGCAGCACCTGGGTCTGCGCGGGATGGCTGCGGTGGTGGGAGTCGGCCAGGGTGAACTGCCGCAGTGGGCCGAAGTGGGCCTCGGACGAAGTCCTCGTCGTCAGGGGCGAGCAGGCGGGGACGGCCTCCCGCCCACTGAGGGCCCAGGCAGGCCAGGCCGCTCTCGTTGAACTGGTGGATCACCTCTCGCACCGCGCCCTCGTCGGCGTGGACCAGCCGGGCGATCAACGGGACACGGCTCCCGCCGGCTGAGGCCGGCAGCATCATCGCCCTGCGCTAACGCACCGAGCCGGTGCTGCCCCGACGCACGATTCGCTGCAGCTTCTGCCCTTCCTGATCGGTCAGTCTGCGCATCCGCACAGGCTCGGCCACCACACCTCCCGCAGTCGGAACGGACGTCACACCCCATCCAACCGCCGGCCCGGCGAACCTTTGCGGTCACAGCACTAGAGCCTGTCTGACAAATGATCACCTGGCCGCTTCGCGGAGCCAGAGGATCAGGGAGGCCAGGATGACTCCTGCGCGGTAGCGGTCCGCGAGCTTGTCAAACCTGGTGGCGATTGCACGGAACTGCTTGAGGCGGGCGAAGCATCGTTCGACCACGTTGCGGTCGCGGTAGATCTCTGTGTCGAAGGCGGGTGGCCGGCCACCGCGGCGTCCTCGGCGTCGGCGGTTGGCCACCTGGTCACGGCGCTCGGGGATCGTGGCGGCGATGCCCCGATGCCGCAGCAGGTGACGGATGGCCCTGCTGGAATGGGCTTTGTCACCCAACACACGGTCCGGTGTCGTGCGCGGCCGGCCTGTGCTCACCCGCGGGGTGCGGATCCCGTCAAGGACATCGGCGAACGCGGTGGCATCGTGGGCGTTTCCGGGTGTGAGCACGATCGACAGCGGCAGACCCCGGCCGTCGACGGCGAGGTGGATCTTGGTGGATAGCCCGCCGCGGGACCGGCCGAGGGCCTGGCGCGCCTGTGAGTGGCCCGGATCATCCAGTTCGTCCCCGGCCGCGTCTCCCTTTTACGGGCGCCCGCGGCGTGTTGGTGGGCCCGGTTGACCGTGGAATCGACGGCGACGGTCCACTCCACCCGGCCCACCGCGTCGTCACGGACCTGGACGTACTCCAGCAACTTCGCCCACGTGCCGTCGGCCTCCCAGCGGGCGAACCGCTCGCAGACGGTCTGCCACGGCCCGTATCGCTCCGGCAGGTCGCGCCGAGGAGCCCCGGTCCGCAGTCGCCACAGGACTCCGTTGACCACCTGCCGGTGATCACGCCACGGACGGCCGCGCCCGTCCAACTGCGGCAACAGGGGCTCAATCTTCTCCCAAGCCGCATCTGTCAATTCATCTCGACCTGCCACAAGATCAATTATCAGACCGTCATATAGAGTCCTGCCCGTGGCGAATCATCAGGACGAGACCAGGGCGGCCTACGACGGAGTCGTCGAGCTGTACGCATCGCTGTTCGCAAACCGGCTGGAGGAACAGCCCTTCTCCCGGGCCATGATCGGCACCTTCGCCGAACTGGTGCGTGCGACGGGCAACCCGCGGGCAGCCGACGTCGGGTGTGGGCCCGGACATCTGACAGCCATGCTGCACGAACTGGGCCTGGACGCCTTCGGACTCGACCTCGCCCCCGGCATGATCGACCACGCCCGGCAGGCCCATCCGGCGCTGCGCTTCCAGGAGGCACGGATGGAATCCCTGCCGATCGAGGACGCCTCGCTCGGCGGCGTGCTGGCCCATTACTCGATGATCCACACCCCTCCGGGAGAACTGCCGGAGCTGCTCGCCGAGCAGGCACGCGTCCTGGCGCCGGATGGTCTGCTCCTGGTCTCCTTCTTCGGGACCGACGGACAGGAACCGGTCCGGTTCGACCACAAGGTGGCGCCTGCCTACAGCTGGCCGACGGATCGCCTCGCTGAACTGCTGGCCGATGCCGGGCTCGTTCCCTTCGCCCGGTTGCTCCACGATCCGGCCTCCGAGCGGGGCTTCCTCGACGCTCATCTGTTGGCCCGCCGCGCGTAGTTCCTGCCCGGAAATACCTGCCGGACTGCCAGCGCACCTCGGGACTGCCAACTCGGCAGAGGTTCGCTGATCTAGGTCCTGTCTGGAGTTCGGATCATGAACACGGTGTGATGCTGCGGATCCACAGCATCGCACCGCACAGGTGCAGCCCGGCCTCATGGCTCTGCGGGGTCTCGTCGAAGCGGAACGCGATGCCGCGCCGGTTCCGGAGCCGGTTGATGCACCGCTCGACCGTGCTGCGCTCGGCATAAAGCGCGGCGTCGCAGGAGACCGGCCGCCCGCCGGCGCTGCCGCGCCTCTTGCGGCCGGCGGCCTGGTCGTCCTTGTCCGGGATCACCGCCCGGATGCCGCGCCGCCGCAGGTAGCCGCGGTTGCGCCGGGAGGAGTAGGCCTTGTCCGCGGCCACCGCGCCCGGCCGGGTCCGGGGGCGCCCGAGGGGCCCGCGAACCTTCACCCGCCCCGGGACCGGGACGAACTGCGGGCTGTCGCCAGCCTGGCCGGGGGTGAGGACGAAGGAGAGCGGGCGGCAGCGCCGGTCGGCGGACAGATGGATCTTGCTGGTCAACCCGCCCCGGGAACGCCCCAGCCCTGCGGCTTTCAAACGGGCCCTGCGCCGCCGGCGCAGGCGCCGGCGCTCGGCACCGGCCTGTCCGTCTTGGGGCTGTTGTCCCTTCGCCTCACCCCCTTTTCGGCCTCGGCGGCCGCCTCCAGGGCCGCCGGCTGCTCGGGGGCCAGGGCCATCCCCGCGGCGTGGTGGTGGGCCCGGGCGGTCGCCGAATCCACGCTGACCAGGCCCAGATCGGCCTGGCCCCGGGCGGCGGCCTGGGCGATCACCGCCTCCATCAGCTGCTGGAAGACGCCCTGCCGCGCCCGGATGCGGAAGCGGTCATAGGCGCTCTGCCAGGGCCCGAACTCAGTGGGCAGGTCGCGCCAGGGGGCGCCGGCGCGGAACCGCCACATCACCGCGTTGAAGTGTTTGCGCAGGTCGGGGACGGTACCGACCGCGGCGATCGGGAGATGGGGCTCGATCAGGGCCCATTGTTCGTCGGTGAGATCGCCTCGTGCCATGGCAGATGCTCTATCAAGGCCGTCTCCAGGTGCGCAGGCGATCTGCCGAACTGGTGATCCGAACTCCAGACAGGACCTAACGCGAATTGTCAGACAGGCTCTAGTCGTCCCCGTCCTCCTGGTGGTGGTCGAGGTTGACCGTTCCCCGGCGCCAGTAGCCGTCCACTTCGAAGGACTGGTTCTTGACCAGGCCGCGCTCCTTGAACAGGCGGCGGATCGGCTTGAGCACGCCGGCCTCGCCCGCGGCCCAGGCGAACACGTCGCCTTCGGGGAGCTCCAGTGCCTCCACGGCGCGGAGCAGCAGGTCGGTCGTGCCGGGCTCGCGGTCCCCCCGGTGCAGCCAGGTGAGCGAGGCGTGCTCCGGCAGGTCGATCTCCTGCTCCTCCTCCGGGCCGGCGACCTCGAGGAAGGCGTGCACCCGGGCGTCCCTGGGCAGCTCCTCCAGCCACCGGGCGGCGGCGGGCAGCGCGGTCTCGTCCGCGGCGATCAGGTAGTGGCCGAAGCCGGAGGGGAGGTGCTCGGTCCCGCGCGGCCCCAGGACGCCGAGGCGGTCGCCGGGGCGGGCGCGCATCGCCCAGCGGCCCGCCGGGCCGTGGTCGTGCGCGACGAAGTCGATGACCAGCCGCCCCGCCTCCGCGTCGTAGGCGCGCACGGTGTAGTCCCGGACGACCGCGCCCGGGTCCCGGAAGTTGACCGGCCGGTCGTTCTCCACCCGCGGCAGGACGTGCTCGCCGGTCTCCTCGTTCGGGAACCACAGCTTCACGTGGTCGGTGTGGTTGTCGGTGCGGAAGCCCTCCAGGTCGGACCCGGTGAAGACCACCCGCACCATGCGGGGCGTGATCCGGGCGACCTCGGCGGCCTCCAGGACCCGGGGCCGGAGCGGGTAGATCTCGAGGCGCGTCTCGCGCACCGGCTGGGCCATCGGTTCACTCCCCGTCGTCACGTCCGTTAGGCGAGGCTGACCTTATCACCGGGGCCTCCGCCCGCCGGCTCCCGGGCGCGGCCCCCAGGAGCCTGCGCGGACGCGCGGACGCGGCGCCCGCACCGGTCAGCCGTCCCGGACCGCGATGAGCGCCACGGTGGCGCAGTCCGCGCGGAGGTCTCCCCCGGCCCCCTCCAGGGCGGCGCCGACCTCCTCCAGCACCCGGGCCGCCCGCTCCGGGGGCAGCCGGGTCAGCGCGCCGGAGGCGGCCAGCCGGTCGAGCCACTCCTCCCGGGTGCCGGAGCGCTCCCAGTCGAACCGGAGCCGCTCCACCGGGCCGAACCCGCCGGCGGCCCGGATCCCCTCGGCGGCCGCGTCCAGCGGCGTCGGGCGGCCGGCGGCCTCTCCGCCGGCGGCCGCGCCGACGTCGAAGGGCGCGTCGGGGGCGATCCGCCGGTAGACGCCGGCGAAGGCCTCCGCGATGCCGGGCGGGAGGGCGAAGACGTGCCAGAAGAGCGCCAGCGGGCCGCCGGGCCGCAGCACCCGCGCGGCCTTGGCGGCGCCGGCCTCCGGGTCCACCCAGTGCCAGGCGGTGCCGGCGGCGACCGCGTCGAACCGCCGGCCGGCGGGGTCCCAGTCCTCGAAGGCCGCCGTCTCGACGCCGACGCCGGTGCGGCGGGCGAAGGCGGCCATCCGCTCGTCGGGCTCGACGCCGAGGACGCGGTGGCCGGCCGCCCGGAACTGGCGGGCCGCGATGCCGGTGCCGCAGCCGACGTCGAGGAGGTCGGGGCCGGGCGCGGCGGCGGTGATCCGCTCCACCAGGGCGCCGGGGTAGCGGGGCCGGGAGCGGTCGTAGCGGTGGGGGTCGGTGCCGAAGGACTCGGCGGTCCGCCGGTCCCGGTGGGTCCGGTCCGCGGAGCCGTCCGGCCGCCCCGAAGGTAGAGTGGGCATGCGCCCACCTTAGTGGGCACGCGCCCACTCGACAAGAACAGGACTCAAGGAGGACGCACCGTGCCGACGGGGGTGCACATCCGCGACGTACGCGAGCAGCTGTTCGGCGCCGCCGAGCGCGTCCTGCTCCGGGACGGGGCGAACGCGCTGACCAGCAGGGCGGTCACCACGGAGGCCGGCTGCGCCAAGGGCGTGCTGCACCGGCACTTCGCCGACTTCGACGCCTTCCTCGCCGAGCTCGTGCTCGACCGCACCGGCCGGCTCGGCGCCCAGGCCGACGCCCTGCACCGCTCCGCCGGGACCGGCACCGTCACCGGCAACCTCGCCGGCGCGCTGACCGAGCTGTTCGGGCCGGTCGCCGTGGCCGTCGTCGCGCTCATCACCTTCCGCGACGGCCTGCGCGCCCGGCTGCGCGACGCCGGTTCGCCCGGCGTCCCGCTGCTCACCGAGGCCACCGCGATGATCGCCGGCTACCTCGCCGCCGAGCGGGAGCGGGGCCGCGTCGCGCCCGGCGCCGACGTCGACGCCCTCGCCCCGGCCCTGGTCGGCGCCGGCCACCTGCTGTTCGCCGCCCGGGGCGGTGCCCCGCCCGACGCCGAGGAGGTCCGCAGGACCGTCGCCGCGGTCCTCGCCGGGGCGCTGCCAGGCTGAGCGGCCCCGTCCGGCCCGGCGGGCCGAACGACCGGGCCGGGCCGGACGGCCCCGGCGGCCGGAAGGCGGCGGGCGATCCGGCACGCGGCCCGGGGGCGCGCCGCCCGTCCGCTCCCTGCCGGCTCTCCGGCCGGCTCGGGCCGCGGCGCGCCGCGGCCCCGGGTGCCGGCGCCCCCTTCAGCGGCCGCCGGCGCCTCCGCGTCCTGCGGCAGCGGCGGGGCGGGGCGTTCGGCGGCCTCGGGGAACGGCGGCCGGTCCGGCCCGCTCTCACCGCAGCCGCGGCGCCCGCGGCCCAGGCCGGCGGATAGCCGCGCGGGGCAGAGCGGGCACCGGAGCCGGTCCCCGCTGCCCGGCGCGGCCTACCGCTCCCCGCCTCCGGCGCCGGGGCGCAGGCCCTGTTCCGGAAGCGCGCCCGAGCTCGGCCGGTGGGTCTCGTACATGCGCACCGCCACGGCCGCCGCGGACAGCGCGGACACCGCCGCGGCCGCCCACACCGCGGCGTGCAGCCCCAGCAGGTCGGCGACGATTCCGCCGAGCAGCGCGCCGACGGCATAGCCCAGGTCGCGCCAGACCCGGTAGACGCCCACCGCCCGGCCGCGCCAGAGCGGGTGGGCGACATCGCCGATCACCGCGAGCAGGGTGGGGTAGACCATCGCGGTGCCCAGTCCCAGCAGCACGGTGCCCGCCGCCCAGCCGGTGAACCCGGAGGAGGCGGCGATGAGCGCCAGCGCGGCGGCCTGGGCGGCCATGCCCGCGGTGATCAGGTGCTTGCGGCCGAACCGGTCGGAGAGGGCACCGGTGAACAGCTGCCCCGCCCCCCACACCCCCGGATAGAGGGCGAACAGCAGCCCGATCTGTCCGGTGGTCAGGTCGGCGGTGGCGAACAGCAGCGGGAACAGCCCCCAGGAGAGGCCGAAGTTGAGGTTGTTCACCAGCCCGGCCTGGCTCGCCGAGGACAGCGCCGGCTCCCTGAGGCTGGTCTGGGCCAGGATCTGCCGGTCGGTCAGCTCGGCGTGCAGGCGGCCGCGGCGGCCGCCGGGCGCGTGCCGCCCGGCCTCCAGCAGGGCGTGGTCGCGGGTCTCGTGCACGAAGGCCCCGGACAGCAGCAGGGCCAGGGCGGTGTAGGCCAGGCCGAGCAGGAAGGGGGCCGGGCGCAGCCCGTAGGCCTCGGCGAGGTGGCCGGCCAGCAGCGAGGTGAGGGCGACCGCGCCGTACCCGGCGGCTTCGTTCAGCCCCATGGCCAGGCCGCGCTGGGCCGGGCCAACCAGGTCGATCTTCATCACCACGGTGGTGGACCAGGTCAGCCCCTGGTTGACGCCGAGGAGCACGTTGGCCGCCACCACCCACTCCCAGCCGGGGGCCAGGATCAGCATCAGTGGAACCGGGACGGCGAACAGCCAGCCCACCAGGAGGACGGGTCTGCGGCCGTAGCGGTCGGAGAGCGTTCCGGCGAAGTAGTTGGCGATCGCCTTGGTGATCCCGAAGGCCGCGACGTAGGTGAAGATGAAGGTGTAGCCGGTGAGGCCGAACTCCGATTCGGCCATCAGCGGCAGCACGGTCTGCTGCTGGCCGACCATGCCGCCGACCAGGGCGTTGACCGCCACCAGCAGGGTGAACTGCGCGGCGTTCCGGCGCAGGCCCAGGGCGGGCGTGCGGGTCGCGGGGCGGCGGTTCATTCGCCCTCCCGCAGCCCGCGGCCGGTGGCCCGGGCCCAGTCGGCGGGGCCGCCGGCCAGGACCTGCAGGTCGGTGCGGCCGGCGCGCAGGAGGATGCCGGCCGCGGTCATGGCGCGCTCCCCGTGCCCGCAGGCCAGGATCGCGCCCGGCGGGACGTCGGCGGCGCGGTCGGCCAGGTCGCCGAGTTCGATGTGCACGGCGCCGGAAACGTGCCCGGCGGCGTACTCGGCCCTCTGGCGCACGTCGACGTAGGAGGCGGGCTCGGCGCGGGAGGCGGTGACGAAGGGGACCGCGGCCTGCGGGGCGCCCGCCGCCGCCCAGGCCGCCATGCCGCCGTGCAGCACCCCGGCCAGCCGCTCGTAGCCGATCTTGTAGGACTGCCAGACGATCTCCTCCGCGTCCCGGTCCTCGGCGGTGACGAAGGCGAGGGGCGCGTGGTCGGGCAGCAGCCAGCCCAGCCAGGTCGCGAACTGCTCGCGCAGCGGGATGGACAGGGCCCCGGGGATGTGGCCGGAGGCGTAGGCGGCGGCGGGTCGGGCGTCGATCACCTGGCCGCCCTCCCGCATCACCTTCGCGACCTGCTCCGGGGTGAGGGCGGGCAGCACCGGCGCGGCGTCCAGCACGGCCGGGCCGAGGCGGTTGGCCTCGGCGAGGCGGTCGAAGTAGGCGGGGTAGGAGCCCAGGCCTGCCAGCAGGCGCTCCACGAAGGCGTCCTCGCCGGGGGCGCCGAGCAGGGGGTTGGAGCGCTTCTGGGCGCCGATGGTGGTGGTCCGCTCGGCGCCGGGCGGGGCCGAGCAGAACGAGCCCGCGCCGTGGGTGGGCCAGACCGCGGTGGAATCCGGCAGGGCGGCCAGCCGGCTCAGCGAGCGGTACTGGGCGCGCGCGAGTTCCTCGGTCCGCTCGGGGCCGAGCAGGTCGGTGCGGGCGGCGGAGTCCACGATCAGCGACCCGCCGGTGAACACCCCCAGCTCCCGGGACCCGTCCAGGATCAGGAAGGACAGGTGCTCGTCGGTGTGGCCGGGGGTGGCCAGGGCGCGCAGGGTCAGCCCGCCCAGGTCGACCTCGTCCCCGTCGGCCAGCGGAACGTGGTCGAAGGCGCGGCGCCCGGCCGCGGAGGCCAGCACGGCCGCGCCCTGGTCGCGGCCGAGCTGGACGGCGCCGGAGAGGAAGTCGGCGTGCAGGTGGGTGTCGGCGGCGTAGGCGACCCGCAGGCCGCGCCGGCCGGCCGCGGCGCGGAGCGCCCGCAGGTCGCGGGCGGCGTCCACGGCCAGTGCGCGGCCGTCGCCCAGGTCGAGAAGGTAGGCGCTGTTGCCCAGCCCTTCGTCGACCAGCGGGATCAGGTGGTCGTCGGTGAAGCTCACGGTGGTCCTCCAAGGAGCCCGGGCGCGCCCGGGACGGCGCGGCCGCTGCCTGGTCATAGCGGCGACACTCATCTACAATATTCCATAGATCTATGGAGGAATCGATGAGGGAAACCGCCGACCCCCGGTCCAAGACCGGGCTCTACGAGGCGTTCGCCGCCAGCGGAAAGGCGCTGGCCAGCGGAAAGAGACTGGAGCTGCTCGACCTGCTGGCGCAGGGCGAGCGCACCGTCGACGCCCTGTCCAAGGCCGCCGGGCTGAACCTGACCACGGCCTCGGCCCACCTGCAGACGCTCAAGCAGGCCGGGCTCGTGGCCGCCCGCCGCGAGGGCGTGCGCATCCACTACCGGCTCGCCGGCGACGACGTGGCCCGGCTGCTCGCCCTGCTGCGCAAGGTCGCCGAGGCGCACCAGCACGCCGTTCCCGCCGCCCGCTCGGCCTACCTGGGCCCCGACGACACCGCGGAGATCACCCGCGAGGAGCTGCTCGCCCGCGCCGAGGCCGGAGAGGTGCTGGTGCTGGACGTCCGGCCGGCCGAGGAGTACCGGGCCGGGCACATCCCCGGCGCCGTCTCCATCCCGGTCGCGGAGCTGGCCGAGCGGATCGGGGAGCTGCCCGAGGAGACCGAGGTGGTGGTCTACTGCCGCGGCGAGTACTGCGTACTGGCCTATGAGGCGGTGCGGATGCTGGCCGAGCGCGGGCGCAGGGCCGTCCGCCTGCACGACGGGATGCTGGAGTGGCGCCTGGCCGACATGCCGGTGCACTCCGGGGAGCCGTCGTGACCCGCCGCCCCGGACGCCCCCGCTCACCGGGGCGGCGCCGCCGCACCTGACCGGCCTGCCCGGCGCCTCTCCGGCGGCGACGCCTGCGGGGCCCGGGAACAGGTCGCCGACCTCATCGGTGCCGCCCCGGCAATATCGTCTTCACCGCCTCCGGCGGCCGAGGCCGACCTGCTCGCCCTGCGCGGCGCACTGCCGGGCTGAGCGGCCCGGAAAAGCGGGGACCGGAACCGAAGGATTCCGGCCCCACGCGGCACTCCCGACACATTCCGCCCCGAACCCCGCTGGACGCCCGCCCCGCACTCGGGAAAACCTTCAACGGAGGAGCACACGAAACGAGAAACCTCCTCTGTCCTTTTCCGGTCAGTTCCTTCGGAAGGTTGGCCCTGCCACCCCCAAGATGACACTCTTGAATGAATGCACCCCTTTTTCGATAGGACGGGTCGTGTACAAGAAGATCATCGCCGTACTGACCATCGCCGCAGCGACCCTGCTGATCAGCGCTCCTGCGGCCCACGCCCACTACGTCCGGTACTCTTGGGACCCCGGGTGCGGCCCCATCGGAATGTCGCAGTGCGGCTACTCCAGCGTCAGCAAGACCCACAAAACGGTTTACGCCTGCGACACCTATGCCGACGGGGTCGGCCTGTGGACCAAATACGTGCGCTCGGACGGCGTCTCGGGGATCGTGAAGGACGGGAACGGATCTAAATCGGGGTGCGGGAAATACACCGCCCCGTCCGGAAAGTACATCGACCGGATCAGGCCCTGCCGGAACCACGGCTCCTACATCACGTGCCTGGAGAAGTGGAAGTACATCGAATGATTCCGACGGCTGAACGGCCGGTGTGCTCCCGGCCTCCCCACCCGGCCGTTTCCCGGTGACGCGGGCGGCCTCCCGGGGTCCGGGAGCACGCGGCGGCGGCCCCGGGCGAGCTCAGGACTCATCGGGCGGGCCGAGTACGGTGTCGGCGATCCAGGCGCATTCGATCCAGGCCGTCGGTTCCGCGGACCGGGCGGTCCCGGCGAAGTGAGGCTCTCCGTCGTGCATGCGGCCGCTGTGCCGTCTCGACCCGGTCGGGACGCGAGCCCGGGTGCGGACGGTGCCCGGCGGCCTCCGCCCGGGGCGCGGGCGGCCGGGTCAGCCCGGGGCCGCGGGCGCGGCCGCCGCCGGGCGGGGGCCGGCCGTGGCCGCCAGGCGGGCGGCGGCCTCCGCCGCGCCCCGCTCATAGGAGCGCTCCGCGGCGAGGCGGAGCGCCCGCCCGTAGAGGCGCCGCGCCCCCTCGTCCTCGCCCCGGTCCGCCGCCGCGTGCCCCAGGCAGAGCAGCACCTCGACCGCCTCGCCCCACAGGCCCAGCTCCTCGGCGCCGCGCAGGCCCTCTTCGAGCAGGGCCGCGGCGTCGGCGCGGTCCCGGTCGGCCCCGGCCGCTCGGGCCAGGGCGCCGCCCGCGCGCAGCCGCCCCCAGCGGTCCCCCGCCGCGCCGAAGAGCTCGGCGCTGCGCCGGGCGTCCGCCCGGGCGGCGGCCGCCTCGCCCGCGTCGGCGCGGTGGTCGGCGCGCTCCGCCAGCGCGGCGGCCTCGCCCCACCGGTCGCCGGCCGCGCGGGCGGCGGCCAGCGCCTCCTCGACGAGGCGGCGCGCCGCGGCGCGGTCGCCCTCCCGGTAGAGGGAGGTGCCCACCGCGCAGAGCAGCCGGGCGCGCAGCGCCGGCCCGGCCGCGTCGGCCCGGCCCGGGCGGCCCTCGAAGGAGGCCAGCCAGGCCTCGGCGACGGCGCGCGCGGCCGGCGGGCCGCCCGGCAGGGCGAGCGCGGCGGCCAGCGAGCGCCGCGCCTCGCTCCGCCGGCTGCGCAGTGACCAGTACCAGGCCAGCGCGTTGACCAGGCGCAGCGCCGGCCCGGCACCGTCCCGGCGCAGAGCCAGCTCCAGGGCGCGGCGCAGGTTGACCGTCTCGGCGTCCAGCTCCGCCAGGGCGCGGCGCTGCCCCGCGCCGCGCAGCCGCTCGTCCGCCGACTCCGCCCGCTCGGTGTGGAAGTCGGTGAACCGGCGGCGCACCTCCTCGGCCTCCCCCGCCTCCGCCAGCCTTTCGGCGCTGTAGGCGGCCACCGACTCCAGCAGCCGGAACCGGTCGCCGTCGCGGACCACCAGCGACCGGTCGACCAGGCGGGAGAGCGCGTCGAGCACGCCGGCGCCGCCCGGCGTCCCTTCGGCGCACAGGGCCCGGGCGGCCTCCGGGGTGGCGCCGTCCGGGCTCACCGCGAGGCGGCGCAGGACCGTGCGCTCGCCGTCGGCCAGCAGCCCCCAGCTCCAGTCGATCATCGCGCGCAGCGTCTGCTGCCGGGTGGGGCGGCCGCGGCCCGGGCCGGTGGGCAGGGCGAAGCGGTCGTCCAGCCCGGCGGCGATCCGCTCGGGGGCCAGCGCCCGGATGCGGGCCGCCACCAGCTCGATGGCGAGCGGGATGCCGTCCAGCCGGCGGCAGATCGCGGCGACGGCGGGGGCGTTCTCCTCGGTCAGTTCGAACCCCGGGGAAGCGGCCCGGGCCCGCTCGGTGAAGAGCCGCACCGCGCCGGCGGCGGCGATCCGCTCCGCGCCCCCGCCGGGGGCGGCCTCGGGCAGGGTCAGCGGCGGCAGCGGGAGCACCGTCTCGCCGGGGACGTCCAGCGCCTCCTGGGAGGTCACCAGGGTGCGCACCTCGGGGGCGGCGGCCTGCAGCGCGCCGGCCACCTCGGCGACCTGGGCCACCACGTGCTCGCAATTGTCCAGCAGCAGGACGAGCCGCTGTCCGGCGAGCGCGCCGCAGAGCCACTCCACCAGGCCGGCCGGTTCCGCGCCGGCCGCGCCCTCGCACAGCCCCAGCGCGGTGACGATCCGCTCGGCGACGTCGTCGGGCGTGCAGCGGCGGTGCAGTCCGGCGAGTTCGACCAGCCACGCGCCGCCGGGGAAGTCCGGGCGCAGCGAGCGCACCGCGGCCAGCGCCAGCCGGGTCTTGCCGACGCCGCCGGGCCCGGTCACGGTCAGCAGGCGGGCGCCGTCGGCGGCGCGGAGCGTCCGGCGCAGGCGCCCGGTCTCCTCCTCCCGGCCGATCAGCGGGGTGGCCGGTGCGGGCAGGTTGGTGCGCGGGCGCTCCTCCGGGCGGGGCGGCGGGGCCGGCCGCGCGCCCTCGCCGCGCAGGACCGCGGTGTGCGCCTCGCGGACCTGCGGGCCGGGGTCGACGCCGAGCTCGTCGCGGAGCCGGGTCCGCAGCCGGTGGAAGGCGTCCAGGGCCTCCCGGCGGCGGCCGGCGGCGTGCAGGGCCCGCATGTGCAGGGCCTGCAGGCGCTCCCGCAGCGGGTGCTCGCCGACCAGCTCCCGCAGGTCGGGGAGGGCGCCGTCGGCGTCGCCGAGTTCGATGCGCGCCTCGGCCAGGCATTCGGCCGCGTCCAGGCGCAGCTCCTCCAGGCGGGCGGCCTCGGCCCGGGTGAACGCCGCGTCGGCGAGGTCGGCGTAGGCCGGGCCCCGCCACAGCCCGAGCGCCCCGGTGAGCAGCCGGACCCGCTCGCTCGGGTCGGCGCGGTGCGCCTCCTCGGCGGCGCCGCGGAACCGCTCCGCGTCGAGCCCGCCCTCCTCCAGGCGGATCCGGTAGCCGGCCGGGGTGCGCACCACCTGGTCGGCACCGAGGGCCCGACGCAGCTGGGAGATCTTGGTCTGCAGGGTGTTGAGCGGGTTCCCGGGCGGGCGACCCTCCCACAGGTCCTCGATCAGCCGGTCGGCGGAGACCGGGGCGCCCCCGTGCACCAGCAGGGCGGCCAGGACGGCCCGGACCTTCGCCTCGGGGACCGCCACCCGCTCCCCGCCGGAACCCCGCGCCTCCAGCGGACCGAGCACCCCGTAACGCATGCGCCCAGCCTAGACGTCCCGGCCGCGGGGGCGGCTCTTCCCGGCCCGTCCGGCCCGCGGAGAGAGGGCCTTCACAGAGCGGGCGGCGCGGCCTCCCGGATGCAGGCCCGGACCTCCTCTCCGGTGTGCGCCCGGCGGGCCCGCGGAAGCGCCGCGGCGGAGGGCCGGGGCGTCGGCGTGCACGGGGACGGGTGATCGCGGGTCCGAGGGGCGAATGGGCCCGGTTCTCCGCGCCGCCGGTCCGCCGTCCCCAGGCTTTCGTGCGCGGCCCGTGCGCGGTCCCTTCCAGGGTGAAGGCACCTCTCGACGACGAAGGGACCTTCGATGACCGACCGGAACCGGCACCGGGCCGGGCCCGCGGAGTGGGCGGGACTGGCCGTCCTCGCCCTGCCGACCGTGCTGCTGGGCCTGGACCTCACCGTGCTGCACCTGGCGCTGCCCTCGCTCGCGGCGGACCTGCGCCCCAGCGCCGCCCAGCAGCTGTGGATCGTGGACGCCTACGGGTTCCTGATCGCGGGCCTGCTCATCACCATGGGGACGCTGGGCGACCGGATCGGGCGGCGGCGCCTGCTGATGATCGGCGGCGCCGGCTTCACGGCGGCCTCGGTGGCGGCCGCCTACGCGCCCACCCCGGAGCTGCTCATCGCCGCCCGCGCCGTGCTGGGCGCGGCCGGCGCCACCCTGATGCCGTCCACCCTGGCGCTGATCGGCGACATGTTCCGCGACCCGCGGCAGCGGGCGCTGGCCATCGGGCTGTGGACCACGTTCTTCGCCGGCGGGATGGCCGCCGGGCCGCTGGTCGGCGGCGCGCTGCTGGAGCGCTTCTGGTGGGGGTCGGCCTTCCTGATCGCGGTCCCGGTGATCGGGGCGATGCTGGCCCTGGCCCCGTTCCTGCTGCCGGAGCACCGCGCCGTCCGGCGCGGCCGGCTCGACCTTCCCGGCGTCGCCCTGTCCCTGGCCGCGGTCCTGCCGGTGGTCTATGCGGTCAAGGGGTTCGCCGAGGAGGGGCCGTCCCCGGCGGTGCTCGCCGCGGCGGCGGCCGGCGCGGTCTTCGCCGTGCTGTTCGTGCGCCGGCAGCGGTCCCTGGACGACCCGCTGCTGGACGTCTCCCTCTTCGGCGGCCGCGCCTTCACCACCGCCCTGGCCGTGATGCTGGTCGGACTGGTGGGCGTGGGCGGGACCATGCTGCTCACCACGCAGTACCTGCAGCTGGTGGAGGGGCTGTCCCCGATGGCGGCCGGCCTCTGGTTCGGGCCGCCCGCGCTGATGATGATGGTCTCGGCGATCGCGGCGCCGGTGCTGACCCGGTGGGTCCGGCCGGGGTCGGTGCTGGCGGGGGTGCTGGTGCTCTCCGCGGTGGGCTACGCCCTGCTGGGGGCGGTCGGGCCCGGCGCCGGACCGGTCCCGGTGGTGGCCGCGTTCTCCCTGGTCTACCTGGGTCTGGGGGCGATCGCGGCGCTCGGCACCGACCTGGTGGTCGGCGCCGCGCCGCCGGAGAAGGCCGGGTCGGCCTCGGCCGTCTCGGAGATGGTGCAGGAGCTCGGCCTGGCCGCGGGCGTCGCCCTGGTGGGCAGCCTGGCCGCGGCCGTCTACTCCGCCCGGATGGGGCCGGAGGTCCTGGCCGGCCTGCCCGCCGGCACCGCCCGCGCGGTGGAGAGCGGCCTGGCCGGGGCCGCCTCCGTGGCCGACCGGGTCCCCGAGGGGGTGTCGGCGCGGGCCGAGGAGGCGTTCATGGCGGGGCTGAACACCGCCGGCTGGGTCGGGGCGGCGGCCGCCCTGGTGCTGGCCGGTGCGGCGGCGGTGGCGCTGCGCGGCTCCGGGGGTTCCCCGGAGGGCGGGGCTCCCGGCGGCCTGGAGGCCGCGGCGCAGCACAGGGGCTGAACCGGCCGCGCTCAGAAGCAGGTTCTGGTGTCGATGCGCAACGGGCGCCCGGCCGGGAGCGGCGGCCCGGCCGGGGCCTCCAGCGGGACGTCCGACCGGTCGACGCGGGGCGGGCCGCCGTCCGGGGCGGGTCTCACCCGGCCCGTCAGGTCGTACTCGACGATCGGGCGGCCGGGCCGGTGGAGGTGCAGGACGATCGCGCCGTCCTCGTCCGCGAGGTCTTCGGCCGGATCGGTTCCGTCGGAGCCCAGCAGCGCGTCGGCGTGGTCGCACGCCTCGGCGGCGGAGGCGAACAGCAGGAACCGGTGGTCCTCGTTGTTGTTGTCGATCGGGAAGAGGACCCGGAGCAGGGCGAACGCGTGGCTCCCGTGGCCGGTCGGGGAGACGTGAGGCCGTTCGCCCCACATCACCGCCCCGTCCCACGACCGCCGCCCGGGGGCCGCCCGGCCGGCGGGGAGCGCGCCGAGGTGCCTCAGGCAGGCGTCGGCGCAGACCTCCCCCGGGTCGCGGAGGAGCGCCTCCCGATAGGCCTCGACGGCGCCGTCCCGGTCGCCGGACCAGGTGAGCGCGTGTCCCAGCTGCAGCGGCACCAGGGCGTCCTCGGGGTCGGCGTCCAGGGCCGCCCTCGCCGCCCGGACGGCCTGCTCGGCGAGCGGCCGGGTGAGGCCCTCCGGGTCGTATTCGCCCATTCCGCCGAGGTCCGGGCCGTCCTCGTCGTCGAAATCGGCGTCCACCCTGGAGATCACCGAGTGCCGCAGGGCGAATCCGGCCGCCGTGGAGCGGAGGACGGCGAGGGTCGCGGCGGTCTCCGCGTCGCCGGGGGCGCTCTTCTGCTCGGCCTCGTCGCAGAGGCGCCGCGTCTCCGCCAGCGGGGCGAGGGCGCCGTCCTCCCAGCCGAGATGCCGCACCCAGAACTCGCAGTCGCAGAGCGAGCGGCTCGCCCTGATGAGCAGGGAACGCACAACGCTGTCAGCCATGCCACGGCAAACTACACCATTTCCCGGAAAACCGGTCCGAACCCCGCCGTCGCACGCAGACGGAGCCCCGAACCTCATAGCGGATCACCGAAAAGCGGTTTTCCTGCTCACCGCTTCAACGGATTCTCACCCCTCCACGTCCCCCAATACCGACATTTACCGCAAATATATTCCGGAACACGGAACTGACGCCCGCAACCGCCACACAGGGTTTCGAACCGGTCGCAGTACGGTTAAGCACGTGGTATCCCTTTTCGCGACCGGAAAAGCGGAAAACCCGCGGCCGGATCCCGCTCCGTTCGGCCCTCCCCGGTCCGGTCACCGCCATCGCTCCGAGATTGGGACCCCTCCCGTGCCCGTACGCCCCTCCATCCGAAGAGAACCGGACGCCTCCCGCCGCCGTGCCCGCGCCGCGGAGCTCCCCCTCTCCGGCACCGCCGGCCGGACCTCCCCGGGACGGGAGGCCGCCCTGCGCCCGCCCTCCCCCGGCGCGCCGCCCGCCTGCCACCCGCAGGACGGCGCCGAGGGCGACTTCCACCGCACGCTCGCCCACGTCGCGCTCCCCCCGGACGCCCCGGACGGCGGCGCGGGGCGCGCCCCGCGCCTCGCGCCTCGCGCTGCTGGTCTTCGCCGAAGGCGAGCTCCCCGAGGACCCCGGCGCGACCGGGCTGACCGCCGAACGCACCGTGCACGACCTGCTCCACCCGGCCGAGGAGGGGGTGGCCGGCCCCGCCCCGGAGGCCCCCGGCGCCCCGGACTCCCCCTGCCGGACCGTGGACGTGCCGGCCGCGCTGTTCGCCGCGGTCGCCCCGAAGAGCGGCGAGGCGCCCTACCTCACGCACACCCGGCCCGCACCGGGGCCGCCCGGAGGCCCGGCCGGGGAAGGGCAGACCGTGGTCACCGCCAACCGCTTCCCCTCCGGGCCCGGCCGCTACACCGCCCACCTGGTCTCCCTCGACGGCCACCCGCTGCCCCCGGAGGGGCCGGGCGCCGTGCGGGCCGTCCGGCTGCACAGCCTGGTGTCGTGGTCCTTCCGGCACGGCGGGCCCGGCCGCGCCACCGGCCCGGAGCCGGCCCGCCGGGGCGGGCCCGCCCTGCGGGGCGCCTCGCTGCGGCTCCCACCGCCCGAGGAGGCCCCGGCCGGCACCGCCGACCGGCTCCGCCGGGGCTACGTGCCGGTGCCGCACCGCCTGCCCTCCGGGGAGCGGACCCACGCCTGGTACCGGGGCCCCGCCGTCCCCGCCGAGGCCCCGCTCCCCGCACCGGGGGAGGCCGCCGTCCCGCACACCGCCGAGGAGGCGCTGCTCCGCGGCGGGGACGGCGCGTTCGACGTCTCCCTGGCCGCCGCCTGGCGGCTGGGGCGGGAGACCGCCCGGTCCCGCCCCGAGCACACCCGGGCCCTCGCCCGCGCACGCCGGAGACTGGCCGCCCGGGCCGCCGGCATCACCGAGCGGGGACCCCGCCCCGGCGCCCGGCTCCCGGCCGGCCTCGCCGCCGAGGAGTTCGGCCGCATCCTGGCCGAGGGGGCGCCGCCCGCCGAGCCCTTCGACCGGCTGCTGGCCCGGGCCGAGGCCGCCGCGGCCCTGAACGGCCCGGAGAACGGGGCCGCCCTGGCCGGCGCCGCCGAGCACGCCGCCGCGGCGCTCGCCCCGCACCTGGAGCCGATCGCCCTGCTGCACGGCGTCCCGCTGCGCTACCTGGCGCCGCACCCGGACATGCTCCCCCCGGAGAGCCTGTGCCCGTTCCGCACCGACCCCGCCTGGATCGACGCGCTGCTGGCCGGCGCCGCCTGCCCCGACATCCCCGGCGGCCCCGGCGCCCCGGAGGACCGGATCGACGCGGCCCTGCGCACCGCCGCGGTCCGGGCCGGGCGGGCCCACCGCCCCGAGGCGGGCCTGCTCGTCCGCTCCTCCCTGGTGGAAGGCGGCCCGGAGCTCCCCGTCACCGCCACCGCCGGCGAAGGCCGCGGCCCCGTGCGGGAGCTGCGCCGCGCCCGCCTCGCCCCGGACGTGCTGCTGGTCCTCTTCGACGCGCTGCCCGAGGTGGTCGAGGTCGGCGGCTCCGGCCGCGGCTCCTGGTTCGGACTGGGCCGCGGCGACGCGTTCTCGCTGCGCGTCCTGGCCCCCGGCCCCCGCTTCGGCCGCCCCCGCCCGGACGGGGCCGCCTTCCCCGACCGCGAGGACCCCGCCGCGGGCACGGTGCTGACCCGCTTCATGCGCGAGGACTCCCCCGAGCGCCGAGTCCTGCGCCTGGCCGGAGCCGGCGGCCTGGTCCGCGCCCTGGCCGACGCCCTCGGCCGGGACGCCCTCACCCCCGACGAGTTCGCCCTCCACCTGGCCGCCACCGGCCACCAGCACACCCTCCGCCCCCGGGCCGTCCCCTGACCGTCCCCGCACGATGCGCGGTTCCCCGGTGAAATGCGGTAGAGTCTCTCTCCGTCGGCAGGCGGCGCACGGCGCCGCGGCGGACGCACGGGACGTAGCGCAGTTTGGCAGCGCACTTGACTGGGGGTCAAGGGGTCGTGGGTTCAAATCCCGCCGTCCCGACGCGGCTCGGAAAGGGGATCCGGATCATCCGGGTCCCCTTTCCCGTTTCCCGCGCCCGGCGAGGCCCCTTCGTCGGCCTTTCGCATTCCCGCTCTCGCTCGAGGACCTCCCACGCGGCACCGCGGGACGCCTCGCGCGTGTTCCCCCTGGTCCTGCCCGCCGGGGGCACCGGGCCGGCGCCCCCGGGGCCTGCCGCGTCCCCTTGTGCTCAGGCGGCCGCGGTGAGGCGGATCGCGTTCGCCCACGGGTCTTCGAACGCCAGGGTCCGCCCGTCATCGCGCGTGGGCACCTCGTAGTGCCTCATCCGCTCGGCGACCTCTCCCAGGTCGTCGCCGGTGGGGACCACGATGTCGATGCGGCCGAGCCCGAGCGCGGGCGTGCGGGGGCCGGCCCCCGCGCTGCGCCAGGTGTTCACGGCGATGTGGTGGTGGTATCCGCCGGCGCTGACGAACAGGGCCCGCTCGCCGAGCTCCGCGGTCGTGTCGAAGCCCAGCCGGTCGACGTAGAACTCGCGGGCCGAGGCGACGTCTCCGACGCAGAGGTGCACAT
The DNA here is from genome assembly GCF_000341105.1 of Nocardiopsis potens DSM 45234. Classification (GTDB taxonomy): domain Bacteria; phylum Actinomycetota; class Actinomycetes; order Streptosporangiales; family Streptosporangiaceae; genus Nocardiopsis_A; species Nocardiopsis_A potens. Next base: position 87,198 of record NZ_ANBB01000038.1, read on the forward strand.
GGCCCAGGACCGCCTCCCCCCTCACCGGCCGCTCCGCGGCGGCCTCGGTGAGGTGCTCGCGCAGGAACCGGTTGGGGTCGAGGAAGAGCGTGTCCACCTCGACCCGGCCGTGCACCCAGCTCCACTCGGTGCGGTCGCGGTCCCAGTACAGCTCCACCCCGTTGCCCTCGGGGTCGTCGAAGTAGAACGCCTGGCTCACCAGATGGTCCGAGCTGCCGGTGAACGTACCGGGATGGCGCTGCGCGACCTGGTACACCGCGGCCGCGAGGGCCTCGCGCGAGTCGTACAGGACCGCGGTGTGGAACAGCCCCGCCGCGCTGGGGGAGGCGTGCTTGAGCCCGGGGTCGTGCTGCAGGGTGACGATCGGGGTCGCGCCGCGCCCCAGCACGACCCGCCCGCCGTCCGCGGAGAGGACCTGAAGGGTGACGGCGTCGCGGTAGTAGGCGGTCATCGCGTCCAGGTCGGCGACGAGCAGCGTCACACCGCCCATCGCGGTGTCCGTGGGGAGGCGGTCCGGGCCCTGTGTGGAAGTCATGGTTCTTCCAATCGAGGGCGCCCTGTTTTCATTCCGGGCCCGGCTCCGGCCCGTTCACGGCCTCGGCGCCGGCCTTCCGCCACTCGTGGCGACGACCACGCTGTTGGGAGCCGGGGAATGAGGGTCGTGGCGGTACTCGGTATGGGCCATGGGCTCACTTTCCGCGCGGTTCGGGGGCGGAGCATTTCGGTGGCGGAGCATAGGGCCTCGAAATTCACGGCATAGGCGTCGAACATGCTCTGCTTCTGTCGACGTCGCAGGGGAAGGCGACGTCGATGCAGGGGCGGCCCCGAACGAGGAGGCGGAACGGGTGAGTCGGACCGGGCTGTGGGCGGCCGGGCAGTGCGGACAGGACCGGGCTGCGGGTGGCGCAGATGATCTTGGGGGCCGGACTCGGCCAGGTCGTGCACGAGGCCGACCAGCCGCAGGCACGACAGGAAACCCAACGCGGCCTCGGGTTCGTCCAGCGGGCCGGTGATCCGTGCTCCGCGCCGACCGGCCGCGGTGCGCAGGCTCGGGGCGGGTCGTGCTCCTGGCCGAGGGCAGAGGCCAGGCCCCTGGTCCACCGCTTTGAGATGCGGGTTCCGGGTGAGGTGGAGTCCCCGGGCCTAAAAGATTCAGGCTGGTGTGGTTATTCCAGCCCTCGGTCTTCCTGAGATGCAGTCGCGCCCGTCGGCGCGATCCCGAGGCGCCCCATCCTTCTACGGAGCGGACGGCGGCGCTGCGGTGCGGGCATCGAGGCGTCATCGTCCCGGACAAGGAATCGACGATGAACAAGAAGAGCGCTCTTCTCTCTCAGGTCTTCCTGACCTTCATCATGGCCGCGACGATGTCGGGCGTCATGGGTCTCCTCTTCACCGGGCCGAGCATGGAGTGGTTGACCGGGTGGCCCGAGCAGTTCGTCATCGCGTGGCCGATCGCGTTCGTCCTGACCATGGGCGCCTGGCCCGCCTCGACGGCGCTCGCCAAGGCGGTCCTTCGCGACCGCGGCGACCAGCGGGTTTCCGAAGCGGCCTGACGTGGGCGCGGTCCGGACTCGACGAGAGCCGGACCGCGGGGGCGGCGCGGTCCGCTCAGGCGGAGCCGGGCCGCCCCCGTGCCTCCTTCGTCCGCGCCGCGGCGAGCACCGGACCGGCCCCGCCTCCGGTGCGGCCCCGCGCGGTCGAAGTGATCCGGTGCCGCTGGGAGGATCGGAGACCGGCAAGGCCCGCCCGGCGACACGCGCCGCGTTCACGCGGGCGATGTGAAAGGACACCTGTGAACGGCAACGCCCCCACTCCTCCGATGCGCCTGATCGTCACCGGCGGCGGCACCGGAGGCCACACCTACCCGGCGCTCACCGCCGTCGACGCGCTGCGCTCCCGGCTGCAGGAGGACGGCTGGGGGCTGGAGGTCCTGTGGATCGGCTCCGCCGACAGCCTCGAGTCCCGCGTCGCCCGGGACAACGGGATCGCCTTCGAGGCGGTGGCCACCGGCAAGATCCGCCGCTCGGCCAACCCGGTCAAGCTCGTCTCCCCGGCCAACGTGCGCGACATGGGCAACGTCCCCCGCGGGGTGGCCCAGGCCCATCGCCTCGTCTCGGCGTTCAGCCCGCACGTGGTGCTGGCCACCGGCGGCTATGTGGCGGTCCCGGTCGGCCTGGCCGCCAAGATGTGCCGCCGCCGGCTGGTGGTGCACGAGCAGACGGTGCGCCTGGGGCTGGCCAACCGCCTGCTGGCGCGGGCGGGCGCGCAGATGGCGCTCTCCTCGGCCTCCACCCTGGACCTGCTTCCGGCCCAGGCGCGCGGCACGGCGGTGGTGACCGGCAACCCGGTGCGCCCGCAGGTGCTGGCCGGCCGGGCCGACCGGGCCGCCGGGGCGCTGGGCTTCGAAGGCCACGACCCCGCCCTGCCCACGGTCTATGTCACCGGGGGCGCCCAGGGGTCGGTGCAGATCAACACGGTGGTGGCCGCCGCGCTGCCGTGGCTGCTGGAGCGGGCCAACGTCGTCCACCAGTGCGGACCGGCCAACCTGGAGGCGTTGAGGTCGGCCGCCGGGAACCTGCCCGGGGAACTGGCCCGCCGCTACCACCTGACCGGCTTCGTCCGCGAGGAGCTGGCCGACGTGCTGGCGCTGGCCGACGCGGTGGTCTCGCGCAGCGGGGCGGGCACGATCGCGGAGCTGACGGCGCTGGGCAAGGCCGCCGTGCTGATCCCGCTGGCCTCCTCGGCCGGCGACGAGCAGGCGCACAACGCCCGCCACCTGCAGCAGGCCGGCGCGGCGGTGGCGCTGGAGGGCGAGGTCACCGCCCAGCGCCTGCAGGAGGCGCTGGGCCCGCTGCTGGAGGACCCCCGCCACCGGGAGGGCATGGCCGCCCGGGCCCGCGAGCACGGCCGGCCCGACGCCGCCCGGAACCTGGTCGACATGCTCCTCGACGGCGGCGTCCGGCACGGTTCTTTGAGCGGGTGAACCCGCGGAGCCGGATGCGGATCGGGGCCGCCTGCGCGGTCCCGCCGGAGATCGCGGCCCGCCCGCCATCGCAGCGGGCCGCGGCCGCACGGTCGTTCCCGAGCAGGTCGCTGGAGTGCTCCGCGGCACCGCGGGTGCGGTAGGCCGCCCGGTCGGAGGCCGGGGCCTGCCGCCCGCCGGTGGAAACGGCCTGGGGCGGCCGCTGCGCCGCGCCGCCGGTGCGCGCCGGGGCGGTGCGCTATGCGGCGGCGGCCTGGGCGATGGCCTGGGCGCGGACGTGCAGGCCCTTCCGGTTGATCCAGCGCACGAAGCGGTTGGCGAGCCGGTTGCGCACGGCGGTCTCCCAGCGCATCTCCAGCCGCAGCCGGGCGCGGCCGCCGAGGGGCTCGACGGTGACGCGGAGCGTGCGGGGGGTGGGGACGCCCTCGTCCTCCCGGGCCCAGGTGACCTCGCGGCCGGGGACGCTGTGCACGATCCGCTCCCGGACCGTCGCCCCTTCGTCGTCGGTCAGCTCCACGGCGCCGCCGTCGAGCCGGCGCGACGACGCGGCCGCCGGCAGCTCCCACTCGCCGCGCCGGTCCGGGTCGGCGACCAGGGCCCACAGGTGCTCGGCGGGCACGGGCACCTCCAGTTCGCAGGCGATGCGCTCGCCCCCTTCGGGGCCGCGGGCCTCCCCGCCGGGCGCGCCGCCCTCCTTCCCGGGCGGCGCCGGGACCGCCGCGTCGAGGGCGGCGCGGATCCGGTCGGGGTCGGCCCCCACCCGGTCCAGCAGCCGCCGCACCCTGCCGCCCTCGTCGTCGATCAGCGCGGCGAGCAGGGCGCGGTCGCCTCCGGCCGAGGGGCGGTCCTCTTCGAGTTCGCGCAGGCGCGGGGTGAGCGGGAGCAGCTGGGGCCCCTCGCCTCCGGGCGGGTCGGAGGGGGCGGGCAGCGGCGCCTCGATCCCCAGCAGGGCGAGGTCCTCCTTGAGGAGCGCGTCGATCGCCGAGCGCGCCTCGGCCAGCCCCACCCCGGCGTCCATCATCAGGCGCGCCGCCGGGCCGCCGTTCATGAGCACGCCGAGCAGCATGTGCTCGAACCCGACCTCGGTCCGGCCGGTGCGCATCGCCTCGCGGCTCGCCGCCCCCTGGATGAGGGTGCGGTCGAATCCGTTGCCGAAGGCGGGTTTCGCGGAGGGTCCGGGCATCATTGGCCTTTCTCGGTCGTGCCGATGTGTCGGAGTCGTTTCCCGTACTTCTTGTGCACGGCCTGGCGGGTCACTCCCAGCGCGGCGGCGATGGAGGACCACGATTCCCCCGCCCGCAGGGCCTGTTCGACCTGGAGCAGTTCCAGGGTGTCGACCAGCGTGCGCAGCGAGGAGACCGCGCGCAGCCCTTCGACGGGAGCGGAGGTGTCCGAGGCGGTGGCCGCCAGCTGTACCGCGTCCATGGTGTCAACCTAGGTTGCGCACGCCCGGAGTGTCAACCCGGGTTGCCCCCTCTCGCTCCGGGGCGGATCGGGGAACATGGAGAGGGGAGGGGCGGGAGGGGCGCGCCGCCCTCTGTGGGGCGGCTCTCATCACCTGGTCGGGAATGGATACTGGAGGGGGTATGTTGGGACCGAGCGAGGTGATGAACATGCAGATGACCCCCGAGCTGGTCGGGGACGCCCTCAACCGGCTGAAGCGGGCGCAGGGACAGCTCTCCGGAGTGATCTCGATGATCGAGGAGGGCGAGGACTGCGCCCAGGTCCTGCAGCAGCTCGCCGCGGTCTCCCGGGCGCTGGACCGGGCCGGCTTCAAGATCGTGGCCAGTGGGATGCGGCACTGCAACTCCGCACGCGAGCGCGGCGAGGAGCCGCCGCTGACCGAGGCCGAGCTGGAGAAGCTCTTCCTGGCCCTGGCCTGACCCCCTCCCCCGCAGGCGGCTGCGGGGAGGTTTTTCCCTACCGGGTACCCCCCGGTGTATCCTCCGGATACTCCCCCCTGTATTCGGTCGATACTCCCCGGAGTATCCGGAGGGCCGGCGGACCCTCCGCCGGCCCAGCGACGAGAAAGGCGGACGACGTGTACCTCGCCCAGTACTACCTGGACTGCCTGTCCCAGGCCTCCTACATGATCGCCGACGAGACCACCGGCAGAGCCGTGGTCGTCGACCCCCGAATCGACGTGCAGGAGTACCTCGACGACGCGGCCCGGCGCGGCTTCACCGTCGAGGGCGTCATCAACACCCACCTGCACGCCGACTTCATCTCCGGCCACTTCGAGATCGCCCGGCGCACCGGCGCCTGGATCGGCTACGGGGACAGGGCCGAGGCCCGCTTCCCGTTCCGCCCGTTGGCCGACGGCGAGCGCATCTCCCTGGGAGAGGTGGTCCTGGAGGTCATGCACACCCCGGGGCACACCCCCGAGTCGATCAGCATCGTGGTCCACGAGCGCCCCGGCGACGCCGCCCCCTACGGCGTGCTCACCGGCGACGCGCTGTTCATCGGCGACGTGGGCCGGCCCGACCTGGCCGCCTCCTTCGGCCACTCCCCCGAGCGGCTCGCCCCCATGCTCTACGACTCGGTGCACAACCGGCTCATGGGCCTGCCCGACGCCACCCGGCTCTTCCCCGGCCACGGCGCCGGATCGGCCTGCGGCAAGAACCTGTCCACCGAGAAGTGGTCCACCATCGGCGAGCAGCGCCTGAGCAACTACGCGGTGCAGCCGATGGACGTGGAGACCTTCACCGAGCTGGTCACCGAGGGCCAGGAGGCCATCCCCGCCTACTTCGTCCACGACGCCGGGCGCAACCGTGAGGCCCGCGAGCCCGTCGACATCGATGCGCTGGCCCGCCCGCTGGAGCCGGAGGAGTTCCTGGCCCGGCGCGCCGCGGGCGCCGTCGTGGTCGACTCCCGCGACCAGCTCGCCTTCTCCGCCGGCCACCTGCGCGGCTCGGTCAACATCGGCACCGAGGGCCGGTTCGCCGAGACCTCCGGCATGGTGGTGGAGCCCGACCGGGAGATCCTGATCGTGGCCGCCGAGGGGAGCGAGCGCGAGACCGCGATGCGCCTGGCCCGGGTGGGACTGGACCGCATCGCCGGCCACCTGGCCCGCCCCGAGGCGTCGCTGGCCGGGATGGCCGACCTGGTCGAGCGGGCGCCCAGGGTCGGGGCCGAGGAGCTGCGCGCGTCGCTGGCCGGCCCGGAGCGGCCGGTGGTGGTGGACGTGCGCGGCGCCGCCGAGCGCGACCGGGAGGGCACCGTCCCCGGGGCGGTGCACATCCCGCTGGCGGCCCTGCCCTCCCGGGCCGGTGAGATCCCCGACGACCGCCCCGTGGTGGTGCACTGCGCCGGCGGCTACCGGTCCAGCGTGGCCGCCAGCTACCTGCGCTCCCTGGGCCGGGAGAACGTGTCCGACCTGGTCGGCGGGTACGGCGCCTACCGGCTGACCGCCGCCTGACCCCTCCCCCTCCGTGCCCGCGGGACGGATCGACCCCCGTCCCGCGGGTACTCCCCCCAGTATCCATCCCTCCCCGCAACCCGATTCCACAGGAGCCCTGACCGTGTCCCACACCTCCGTCGACGTGCACGCCGTGCGCACCCTGACCGAGACCGACCCCGACACCCTGCTGGTGGACGTGCGCACCCCGGCCGAATACGAGAGCGCGCGCATCCCCGGCGCCGTCAACCTCCCCCTGCAGGCGGTCGACGCGCACCTGGAGCGCATCGCCTCCCGCACCGGGGGCCGCCTGGTCATCGTCTGCCAGTCCGGCGCCCGCGCCCTCCGGTTCCAGGAGAGGCTGGCCGGGGCGGGCGCGGCGGACACCGCCGTGCTCACCGGCGGGATGAACGCCTGGCGGGCCGCGGGCGGCCCGGTGGTCGAGGGCCGCCGCACCTGGGCCCTGGAGCGGCAGGTCCGCCTGGTCGCCGGGGGCATCGTGCTGGCCTCGGTGCTGGCCTCGGTGTGGTGGCCGCCCGCGGTGTGGGTCGCCGGGTTCATCGGCGCCGGGCTGACCTTCGCCGCGATCACCGACACCTGCGCGATGGGCATGGCGCTGGCGAAGCTGCCCTACAACCGGCCGCGCGGCGTCCTCGACATCGAGGGCTCCCTGGCGCGCGTCGCGCCGCGCGCCTGAGCCGCGCGCCCGGGCGGCCGCCGCAGGCGCTCCGGCGGGCGCGCCGCGGCCCCGGGCCGGTGCCCGGGGCCGCCTCCGGCGTGCGCTCCGGCGGGTCAGGCGGGCCCGGCGTAGCCGGTGAACAGCACCAGCAGCGGCAGGGCCGAGTTGTTGACCATGTGGACGGCGACCGCGGGCCAGATCGACCCGCTGCGGCGCATCAGCTCGGCGGCGACGGCACCCACCACGACCGCCGCGGGCAGGATGATGTTGACGCCGTGGAAGAGCGCGAAGACCACCGAGCTGGACGCGACGCCGATGACCGGCCCGTAGCGCAGCAGGGCGTTGGCGACGACCCCGCGGAAGAGGAACTCCTCGCCGATGGGGGTGAGCACGGACAGGAACAGCATGGTCAGGATCAGCGGCAGCACGCCGCCGCCGGCCGCGTCGTAGTACATGCCCTGGGGGTCGGAGTCGAAGCCGGTCAGGGCCGTGATGCCGGAGACGATCAGGCCCTTGAGGACCAGGGCCGCCACGCCGCCGAGGACGCCGAGGAGCATCCAGCGCCAGGTGGTGCGGCGCACGCTGAAGGCGGCGAGCGAGCGGATGCGCAGCAGCGCGGCCGCGGCGAAGCCGGCCAGGCCGGCCACGCCGGACCAGGCCGCCACGACCAGCCCGAACGGCACCGGGTCGAGGTCCATCCCCATCGGCCCGAAGAGCAGCAGCACCGCAGTGGCGGCCACCAGGGCGAGCAGGCCGACGGCGATCTCGGGCCAGCCGGGGCGCAGGGGCGAGCCGGCGGGGGCCGGCCGCCGCGTGCGGTCGGGGTGTGCGGTGGACATGGTCGCGGGCTCCTCGCCTCGTCGTGCCGCGCCTTGCCCTGCCTTCGCCGGGTCGGCGGCCGGTGTCTCGGACATGCCCCCATTCCAGCCGCCGGCGCGCCCGTCCGGCAGTGCGGCCGCGTCACCGCCCCGCCGTGACGCTCCTGCGGGGGGGACCCATGACGCGGCGTCACCGGTCGCACGGCGGAAGCCCCGGAGCGGAGCCCCGCTCCGCTCGCGGTGGACCGGTCCGGGACGCCCGGGGACCGCGTGTTCTTCCTCCGGCCGCTCCACGGCCCCGCCCTGAAACCCGCTCCCTGGGGGAGAGGGCGGTGCACGAACACTTCTCGAGCGCAGGGCGGAGGCCACAGGCGGGGCCCGGCCGCCCTACTACTCGGACCGGGCGACCAGCAGCGACATCTCGGAGGCCAGGGGGCGCGCCTCTTCCAGGCGCAGTCCGGCGGCGGCCAGCAGCCGCCGGTACTCGGCCAGGGTGCGCTCCCGCCCCCGGGTCATCACCATCATGTGCAGGTCGAAGGCGAGCGACAGCGGCGGGTGCCCGTGGTCGGGCAGTACCCGCTCCAGGATGAGCACCGCCCCGCCGCCGGCCATCGCCCGCGCGCACCGGGACAGCAGCGCCCGGCACGCCTCGTCGTCCCAGTTGTGCAGTACCCGGCAGAGCAGGTAGGCGTCGCCGCGCTCCGGGACGGCCTCGGTGAAGTCGCCGGCCGCCACCTCACAGCGCCCCTCGCCGATCGGCCCGGCCAGGGCCTCGCGGGCCTCGGCGACGGCCGCCGGGAGCTCCAGCAGGACACCGGTGGCCGCCGGATGGGCGCGCAGCACCGAGGCCAGCAGGCCGCCGTCGCCGCCGCCGACGTCGACCACCCGGGCCTTGTCCGGGAAGGCGAAGGCGCCGGGGACCTCGCTCAGGAAGGCGCTGCCCGCCGCGATGCCCTCGGTGTAGCGGGCCGCCTCCTCCGGACGGGCGGCCAGGAAGTCGAAGACGCCCGTCCCGTGGGCCAGTTCGAAGGCCTGGTCGCCGGTGCGCACCGCCTCGGCCAGCCGCTCCCAGGCGTCGGCGAAGTAGCGCTCGGAGTAGAGCAGTGCCAGCGGCCGCAGCGACCCGGGGGCATCGCGGCGGAGCAGGGCGCCCTGCCCGGTCAGGGCGAAGACGCCCGGAGCGCCGCGGGTGTCCTCGGCGAGCACGCCGGCCGCGACCAGGGCCCGGAGCAGGCGGTAGAGCGAGTCCGCGTCGGCCTGCATCTCCGCGGCCAGCTCCCGGGCGGTGCGCGGCCCCCCGGCGAGCAGGTCGGGCACGCCCAGCCGGACCGCGGCGCCCACCGCGCCGAAGAGCCACGGCCCTACCAGGAGCCGCATCAGGCCGTCGCGCGGGTCTGCGGCGGCCGCCTCCGCGCCGCCGGGGCGGTCCTGCTCAAGGGGGTCCGGGTCCATCTGCACCTCGCTTCCGGCGATCAGCGGCACCGGCGGGCCGTTCGCGCGCCCGCATCAGGCATTCTCCGCCTTTCCCCTCCCTCCGGCCGAGGATTCGCGGAACACGCTCCGAAGCGCCCGTCCCCGGTGCGGGGCCGCGGCTACAGGAGTCCCCGCAGCCGCTCCAGGTCCGCTTCGACCGCGGCGAGGCCGTCGGGGTTCCAGGATTCCCGGTAGGCCCGGGCGGCCTGCTCCAGGGCGTGCCGGGCCTCGGGGAGCCGGTCCTCCTCCCACAGGACCAGGCCGAGGTTGTTCCAGGCCGCCGCCTCGTAGCCGTGCTCCCCGGCCTCCCGGAAGAGCTCGCAGGAGCGGGTGTAGGCGTGGACCGCCGCGGCGCCGTCCCCCTCCTGGTCCAGCGTGTTGCCGAGGTTGAAGGAGGCGATGCCCTCGCCGCCGCGGTCGCCCGCGTGCCGGTAGAGGTCCTGGGCGCGGACGAGCGCCTGCACGGCCTCGGCGCCGCGCCCGGTGTCGCCCAGCAGGTTGCCGAGGTTGTTCCAGGCCTTGGCGGCCTCGGCGCGGTCCCCGCTGCGCAGGGCGAGGTCGCGGGCCTGTTCCAGCTCCCGGGCGGCCTCGTCGTACCGCCCGGCCTCCTTCAGGGTGCTGCCGAGGTTGTAGCGCGCCTTGGCCTCGCCCCGGGGGTCTCCTGCCCGTCCGGCGAGGTCGCGGGCCTGCTCGTAGGCGCGGATCGCCTCGTCCCCCCTGTTCCCCCGGTTCAGGGTGACGCCGAGGTTGTTCCACGCCTCGGCCCCGCGGTGGTGGTCGCCGATGCTCCGGTAGATGTCGGCGGAGTCGCGGTAGGCCCGGACCGCGTCGTTGGTCCGCTCCAGTTCCCTGAGCGCGTTGCCGAGGTTGTAGCAGGCCATCGCCTCGCCCTCGGTGTCGCCCAGCGTCCGGCTCAGGTCGCGGGCGGCGGTGAGCGCCTCGACCGCCTCGTCGTAGCGGCCCGCCGCGTGCAGCGCGTTGCCCAGGTTGTTCCAGGAGCCGGCCGCGAGGTCGTCGCTCCCGGTCCGCAGGTGGATGTCGCGGGCGGCCGTGTGGGCGTCGATCGCCTCCCCGGTCCTGCCCAGGCGGCCCAGCGTGTTGCCGAGGTTGTTCCAGGCCATCGCCTCGCCCTCGGCGTCGCCCAGCTCCCGGTGCAGGTCGCGGGCGGTGGTGTGGGCGTGCGCGGAGTCCTCCAGCAGCCGCACCTCCCGCAGCGCGTTGCCCAGGTTGTTCCAGGCGCCGGCGGCGCCGGCCCGGTCGCCGGTGCGCAGGTAGATGTCGCGGGCGGTGGTGTGGGCCTCGACCGCGTCGAAGAACCGGTGCACCACCCGGAGCACGTTGCCGAGGTTGTTCCAGGCCATCGCCTCCCCTCCGGCGTTGCCCAGCTCCCGGTGCAGGTCGCGGGCGGCGGTGAGGGCCTCGATCGCCTCGTCGTTCCGGCCCGCCTCGTGCAGTACGGTGCCCAGGTTGTTCCAGGACACGGCCTCGGCGTCGCGGTCGCCGATCCGCCGGCTCGCGTCGCGCGCCCGGGTCTGGATCTCGATGCCCTCCTCCCACCTGCGCCGGCGCCGCAGGTAGGCGCCCAGGTAGGCGGGGAGGTCGATGGCGGCGGGGCGGTGGTCCCCGTACGCGGCGGTGGCGGCGATGAGGTCGTCGCATTCGGCGTCGAACCAGGCCAGTGCCTCGCGGGCGTCGGCGAACGCCGTGGCGGCGGGGTCGGGGACCGGGCCCGAGATGTGGTCGTCGGCGTCTCTGGCCTTGGCGATGCGGGCGTCCAGCCGTCGGAGCGCTTCGGCTTCGCCGGGGTGGGGCCGGCGGGGTTCCGGGGAGGGCATGCGCCTCATTGTGGCAGCGGGGTGTGTCGTTCTCTCCTTGTATGCCGGGGGTCAGGGCTCCCAGTGGGCGAGCCGGTGCAGGGCGGCGGCGGTCCGGGCGAAGCCGTCGTCGCCGAGCAGGGCGCGGAGTTCGGCGTTGAACCGGTCGACCGCGGGGCGGGCGGCGCGCAGGGCGGCGTCGCCCTCCTCGGTCAGCTCCAGGAGGACGGCGCGGTGCTCGTCGGGGTGGGCCCGCCGGGTGATCAGGCCGGCCTCGGCCAGCCGGCGGACCAGCGCGGTGACCGCGGACTCGCGCAGGTCCAGGGCGGCGGCGAGGCGCCGCTGGGTGAGGCCCGACGCGTCGCGTATCGCGAACAGCGCGGCGAGCTGGGCGGTGGTGACCCCGGCGGCGTCCAGGCAGCGGCGGTCCGCGGTGGTGCGCAGCCGGTGGGCGGCCCGCTGCAGCAGGAAGAACAGGCGCTGGTCGGGATCGGGCATGGGCCGATCTTGACAGATGCGGGGGCGCCCCGCCATTCTCGCTTCACTAGTGAAGTGAGGTGACCGCGAACCATGAACGCCCCCGATCCGGCCCTGGCCCGCAAGGTCCTGGCGGCCCAGCCGTTCAGTGCGCTCCTCGGCACCCGGCTGGCCGCCTTCGGCGACGGCGAGGCCGTGCTGGAGCTGGACATCCGCGACGAGCTGCGCCAGCAGAACGGGTTCGTGCACGGCGGCGTGCTCGGCTACCTGGCCGACAACGCCCTGACCTTCGCCGCCGGCACCGCGGCCGGCACCGACCTGATCACGGCCGGCTTCTCCATCGACTACCTGCGCCCGGCCGACGGGGTCCTGCTGCGGGCCCGCGCCCGGGTCGTCCGCGCCGGGCGGACCCGCGTCGTGTGCCGCTGCGACATCTCCACCGAGGACGCCGCGGGCGCCGAGGCGCTGTGCGCCGTCGCCCAGGGCGCGATCGCGGTCTCCGCCGCACCGCGGACCTGACCGCCGCCTCGCCGGCCGCCCCGGAGGCGCACGGGAAGGGCCCCCTTGCCCTTCACTGACCTTTCGGTCAAACTATTGACCGAAAGGTCAGTGAAGTGTGGGCGAAGGGGGCGATCCCGCCATGGGCACAGACACCGCGGCCACCGGGAAGGACCGGGCGGGCCCGCCGGGGGCGCCCCCGGCGGGAAGGAGGCGCCGGCGGCGGCTGCTCCGGTGGGCGGCGGCCGGCCTGGCGGTCGCCCTGCTCGCCGGCTGGGCGCACGCCCGCGGCGGCGCGCCGGTGGGCCACTTCACCTCCGCCGAGGGGCACGACGACTACGCCGCCGCCTACGAGCGGGCGATGGAGGAGTTCCCCGGGCCCGACGCGGTGCTGGACGTGCGGACCGACTACGGGGTGGTCCGGATGTACCGGTTCGACGGCGCCGAGCCGGACAAGGCCCCGCTGGTGCTGCTGCCGGGCCGGGCCTCGGGGGCCGCGATGTTCGCCGGCAACCTCGCGCCGCTGCGGAAGGTGCGCACCGTCTACACGGTCGACCTGCTCGGCGAGCCCGGGGCCAGCGTCCAGACCCGCCCGATCACCGACGACGGGGACCAGGCCCGCTGGCTGCACCAGGCGCTCTCCGAGCTGCCCGAGCCCCGGGTGCACCTGCTCGGCGTCTCGATCGGCGGCTGGACCGCGATGAACCTCGCGACCAGGACACCGGACGCCCTGGCCGGCGTGATCCTGATCGATCCCGCGATGACCTTCGCCGGCATTCCGGCGGAGACGGTGCTGCGGTCCGTCCCCGCCTCGGTCCCCTGGTTCCCCAAGAGCTGGCGGGACGGCTTCAACTCCTGGACCGCCGGCGGCGCACCGGTGGAGGACGTCCCGGTGGCGGACATGATCGAGTCGGGCATGCGGAACTACGCGCTGCGGCTGCCCGCCCCGACCCGGTTCCCCGCCGACCGGATCGCCGCGGTCGACCTGCCGGTACTGGCGATCATCGCCGGCGAGTCCGTCATGCACGACCCGGCGGAGGCCGTGCGCCGGGCGGAGGCCTCCCTGTCCCGGGGCACCGTGCTGACCTACCCGGACGCCTCGCACGCGATCAACGGCGAGTACCCGGAGGAGATCGCCGCCGACGTCGCGGACTTCCTCGCCGGGGCGGAGTGAGGGGCGGGCGGGCGCTCCGGCCCGGCCCCGGCGGGCCGCGCCGCCCGCGCGGCATGCGGAAGGATGGGGCGCGGCGGCGGCCGCCGCCGCACCGTCGCAGGAAGGTCGAACAGCAGTGCCCACCAGCCCCCGCAGCGCCGACGGCGCGCCGAACCGGCGGCCGACCCTCACCGAGCAGGCCCGGCGCGCCCAGCTGATCTCCGCCACCATCGACATCGTCGCCGCCCGCGGCCACGCCGGCTGCTCCCTGCAGCGCATCGCCGACGCCGCCGGCATCACCAAGGGCGCGGTCATCTACCACTTCGCGTCGAAGGACGCGGTGATCCGCGCCGCCTACGAGTCGGTCATCGGCGCCCTCACCGAGCGGGTCGAGGCCGCGCTGGAGCGGGCGGCCGGCCCGGCGGAGGCGGTGGACGCCTACGTCGGGTCGGTCATCGGCCACATGGCGGAGAACCCGGCCCACGTGCGCATGCTCGTCGAGGCGCTCGACCCCGGCAACCGCACCGGCATCGAGGACGGCCCCGGCTCGGCCGCGCGCCGCCGGCCGCTCGCCGGCCTGATCGGAGCGGCGGTGGAGTCCGGCGAGTACCGGCCGGACCTGGACGCCGAGACCATGGCGGTCATCCTCAACGGCGCGATCGACGCGGTCGTGGCGCGCGCCCTGGAGGAACCGGAGTGCGACCTCTCCGCCGGGACGGCCGCCGTCCTCGACATGCTGCACCGCACCGCCCTGCGCACCCCCGTCCGCTGACCCCGGCCGGGACGGCCGCGGGGGCGCCGGCCGGCTCCGCGGGCGGCGCCCCCGCCGCCGCCCGCGCCGGATCCCTCCGCCCCATGGCTCCCCGCCGAACGGCCCGGGCGGGTCACCGCCGCGCAGGCCCGCCCCGGGAAAGGAGGAGCGGGCCCGCGCCGCGGACCCGCTCCCGCCCCTCCCCAGCGGCGGCGCGCGGCCGCCCCCACGAGAGAACCTCCGTTCTCTGGCGGAGAGCGTACGATCAGGAACGAATGTTCTCAAGGGGGACGCGGAAACGAGGCCGGATTTGGACACCACCACGACCGATCGCGCCCGGGTGCTGGAGGCCGCCGACGCCCTGTTCTACGCCCACGGCATCCAGGCGGTCGGCATGGACCGCATCCGCGACGCCGCCCGGCTGCCCCTCAAGCGCCTCTACCGGGCCTTCCCCTCCAAGGCCGCCCTGGTCGAGGCCTACCTGCGCCACCGCGACTCCTACTCCCGCGCCGCCCTGCGCGAGCACACCGACGGGATCGCCGACCCCCGGGAGCGCATCCTCGCGGTGTTCGACTGGCTGCACGCCTGGTGCGGGCAGCCGGAGTTCCGGGGGTGCGCGTTCGCCAACGCCTACGGAGAGCTGGGCGAGGGCGCCGAGGGAGTCCACCGGGCCGTGCGCGACCACATGGACGCCGTCAGCGAGCAGCTGTACGACCTGGCCGCCGCCACCACCGCGCCCGACCCCCGGGCCCTCGGCCGGCAGCTGCACATCCTGCTGGCCGGCACCCTCTCCCTGGCCGCCGTCCAGCGCGGCTCCGAGCCCGCCCTCCAGGCCCGCGCCGCCGCCCGGGCCCTCCTGGACGCCCTCCCCGGGGACCCCCTGCCGCCGGAGCACCGGACGCCGGCCTTCCGGTCCGCAGAGGCCTAGCCCAGGGCCGGCGGCCCGGCGGTGGGCGCGGAAGGCGCCGCTTCCCTGCGCGGCTCCCCGGTGCGCGGCGCTGCGGGCGGGCGGACCGCGCCGGGGCCGCTCCGGGCCCCGGAAACAGCGAAGGCAAGGAGAAGAACGCTCCTTGCCACTTTCAATCTATAGCGCACACGGGGGCTTGCGGCAAGACCCCGGTCATGCCGGAGAATCATCGCCTGCAGCCGGTCCCACCGGCGCGAACCCCCCCTTGGAATCCGTGTGCCTTCACCGGTGCGCCGGGCAGAAGGAGGGCGGCCCGAAGGGCCTCCGTTGAGGGCGGTGGCGGGCGACGGGCAAGAGGAAAGCGGCCCGGAGGGCCTCCGTTGAGGGCGGTGGCGGGCGACGGGCGGGCGGTGGGACCGGCCGGCCGAACACGGCATCGACGAATGGGGGATCCATGTACGACGTGATCATCGCCGGCGGCGGGCCGACCGGCATGATGCTCGCCGCCGAGCTGCGGCTGCACGGGGTGGACGTGCTCGTGCTGGAGAAGGAGACCGAGCCGGTCGGATACGTCCGCGCGCTCGGCCTGCACGTGCGCAGCATCGAGGTGATGGACCAGCGCGGGCTGCTGGAGCGGTTCCTCGCACACGGGCGCAAGTACCCGGTCGGCGGCTTCTTCGCGGCCATCCCCAAGCCGCCGACCGAGGGGCTGGACAGCGCGCACGCCTACGTCCTCGGCATCCCGCAGCCGGTCATCGACCGCCTGCTGGCCGAGCGCGCCGCCGAGCTCGGCGCCGAGGTCCGGCGCGGCCGCGAACTGGTCGGGCTGGAGCAGGACGAGGAGGGGGTGACCGCCGAGCTGGCCGACGGCGCCCGGTTGCGCTCGCGCTACCTGGTCGGCTGCGACGGCGGCCGCAGCACGGTGCGCAGACTGCTCGGCGTCGGCTTCCCCGGCGAACCCAGCAGGACCGAGACCCTGCTGGGCGAGATGCAGGTGACCGCGGCGCCGGAGGAGGTGGCCGCCGCGACGGCCGAGATCCGCAAGACCCAGCTGCGGTTCGGCATCGGGCCCTTCGGGGACGACGGGACGCACCGCATCGTCGTGCCCGCCGAGGGGGTGGCCGCGGACCGGTCGGCCCCGCCGACCCTGGACGAGTTCAAGCGGCGGCTGCGGGCGGTGGCCGGCACCGACTTCGGCGTGCACTCGCCGCGCTGGATGTCCCGCTTCGGCGACGGCACCCGGCTGGCCGAGCGCTACCGGGTCGGCCGGGTGCTGCTGGCCGGGGACGCCGCGCACGTCCACCCGCCGGTCGGCGGCCAGGGGCTCAACCTCGGCGTCCAGGACGCGTTCAACCTCGGCTGGAGGCTGGCCGCGGAGGTCGCCGGGTGGGCGCCGGAGGGGCTGCTCGACGGCTACGAGGCCGAGCGGCGCCCGGTCGCCGCCGACGTGCTGGACAACACCCGCGCCCAGATGGAGCTGATGTCCACCGAGCCGGGCCCGCGGGCGGTGCGCCGGCTGCTGTCGGAGCTGATGGACATCGAGGAGGTGAACCGGCGCCTGACCGAGAAGATCGTCGCCATCGGGATCCGCTACGACCTGGGCGGGGGCCACGAGCTGGTGGGCAGGCGGATGCGCGACATCGGCCTGGAGCGGGGCCGCCTCTACGGGCTGATGCACCGCGGCCGGGGGCTGCTCCTCGACCGGACCGGCGGCCTCTCCGCGGCCGGCTGGGAGGACCGGGTCGACCACGTCGTCGACGGAAGCGATGAGCTGGACGCGCCCGCCGTGCTGCTGCGGCCGGACGGCCACGTGGCCTGGGTCGGCGACGACCAGCAGGACCTGCACGCCCACCTCTCGAAGTGGTTCGGCGCCCCCGCCGGCTGACCTCCCGCCCCGGCGGGCCGGTGCGGCCGGGGGCGGTCCCGCAGACCGCCGGGCCGCCGGGGCCGCCCCTCCCCCTCCGCCCGGGTTCCGGTGGCCCGTCCGCGCCCCGCCGGGAAAGGGGTGCGGGCGGACCGGCGGTTCCGAACCGGCCGGGGGCCGGTGGACGGGCCCGGTGCCGGTGATACCGGGCCCGGCCCTTCCCAGCGGATCGGGTCAGGTCCGCGGCCGCTTCACGATGACGCCGGTCTCCATCGCCCGCCCCGCCCCGAGGCTCGGGGCGACGGCGCCGGCCGTCTCCCGCCCCTGGGCGTCGAGCTCGTTGAGGTCGCGCTCGATCTGCTCGTAGTCGAAGCCCTTCATCCGCGGCTTGCAGGTCAGCACCTTGTGCTCCCGTCCGGTGGCCATGGGCGCTTCCTTTCCGGGGCGGTCCGGGGCCGGCCCCGCTTCTCCCCCGGGTTCCGGCCCGGGGCGGGGAGGCCGTGGCCGCGCCTCCCCTCCCCCGCCGCCGCGACCGGGGGTCAGGCGCTGATCCGGCGGTAGCGGTCCAGCCGCCGGAGGCCGTCGGCGCCGGGGCCTTCCGGGGCGGGGCGGAGCGCCTCCTCCAGCCGGCGCCGCACGGCGGGCGTGTCCAGGTGCATGCCGATGGCGACCAGCCCGTCCGCGCCGGAGCGCCCGGTGTGCGGGGCGACGTGGATCTGCCGGCCGACGAGGTTGACCGCGTAGCGGCGGGTCCGGCCGCCCGTTGCCACCGCGACCGCGCCCTTCAGCCGGTACACGCCCTCCGGCGGGTCCTCGATCAGGTCGACGACCCGGCCGGGGTCGACCGGCCCGTCCGCGCCGACGGTCACCGCGTCCGCGTGCACGTGCGGCGCCGCCTCGTCCCGGTCCAGCTCGGCGAAGGGGAGCTCGGGCTGGGCGGCCTGCTCCGCGGCGGCGTCGAACACCAGGGCGGGGTCGATGCGGCCCTGCTCGGTGGCGATGACGTGCGCCTGGGGGTTGAGCTCCCGCACCCGGTCGACGATCCGCGCCCGCACCGCGTCCCGTTCGGGGGCGGGGACGCGGTCGGTCTTGTTGACGACGACCAGGGTGGCCGCCGCGTACCGCTCCGGCGGGAGGGTTCCGGTGTCGACGGTCTCGAAGTGCTCCGAGGCGTCGATCACGTCGATGACGCCGCCGGGGCGGATCCCTCCGACCTCGCTGAACCGGATGAGCCGGGCCAGGGCGGGCGGGTCGGCGATACCGCTGGCCTCGACGATCACCGCGTCCAGGCGCAGCCGCGGCTGGGCGAGCTTCTCCAGCGCGGCGTCCAGCCCGCCGGCGTCGGGCAGGCAGCACACGCAGCCGCCGCTGATCGCCTCGGCGTCGTCGACCTGCCCCATCACCAGGCCGGCGTCGACGTTGATGGCGCCGAAGTCGTTGACGACCACGCCGATCCGCGCCCCTGGGGCGCGCAGCAACCGGTTGAGCAGGGTCGTCTTTCCGGCGCCCAGGTGTCCGGTCAGTGCGATGACGGGGAGCTGCGGCATGGTGTCTGGCCTCTTGCGTGGTCGGTCGGGTGGCTCGTTGCCCGGTCGGGCGGCTCGAACGGCATCGTGCCAGATTCTCCTACGCCCCCGGACCGCATGCCGACCGCAGGCACGGCGGAACCGGGAGCAGGGCCGGGCACTCCAGCCGAGCACGGCGCCCCACGGAGCCGGGGTTCAAGCGGGCGGCGACGGCGGGGAGGGCGTGCCGGCTGGTCGGTCCAGCGCGGCGCCCCGCGGAGCGAAGGTCCGAGCAAGCAGCGACGGCAGCGGTAGGAACGGGGGGCGCCCCACCCGGGCGCGGCGCCTCGCGGAGCGAAGGTTCAAGCGGGCAGCGAGGGCGGGGAGGGCGTGCCGACCGGTCAGTCGGGCGCGGCGCCCCGCAGAGCGAAGGTCAAGACGGGCGACGACAGCGCCGGTGGGGGCGGGGTCGGGCGCCTCGCGGGGCCGGGGTTCAAGCGGGCGGCGACGGCGGGAGGGGGCCGGGCGCCGCGTTCACCGGCCCGACCCGCCCCCACCAGGGTGGCCTTATCCCTGTATGCCTGGTTTGCGGCGAGGATCAGGCGGGGGCGGGGGCGCCCTGCGCATCTCCGCAGCACCCCGATTACATCTACCAGCGAGTAGTAAGCCTTGAGGCCCCCACCACCCCCTCTTCGATTACCCAGAGTGGCCAAGGCGGGCCCTCTCTGCAGGGCAAAAGCGACATCCCGCCCCCGCGCCGCCCCTGCCCGGGTTCCGGCCCCCTCATCCCGGCCTTCCGGGCCGCTCGAACCCCCGAACACCGGCCCGGCCGGGGCCATTCGAGCCTCTCGAGGCCCGATCCGGCCCGGGATGCGCGCCCGGGAATCACCGGGGTGCTCTCGCGGTGCGCAGGGCGCCCCACCCA